>JBBSFV010000043.1:0-23738 GCA_038254775.1 Terriglobales bacterium | reverse complement strand
TGATCGTGATCGAGGAGAACTCGACCAATGCCGAGCAGCAGACCAACGTTGCCGTGCAGGTCACGACCGGCACCGTGGACCTGGCTACTGCCACTTACTCGCAGGGATCACAGTCACAAGTGATCGTGGCTGGCGCACGCGCGAACCTGGCGCCGGAATCCGCGGCTGAGGTGAAAAATGATCCCCGAGCAGACAAACGCGAGATCCTGGTGAAGAAAGGATCCGGTGAAGTCCAGCGCAATGGAGAGACCGTCAGTCTTTCAGAGTTCGAAAAGGTTTCGTTCAAAGCCGATTCTGCCACCATGGCGAAGTCCCGCGAGATCGGCCCGCCCACTTTGATCGATCCGTCCAACATGATGCCCATCTTCAGTAGCGCCGGTGGGGGGGAAGTAAGGTTCTCCTGGACCCCCATGGAGCGGGCGAAGATCTATCACGTCCGCGTATCCAAGAACCCATACTTTACCCAACTGGTGATGGACAAGAAGACCGCGGCGACTGAATTACAGGTCTCCGGCATGCCGGAAGGCGCCTATTACTGGTCCATGCAATCGGTGGATGAACGCGGCCGGGAATCGATTGAAAGCGAGCGAAATCGCTTCACCATCATCCCGCGAAACAACGAGAATGGGCTCTCATTGCAGCTAGAGCCTTTCGTGCAACATGGGCGTATCATCGAGGTACGGGGCAAGACCGATCCCGCCGCCCGCGTGATGGTGAACGGGGGAGAGGTGCCGCTTATAGGGGGCGATGGGACTTTCCGCTATCTGACTCCACCGCTTCCCAACGGAGAAAGCGTGATCACCATTACCGCGCAGAACACGCGTGGCGGTGTCAGCACGCAAACCAAGAAAGTAGTGATTCAGTAGGACGTTCCTCTTTTGTGCGAGATCGCACAGCTCCGATCGGTTACTTCACTTCACCTGTGGTCAGAGTCTCGGTCCTGGCCTCTAGTGTCTAGCTGACCTGGTGCAGAGCATTTAGGATTAAATAGGAAGTCAGATTTTATATGTCAGCAAATGGTAATCAAAACTCCCGCGTACATAACATTCGCTCGCTCTTCAGCATGTTCTCGAGCGACCTGGCGATCGATCTCGGCACCGCGAACACGCTGGTCTTCGCCAAGGGCAAGGGCATCGTGGTGAATGAGCCTTCCATCATCGCGGTAAACAAAAACACCAATGAAGTGGAGGCGGTGGGCAAAGAAGCCAAAGAGATGTTAGGCCGCACCCCGGGCAATATAGTTGCCATCAAGCCGATGAAAGACGGCGTGATCGCGGACTTCCGCCACACTGAGAAGATGCTCAACTACTTCATCCAGAAGGCGCACAACCGAAAGATGCTGGTGCATCCGCGCATCGTGATCGGCGTTCCTTCTGAGATCACCCAGGTAGAAAAACGAGCAGTCATGGATTCCGCCTATCGCGCAAAAGCGAGCGAAGTCTATCTGGTGGAACAGGCGATGGTTGCCGCCATCGGCGCCGGCCTGCCCATCACCGAGCCCAGCGGCAATATGGTGGTCGATATCGGCGGTGGTACCACGGACATTGCCGTCATCTCTCTTAGCGGGATCGTCTATTCGCGTTCCGTGCGTATGGCGGGTAATCAGATGGATGAAGCCATCATGAATTATCTGAAGCGAAAATATAACCTGCTGATCGGCGAGCGCACCGCCGAGCAGATCAAGATGGAGATCGGCTCTGCCTTCCCGCTGGATAAGCCCCTGACCATGGAGATCAAAGGCCGCAACCTGATCGAGGGTGTGCCCAAGACCATCACCGTGGATGACAGCGAGATCCGCGAGGCACTGAGTGAATGTGCCGGAACGATCATGAATGCCATTCGCGTCGCGCTGGAGCGCACCCCGCCGGAGCTGAGCGCGGACATCAGTGATCGTGGCATCGTTCTTACCGGCGGTGGCGCATTGCTCAAGAACCTGGACAAGCGCATCCGCGAAGAGACCGGTTTGCCGGTCTCGATCGCGGACGATCCGCTCGCTAGCGTTGTCTTGGGCACAGGCAAGATGCTCAGCGATTTCAAGCTTCTGCGCAAGATCTCGATCGATTACGCATAGTCTGCCATGAACCCATGATCCTGTCCGCGGAGGTGGAGCACTGCTCCACCTTTCCGCATTTGAAAGCGCGATGGAAAACTTTTTTACCCGATACCGGAAGGAGACAGTGCTGGTGGTGCTGCTCTTTGTCCAGATGATCGCCCTCGCTACCCAGGTAAAGGTTCGGGTCAAGAACACCGATCCCATGCAGGGCCCTACCGTTACACAGGAAGGCGGGACCCGTCTCCTCCGAGTGTGGGCGGTGGCAATGGTCTCCCCTTTTCAGAAGGCGGCGGTGAATACCGGCGTTGCTGTTCGCGGACTGTGGCATAGCTACATCGACCTGCGCGGAATGCGCCGTGACAATGACCTGCTGCAGGAAGAAGTGAACCGCTTGCGGATGGAGCAGGTGCGCATGCATGAGGACGCCGAACAAGGCCGGCGGCTACAGGCATTGCTCGGCTTCAAGCAACAATTCCCATCCAAGACCGTGGCTGCGGAGGTGATCGGCACCAGTGGCACTGAGCTCTCTCGCGTGGTGTATGTGAACCGTGGCCGGCGTGATGGATTGGAGCCTGGCATGGCGGTCATCACGCCGGACGGCATCGTGGGCAAAGTCACCCGGGCTGACCGCACCACTTCGCAGATATTGCTGATCAATGATCCCACCAGCGGCGCCGGCGTTATGCTCGAACGGCTGCGGCTGAACGGCATCCTAAAGGGCACCACTGCGGGCTATCCGGAGATTCTTTATGTGATGGCGGATGAGAAGATCCAGACCGGTGACCGTGTGCTTACCACCGGGGGTGATCGGGTATTCCCCAAGGGAATGTTAGTGGGGACCGTGGAAAGCGTGATGCCTGACCGCGAACGCGATCCCTTCCTCGCTATCAAAGTGAGACCGGCGGTGAATCTTTCTCGATTGGAAGAGGTTCTCGTCATCACCGAGGTGGTGGAGCGAACGCCCTATGCCACTGACTCGACCAGTGGACCAATGAAAGCCGCGGACATGCTAGCGCAGCGCCTTCCATCTGTTCCCAAAAAAGAGCTGACGGCGGATCCTACGAAACCAGAGACTCCGGTACTCGGCATTGCAGCAACACCTGCAAAGACACCTGGGAAGACCACGGGTCCAGCCACCTCGATCACGGATCCCGCAAACAAGAAGACGGCAGTTGCGCCTGCAAGCCAGCCTATGCAAGCGAGTCCAAAGGCGGCTAAAGCTCCAATCAACAAAATTGCCGCAACGATTGTCGTAAAGACCGCAGGTAATGCCAAAGCGAACCAAGTGACCACGCCTGCAAAGAAGCCTACGGCCCTGAAGCCCACCGCCCCGAACCCCACCGACACTCCAAAGGAAACTCCCCGCTAGTGGCAAGACGTTCGATCTCTCGCGAAGGAGTTGAGGTCCACACCTTCAGCTGGGCCACCAGCATCCTGGTTCCGCTGCTTGCCCTGGCGATCCAGGCATCACTGCCTTTGCGTCTGCCTTTCTTTGCAGTCTTTGATCTCCCTTTGCTGACGGTTTTGTTTTTTTCCGTTGCGCGGCGGAATCCCATCGCCGGTACGGTGACAGGTTGTGTGATCGGAGTACTGCAGGACGCACTCACCCAACTCCCTATCGGATTATTCGGTATGGCAAAGACCGTGGTGGGATACATCGCCTCCTCGATCGGTGCGAAAGTGGATGTTGAGAATCCCGGTTCGCGTCTCATCATGACATTCAGTTTTTATTTGCTGCACCGCATGTTGTATCAGGTGGCGCGCAGCATGGCGCAGATGCCCATTCCTTTCCGTTGGGGACATGAGCTAGCCGCCGCATTGGCGAACGCGTTGCTCGCCGTGGTGCTCTTCGTCGCATTGGACAGGCTGAAGCAACGGAAGTGACTTAGTACTAAGCAGGATGCCCGCCGCCGTATCCGGCTATCTACTTAATGCAGTAAACAGCTTCAGGGTTGATACTGGATCTATGAGCGAAGCTCCATCCGGGGTTCGCATGCTATGCCGATAGGTCACGAAGAAAAAATCTCACCTGCCAAGCTGACGGGCGTGCAATACACGATCCTCGGCATCTTCCTGCTGCTTATCTTTGGACTGTGGCGATTGCAGGTCGCCGGCAACGATCGCTACGAATCATTATCAGAGATGAACCGGGTGAAGACGGTGCCCATCCTTGCCCCTCGCGGAAAGATCCTCGATCGCGAAGGCCGCATCATCGTGGACAACTATCCATCTTTCTCCGCTTTGCTTGTGCGTGAGAATGCGCAGAACATGGATGTGAAGATCCCCAAGATCGCCGCCGGACTGAACCTTTCCGCCGATGAGATCAAGCAGCGGCTGCGCCAATTCACGGGCCGCGCCAAATATGAGCCCATCATCATCAAGCAGGACATTACTCCAGATGAACTCGCATTCATTGAAGCTCACAAGACGGAGATCCCCGAACTTGAGACCATCATGGTTCATCGCCGCTTATATCCCAAAGATGGGTTTGCCGCGCATGTGATCGGATATGTAGGTGAAGTGAGTGAAGATGATCTGAATCGCCCCCAGTTCGAGCTTTACAACCAGGGTGACATCGTCGGCAAATCCGGGGTTGAGCAGTTCTACAATGACATTCTGAAAGGCGAAGACGGCAAGCGACGCTCGGAGGTCGACAGTAAAGGGCGCGAGCTTCGGCGGTTAGATCATCAAGCGGCAAAGCCCGGTGATTCACTCAAGCTGACCATCGATCTCGACCTGCAGATCGCCGCGGAAGAGGCGCTCGAAGGGAAGAATGGCGCGGTGGTCGCCATGGACCCTCGCAATGGAGAGATCCTCGCCATGGTCAGCCGTCCTACGTTTGATCCGAATGATTTTGCCGTTCGCATCTCTCGCGACGAGTGGACGCACCTCATCACCGATCCAGCCCATCCGCTGCTCAATAAGGCGATCCAGGCGCAACTCGCTCCCGGCTCAGTCTTCAAGATCATCATGTCTGTAGCCGGATTACAGGAGGGCATTGCGCAGACACTGCACGTGAATTGCCCTGGTGGCGGAACTTTTTACGGACGATACTTCAAGTGCTGGATCTCTGGTGAGCACCGGACTCACGGCGCAGTGGACATTACCAAGGGTATTTATCAATCCTGCGACACGTTTTTTTACACGCTGGGTGAGCGCCTCGGCATCGGTCGCATCGCCAGGTATGCGCAGTCATTCGGACTGGGGCAGCGTACCGGGATCGATCTTCCTCAGGAAGTGGCGGGCACCATGCCATCGGAGGAATGGAAGATCCGCAATTTTAAGCAAAAATGGTACGCCGGTGAGACCATTTCCGTCAGCATCGGACAAGGCGCAGTCGCGGTGACTCCCATACAGTTAGCGCGCGCTATCGCTGCCATCGCGAGTGGCGGGCGAATGGTCACGCCGCATGTCGCATTTCCCGACGAACTTCCGGCACAATATCAGCAGGTCGCGGCGAAAGCGAAAGAGACTACCACCCTGCCCATCGAGTCCAATAATTGGGAGCTCATCACCGATGCTATGTCACGAGTTTTGGAGCCTGAAGGGACCGCGCCCAGCGCGCACATTCCGGGCATTGATATCGGAGGGAAGACGGGGTCGGCGCAGGTCGTCAGCAATGCCGCGCGCGCAAAACTTAAGGGTTCAGAATTTAAAGACAATAGCTGGTTCGTCGGCGTGACCCCGCGCAAAAATCCCGAGGTTGTTGTGGCGGTGCTCTTCGAGCAGGGCGAGCACGGTAAACTTGCAGCGCGGCTGGCGACGCAGATTCTCAAAGCATACGTAGAGAAGAAGAAGCGCAAAGCTTCGGTGCAGACCGCCCTCTCTACTTCGTCGACTTTGAACACTATGGAAGTGGCGGGGGTTTGGACTCGCATTGAGCAGGACGCATCCGGAAAAACCCATGAAACCCTCCATTCCGGCAACTTCAAAGTTGCGTCGGGTACCGCGTTCAAACCGCGCGCGCTAGTCTTTCCCGCAGTCTCTGCCGCTGCTTCTGGAGGAGCGCAATAAGTGCAGAAGCACCTCACCTTCCGGGACTTTGACTGGACCCTTCTCGGTTTTGTGCTGGCCATCTGCGCCATCGGCATCACCCAGATCTACAGCGCTACCTCGGGAAACTCCAAGTTCAACGGCCTGCACGTCAAGCAGATCTATTGGGTGGTGGCGGGCGTCGGCGTGATGTTTGTGCTGAGCTTTATCAATTATCAGCTGCTGGTGGAGAACGTCCATTGGATGTACGGCGCAGGCATGATCTCGCTGATCGCTGTCATGGTTGTCGGCACCCGATACCTGGGCGCCAAGCGCTGGATCCGCCTGCCCGGAGGCCAGCATCTGCAGCCGTCTGAATGGATCAAGCTGGTGTTGATACTTACGGTTGCACGTTATGTGGTCTCGCTCAATCAGCGGGAACTCACTTGGCCGGATATTTTTAAAGGGGGGATGTTGGTTGGCGTGCCTTTTCTCCTTGTTCTAAAGCAGCCTGATCTCGGGACCTCACTCACTTATCTGCCGATCCTGGTCATGGGCATGTTTTTGGCGGGGATCCGGCTGAAACAGGCACTCATCATCTTGATTGCCGGAAGCCTGTTGATCCTGCCGGTTTGGAAGTGGGGGCTGAAGCCTTATCAGAAGGCGCGTCTCACCAGCTTTATGGAGCCGGAAGCGGACCCCCGAGGCGCGGGCTACCACTTACAACAATCGCTGATCGCGGTCGGCTCCGGCGGCATCTGGGGCAAGGGCATCGCCAAAGGCTCCCAGACGCAGGGCAACTTCCTTCCGGAAACCCATACTGACTTCATTTTTGCCACTTTCGCCGAGGAGCATGGATTCGTGGGGGCATTGTTCCTGTTACTGCTATACTTTGTCGTGCTTATGCGCTTGATTCAAAACGCCCAAACGGCGCCGGATCGCGCAGGCACAACGGTGATCATGGGTGTGGTGGCGATTTTGCTCTTCCACATCCTTATCAATGTTGGGATGGTGGTCGGCTTTATGCCAGTGACCGGTATCCCTTTACCGCTGATGAGCTATGGCGGCTCCTCAGTGATGTTTACGTTCCTTTCGCTCGGGATTGTGATGAATATCCGGATGCGGCGGTTCGTGAACTAAAAATTGCCACATGCCTGCCGGCCGTCGGAATGCGGGGCAGGTGCTTAAAATTTTTTGTTAATCACGTTGCGCCCTCACGGACGATGGGCGACCCGGCAGCAAGGCGAAGCGCCTGCCCGGAAAGGATTTTCAGAGTACAAGAACCCATGTGGTTAACGGCCCCACCAAGTGACAGAGTGGCCACACGTGGCAGAAGAGTACAAAGCGATCCAGGTAAGAAGATTCTGACTCTTAACAGCCAAATCGGAAAACTGCACAGCCCGGATGGGTGGGTGCGCCTGCGTTCGTCTCTGGTCCTTCCTGTGCCGCAACTTCGCTGAGCCGGTATCGCTCGCCTGAATGGCGGAGCGACCGGAGACAGCATGTCTAAAGAACTGTTTGTAACCTCGACGCCGCACGAAACGAAACTGGCGATCGTCGAAGATGACCAGCTCGTCGAAGTCTATTTCGAACGAGAGAACGAATACACCCTCGCAGGTTCCATTTACAAAGGCAAAACCACCCGCGTGCTTCCCGGCATGCAGTCGGCATTTGTCGAGATCGGCCTGGAACGCGATGCCTTCCTTTACGTAAGCGACTTTGTCGAGGGCCTGGAAGAAGACCAGGACGACATTGAACCCGCCCAGCAATCGCAATCGCAATCCCAATTGCAAACTGCACCGTCACCCCAGTCCGAGCAACCTCGCGGCGGTGGAAGAAACCGCCAAGACCGTGGACGTGGGCGCGGAGGTCGGCCAGATCGTGGGAGCGACCGTCCCCTGCAAACCGGGGATCGCGGACCGTACCGGGGCAATCGGCCTCCTCTAGAGGTTGCGACTGAGAGCGCCGGTCCCGCCGCTTTTGAGGCGGATTACACAGATGCTGAATCTGCTGAGGCAGAGACTCCTATTCAGGCAGCGGAGGACGAAACCGCAGCGCAGTCCGGCGAACAGAGCACAGACGGTCCCCGGCGCTGGCGCGGACGCCGCGGGCGTCGCCGTCGTGGTGGCAGGACCAATGCTCCTGAAACCGGAGTTGCCGCCGAAAATGAGAACCTCCAGGGTGCCTCACTAGAGGGAGACCTCTCCGGCAACGTGCAGGATGAGGTGGAATTCTCCAGTGACTTTACTGATGAGATTGAATCTACCGGGCCCGAGCAGAATTTTCATGCCGCTCCGGAGGTGTCGCAGCAGCAAGCAGCCCAGCCTGCGGAATCGCTGGATCGGCCGAATCGTGAACACCGGGGTGATCGAGATCGTGATCGAGATCGAGGAAGCGATCGCCATCGCCGCGAGCGCCAGCCTCGCGAGCACCAGCCTCGCGAACAGCAGTCTCGTGAGCACCAGTCTCGTGAACATCAAGACAGCGGAAGCGACTTCCATGAGGGCCGCACCGAACCCCGCATTGATTCACGCGGCAACCTGCCACCCATCATTTTGCCCGGCGAATCGCTGCGCAAGTGGAACCCGAACCCTGAGCCGGAAAAGCCTCAAGCCCCAAAGCCGGGCACAACTGTGCCGACGAGTGCCTTCCGCCCCTCAACCTTGGTAGAGCCCGCTGGACTTGCCGGTGCGGGTCTGCTTGCCGGCGAAACCCTGCGTAAATACAAAGACCGTCCCGTTCGCGAGGAGAGTGTCCCACATTCTCGCGAGCACAGGAAGCCGGCATATCAGGATCGACAGGAAGAGATCCCTGCGCCGAGACGGGAAGCATTGGACCGCGAAGAGGAAAGCAGAAGTTCCTCAGAACAAGAGAAGATGCCTCACGTTCGCGAAGCGAACGTCGGATCGCACCAGCCGAGGTCTGAGGCCGCCGAACGGCCGGATCCTGTCAGCGCCGAAGCCGCCGTGAATGCCACATTTGAAGAAGAGAAGTCATCCGATCACGCTCAGGAGCCCACACCACATGCGGAACAGCGCACGGAGCCGCATGGGTTCGATGCCGGCGAAGGCGTATTCGAAGAGGAGTTGGTGGAAGAGGAAGAGCACCATTCCAACCCCGATGCGGTCGCTCTGCATGAGGAGTACGACACCTTCGAGAATGAAGTCCTCGAAGAAGAAACGATGGACCATGATCGCGAAGCGGAAGTTATCGCCGCCGGCGAACCCCTGGCCGCGGCATTTGCTGAGAGCCGTCGTGACAGCGAAGAGAGTTTCATTGAAGAGCTTGACGCGGACGAGGTCGAAGATGTGGAAGAAGCCGGGGAATCCGAGGAAGAGGATCCCGAGGATGCAGAGCTCTTTGCGGATGCTGACGGTGACGAGGATGAAGAGCTTGTCGATCCTGAAGACCCTGCCTATGAAGGCAGCGCTGAAGTGCGCGCTCCCGCGGGAACTGCCGGCTTCCAGCAACGTTCAGAGCCGCGGACGGAGCGTCCTGGCGAAGACCGCAAACGTGGCGGCCGCAAGGGACGTATCACGCGTGGGCGCCCCGGCATGCGCCGTGGCGGGCCGCATCGCGCACCGCGAGTGCTGCCGCAGATCAATGAAGTATTGAAGGAAGGCCAGGAGATACTGGTCCAGATCGCCAAGGAGCCAATGGCAAAAAAGGGCGCGCGCATCACGAGTCACATTGCGTTGCCCGGACGCTTCCTGGTGTATATGCCGACGGTCGGCCATACCGGCGTCTCTCGCAAGATCGCCTTGGAGGAAGAGCGCCATCGCCTGAAGCGCATCCTGCTCAGTGAAAAAGGGCAGAACCATGGCGGATTTATCGTTCGCACCGCCGCCTCTGGCGCCAGTGAGGATGATCTGCGCGCGGACATCCGTTTCCTGATCAATCTCTGGAATGAGATCAAGCAGCGTTCGGAGTCATCGAAAGCTCCGGCGCTGATCTATCACGACCTTAATCTGGTGGAGCGCATCTTGCGCGACCAGGTGACCAGCACCTTCTCCCAGATCTGGGTGGATAGCGAGCAGGAGTACGAACGCATCCTGCGTTTCGCCACTCGCTTTCAGCCCTCACTGGTGAAGCGCGTAAAGCTTTACTCCAAGGACATACCGCTCTTCGAGCAGTTCAACATCCAGGAAGAGATCAACAAAGGACTGAAATCGAAAGTCTGGCTGAAGAGCGGTGGATACATCGTCATTAACCAGACGGAAGCGCTTGTCGCCATTGACATCAATACCGGAAAATTTGTCGGCAAGACCGCGCGCCTCGAAGACACCATCGTCAAAACCAACATTGACGCCATCAAGGAGATCGTGCGCCAGATCCGCCTGCGCGATCTCGGCGGCATCATCGTGATCGATTTTATTGACATGGAGGAGCGCCGCAATCGCCAGAAGGTCATGCAGGAGCTCGAACAGGCGCTCCAAGCTGATCGCTCGCCATCCAAAGTACTCCAGTTCAATGACTTCGGCCTTGTCGCCATTACCCGCAAACGGGTGAAGCAATCTCTGGAGCGCACGCTCGGCACACAATGCACTTATTGCACCGGCACTGGCATGATCAAGAGCGTTGCCACGGTCTGCAATGAGATATTTGTCGAGATGCGCAAGATGATGCGCCACTTCGACCACTCAGACATCACCTTGCGCGTGAATCCGGAGGTAGGCAAGGCACTGAAAGCCAACACCGGCAAGTGGCTGTTGGAGATGGAAGAAATGGTGAAGAAGCCGATCATCGTGAAGAGCGATCCGCTTCTGCATCAAGAGCAGTTCGACATCAACTGACATAATCCCGCGGGGGGGGACGGAGCGACGATCCGCCCCCCGCAAAACCCTGGACAGGGATGGTCTCATGAGCGCGGCGTTTCGTGGCGCTTTCAGCTGCGCAATCTCATCGCTGGCGTTACTCTCTTGTACAATCGCTTACACGCTCTGTTAATATCCGCTTTTCTTTAGAGGATGAATGTCCACAACCACCGCGCCAAGACCGAAGATCCTAGTTGTTGATGATGAGAAGGTCATTGCCGATACCCTGGCAATGATCCTCAACCAGAGCGGATTCCAGGCCAGCGCCGTCTATAGCGGGCCGGACGCGATCGAACATGCGCGCACGACCCAGCCCGACCTGCTGATCAGTGACGTGATTCTTGATAATGAAGGAAAGGCGATGAATGGGATCGATGCCGCTATCCAGATCCGGAAGCTGTTGCCTGCCTGCAAGATACTGCTCTTCTCCGGCCAGGCGGCCACCGCGGATCTACTTGATAATGCCCGCAAGCAGGGCCACGACTTTGAGATCCTGGCCAAGCCAGTGCATCCGGAAGAATTCCTCGCCCGACTCAAGGGAACTCGCTAAAGATACTTTCTGAGCGGACACTCTTCGCAGCGCGGCACCGCGCGACAGTAATCATTCCCGACCCTCACAATACTGGCATGGATCTCGTTGAAAACCTGCGCCTGCCGACTGCGTGCCAGCCTGCTGGCTCGTGAAGGTGCATGGCGGGGATTCCGTTCAGCACCCCTTTCATCCAGTAAGGCCTCATCCGCGGCATGCTCGAACGCCTCGCGGATCGCGTCATATTTTCTCTTTCCGCCATCCAGTAGCTGGTGCCGCTCCAGGATCCGTCGGGTATATGCGTCCACAACGAAAACCTCATGGCCGCCGGCATAGAGCAGGATGGAATCTGCCGTCTCATGTCCCACTCCATGCAAAGCCAATAATTGTTCGCGCAATAGGTTCGTCGGTTGGGCGAACATCCTGTCGAGGGAGCCGCCATAGAACAAGTCCAGCCAGGCGATGAACGTTTTCAACCGCAACGCTTTCTGACGAAAATATCCCGAGGGGCGGATTGCCGCCTCAAGTTGCGGGACAGGCATTGCCCGCAAGCTGCTCAACGAAAGTGACTTCGCCGTTCGCAGGTTGCTCAGGGCTTTCTCTACGTTCGACCAATTCGTATTTTGCGTCAGATAGGCGCCCACGATCACTTCCAGCCGGCTCTGCGCCGGCCACCAGTTTTGTGGGCCATAATGACGCAGCAAGGCCTTTGAGATGGTTCGCAGGCGTAGTTGATCGGTGGCCAACGCCAAAGTCATGCCAGAAGTTTAAACCGCTGGTACATCGGCCCTAAGATACGCATATTCAGCACCTTTCCTGATTGACAATTTATGTCACTCAACATACGCTTTGCCCTGTTTCAAGCAAAGTTGCTGGTTTTTGCCTCGGCAGTCTTCTCCTTGCTGTGCGCGAACTCCTGTCTAAGCGAATTGGGGAATCAATGTCCGCACGGTTGGGTGATCTTTTAGTCAAAGAAAAACTGGTCTCCCCGGAGCAGCTGGAACAGGCGCTCAAGGCCCAGAAAGAGACTGGCGGCAAGGACCGGCTGGGTGCCGTTCTCGTCCGTCTGGGCTTTGCTGCCGATGAAGACATCACCAACTTCCTCTCCCGTCAATATGGCGTTCCTGCCATCAATCTGCATTTTTTTGAGATCGATCCCGCGGTCGTAAAACTTATTCCGCAGGAAACTTGTAAGCGATATTCCATCCTGCCGCTGAGCCGCGTTGGTTCTTCCGTGACCTTGGCGATGGTGGATCCCACGAACGTCTTCGCCATGGACGACATTAAGTTCATGACCGGTTTCAACATCGAACCGGTAGTCGCCTCAGAGGCGGCGATCCTCGAAGGAATCGAAAAAGCGTACGCGGCTTCGGCTATTCCTGAAGAAAACCTTGATGATCTGATGGCGGATTTCAGTGACGAAGCCGCCATTGAGCTGCAGGCAGAGCAGGCGGAATCCACGCTCGCTGATCTTGAGCGCGGCGCGGAAGAAGCTCCCATCGTGAAGCTGGTGAATTTCGTTTTGACCGATGCCGTGAAGCGGGGCGCCAGTGACATTCATATTGAGCCTTACGAAAAAGAATTTCGCGTCCGCTTCCGCATCGATGGAACGCTGCAATCGGTCATGTAGCCTCCGGTGAAGCTGAAAGACGCCATCACCTCCCGCATCAAGATCATGTCTAAGCTGGACATCAGCGAGAAGCGCCTGCCCCAGGATGGCCGAATCATGCTGAAGATGGTGCTCAACGGCAAGAAGAAGCAACTCGACTATCGCGTGAGCTGCCTGCCTACGCTTTGGGGCGAGAAGATCGTGCTCCGCCTGCTGGATAAAGAGAACCTCCGGCTTGATATGACCAAACTAGGCTTCGAGCCGGAATCGCTGGTCAAATTCGAGAAGGCGATCCTTAAGCCCTTCGGCATGGTCCTGGTCACCGGACCTACCGGTTCCGGAAAAACCAATACGCTTTACTCCGCCATCTCCAAGCTGAATAAGCCTGACACTAACATCATGACCGCGGAAGATCCGGTCGAGTTCCAGTTGCCCGGCGTGAACCAGGTGCAGATGAAGGAAGGCATTGGGCTGAACTTCGCCGCGACCCTTCGCTCCTTTCTGCGCCAGGATCCCAACACCATCCTGGTAGGTGAGATCCGTGACTTTGAGACCGCTGAGATCGCCATCAAGGCAGCGCTCACGGGTCACCTTGTGCTTTCCACGCTGCACACCAACGGCGCTCCTGAGACCATTAGCCGTTTAATGAATATGGGCATTGAGCCTTTCCTGGTGGCAACAGCGGTGCATATGATCTGCGCTCAGAGGCTGGTTCGCCGCGTCTGCTCCAATTGCGCAGTGGAAGAAGAGATGCCGGAAAAAGTGATGATGGAGCACGGTTTTACCGCCGAAGAAGCCAAGACCGTAAAGCCGATGCACGGCAAGGGATGCGAGCGCTGTAATGGCACAGGGTGCAAGGGCCGTGCTGGACTTTATGAAGTGATGGAGGTGGATGATGACATTCGCGACCTCATCCTTGTGGGTGCGTCCACCATTGAGATCAAGAAAAAAGCGATCGAGAACGGAATGATCACCCTGCGCCGCAGCGGCCTGCGCAAAGTGATGGAAGGCGCGGTTTCCATGGAAGAAGTTGTCCGCGAGACCATTAACAGCTAGTGCGGAAAAGTTTAGAGAGGCGAACATGAACGTAACACTCAGCGATCTTCTGAAAAAGATGTTGGAAATGTCCGGCAGCGACCTCCACATCACCACCAACTCACCGCCACAGATCCGCGTGCATGGCCACCTGCATCCGCTGGACATGCCACCCATGGTTCCTGCGGAGACCAAGCACCTTTGCTACAGCGTGCTTACGGATGCGCAGAAGCATCGTTTTGAGGAGAATCTCGAGCTTGATTTCTCCTTCGGCCTGAAGGGTCTGGCGCGCTTCCGCGGCAATCTTTTTAATCAGCGCGGCGCCACGGGCGCGGTTTTCCGCGTGATCCCATTTGAGATCAAGTCTTTCCAACAGCTGAATCTGCCTCCCATCATCGGTAAATTGTGTGAGAAGCCCCGTGGACTGGTGCTGGTCACCGGTCCTACCGGGTCCGGAAAATCCACCACGCTCGCCGCCATGATCGACAAGATCAATACCGAGCGGCACGATCACATCATCACTATTGAAGATCCAATCGAGTTCGTGCACCCCAACAAGAATTGCCTGGTCAACCAGCGCGAAGTCCACGCTGATACCAAGTCATTCACTGATGCTTTGCGTGCCGCCCTTCGTGAGGATCCAGACGTGGTGTTGATCGGCGAGATGCGCGATCTTGAGACCATCGAGTCCGCGCTGCGCATTGCGGAGACCGGCCACTTGACCTTTGGCACGCTGCATACCAATTCAGCGTCCTCCACCATCAACCGCATCATTGACGTCTTCCCCTCGCACCAGCAGTCCCAGATCCGCGCCCAGTTATCGCTGGTGCTGGAAGGCATCATCTGTCAGGCTTTATTGCCGAAGATCGGTGGCCAGGGCCGCGCATGTTCCATGGAGATCCTGATCCCCAATCCGGCCGTCAGAAACCTGATACGTGAAGACAAGATCCATCAGATTTATTCATCGATGCAGTCCGGCCAGGACAAGTTCGGCATGCAGACCTTCAACCAGTCGCTTGCCAGCCTTTATTTCCAGAAACAGATCAGCCTGGAAACAGCAATGGTCCGCTCTTCGATGCCGGAAGAATTGACCGAGATGATCAACCGCGGACAACTGGCAAAAGCCACCACTCCCGCGCGCAAGTAAGCACAGACAAGTTCATTGGAGGGCAGAGATGCCGGTATTCACATTCGCAGGAAAAGATGCCGCGGGCAAGGCCGTTAAAGGCGAACGCAATGCGGAGAATAAGGAAGTCCTGAAAGCGGCGCTGCGCCGCGAGCGCATCACGCCTGGCGCCATCAAAGAGAAGGGCAAGGAATTTGCTCTGCCAACGTTCGGCTCCGGCAAAGTGCCTACCAAGGACGTTGCCATCTTCTTTCGCCAGTTTTCCGTCATGATTGATGCCGGGTTGCCGCTGGTGCAGTGCCTGGAGATACTGGGAGCGAACCAGGAGAATCCCGCCTTCCAAAAAGCCTTGACCGGGGTTCGCACCACAGTGGAAGGTGGTGCCACGCTGGCGAATGCCATGCGCGGATACCCTAAGATTTTTGACGACCTCACCACCAACATGGTGGAGGCCGGCGAGACCGGCGGTATTCTGGATCTCATCCTACAGCGACTCGCGGCTTACGTGGAAAAGGCTGTCAAGCTGAAAGCCGCGGTGAAGTCCGCCATGATCTACCCCGTCTCGGTTATCAGCATCGCGGTGCTGGTGGTCGGTGCGCTGTTGAAGTTCGTGGTCCCCATCTTCGCCAACCTCTTCGTGGGATTGGGCGTCGAGTTGCCATTGCCCACCCGGATCGTGATGGGGCTGAGTAAATTCGTGGGTGACTTCTGGTGGGTCTTCGCCGTCGGAATGATCGGTCTTGTGTTCGGCGTTAAGCAGATCCGCAAGCATCCCCGCGGCAGGTATTTGTTTGACAAGATGTTGTTGAACCTCCCGGTGCTTGGCATGCTGCTGCGTAAGATCGCCGTAGCCCGCTTTACCAGGACCTTGGGAACGCTTATCACCTCGGGCGTGCCTATCATTGAGGGCCTTACCATCACCGCCAAGACCTCCGGTAACGCTGTGCTCGAGGAGGCTTTGATGAAGGTCCGCAAGGCGATCGAAGAAGGCCGCACCATCGTGGATCCGCTGAAAGAGTGCGGCGTCTTCCCGAACATGGTCACCCAGATGATCGGCGTTGGTGAAGCCACTGGTGCCATGGACAACATGCTGCAGAAGATCGCTGACTTTTATGAGGACGAAGTGGATTCGGCGACCAAAGACATGCTCACGCTGTTGGAACCCTTGATGATCGGCTTTCTCGGTGTTGCCGTCGGCGGCATTGTTATCTCGCTTTACATGCCGTTGTTCGCCATGATCGGCAAACTGGCAGGCTAAGCCCTTAATCAGCAGGGGCGTCGCCATCGGCGCCCCTAATGTCCCTCTGAAATCAATCATCTCGGCGTTGTGCTGAGACAGGTGTATTCCTCAATGGCGATGCAATTCAATGAGCGCACGTGGCTGGCATGGCTGGTCAAGGTCCGCATCATAGTCATCACCTTCCTGCTTGGCATTGGCCTGGTGGTCATCCGACTCACCCGCAATGACATCGATCCGCGTTTGTTCATCAGCGTGATTGTTGCCTGGTATGCAGTCGCTGTCTTCCTGGTGCTGATGCAGGCGCTTTGGGATGACACCCGGCTGCAATCCCGCGTCCAGATCCTCAGCGACATAGCGTTTTGTACCGCCACCGTCTACGTCAGCGGTGGCATTGACACAACTTTTAATTTTCTTTATCCGCTGGTAATCATTGTCGCGGCGATTTTGCTGCCGCGCTGGTGGGCGTATCTATGCGCCGCATTGTCCTTCATCGCCTTCGGCGCGGTGCTGGAACTCGGTTTTTTTGATGTCATCCGCTCTTATTCCGTCACTCACCCCGACCTCAAATCGCTGCAGGCGATCATCGCCATCAACCTCTTCGCTTATCTCACCATCGCCTATCTGGCCAGTAATCTTGCGCAAAAGCTGCGCCAGGTGGATGTCCAGCTCCAGGATAAGAGCGGTGCGCTGGAGACTCTACAGACCCTGCAGCAGAACATTATTCACTCGATGCGTGGCGGCTTGATCACTACTGATCTGGAAGGCCGGATCACGCTGATGAACGCGCAAGCCCAGCGCCTGCTTGAGACCACTCCCACCGATGCATTCAAGATGCGGGTGCAGGAATTTTTCAAAGATAGATTGCCCACCGTGGGGTCCGGACCCGTGACCGGCGAATCACGCGCCGCGCAGTCTGGCGGCCCAGAGACAATATTCGGGATCACCATCAGCGCGCTAAAAATGAGCGCGGACTCCACCGACGGTTACGTTTATACATTTGACGACGTCACCGACGTGAAAAGGCTGGAACGTGAGGTTCGTATGCGGGATCGCTTAGCCGCGGTAGGCCGCATGGCCGCAGGAATCGCGCATGAGATCCGCAATCCCCTGGCATCCATCGCCGGCTCCGTGCAGGTGCTCTCTGATATCTCCGAATTGACGGAAGAACAGCGAACTCTTGTCAGCATCGTTACCCGCGAATCTGTGCGATTGAATGACATCATCTCGGATTTCCTGATCTACTCCCGCGAGAAGACCATGAAGTTTCTGCCGCTTGATATAGTCGCCCTGCTCGATGACACGCTCACTCTTTTGAAGAACCATCCTCAGCAGCAGACCGCGCCCGTCGCCATCATCAAGGATTTCAAGGTAAGCGCGGCCACCGCGAATGTGGATGGTGACCGCATGAAACAGGTCTTTTGGAACCTGGCGGAGAATGCTCTGCGGGCCATGCCCCAGGGCGGCAAGCTGATCGTCTCATTGCGCGGCCGCGGAGACGATTGGGTCATCACTTTCGCTGACAGCGGCACCGGCATCGCTGCCAATCATCTGGAAAAGATCTTTGAGCCGTTCCAATCTTCATTTGGCGGTGGCACCGGCCTTGGTCTTGCCATCGTTTATCAGATCGTTCAGGCGCATGACGCAAAGATCTCCGTCCGCTCGCAGGAAGGCAAGGGCGCGGAATTCGTATTGCGCCTGAAACGCGCAAGCATACAAGCGGAGTCAAAGCCCTCACGCCGCTTCGTGATGGGAGGCGCTCGTGGATAGGATCCTTATCTGCGATGACGAACGCTCTCTCTGCCAGGTGTTGGAGATCGATCTGCGCAAAGAGGGCTATAAGGTTGAGACCGTCAACAATCGCGCTGAGGCCGTGCGCAAGATCGACTCCGCGCTCTTTGACGTGATCGTCACTGATATTCGCATGCCTCACACTGACGATGGCATGCACGTGCTTCATCATGCCCGGCGCGTATCACCCGATTCCGCGGTGATCCTCATGACCGCGCTTGCCGAGCTTGAAACGGCGATCCAGGCGGTAAAAGCAGGCGCGTTCGAATATATCGTCAAGCAACCCGGGCGTATCAATGACGAGATCAAGGTTGCGATCGCCCGCGCACTTCAGACCATTGAACTTAAGCGGCACAACTTCGCGCTGCGCCGTGACGCGGGTACTCGCAACTCACTCGACCAGATCATCGGCTGTAGTCCCATGATCGAAAAACTGAAGCAGACCATCCGCACCGTTGCTCCCACTGGCAGTACTGTTGTTGTCTATGGCGAGAGCGGCTCCGGAAAGGAGTTGGTCGCACGCGCCGTGCATGATTGCTCGCCACGTGCGGGAGAACCGTTCGTCTCCATCAACTGCGGCGCATTTCCTGAGACGCTTCTGGAAAGCGAACTGTTCGGCTATGTGAAAGGTGCATTCACCGGAGCGAATCAGAACAAACGGGGCCTGTTTGAAGTTGCCACGGGCGGCACCATCTTCCTGGATGAGATCGCTGAAATGACCGCGGGAATGCAGGTCAAACTGCTGCGTGTTCTGCAGGAAAGATGCGTTCGCCCCGTTGGCGGCTCCGCTGAAGTTCCCATTGACGTACGGGTGATCGCCGCCACCAACCGCGACCTGGCGCAGATGGTGGGCGAGAACACCTTCCGCGAAGACCTCTACTACCGGGTAAGCGTGATACCCGTAAAGGTGCCGCCGCTGCGCGAGCGCCGCGACGACATACCGCTGCTAGCCAATGCTTTCCTGAAGCGCTTTGCGCCCACGGTAGGGAAGAACATCAGCCGGATCGACGCCTCGTCCATGCAACAACTCATGGCGTACGACTGGCCCGGCAACGTGCGCCAGCTTGAGAATGCGATGGAGCGCGCCGTCGCCTTGGAATTGACCGACGACCTTCACGTTGAGGTCCCTTTAGAACGCCAGAAGGCGAAAGCCATGGCAGCCACGGGCAACGGATCGGCAGTCTCTGTTCCCACCGACGGGCTGGACATGGAGCGCTACGTGGCGGATATCGAAAGGTCACTGATCCATTCCGCGCTGGCGCAATCCGGCGGGGTGCAGACCCGGGCCGCGGACTTGTTGAAACTCTCCTACCGCAGCTTCCGCCACCTGTTGAAGAAGTACGATATCTAGCTTTGGCCTTTCTTCTCCTGCAGCTCTTTTTTCCACCCTAAGATGCGTGCCTTGTTTGATTCCGCCTCAGCCTCAGGAACCATGCCTTTGTGTTGATACAGGATGGATAAGCTGGTATGCGCAAGAATGTCATCCGGGTCGGCCTCCACGATCTTCCGCGAGATCTCGATCGCCTCGTCATATCGCATCTGGTCTTGATATGCGCGGGACAGGCCATGCATGGCATCGGTGAATCGCGGGTCGGCAAGGATGGCGAGCTTATATTCTGAGATCGCCTCGTCCGCACTGCCCGCGGCATAGAGATCGAGCGCGGCATAATAGTGTTCTTCGGCTTGTGCGCGAGCTCCCGCTGCCATGCTGAGATTCTAGCAAGCTATACTCCTCTCACTCGTATGTGGAAGATCCTGCGCTTCGGATGGAATGCCACGCGCGGCCATCGCCTCGCGCCATGGCGCAGCCCTTACCTGCGCTGGCGCATTGAAACCTATAGCGGTCTCAAGATGGATAAGATCGGATTCTTCGCCTTTTGGGGCTTCATGTGGCACGAACGCAAAGAGCTATTGCGTTTCCTCGAGTGGACAGGACAGATGGAAAACTACACTCGTCCAAAGCCCAAGAATCCCTGACCTGTTTTTCCCGTTATCCCGTGGTTGCCGCCTGGGGCGGCTGAAATACGGGAGCCGCGAACGCGATCTGCACTTCTGCCCCGCGGTCCGCGCCCAGCAGTCGGCTCGCCGGCGCCTTGTTGGACGAGAGCTCGATATATCCCATGCTTCCCACAATGGCAAAGACCTCGTTTGGCTGGCCTTCAGCATATGCATGGCGGATGCTGGTGACCTCTTTTCCATTCACCACGATTTTGAAGCTGCCGGCCTGCGCTTCCATCAACTGGGGCAGCTCTGCCGCGCGAAAGTTCGTGATCAAATTGCCGAACTTATCTTGTTTAAGCACGATCCCTTTGATCACCTGAGGATTCATCGGCTTGGGTTTCGGCGTGGCGAAGCGCACAAAGTCGGTGATCTCCTCGCCAAACTTGCTTACCTCCACGCCTTTGCTCAGCCATCCCGCGCATGCGGCAAAAACATCGCGTCCGTGAAACGTCTGGCTCACCGGCTGCAGGAAGTAATGTTCGGCGGTGATATGTCGCACGCTGATGCGCTCCTCCCGCTCAAACACAAAGGAGAGCACGCCGTTATCCGGACAAAGGAAGATATGCTTTTCGCCGGTTACCAGGAGTGGACGCCGGCTGGTTCCCACGCCAGGATCCACAATCACCAGATGGACTGTGTCGGAAGGGAAATACTGGTAGGACTCGGCAATAGTGAGCGCCGCATCCAGCACGTCGAATGAGTGCACTGAATTGCTGATGTCTACAATCTGCGCCTGGGGATTCTGCTTGAGGATGACCCCCTTCATGGCCCCTACATAATGGTCAGAGACTCCGAAGTCGGTGGTAAAAGTGATGATCCGCTGGTTGGGCACAGATTCCCCTGAATGTCCTTGAATGGAGTAGAACCGCGAAAGTACCGCGCCGGGGCGGGGAAGTCAATAGAGACGCGATTTGCCTCCTCCCTGCAACCGGCAGCTCTCCTCTTGCAACTTACTTTCTATGGTTGCGCCCCGCTCCGTCATCGCCCTTTTCGCTCTCTCGCTCTGCCTCGCCGGATGCTCCTCCTACAAACGAGATCTCGCCAATGCCGCCAGGCTTGAGCAGCAGGGAAAATACGCGGACGCCCTCGCCATCTATGACCGTGCCATCGGGCGCATCCCCCAGGACCACACTGCTGAACTGGCCGATGCCTACGTCCATCTGGGTAACTGCCTGTACCAGACCGAGCGCGTGAATGACGCTTTCAACGCTTTTCAAAAGGCGCTGGAGTTCGATCCCCAGAACGTGGACGCTAACCTGCATATCGCCGAGCTGATGGTTGCCGCCGGCATCGCACAGCATGCTCTGCCCTATGTTCAGGTGGTCATGCTAAAGCAGCCCAACAATCCTGCGGCTCTCGCCATCATGGGGTCCGTGCGCGCCTCACTCGGAGAGCACGATCAAGCCATGAAGCTCTATCGCCGGGCGCTCGCCCTTGATCCCAGCCGAGTGAACGTTTCAGTTGCTATTGCGGAGCTTTACAACCGTCAGGATAAAGTCCCTGAGTCTCGCGCAGTCCTCAGCGAAGCTGCCGCCCGGAATCCCAGAAGCGCGGTGCCCTGGCTCGCGCTCGGCAGGCTTGAGGAGCAGGAAGGTGACGCCCTTGCCGCCGAAAAGGACTACCGTGCCGCTGCCGCCGCCGATGGCACTCAGGCTACCAATCTCCGCCTGGCCCAGTTCCTGCAGCGCACCGCTCAGGTGGAAGAGGCTGAAAAGGTCCTCGCCAAGGTTGACAAGATGGCGCCTGGCTCTCCCACATCGCTTGGAGACTTTCAACTCTCCAGCGGCAGGGTTCTGAGCGCCTTGCAGCAGTATCTTGCCGCGCTTCGTACCCAGCAGACCGCCGCCGGAGCAGGAAGACCGCAGCCCAACCACTCTGACGATGTAGCCGCCCTCACAGCTCGCGCCGTTGAGGCGCAGTTGACCCGCCCGCATGAGCCTCAAACCCTTGCCGCAGCCAGACGTCTGCTGAATGAGCATCGGGCGCAGCTTGATTCCGGTACGCTTGCCACTTTAGAAGCAGAGATTGCGCTGAGCGAAGGCGGTCCCGTCCTTGCGGAAGCACAAGCCAGGCGGGCGGTTGAGAATGCCCCTGACTCCGCGGCCGCTCATTACGTGCTCGGCCTGGCATTGCAGCGGCAAGCGAAGACCGCTGACGCCAGGGCTGAATGGAACGCCGCCTATGCTTTAGACAATTCTCACGTGCCTGCGCGGCTGGCCCTCGCGGAACTCGAACTAAAAGATGGCGAAAGTATTGCCGCGGAGGAACACTCAAGCGCGGTCGTCCGGGAAGAGCCGGCAAACCTTCGTGGTCTTGAGGTCTATGGACGCGTGTTGATGGAACAGGGCCGCTTTGATTCCGCGCATGCTATCGCAGAGCGTGCCGCCTCGGTCGATCGCCGATCTGTTGGACCCAGGATACTTCTAGGCGACATCGCCTTGCGCCAGAACCAGCTCTCCACTGCATTGTTGGAATATGAAAAAGCCGTCCTGCTGGACCCTCACGCTCCGGAAGCATTGCAGGGATTGGTGCAGGTGTACCGCCGCGGTAAGTTCAATAAAGAGATGATCCACCGCATGGAGAAGATCGCAGAAGCTCCTCCCGCATCGGCTGCGCTCATGGAGATCGCCGGCAGGCTCTATGCCGATCACAGTTGGAATGAGGATGCGGTACGTGCGCTGCGTCGCGCGGCTCAGCTTGACTCGCAGCGGTCGTCAGCCACGCTGGCGCTTTCTGAGGCTTACAACAATGAGAAGCAATATGAATCCGCGTATGAGACCGCAAGCCATGCCTTCGCATCGGACCCCGGCCAGCCTTCCACGCTGTCCTTGATCGCTGCTCTCCGCGCGGAGCAGGACCATGATCAGGACACCGCGGTCCGAAACTATGAAGCTGCCGTGCGCAGCGGAGACCCGCACGGCGTTGCCGCAAACAACCTGGCATGGATTTACGCAACCAATGGCAAAAAACTGGACCGCGCGCTGCAACTCGCGGAACTGGCGCGCGAACGCGATCCTCAGAACGCCGCCATCGTGGACACGCTGGGGGTCGTCCATATTAAACGGCGCAACTTCACTGATGCGGTCGCGGTCCTGCTCGAAGGTATCCGCATCGCCGAACAGCAACGCCGTGACTCCGGCACGCCTGGCGCCAGGAGCACGCAACGGGATCTTTATCGACACCTGGCGGACGCCTACAGTGGCATCGGCGAGAACAGGTCCGCGGCCGCTGCCCGCGCCAAAGCCGCAGCTCTCTAGCTCCCTCTAGAAACTCTCTCTTGAAGCTCTTCCTTGAAGCTCCCTCTTCAGAGTTGTCATTTCGAGCGCCAGCGAGGAATCTGCATTTCTTGCTCAGGGCTCCTCCCAAAGTCATTCCGCACCCTTGGTGCCCCACGTTCGCGAAGCTAACGTGGGGAAGAGCAAAGTACACCTTTGCAAATAACAATCGCGGCTTCACAAGAGCACCCGCCTTTAGTCGGGTGAAAAGAACACCCTTGGTGCCCCACGTTCGCGAAGCTAACGTGGGGAAGAGCAAAGTACACCTTTGCAAATAACAATCGCGGCTTCACAAG
>JBBSFV010000042.1:0-25225 GCA_038254775.1 Terriglobales bacterium | reverse complement strand
GGCAGGAACGCGAACAGGCGGCGGAGCTCTTCAGCGAATACAACAGAACCCTATTGCTCACGCCGGAGCTGGATGCAGGATTCGGAGAGTTGGCTCGGCAGCGCATCGAACGGCACCCCGCACGTTATTACCTGGTCCTTCCTGCTCTGCGTATTGCGGATATGTGGTTTCGTCCCCGGACGGAGACTCTGCCTATTGAGGGGCGCTGGTGGGAGTTCGAGGATGTGAAAGAATCCTGGTTCGCGATCGCTTATGCGAGCCTGGATATTGCGCTGGTCTTTCTCGGATGTTGTGGCCTGTTCCGCTTCAGGAACGTTTCTGGATGGGCAGCGCTTTTGGGATATATTGCGTTACGGTCGGCTTTCCTGGGGACCATGGAGAACCCGGAACCGCGATATACGCTGGAATGTTTTCCGGTGATATTCGTCTTTGCGGCGGGGGCGTTAAGCGGTGGGCGCGACTTCCGGCCGGTCTTCCATGCGAAAGTTCGAACGGAAATGCTCAGATAGCAGATTGACTGCTTCTTTATTCCTGTCAGGATCATCCTGCGCCAGATATTTCATAGCATCCACAAGCACACGCTGCCCGCGGATGTACTTGGGATCTGAGGTGCGTAAGGCGGGCCGCTTGGGAGTGGGGAGCGCCGAGATCGTGAGTACCTTGCCTTTTCGCATGTTCAGGCTTTGACGTCCTCCGGCCAGCAACTGTTGCCTAGTGAGACGCCCCGGGTCACTGAGGACGAACCACTTTTGTCCGGCTGTTGGTTTTCAGTTTGAATACATCATCATTCAATTTCTGGTTCAGCTTGAAATTGCTGTAGACGGCGGTGCGATAGTCGCCGGAGGGCTCAAAGAACTGCTGCTTCAGAGAGACGTCCCGCGTGGGATCCACCCAGACCTCGATCTTCGCAAACATGTTGCGAACCTTTTCTGACTTAGGGACGAGGCTAAGCTTGGCGACCTTGATGCCGTCCAGCGTCTCTGTACCTTCATACTTCACCTGGAAGGCGACCGGGAGATCATGGCCGCGACCGCCAAAACCGAGCACCAAAAAGCTTTCGAATTCGGCCTTCTTTTTCCCGACTTCATATTCCGTGACCTGCTCGATCTTGGGCTGGTAGAGGCGTACTTTGCCTTCGCTGAAAACCAGGTATTTTTTCTCCGGCTCAGAGATGTCAGCAGCCATGTGGATGTCTTTGTCGTGATGGGCAAAAAAGACCCTGCCCTTCTGCACGTCGCGCTCGTCCACCACTTTCTGATACTGCTCCCAGACAAAGTCTGCCTCACAGGAGCGGAAGTTCTCCGAGGAGCGGTCAAGCGCGTTGAGCACCGAGTCGAGATTGCCATCGCCGGCCTTGGATGAAGCGGCCTTGGTCTCTGCTGGTATCGGGGCCTTCGCCGCCGTTTCCACCACTGCGGCATGGGAGGGTGGCTTCGACTTCTTCTTGTCTCGCGCAAAGCTCGCGGGCGCAATACTAAGAGTGATTGCGAGACCGAGCGAAATGGCGATCCGGTGTTTCATCGAAGGCTCCTTAAGGCCGGTGCACCCGCGCCCGGTAAAACAACACTTTGCCATTGGCGTCAGTCACTGCCTTGTAGTCCACCAGACGGACTTCCCCTGCCACCGGTTCAATGACCCGCAACAGAGCATCTTCCACCGGCAAGCTGGCCTGCGACTCTACCGCAGAGGCATCGACCTGGTAGAAAAAACCACCTTGACCATCTGGATTAACGACTACTCCGGTTTGATGCGGGGTGCGTTCTGCCGGTTTGTCCTTAAAGTTAACGTACTTTGGCCCAATGAAGATGAACAGCAGGATGAGAGTGACCATCACGTCATAATGCAGGCTGCCGCGCTCGTGCGTCCAAAGCAGGTAGCTCTTCAGGGTCTTGGCTAGGCTCATGTTTGCGCTTCCCGCAGGGTGATCCTCTCCAACCCGTTCATATAAGGACGCAGCACTTCCGGTACCATCACACTGCCATCGGCCTGCTGATAATTTTCCATGATCGCCAACCAGGTACGCCCAACCGCCAAAGCACTTCCATTCAGTGTATGCGCGAATTCATTTTTCTTTCCGCCTTCGCGGCGGAAGCGAATATTAGCCCGTCGCGCCTGGAACGCCTCAAAGTTCGAGCAGGATGATATCTCCCGGAAGAGGTTTTGTCCCGGCAACCATACTTCTATGTCATATGTCTTTGCCGAACCGAATCCCATGTCACCGGTACACAGCGCCATCGTCCGATAATGTAAACCCAATCTTTGCAGAACAGTCTCTGCGTGAGCGGTCAGCTTTTCCAGTTCAGCGTAAGAATCCTCAGGACGGGAGAACTTTACCAACTCCACTTTTTGGAACTGATGCTGGCGGATCAGCCCGCGCACATCCTTGCCATACGAACCCGCCTCACTGCGGAAGCAGGGCGTGTATGCGGTCAGCGAGATGGGGAGTTTGGCGCCGTCGAGGGTCTCTTCGCGAAAGAGGTTGGTGACCGGGACCTCAGCCGTGGGCACCAGCCAGAGATCATGGCCTTCGCACCGGTAAAGGTCGCTGCTGAATTTTGGCAACTGGCCGGTCCCATACATGGAAGCCGAGTTGACCATATAGGGTGGCAACACTTCTGTGTAGCCGTGCTCCTGGGTATGAAGGTCCAGCATGAAGCCGGCGAGCGCCCGCTCCAGCCGCGCTCCGGCATCCCAATAGACGGCAAAACGCGCGCCTGAGATCTTTGCCGCGCGCTCGAAGTCCAGGATGCCGAGCCCTTCGCCGACCTGCCAATGAGGCTTGGGAACGAAGTCAAATCTCGGCGGCGTTCCCCCGCGGCGTACTTCCACGTTATTTTCGGCGCCGGCGCCGACCGGAACCGATTCATGAGGCAGATTCGGCAGCGATGCCAGCATGGCGCGCAGCTCGTCGTCCTGCTCGACAACCTGTTTTTCAAGTTCAGCGATCTGGTCGCGCATGGTCCCTGTCTCTGCGATCAGCTTTGTGGCTTCGTGGTTCTGCCCGGCGCGTTTGAGCTTGGCAACCTCTTCCGAGCCGCGATTACGTTGAGCTTTGAGTGTTTCTACCTCAGTGATCGCCTGGCGGCGGCGCCCATCCACTTCACGGAAGGAACCGAGTGCCACAGCCGGATCCATGCCTCGCTGGCGAAGCTTTTCTTCGATCAGGCCGAGGTTGTTCCGTACAAATTCGAGGTCGAGCATAGGCAATCCACTCTAAAGCAAAGCGCTTCGGATTTACACTATCAGAGACTTATGGCAATCCTTCTGACCCGCACCCTGCGATCTGCCCTCTCGTTCCTGCTGTTATCCGCGTTAGCCTTTGGCTCCGCATACAACGGCCGCCCGAAGCTGGTGGTGATCATCACCGTGGACCAGTTTCGTGGCGATTATCTTGAGCGCTATCACGACCAGTTTGGAACGGGTGGCTTTCGCATGCTGATGGAGCGCGGCGCTGATTTTTCCGAGTGTTACTACAACTACGCCAACACCCACACGGCGCCCGGACACGCGACGCTCTTTACCGGCGCTTATAGCAATGGGCACGGCATCATCGCCAATGACTGGTGGGACCCGGCGCGGAAAAAGATGGTCACCTCGGTGGAAGATGCGACCTACCAGATCCTGGGCGTGGAAAATGGCGGGGTGGGCGCATCACCGCGCAATCTGCTGGCTTCTACCATTGGAGACGAATTGAAGCTGGCCACCCAGGGCAAGTCCAGGGTGTTTGCGGTTGCGCTTAAAGACCGTGCCTCGGTCCTGCCCGGCGGCCATGCGGCAGACGGCGCCTTCTGGTGGGACAAGCGAAGTGGCAAGTTCATCTCTTCAACCTTTTACGAAAAACAGCTTCCGGTATGGGTCACCGCGTTTAACGCGTCCAAACGAAATGAGAAATATCTAAATCTGGAGTGGAAAGATGCCCATGGCAAGGTTTGGCGCAGCACCGCTCCGGGCCAAAAGGATGCGGAGGGATCGCCGCTCGATTATTACGACATTGTAGGGCGGACGCCCTTCGCCAACGATTACGAGCTGGAGTTCTCGCGCGAGCTGATCAGCAATGAGAAGCTTGGCCAGGGCGAGACCACTGACTTCATCTCCATCAGCATCTCGAGTTTTGACATCCTGGGACATCAGGTGGGACCGGATTCTGCGGAGCTGGCCGCGATGACGCTGACACTTGATCGGCAGTTACAGGACTTTTTTGGATTCCTGGGGAGGCAGGTAGGCCTGGCAAATGTATGGATCGCGCTCTCCGCCGATCATGGCATTGGGCCACTGGTTGAAACAGCATCTGCCATGAGGATCCCTGCCACGCACTTCGACGTCACCGAGCTGAAGCGACAGTTGAACGCCGACCTCAGCAAGCAAAAACCGGGAGAGTACATCCGCAACATCACCTGGGCGCACATTTTTCTGAATGAAGAGGCGTTCGCCGCAGCAGGGATCAAAGAAGCAGACGCCGAGCGAGCGGTAGGTGAAGCGGTGGTGGCGCGGCATCCGGAGTTCCGCGGTTTTTACACCAAGTCACAGCTTCGTTCAGGAAATGTTCCGCGGGATGAGATGGGCAAGAGATATCTGAACAGCTTTGTTGAGTCGCCCGGCTGGTACGTGCAAGTGCTTTCGCCACCGTTCACCGTCGCTTTTTCCCAGCCGAAGTGGCGCACGAGTGCCGACCACTCCACCCCGTATGGATATGACGCGCACGTCCCACTGCTGTTTTTCGGGCTGCCCTTCCAGCCGGGAAACTATCGCACCCACTCCGAACCGGTGGACCTGGCGGTGACCCTTTCATCCTTGCTGGGGATCAACCGCCCCACCCATGCGGTGGGGAGGGTACTGACAGAGGCACTGGTCCAAGAAGACGGTTCGCGAAGGGAGCGTCCTCGCTAGTGCAGGAGGCCAATAATCCGAAGAGCTATTCGCCGGCATGGAGCCGCACGGATATGACTGTTTCCTTTGCCGGGATCACCTTCAAGAATCCCGTGATCGCCGCCAGTGGAACGTTTGGCTATGGCTTGGAGTTTGAGGACATCGTCTCGCTGGAGCGGCTGGGCGGATTTGTAGTGAAAGGCCTTTCGCGTGAGGCGATGGCGGGCAATCCGCCCCCGCGGATGTTTGAGACCTCGGCGGGCATGCTCAACGCCATCGGATTGCAGAATGTAGGCGCGCGCGCGTTTATCGATGAAAAGCTTCCACTGCTGAACAAGAAAAAAGATATTGTGGTGATCGCCAACATCTTTGGCTATACGGTCAAGGATTACGAAGAGACGGTGCGCATCCTGAATGATGGCGAGGGGATCGCGGCATACGAATTGAACGTCAGCTGCCCCAATACTTCCCACGGCGGGATGACCTTTGGCCAGGACCCGCTCTCACTTGAAGAGGTAGTCCACTCCGTAAAGACCCTGTCGCGACGACCGCTCATCGTGAAACTCTCACCCAACGTGACCAGCATCCCGCGGATGGCGCGGATCGCGGCGGAAGCTGGCGCGGATGCCATCTCATTAGTGAATACTTTCCTCGCGCTAGCGATCGATGCGGAGAGCCGCAAACCGCGTATCTCGAACATTACCGCCGGACTCTCCGGGCCGGCGATCAAGCCGATCGCGCTGCGCATGGTCTATGAAGCGGCACACTCGGTGGACATCCCAGTGGTGGGCATGGGCGGCATTGCAACCGGAGAAGACGTGATTGAATTCATGCTGGCGGGCGCGGCGGCGGTGCAGGTGGGCACTTCCAACTACTTTGATCCCTGCGCAACCGAGCGCATTGTGGGTGAGGTGGAAAAATGGTGCTACGAGCACAAGATAAAGTCGATCACTGACCTGACTGGCGGACTGCAGAGCGGAAGTTAGCTATTCCGTGATCTTGGAGGTGAACTGCTCCGGGATGCGGGCTTTCACCTCTTCAGGCAAGCGGTCATGGATCTTGCGTGCCTGGGAGCGCGCAACACCTGCAACCACAACCGGCACCGGAGTTGATACCGCCACGACGATCCATACCAGTGCGGAGAAGGCGAATCCGCCCAGGGCGCCGATCTCCATGATCAGCGCGTCACTGGGATGCAGGTGGCGTACGACAGCGAAGGCCAGCAGAAAGACGAATCCCGAGGCGCTGGCGATGGAGATCAGGCTGAAATCAACGATGCGATGCAGGCGCTGTTTACCGCGGCAGTGGGCGCAGTCAATGAAGTGCTGCTCGTAGTCTTCACGCATCTCTGGAGTAATGCCTGAGATGTCATAGCGCCATCCGGCAAGGATTTCGCCGACTACCTTATCTACACACTTCCCCATTACAACTTCCTGCGACCCGGTGTTGAGTGGCGGCTACCCTGATTATAACGTGATTGTCTCCAGCGGCTGGTCTTGCATGGCGAGCTTGAGCTGGTTGGCGTGCAGCAGGTTGCGGCGGGGACGAAGCGCCTTTTCCGCGCAATCGAGCGCCAGCTCTGGATGGTTGTTGTTCTCAGAGAGGTGCCCCAGGACGATGAAGGCAGCACCACCGTCATAATCCGAGATAAAGAACTTGGCCAGCTCTTCATTTGAGAGATGGCCGACGCGCGAGAGCACGCGCTGCTTTACTGACCAGGGATACGGACCGACACGCAGCATCTCCAGGTCATGGTTCGATTCGATCAGCATGCCATCGCAGTTCTTCAAGTGCATTTTGACGTTGGGCGGCATGTAGCCCAGGTCGGTAGCAAAACCGATGCGCATGCCTTCTACGTTGAAGATGAATCCTACGGGATCGACGGCATCATGCGGGATGGTGAATGGCGTGACGCCAATGTCGCCGATGGAGAAGCTCTTGCCCGACTCGAAGAGCTCGAGCTGCTGGACCCGGGCACGGTCAGGATCTTCTTTGAACTGGTACTTCCGTGCCCAACGCTTCCACGCTTGATGGGTGGCTCCCGTCATATAGACGGGAATTTGAAGCTTGCGCGCCAGCGTAGCCAGTCCATTCACATGGTCCTGATGCTCATGGGTGATCACGATGCCGTTCAACCGCAGCGGATCTTCTCCGGCAAGCTGCATGCGGCGCAAGGTCTCACGGCAGGAGAGTCCGGCATCCACCAGGATGGAAGTGTCCGAGCTGGAGAGGACAGTGCTATTGCCTTTACTGCCACTCGCCAGCACTGTGAGTTTTACTGCCACCAGTGGAGAATAGCCGCTTTTGCTGTGGAGAAAGAGTGACTAGTTAGTAACTAGGAGCGATCAGCACTCAGCAGTCAGCATTCAGTTGAAGGGACTGGTTGCTGAGTCCGGAGTGACGGAGTTTTGGAGTGACACCGGGAGGCGTTCACGCTCAGAACTCTGTCGAGCGATGCTGTCATTGCGGTGATTATTGGCTGAATGCTGAATGCTGAGCGCTGATTGCTTTTTTCACCACCAGCATCTGTCCCATATGCCAGATGGTGTGCTGGATCTCGCCACTGAGCAGCAGGAAGAAATCGTAGTCGCGTCCGGGGACAAGGGTTTCGAGTCTGGCGTCCCCTAGTTTTGCAAATGCTTGACGCAGGCGCTCTGCGGAAGCATATGTGGCTTCGACATCGCGCTTCCAGTCGGCTTCATTGCCGCTGGGTGGGGGCCAGTCTTTCTCGATCTCGAAGGGCCAGGGCGGGATGGGGTCGCCCGCGCAGGCGTCCGCGCAAAGTTCCAGCCAGACATGGATATGCAGCAGAGTCTCCCAGATGCTATGGCTGCCGGGGATGGGCTTGGTGATTGCTTGCGCGGCAGTCACGCCTTCAAGAAGTTCTCTCAATGATTGTCCGTGAAAGCCGTGGCCCTGGACGGTTTCGTGAAGTTGCTGGGCGATCCGGGCGGTGATGTTCATCAGTATTTATAAAACCCGCGACCGGATTTCCTTCCCAGCCATCCTGCATCCACCATCTTGAGCAGCAGCGGGCAGGGATTGTACTTCGGATTGCCCAGACCGGAATAGAGCACGCGCATGATGTCTACACATACGTCGAGGCCGATAAAGTCCGCGAGGGTGAGCGGGCCCATGGGATGCGCCATGCCGAGTTTGAAGACCTCGTCTACCGCTTCCGGAGTGGCAACGCCTTCATGCACGGCATAGATAGCTTCATTGATCAGCGGCATGAGCACGCGATTGGAAACGAATCCGGGTGCATCATTCACCTCGACCGGGGTCTTGCCCAGTTTCTCTGAGAGCTTCTTCACCGCCAGGCAGGTTTCGTCTGAAGTCGCCAGCCCGCGAATGATCTCCACCAGCTTCATCATCGGCACGGGATTAAAAAAATGCATCCCTATGACGCGGTCGGGCCGCTTGGTGAGCCCGGCGATCTTAGTGATGGAGATAGAGGAGGTATTCGAACTGAGGATGACTTCCGGACGGCACATTGTGTCCAACTCGCGAAAGATCTCAGCTTTGATCTCAAACTTCTCGGATGCGGCTTCAATGATGAAATCGCAGCCGGCAAGCTGCTTGCGGTCGGTGATGGGGCGGATCGCCTGGAGAGCTGCGCTACGCTGGTCTCCGGTAATGGCACCTTTTTTGAGCTCGCGATCCAGGTTCTTGGCAATGGTCTCAAGCGCGCGGTCGAGGAATCTTTGTTCCACATCCGCTAACACAACGGTGTAGCCGTTTTTGGCGAAGACATGCGCGATGCCGTTGCCCATAGTGCCTGCGCCGATGACGCCTACGGTCTTGATATCCATGATGCTTCCCTGAAAGAAGTTGAAAACCGAGAAGTTTAGCAGAGCGTCTGGCTAGAATCAGGGGCATGGCCGGAAGTAGTTATCGGAAATATCGCGGGCGGATCGCGCCCTCCCCTACCGGATATCTCCACTTGGGACATGCGCGAACATTCTGGACCGCTTACCAACGCGCACTCGATGCGGGAGGAACCCTGATATTTCGCAATGAAGACCTGGACCGCGAGCGCTCGAAGCCCGAGTTTGTACGCGCCGCGGATGAAGACCTGCACTGGCTGGGCATCGAGTGGAGCGAAGGTCCCGATGTGGGAGGCGATTTCGGGCCATATTCGCAGAGCGAGCGACAGGGCCTTTATCTAGAGGCTTGGCGGACGTTGATGGAGCGCGGGTTCCTTTATCCATGCAGCTGCTCCCGAAAAGACTTGGCGGGGGCGGCGCACGCCCCGCACGAGGATGATGAGCCGCTCTATCCCGGAACATGCAGGCCGCAGCTTGGCAAGCATTCCGAGAATCCGGCGGGGATGAATTGGCGATTCCGCGTTCCGGATGGAGAGACCATTCGCTTCACCGACCTGAACGCCGGGGCAGTCAGCTACACGGCTGGCCAAGACTTCGGCGATTTTCTAGTCTGGCGGCGGGACGATGTGCCCGCCTATCAGTTGGCTGTGGTTGCCGATGATGCGGCGATGCAGATCACCGAAGTGGTACGAGGCGCAGATCTGCTGAAGTCCACTGCGCGGCAGCTCCTGCTGTATCGCGCTCTGGATCTGCAAGCACCGGAATTCTTCCACTGTCTTCTGATGACGGACGCACAGGGTGTTCGGTTAGCTAAGCGGCAAGATGCGCTGAGCCTGCGTGCGCTGCGGGCAAGCGGCGTCTTAGCGGCCGAGGCGCAAAGCAGATTCTAGAAAGCCTGCCGGCAGCGCAACACTACCGGAGAGGCTCCCTATTTGAGACGCCTTGAAAACTACTCCTGATAACCGAAGCTGAGCTTTACGCCGGCAACTTCGATCATGTCACCTTCGTTCAGCTCTTTTTGTCCGGCGATCTCCTGGCCGTTGATCTTGACCTTGATCTTCGCCTCAGAGGCCGCGATGAAGTATTTTGTATCGCGCTTATTGATGAGCGCAGCCATGTTCGGAGCGAAAAATCCGTTCAGCTTGATGGATGCCATGTCAGACTTTCCGATCACGCTCATTTTGCCGGTCAGCACGTAGCTCTTCTGGTCGGTCTTGCCTTCGAGCACCAGGAGCACTCCGGTACGCTCCTTCGGCGGCGCGATGGGCTCGACGATCGCCGTCATCTGCTGGGTTCCCGTATCAGGGGCAGCGGATCCCGCAGCAGCGGCAGCCATCATCTCTTTCGCCTTTTTGGTGTCCAGCACCATGGTGGCTTCCATCTTAGGCAGCGGAGCAGGCGCAGCGGCCTGAGCGACCGGCAGCGGCTGTTCGGCTTCATCCTTGAACAGGATAGTGTGCTTGCCGACCAGCACTACATCCTGGTCTTTCAGGGCAGCGCGGCTGACGCGGCGGTTATTCACGTAAGTGCCATTGAGGGAGTTGTTGTCTTCCAGCACATAGTGATCCGTATCCCAAGAGATCTTGGCGTGATGCCCGGAGACAGCAAGGTTGTCAACCTGCAGGATGTTATCCGGCAAGCGACCGATGGTGATCACGCCTTGCGTAAGAGTGACCTCCTTCAGGACAGCCTGTTCGAATTTTAAAAAGAGTTTTGCCATTTTTTAAATCTCCCTCCGGGGAAAAGTCGTTTGATCCAGGGCTGCTCCACCACCTTGATCATCATGCAGGTGATGTTGTCATCCCCGCCATGGGCCTTTGCCGAATCGATCAGATCCAGGCAGGCGCGATCGATGGTGGGCGCGTCCTGGATGATGCCGAGCATCCATTCGTCTTTCACATGCTTGGTCAAGCCGTCACTAGCCAGCAACAGCAGATCACCGGGCATGGCGATGAGATCATCTACATCCGGCTGCACTGAGCTCTCAGAGCCGAGCGCGCGGATAATGATGTTCTGCATCTCAGATCTTTCTGCTTCTTCGCGGCTTATCAGGCCGCGCCGCACCTGCTCCATGACCAGAGAATGGTCCTGGGTCAGTTGCTGAAGCTCACCATTGCGGACCAAGTAGATGCGGCTGTCGCCCACGTGTCCGATGGAAAAGAAATTCCCCTGCATCAGCACGGAAACGATGGTGGAACCCATGCCTCGCTGCGCGGCATGATGCGAGCCGGTCTCGAATATGGCGGCATTGGCCAACTGGATAGCGCTCGCCAGGGCATTCGCGCGTTGTGACATGCTCTCCTGCTGCGGGCCTACCGCGGGATAATGTCTACTCTTCGCGGCTTCACGAAAGTAGGTGAGCACGGTGTCCACGGCGAGTTTACTGGCGACCTCACCAGCGGCGGCGCCGCCCATACCATCGCACACCACGTAGATACCGTGGCGGGCGTCATAACCGAAGTTGTCTTCGTTGTTCGTCCGCACACAACCCATATCACTGTGTGCGGCAACCTGGACGGCTAAGCTCATTCGTTCCTTGTGTGAATCGTAACCCTTAAAAGCATCCGGTCCCTATAGAGAAACCGAGGTGATATTAGCTGGTTATGCGCCCGCTCCCGCTCCGGCGGCCATCGAACGCTGTGCCATTGCGCGCAGGTCTCGCGCCAAGTCCGCTCCACGCGCATAACGCTCATCCGGCTTCTTCTGCAATGCTTTGTCTATGATCGCCTGCACCCCCGCAGGCAGGTCCGCGCGATGCGTCATGATGGCGGTATGCGGCTCATTGGCAATGCGGAACATCAGGGTGGCGATGCTCTCGCCGGTGAATGGCTTTTCTCCGGTCAGCAATTCGTACAGCGTCACGCCCAGTGAAAAAAGGTCAGCGCGGCCATCTACTTTGTGACCGGCAAGCTGCTCCGGCGCCATGTAACTAGGCGTGCCCATCACCGTTCCGGTGGCGGTCTTGGATTGAGAGGTGATGCGGGCGATACCGAAGTCCGCAACCTTGATGCGGCCATCGGTCAGGCGCATGATGTTAGCGGGCTTGATATCGCGATGCACGACGCCTTCGGAATGCGCGTAATCGAGCGCATCGGCCACTTTGGCGATGATCTCGCAAACCTCATTGGAAGGAAGCAGCTTGTCCTTGGTGCTGAAATCTTTCAGGTCGGTGCCGCTTAGCAGTTCCATGGCGATATAGCTGATGTCACCATCTTCGCCCGCGTCATAAATAGTAACGATATTGGGATGGACCAGGCGGCCGGCGGATTCCGCCTCGCGGAAGAAGCGCTCCTTCATCTCTTTCTGGTCAGAGGCATCGAACTCGTCTTCAAAGCGCAGGGTCTTGATGGCGACCTCGCGATTGATTTTGGGATCTTTGCCCAAGTACACGATGCCCATGGCGCCTTTGCCAAGCTCTTTCAGCACTTCATAGCGCCCGAGCTGCGGCTTGGCGAGGTCGCCCACTCCGCCGCCAACCATCACGGTGGAATCCGCGGAGGCAGACTTCTTGCCTAGACCGCCACCGAAGATCATGGTCTCTCCAGCGATGCGGAGCTTCTCCGCGCGGGTGGCGATGTCTTTGAAATTCTTGTCCGCGGACATGATGTGGTCGTACACGGCGACCGCTTTGTTCAACTGGCGCTTGCGCTCAAAGTCGAGTGCCAGGTTGTAGAGCGTGTCCTTCATCCCGGCATCGATGGGCACTCTGCGGAACTTCTCAAATGCCATATCCAGCATGCCCTGCCCCTGGAAAGAGAGGCCCAGCATCTTGTTGGTCTCGACCGACTCCCCTTCAAGCTTCTCAGTGCGCTTCTCCTGATAGAGGTACCGCTTGGATACCACAACGGTGTAACCCGCAATAAGCATCAGGGAGGGATAAACGATCTTTAGCCAGTAGCCGCTGGCGGCGAAGAGATAAAAGCCTCCGCCGACGGTGGAAGCCAACAGCACCGCCGACACGATCGCACTTTTGCCGGCGCTGATGTGCGGGATGGCGAGCGAGACGAAGAGCGCAAACAGGATACAAAGAGCCAACTCCGCGCGCGGCGCCCAGGTGGTCCGCACGATAAAAGAGTTGTTCAGGATGGCTTGGATCACGTTACCGTGGATCTCCATGCCGGGGATATTGTTGCCCGATGGCGTTATGTGCTGGTCCAGGGCTCCAGTGGAATCCATGCCGATCAGCACGATCTTCCCGGTGAAAGCTTCTGCCGGGACTTTCTTATTGCGCACATCTGAGAAGTAACGGCGCGGGAAGGTCTCGCGATTGATGAAGTCAACCAGCATCCTGCCATTGGGGTCCACGGGGATCTTGGCATTGCCCAAGACTAACTGGCCATCCGAATATCGGAAGTCATTCGATTCCAGCTTGTAATACGCGCGCAGTACCTGCAGTGGGAAGGATGGGAACAGACGGCCTTCGTAATTGACCACCAGCGGGACGGAACGCTCGACGCCATCGATTGAGGGCGCGGTGTTGATGGTTCCGATGGCCTTCACGCCGGCCGCGGCGAACTTATCAAAGGGAGCGACGAAGTCCTGTACCGGAGTGACCTCCGGATCCGCCTTAACATTGGCGACGAAATTCTTTTCCACCTCTGCGGGAACGGCTTTGCCGCTCTTTCCGATCCCCTGTCCGGGGATGAAGTACATGGCCAGCACCGCCTTTTGAGAGAAAGCTAACGAATTTGCAAGCTTGTCATCGTTGTCGAGTTCAGCAGCGGTCTTCTTCAGTACGTCTGAGACCTGCATTGCCGGCGCGGTTGCTTTGCCGGCAGCCTGCTCTTCGTAGGACTTCGCGAGCTCGCGCATTTTGTCCAGGCCGGGATTCAATTCAGGCTTATCGAACACCATATCCAGCCCAATGACCTCGGCGCCCGATTCAGTGAGTTGGTCCACCATCTCCGCCATGTAATTGCGGGGCCAGGGCCAGCGTCCAATCTCCGCCTGGCTCTTGTCGTCGATGGCGACCAGGACTACCTTGTCACCAGCTTTACCGCGCGAGCGCATCTTGGCGCGCATGTCATAGAGCTTGTTCTCCAGGCCGTCTGCCCCATTGAACATGAACAACAGCAGTACAGCCACGCTGACTGCGGCGCCAATAGCGACATCCAACCATGCGAACTGGAATTTCTTCATTCCTTAGCTCCGATCCTAGCTTGCGATTGATCTTGTGTTGGCGCTGTGAAGACGCACCTGTGCGTGAGCACCAAAAACTTGACCCGAGGGGAGGTAGTGGCGGATTTTACTTTCGATGATCGGGGCAACGCAATGGAATTCAGCTACTTAGAACCCTAAAAACTACCTAGAGCACCACAGGTGTTCGCAGTATTGGGGAGGTTGAACTAAGGGGAATTTCATTGGCGACAATTTAAGACTGGATAATCTCGGTGGCGGACGTTATAAGGTTTCGCGACGGTATTGAGGATTTTCGCCATGTTTTGCGCAAATTGCGGATGTGAAGCCAAACCTGAAGATCATTTCTGTTCATCCTGCGGAATTGCGAGATCGTCTTTAGGTCCAAGCAGCCTGAACAAACCGAAACAGGTATCAGAAGAACTGGTGCCGAGGTCAGCTGAAAGGAATTCTTTTCGACGTTGGTTCTTGCTTCCTGCCGTTATCGTCGCTGGAGTCGCGGCTATTGGTTATGCAGGGGGCGAAGGGCGCAGCAGCGAACTCTGGCAATCCCAACAAAAAGCATTGCAAGACGAGAAAAGACTCCGAGATGAAAAGTTTTCTTTGATGTCGTCCAAACAGCACCTCAGTATTGCGAAAAATCCACTCACAACGCCTGAGCAAGCACTGAAGCATCTTGCCGCAATTGATTCATCCTCGACTGAAGCTCCAGAAGCAAAGCGGATGACTGTTCAAATCCAAAATTCGCAAACTAAGGCCTTGAGGACCAAACAAGCTGACGAGATTCAGACAGACATCGTTATACGTGATGCTATGGCTAAGACTACGGAAAATTTACTACTTGGAGAAGGATATAGCGTTGACGTAACGGCTGCCGGGAAAGAACATCGCACCCTCCATCTTCGTTGGGCTCTGGTTTCAAAAGCTCTCGCCTATCAATTGTCTACTGACAACGAATTGATGAGTAGCCTGAAGAGAACGGGTTTCAGAACGGTCGAAATTACCGATGGTTACGAGGAAACTTACACTTGGAAATTGAATTGATCTGCTCAGGGCAGCAGATTACCCATCTCGCCATTGGCGCGATCGGCGACTTCGATCCAGGCATTCGCGCGCTTCAACGAGTCAAGCGCGGCGGACTGATCTTCGCTCGGCGGGATATTTGACAGTAGCTTTTCAGCCGCCTCTTTCTCCTGCCGCGCGCGCGACACGTCAATATCTTCACTGCGCTCCGCCAGCTCCGCCATGATGGTGACTTTGTCGGGAAGGACCTCAGCGAATCCCCAGGCAACCGCCAGGCGCTGCACCTTGCCGCCTTCAGAGCGATAGGCGATCTGGCCCACGGAGAGTTCCGTGATCAGGGGCGCGTGCCCCGGCAGGATGCCCAGGTAGCCATTCTTTCCTGGCATAGCAATCTCCGTGGCGCGGTCATTAATGACCATACGCTCCGGGGTGACGATCTCGATCTGCAGTATCTCCGCCATTTATGCCGCAGCGCCTGCCGCCGCCTTCATCTTCTCGGCTTCTTCCAACACTTCCTCGATGGAGCCCTTCATGTAAAAAGCTTGCTCCGGTACGCTGTCATGCTTGCCTTCAAGGATCTCCTTGAAGCTGCGGACGGTGTCTGCAACCTTCACAAAGCGTCCTTTGATACCAGTGAACTGCTCGGCGACGAAGAAGGGCTGCGAAAGGAATTTCTGCACCTTGCGGGCGCGTGTGACGGTCAACCTGTCCTCCTCGCTCAACTCTTCAATGCCGAGGATGGCGATGATGTCCTGCAGATCTTTGTAACGCTGAAGGATCTTTTTCACGCCCTGCGTCACATCGTAATGCTCCTGGCCAACGATGCGGGGGTCGAGTATGCGCGAGGTGGAGGCGAGTGGATCCACGGCGGGATAGATGCCGATCTCAGTCAGTGGACGGGAGAGCACGGTGGTGGCGTCGAGGTGAGCGAAGGTGGTTGCCGGCGCAGGATCAGTAAGATCGTCGGCGGGCACGTAGATCGCCTGCACCGATGTGACGGAGCCCTTCTTGGTGGAGGTAATGCGCTCCTGCAGTTCGCCCATTTCGGTGGCAAGGTTCGGCTGGTAGCCAACCGCGCTGGGCATACGGCCCAAAAGCGCGGAGACCTCAGAACCTGCCTGGGTAAAGCGGAAGATGTTGTCAATGAAAAGCAGGGTGTCCGCACCTTCTTCGTCGCGGAAGTATTCAGCCACGGTGAGGCCGGTGAGAGCCACGCGCAGACGCGCCCCGGGAGGCTCCGTCATCTGCCCGTAGATCAGCGCAGCCTTGGAGTTTGCCGGATCGCCCGGCTTGATCACTCCGGACTCAGACATCTCCAGCCAAAGGTCATTGCCTTCACGGGTTCGCTCGCCTACTCCGGCGAAGACGGAGTATCCACCGTGCTGCTTGGCGACGTTGTTGATGAGTTCCATGATCACGACGGTCTTGCCGACCCCGGCCCCGCCGAAGAGTCCGATCTTTCCGCCCTTCAAGAACGGCTGGATCAGATCAATGACCTTCACCCCGGTCTCAAACATCTCGGTGCTGGTGGATTGCTCATCGAAAGCGGGCGCCAGCCGGTGGATGGGAAGACGTTTGGTGTACGCGACAGGCCCAAGGTCATCCACAGGCTCCCCGACCACGTTCATCACGCGACCGAGGGTGCCCTTGCCCACCGGCACGGAGATGGGGCCACCCTGATCAATGGCCTTCATGCCACGCACCATGCCGTCAGTCGCCTGCATGGCGATGCAGCGCACGCGGCCCTCGCCCAGATGTTGCTGCACTTCGAGAATCACGTCCACGGGATGGGGAACGGTGAATCCCTCGCTGACCACGCGAATGGCCTGGTGGATGGGCGGAAGCGCCCGCTCGGGGAACTGCACGTCCACCGCAGGTCCGGAGATCTGAATCACTTTGCCGATGTTTTCTGCCATAAATCCGTTTCTCTTAATGTTCCTAGTGTGAATGAGCGAGCACTATAAAGCGGCTGCGCCGCTTACGATCTCAATGATTTCCTTTGTGATCTTCGCCTGGCGCGCGCGGTTCATCACCAGCGTGAGCGAGTCGATCATGTCTGAGGCGTTGTTGGTTGCGGAATCCATGGCAGTCATGCGAGCGGCGTGTTCGGCAGCTTCTGATTCCAGCATGGCGCGATAGATCTGCACGGCAACATACTGGGGCAATAACCCGCGAAAAAGCTCTTCAGGCCCCTGTTCGTAGATGTAATCAACGTTGGAAGTGGCGAACTGTGCGGCTTTAGCGTCCATAGCGCTGGTATCTTCCGGGCGCAATGCAGCACCGGTATTTTTTGCTGCCTCAATGGCGCGATTGCGGTCGGCTTCGCTCATGCTTTCTGACATGCGAACGTCGGATTCGCCCACCTTATCGATGGGCAGGATCTCATCCACTATCAGGCGCTGCGCAATCACCGATTTGAATTCGTTGTACACCAGATACACAGAGTCGATTGCGCCGTCGGTGTAGCGCTGGACCACATCATTCGCGATCTCACTGGCGCGGGCATAGGGCACGCGGCTCAAAATGCCCACGTGCTCGGCTACAACCTGGAGCGGGCCCCGGCGGTCCCCATTTTCATGCACCGGATAGCGGCGGCGAAAGAAATCGCGCGACTTGCGCCCGATGGAAACGATGTCCACGTTCTTGCCCGGTTTGGTCTCAAGGAATTTTGCGGCAGCCTTCAAAATGTTGCTATTAAACGCGCCCGCCAGGCCCTTCTCGCCGCTCACAACGATGAGCAGGATGTTGTTTTCTTCTCGGCGGACGAGCAGGGGATGGCGTGCCTCTCCCGTCCGTGTGTCGTAAATCTCTGCACGAGAGACGAGTGACTTCAGGACATTCGAGAGCATCTGCGCATACGGGCGGGCAGACATCGCGCGCTCCTGCGCACGGCGCAACTTGGCCGCCGAGACCATCTGCATGGCTTTGGTGATCTGCCGCGTATTGCGCACAGAGCGGATGCGGCGTCGGATGTCTAATACATTTGCCATTGTTTAGTCGTTAGTTTTGAGTTGATTGTTGATAGTTGCCATCGAATCCAGAGCTTATGCTCCCGCTGATGAAGCTTTAAGTGATTGTGACAAGCCAGTTAAGATCCTGCCGAGTTCATCACAGTCTTTCAAAATGTTGTCAGCATCATTGTCATTGATGAAAGCTAAACGCTGTGCAAGTTGGGTCTGCGTTTCTACTTCGTATAGTGAGCCTTTCGCATGTCCTAAAAATTGCACAAACTCACCTCTTGTATTTCTGCCTTGCCCTTCAGCAATATTGCTGGCGACAGCAACTGCAGCACGTCTTATCTGCGACGTGAGCCCGAATCGCTCATCGGCTGGAAACGTGCCACTAATGCGGTAAACACATTCCACAATGAGCATCGCTTTCTGCCATGCAATCAAATCGCGATAAGAGTTGCCCATAACAATAAACCTGCGTGGCTGATTTACTAACAACCATCAACAAACAACTATCAACTGGCAGCGCCAGCGCCGACGGCGCTGCTGCGATTGCTCACAAACTGCTGCTTGAACTCCCCCAGCACTTGTTTCATCTGGCCTTTCAGTTCATCGTCAAGCTGTTTTTTCTCCATGATCGCGGAGAATATCCCTGGGTGCATGGAGTCCACATATTTGTACAGTTGCGATTCAAAGTCGCGGAGGTCTTCCACCGCCAGATCATCCAGCACGCCAGCGGTTCCGGCGAAGATGATCAAGATCTGTTTTGAAAAAGGCAGTGGCGAGTATTGCAATTGTTTCAAGATCTCTACCAGACGCTTGCCGCGATTGAGTTGTTGCTGCGTGGCTTTATCCAAGTCCGAGCCGAACTGCGCGAATGCCGCCAGTTCGCGGTACTGCGCGAGTTCGAGTTTCAATGTGCCGGCTACCTGGCGCATGGCTTTGATCTGCGCGGAGCCGCCGACGCGGCTGACAGACAATCCCACGTTTACCGCCGGACGGATACCGGAGTTAAAAAGATCAGACTCGAGGTATATCTGGCCATCCGTGATGGAGATGACGTTGGTGGGGATATAAGCCGAGACGTCGCCCGCCTGAGTCTCAATCACCGGCAGAGCGGTCAACGACCCGCCGCCATTTTTGGCCGACATTCTTGCCGCGCGTTCCAGCAGGCGTGAGTGAAGGTAGAAAACGTCTCCGGGATAGGCTTCACGGCCCGGTGGACGGCGCAGCAACAGAGATATCTCCCGATAAGAAGCGGCGTGCTTGGAGAGATCGTCATAGATCACCAGCGCGTGCTTACCGTTATCGCGAAAGTGCTCACCGATCGCGGTGGCGGCATAGGGGGCGATGTACTGCATAGGCGCCGGCTCGGAGGCCGAAGCAGCCAGCACAATGGTGTAATCCATGGCGCCGAAATCTGCCAGCGTTTGTACTACCTGCGCGATCGACGAACGTTTCTGCCCGATCGCGCAATAGATACAGACCAGGTCATTGCCCTTGTTATTGATGATGGTGTCCAGCACGACCGCGGTCTTTCCGGTTTGCCGGTCGCCGATGATCAGCTCGCGTTGACCTCGTCCGATGGGAATCATGGAATCGATGGCCTTGATCCCGGTTGCCATCGGTTCGCGCACCGGTTGCCGATCGATCACGCCCGGCGCGATGCGCTCCACGGCGAGAAACTCCTTGGTGTCGATGGGTCCCTTGTCGTCAATGGCTTGCCCCAGCGCATTCACCACGCGGCCGATCATCTGCTCACCGACGGGGACGCTCATGATCTTGCCGGTGCGCTTTACCTGGTCGCCCTCTTTGATCTCCTGGTAATCGCCCAGGATGACTACACCTACCTGGTCTTCCTCCAGGTTCATGGCGATGCCGAAGATGTTGTGGGGAAACTCAAGCATCTCGCCGGACATGACTTTATCGAGGCCATAGACGCGGGCGATACCGTCACCCAGAGAGATGACCGTGCCGACCTCATCCACCTGGATCTTGGTCTCATAGTTCTCGATCTGCTCGCGGATCAGCTTGGTGATTTCGTCTGCTTTGATATTTGCCATAAAAATCTGATTTCCAATCTGGGATCTTTTGTTTGCAGGCTTTTTAGCTTGCAGCTATCTGCGCCTTTACCCGCTGCAGTTGTCCGCGCACGGATCCGTCATAGACCGTGCTGCCGATCTTCACAACTGCTCCGCCTAATACCTGGGGATCACGCGCATAACTCGCGCGCACTTTTCTGCCTGTCAGGTCCGCAATGTGGGTTTCCATCTCGCGCTTCTCATCGTCACCCAATTCACGGGCAGTGATCACTTCCGCTTCCACAAAGCCCATGCGCTCGGCGAGCTCAGTCTTGAATTGCTGCGCGATCACATGCAACTCATGGATGCGGCGGTGGTCGATCAGCACGGCGAGGAAGTTGCGGGTCTGCCGCGAAGCGCCCATGCGCCCGATCAATTGGTCGAGCAGCCGCAGCTTCTGGTCATGCGGGATGGAAGGGCTGATGAATACCTCGTCGAGTTGCGGGCTGGATGCGGCCATTTCCGTGAACTGTTCCACTTCCGCGGTGATGGTTGCCGCATCCAGCTTTGCGCTGAAGACTACGTCAGCAAATGCGCGGGCGTAACGGCTGGAGATCACTGACACTATGCACCGCCCTTCGCGCCATCGTTGAGGTGCGCGGCGAAATCATGGACCAAGGTGCGATCGGTGGAATCATCCACCTTGATGCGCTGGGCAGCCACATTCACTGCCAATTCAGCGGCAAAATGCTTCAGCTCGCGGCGCGCATTGCCTGAGATCGCGCCGATTTCCTGTGCGGTGGATTCTACGATCTTTCGACGTTCCGTTTCAGCGGCGGCACGTAGCCGCTCTTCTTCGGCGGCAGCTTCGCGTTCCGCTGTTGTGCGCATCTCCGTGATCTGGACATCCAAGCGGGCGAGCCGAGACTCAATGTCTTTTAATCGAGTGGTGGCATCCGCGCTGGCGCGTCGCGCCTCTTCCATCTGGCGCTGGATGGAGCCAGAGCGCTCGCGAAAAGCAGCAGGCAGCTTGGAACGCAGCAACATCCCAATAAAGACTGCGACAACTGCAAAGTTGAGCAACACACTTACCCAGTAAGCATTCTGCACGCTGATCCCGAGCTTTCGCCCCAACCATTGCACACTGGGTGAGCGCTTCATCTTCTCTTCCGCGTCTTCACTGCCCTCTTTTCCTTCTTTGACAGACGTGGCATGGGTCTCAGTAGGACCGGCGGCATGTTCCGGGGCCTCTGCCCCAAAAGTTGGTTCCGCAGCAACCGGCTTTTTCTGCGAGGCCGAAGGCGGTTGAGCGATGGCGGACAATCCTGAAAAAGCGCACAAAGCCAGCACCAGGAAAAGTCTTCGCACTACGGCCTCCCCACTGCCGGCGCCGGACGGGCCGATTTGAGGACTGCGCGGATCACCTCTTGTGCCAGAGTCTCTGCCTGACCCTGCAGAGAAATCCTGGCTTCCGCGGTCTCATGCTCCATCTGGGAGCGGGCGGCCTGAACCTGATCATGAGCCGCATTTCTAGCCTGCGACAAAGCGGCGCTCCGCGCCTCGGACAACTGCTTGCGGCGTTCTTCCTGCGCTTTATAGACCTGTGCCCGGGCCTCTCGAAGCCGCTGCTCGTAATCCGCGGTCTTGGCCTCTGCGGCGGCAACGTCAGCCTGGGCCTTGGCGACCGCACCTGCCGTCAGGCTATGGCGCTCCGCCAGGATCTTCATCAAAGGGGTATGCACCAGGGCCCGGTAGGCACCATATAGCAACAAGAAAATAATGATGGTTGGTACTGCGTTAAGCAGTAATTCGCCCAGTGCCTTTTGTAGAGCTGCGTCCATTTTGTAAGGAAAACCTAGGGAATCGAGTGCGCCTGGTAAGACAGCGCAGGGGTAGCAAACTCAATACTTTAACAAGCCCGTAAACAGGGTGTCAACGCGCCCCCCCCCTCGGGCTTGCACAGCGCCGGAGGCAGAAAATCTCAGGTAAAAGAAAAATGGAGCAGCTTGCGAGTTCACTTGACGCGGTTGGGCCGGAGGCGGACAATGAATACAATACCTCCGATCCGTTTCAGGATCGAAAAGGGCTTGATGTCAGGAGATTGTCACCGCCCCCTGCCAGCAAGCCTTTTTTATTTTGTCCGGCTCTTTTTTTATTTTGTCCGGCTCTTTGCGACGAATCCGCTCAACTGGCGCAGCAACGATTCCGGCGCCTGCACCTGCAAGTGTACATTTCCCGCGCGATAGGTCCGCGAGAGGATGGTGGACCGCGCTTCTACCATGGAGAGCGCTTTGCCGTCACTCTGCGGGATCTTCAAGCGCACGGTCTTGACCGCATCCTCGGTCAGGATGGCATCGATACGCGCCAGTAATTTTTCCATCCCAATGTTCTTGAAAGCGGATATGTGCACGGTATTGACTGTGTCCGCCAGTTTTTTCTGCTCCGGCTCCGCCAATAGGTCGATCTTATTCGCCACGAAGATGCGCGGCTTTTTTTCTACTTCCAACTCCGCCAGCACTTTCTCCACCTGTAACTTCTGTTCCGTAGAGATGGGGCTGGAGGCGTCTGAAATGTGCAGGATCAAAGCGGCCCGCTGGACCTCTTCCAGGGTTGCGCGGAAGGAAGTGACCAGTGTGTGCGGCAGGTTGCGGATGAAACCGACGGTGTCTGACAACAGGACCTTGCGCTTGGAAGGCAGCGTGACGCTGCGCAGCGTGGGATCAAGCGTGGCAAACATGCGCGAGGATTCCAGTACTCCGGCATGGGTCAAGGCGTTAAACAGCGTTGATTTGCCCGCATTGGTGTAGCCCACCAGCGCGATAGTGGGCACGGGCACCGCCTCACGCCGCTGACGCTGTTGCGCTCGAATGCGCCGTACATCCTCCAACTGTTGTTTCACGTGCCGGATACGGCGATGGATCTTTCGGCGGTCGGTCTCAAGCTGGGTCTCACCGGGGCCCCTGGTGCCGATGCCGCCACCCAACTGTGACATCTGCGCTCCGCGCCCCGCAAGCCGGGGCAGCATATATTCGAGCTGCGCCGATTCCACTTGCAATTGCCCTTCACGCGTTCGGGCATGGCGGGCAAAAATGTCAAGGATCAATTGCGTGCGGTCGATGACCCTGGCATCCAGCTCATTCTCAATATTGCGCTGCTGCGAGGGTGTGAGGTCATGGTCAAAAAGAATAACGTCCGCGCCGGTTGACTTGGCTGCGCCAGAGATCTCCTGCAGTTTGCCCTTGCCGATCAGCGTTGCCGGATCTGGTTTGTCGCGGCGCTGAATGAATTCACCCACGATATTCCCCCCGGCGCTCGCCGTAAGCTCACGAAATTCCGCAAGAGAGTCTTCGGCGGAAAGTTCGGGGTGGACATCAATGTCGCGCTCGTGGGACTTCCCTTCTCCATCCTCTTCGTCCAGGAGCCTGCGGGCGGCGCTGCGGGCGATCTCGACGTGCTTCAATCTGGAGCGGCGCGCGGCGCGGAAATCCACTCCCACAATGAATACGCGCTCGGCACGTTCCGCGAACGGGCCCTCTGGGTTACCGGCAATGCGCCTGGCGATGGCTAGTGCTCCGTGTTGCCGCCGGAGTGTGGCTCGACGGTCTGTGAACCCACGGTCAGGGGCGCAACGGCGGCGGTGTGCCGCTCCCCATGATGGATCACGCTGCCTTTAGCAAGCACCACCGTGGAGATGGCATGCTTGAAGATCAACTGCTCCTGGTTGTTGGTGTCGAGCACCACGGAATACTTATCGAACGAGCGGATCCGCCCGCTCAGCTTAACGCCGCTTAAAAGATAGATGGTCACGGGCGCTTTATCTTTGCGTGCCGTGTTCAAAAATGAATCCTGGATGTTCTGTGCCGGCTTGGCGTCCATGGTGCCGATCTCCTGGTGAGAGCAGGATGGGTCGTTCCGGGGATAACAATACGAGGCAAACCGCAGATTTTCAACTCGGAGAAGAATCAGCAGCCCTCCAAGCAAGAAAAAAGGCCAGCCCCGAAGGGCTGGCCAGAAGTGGTACAGAGTGAAAAGGGTTAGAAGATGATCTTCGCGCCCAAAGTCATACGACGGCGATTCGAAGCGTTTTGGTAGTTGTTCATGAAGGTGCCGAACGGGTTGAAGCCCGTGTTAAATGCTGGATTCGATGTAACACCGTCCGCCAAGAATTCATTGGGGCTGCCTTTAATGTCAAAACGACCGTCATCCACGAACGGATCAGGGTTGCCACGATACTGCCGGTTCAACAGGTTGACCACGTTCGCCTGCAACTGGAAGTTCACGCGCTCGCTGATCTTGGTGTTCTTGAACAGGCCGAAGTCGAAGTTGCTGAAGGTCTGTCCACGAAGTGTATTGCGTCCAACACCTTTGTACGGGTTCTTGAAGAACGCCGCCGCAGTGTCGTCACTGTAGATATAGCGAACAGCACTCGCAGTGGTCGGATCTCCGGTAAAGAAGTTCACCAACCCGCAATCAGCCAGCGTTGGATCGGTGCATAACCCGGCGGTATCGAAACCGGCAGATGCATTCGAAAGGATGGGACGGCAAGTATCAGCGCCAAAGAAATTAGCGTTGAAATTGACGTCACAAGCACTATTCGCCAAGCCTTCAGCTACGCTGAAGGGCTGACCGCTGTTGTAGCGATAGGCGCCATTCACCTGCCATCCACCCAGTACGTGACCGAAAAGGCCATGCTGGCCCTTCATGAAGCCCACGTCATAGATGAAATAAGCAGACGCTACGTGCTTGAAGGATGCACCTCCCACACCGCGCTCCGCCTCATTGGTATTGAAGGGATTCTGCGAACCGGCGACGGTGTTGCCACCGCCGAAGGTTGAGAAAATCTCCGATGCATTGTCAATCGCTTTGCTATAGGTATAAGCCAGGCCTGAAGTCAGGCCGTGCCAGTTCTGGATGCGAAGCTCGTTCTGCCAGCTATGGTAGATGGAGAAGGCGGTATTCGCACGCTCACGCAGGTTAGCCTTGTTGCAATCCGGGCGACCGAAGCCGGGCGCCGTCGTGTCACTGCAGAAGGTCTTGCCGGGATACAGATTGGCAAAATCAAACGCTGGACCCGCTGAGCAAGCCCCTCCCGCGAAGTCGAAGCAGAGCTGCGGATTCGCGTTGATGGTTTGGAAGTTGCCAATGGTGTGGTTGCCAACGTAGCGGGTCTCGAAAGCCATCTTCGAGGTCAACTGACGCTGGATGCCTAAAGACCACTGTTCGGAGTACGGATTATGGAAATCCGGGGCGACGATGGTCTGGTTACGGAAACCCGGGTTTGAGCCGCGAGGGATAAGAGCAAGATCACCCGCCGCGCGCAATGAAGCACCGGTTGCGCCACCCGCCGGGAGACCGGGAGCCGTGCCTTGGCCGTTGAGAGTTCCCGCATTCACCACCGGAG
>JBBSFV010000041.1:0-25362 GCA_038254775.1 Terriglobales bacterium | reverse complement strand
TCTTTGTTTTCTTTGTGATGGTGGTTGCGGCGGCGGAAGCCGCCGTCGGGCTTGCCATCATCATCGCTGTGTATCGCACGCGCCAGACCTTGAATGTGGACCGCGTGAATCTGCTCAAGCTGTAGCTGTACCCGTTTTTTAGCTGTGATCGCTACAACTATGGAACAACGAGACCTGCATCTTTGGTTGATCTCGCTGCTGCCGCTTGCCGGCGCTGCGATAAACGGTTTTTTTGGCAAGCGCTTTCCCCGGGCGCTGGTGAATGTCTTTGCCCTGGGTTCAACGGCTTTGGCTTTCGCCATGGCGCTGTGGGTGCTCACCCAGGCGCTGGGCGGCGGCTTGACATTGCCGTACGAAAAGAATTACCTGCCATGGATCGCCTATTCCGGCTTCAGCGTGCACTTCGGTTATTACCTGGACCAGCTTTCACTGGTCATGCTGATGGTAGTGACCGGCGTGGGATTCCTCATCCATATTTATTCCACCGGATACATGGCGGACGATCCCGGCTATTACAGGTTCTTTTGCTACCTGAACCTGTTCATGTTCTTCATGCTCACCCTGGTGCTGGCGAACAATTACCTGCTGATGTTCGTAGGATGGGAGGGTGTGGGCCTGGCCTCTTACCTGCTGGTCGGCTTCTACTTCCTGAAGTTCTCAGCGGTACAGGCGGGCAAGAAAGCATTCATCACCAACCGCATCGGTGATTTCGCATTCCTGCTGGGAATGTTCATGATCATCAAGACCTTCGGCTCGCTGGACTACTCCAATGTCCTGCCGCGCGCCGCTGGCTTCCCCGTTGAGGCAGGGACCGTCGGCATCATGACTTGGATCGCCTGGTGCCTGATGTTCGGCGCCACCGGCAAATCCGCGCAGATCCCGCTCTATGTCTGGTTGCCGGACGCAATGGAGGGGCCCACTCCGGTCTCGGCGTTGATCCACGCGGCGACCATGGTCACCGCCGGGATCTACATGGTGGCACGGTCGAATGCCATCTTCAACAATGCGCCCTATGCGCTGCTCACGGTGGCGATCATCGGCGCCCTGACCGCCATCATGGCTGCCTCGATCGCTCTGGTACAGAACGATATCAAGCGCGTGCTGGCTTACTCTACAGTGTCACAGCTTGGTTATATGTTCATGGCGTGCGGAGTGGCTGCCTACTCCGCGGCGATCTTCCACCTGATGACTCATGCATTCTTCAAGGCGCTGCTCTTCTTGTCAGCGGGGTCAGTGATCCACGCCATGTCCGGCGAACAGGACATGCGACATATGGGCGGGTTGCGCAAACATATCCCGTGGACATTCGCGGTCATGACCATCGCCACTATCGCTATCGCAGGCATTCCGCCGCTCGCAGGCTTCTTCTCCAAAGACGAAATACTGTGGAAGGCATATTCCAGCTCGCCTACGGGCTGGATCTTCTGGCTGGTGGGATGGATCACCGCCTTCATGACCAGCTTCTATATGTTCCGGCTCTGGTTCATGACCTTCTTCGGCGAGCTTCGCGGACCGGCGCATGACGCCAACGAGGAGCCGCATGGTAACTCCACTCCGTCGCAACATCCACACGCGGATGGCGTTTCCTTAACGCACGCTGCTGGAACCGCACCTGCGGATCTGCACGTGAGCCACCAAGCTGCGCAGCATCAAGCGCACGCGCACGGTGGGCACAGTTCCGGCTCGCATTCCGCACATGGAGACGGAGACAGCCACGGGGTTCCCCATGAAAGTCCATGGGTGATGCTGGCGCCGCTGGTTATGCTTGCAGTGCTGTGCGTGGTCGGCGGATGGTTCTGGAAGCCGGCAGTATTTTTTGGTGAGAACAAATTTGAGCGAGTGCTGGCCCCGGTCTTCGAATCACACAAGACCGCCAAACCATACAGCCTTGAGACTTCGCCGGCACATGCGCCCGCAGGCGTTCTTTCGCGGGAGAATGGCGCGCAGCCTTCACCCGCTGAGGCGAATGCTCCTGAACAATCGCATGAGGCGCAACCCGTGGTCCACGGCGGACCGTCTTCGCCTGAAGCAAGTGAAGCCACTGAGCACCTTCTGATGGCGGCATCGGTGGCGGCCGGAGTGCTCGGATTCCTGCTTGCCTGGTTCCTCTACTATCTGCATCCGGACAAGCCGGCCCGCATCGCTGAGGCCTTTGGCGGGGTGTACCGATTGTTAGTGAACAAATATTACGTGGACGAGGGTTATTACGCGATGCTGGTCAACCCCATCGTGAATGGCTCCCGCAACTTCCTATGGCGAATCGTTGATGCGGGGATCATCGATGGAGCTGTGAATGGTGCTGGAACGAGTGCGAGTGCTGCTTCAAACTCAGTGCGACGGATCCAATCCGGCAACATCCGCTCGTATGCAGGGTGGGTCGCTTTCGGCGCGTGCCTGGTCTTGGGCTATATGTTATGGACGGGGGTAAGCCGCTAATGAATGAGCGTATCCTCAGCCTGGTCACATGGCTTCCCGCTGCGGCGGCGGTGGTACTCATGCTTTTCCCGCGAGGAACGCATCGCGGGGCGGAACAAGGCGATCTCCATTACTCCAGTGACAAGGCCTTCAGGTGGTTTGCGCTGATCGTTTCGCTTGCCGTCTTCGTGATATCGCTGCACCTTCCGGCGCACTGGGACTATAGCCACACTGGCTTCCAGTTCGAGCAAAACTTCCAATGGATCTCTTCGCCGTCCATCAACTACCACCTGGGAGTGGATGGCATCTCCATGTGGTTAGTCTTGTTGACCACGTTGCTGGTGCCAGTTTCGGTATTGATCTCATGGAACTCGATCCATGGCCGGGTCAAAGAGTTTTTCGTTTTCATGCTCATTCTGGAGACGGCGATGATCGGCGTCTTTGTGGCGCTCGATCTCTTCCTTTTTTACGTCTTCTGGGAGATGACGTTGATCCCCATGGCGCTGCTGATCGGCATCTATGGTCATGGCCGCCGCGTCTATGCTGCGGTGAAGTTTTTCCTATACACCATGGTGGCCTCCGTCTTTATGTTGGCGGCGATCATCTGGCTTTACCTGCATGCAGGCAGCTTTGACTATGCCACCATCCAGGCGAAGTTGCTCGACGGCTCCGTTCCCATGGGAGGCGCAGCTCCGTGGCTCTTCCTCGGATTCTTCATCGCATTCGCCGTGAAAGTCCCGCTGTTTCCCTTCCACACCTGGCTGCCGGATGCTCACGTGGAAGCGCCGACCGCCGGTTCAGTGCTGCTGGCTGGTGTTCTGCTCAAGATGGGGACCTATGGCTTGATGCGTTTTAACGTTGGGCTCTTCCCGGAGCAGGCCCGCTTTCATGCTCCGTGGATCATCTGGCTGGCGATCATCGGGATCATTTACGGGGCTTTGGTGGCATTAGTGCAGCCCAATATGAAGAAGCTGGTCGCATATTCTTCGGTCAGCCATCTCGGCTTTGTTGTTCTGGGTATCTTCAGCTTTACCCAAGCCGGTGCCGATGGCGCCGTCTATCAGATGCTCAACCATGGCATCTCAACCGGTGCGCTGTTCATGTTGCTGGGCATGCTCTATGACCGCAAACACACTTATGAGATCAAGGAATATGGCGGCCTTGCGACACCCATGCCGGTCTTTTCCACCATCTTCCTTTTCATCACGCTTTCGTCTATCGGCTTACCGCTCATGAACGGCTTTGTGGGCGAGTTCCTCGTCCTGACAGGCGCCTTCCAGGCGAAAGCACTGTACGGGATCCTGGCGACTACCGGCGTGATCTGGAGTGCCGGCTACATGCTGTGGCTTTACCAAAGGACGTTTTTCGGGGAGTACCACGCCGGCAGCCACAATGGTCACTCCCACGGCGGCGTGCTAGCGGACATTACCTTGCGCGAAAAATTCTGCGTGGTCCCGCTCGTCATTATGGCGCTCATCATGGGATTAGCGTCGCCCTATTGGATGAAAGCGATCGATCCTGCTTCAAAGGCGATCAATGAGTCGCAGCCGATGCAGCGACAGCAGGCGGCGGTCGTGAAATAGCCATGATCAATAACGCACAATATTTCAGCATCCTTCCCGAGTTAGTGCTCACGCTTGTGGGCATGATCATCATGATGATCGAGCCTTTGCTCGGCGTGCGCAATGATCGCAAGGCGCTTGGCTACCTCGCCTTCGCTGGGTGCCTGGGCGCGCTTGCCGCTACCTTCGTGCAATTGCAACATCAGGGCGCAACATACTTTTTTGACATGATCCGGGTGGATGCCTTCAGCATCTTCTTCCATTTTGTGGTGATCGCCATCTCCGCGCTCGTCTGTCTTTCGTCAGTAGAATACCTGGCTGCGCAGAAGATCCGGTCCGGCGAATATTTTGCGCTGATACTTTTTGGGACCGTTGGCATGTGTCTCATGTCTTCGGCCATCGAGCTGGTGATGATGTTCATCGCCCTTGAGATCTCATCGATCGCCACCTATGTTTTGGCGGCGTATCGCCGCCGTTCCGCAGCCAGCGCCGAATCCTCCATCAAATATTTCCTGCTTGGTTCATTCGCGACGGCATTCTTTCTATATGGCGTAGCGCTCATCTTCGGCGCGACCGGAAGCACCAACGTGCGCACCATTGCCGCCGCCATCCACACTGGTGGCGCTTCTTCCCTCACCTACATGGCGCTCGCGCTGATGTTCGTGGGTATGGGGTTCAAGGTGGCGGCCGCGCCGTTTCAAATATGGACGCCCGATGTATATGAAGGCGCCCCCGCACCGGTGGTAGCGCTTATGTCTACCGGGCCCAAGGCCGCTGCCTTCGCGCTGATGCTTCGGGTATTGTTCGGCGCATTCCCCGCTCTGGGCGATTGGTGGCTGCCGCTGGTTTGGGTCTCCGCAGCACTGTCTATGACGATCGGGAACATTGGCGCGCTGGTGCAATCGAACGTGAAACGCCTGCTGGCATATTCGTCGATCGCCCACGCTGGTTACTTGATGGTCGCGTTCACCTCTCGCGAGGTGGTGGGGGTTTCAGCCGCGATCTTCTACGCCGTTTCTTATGCGGCAATGAATGTTGGCGCGTTTGCCGTGGTCAGCCATTTCGGCTCGGCGGGAGAAAAATTCGTCTCCGTTGACGATTACGCGGGACTCGGTCGCAAATCGCCGGTACTTGCCGCTACCCTGACCATCTTCCTGCTCTCGCTGATCGGGATCCCGTTGACTGGCGGATTTTTTGCCAAGTTTTACGTCTTTAATGCGGCTTTGCGAGCAAACCTGGTCTGGCTCACGATCATTGGCGTGGTGAACAGCGCGATTGCCGCCTACTACTATCTTCGCCTGATCGTTGTGATGTATATGAGCGAGGGCGATGATTCTGTGCCTGTCATTCCCGTCCCCATCTCAGTAGCGGCGACGCTCCTCATCGCCGCCGGAACCACTCTTTATCTGGGGATCATGCCTGGCCGGGTTCTTGACTTCGCCACTCGCGGCGCACAAGACCTTTTGCGCTGACCTGAAGCCTTGTTACGGCTGCGATTGGCTATTCGATCGCGATCGTCACATCGCGGCGCGCAAAGATCCACGAGCCGAGGAGCCAAAACAGCACCGTCTCCGCCAAAGCAATGGGCAGAAATTCCCAGCCGGCATTCCATCCTTTACCAAACTGATACGACATCAGATCCTTGATCACGCCGGCAGCGGGGATTACCTGCTGCCATCTCGCGCCAAACGCGAGCGAAAGCACATAGGGGATGGCTACCACGATACCGGTGATCGTCGATGCGTACGCGGGATGCAAAAACGTTCCCAGGCAAACTGCGATAGATGACACCAACAATGCCGCCACTACAAGCGCGCCCAGGGTTGGCCATAGCGACGCCGCAAAGCTGAAATGCCAGGCGAACCACTGGTTCACAAGCCCCAAACCGCCGAAGTAGAGCGCGGTCATCAGGACTGTTCCCAGAAGGATCCCCGCCAGGTATTCGGCGCGATGAATGCCCTTTGACAATGTGGCGAGGATCCGCCGCGACTTGCGCTCGCCATGAATGGCGGAGGCTGATGTCAACAACGCATAGGCAACTCCATATGCACCCTGCTGCCGGAAGAGCATCAGGAAGTCGTCATTGCGTTCGCCGGGGCGATGCAAAAAAGTGAACAGCACTCCGAAGCCGAGTATCCAGCCAACAAAGATCAGCAGCACCAGGCGCTGCTCGCGCAGAAAGTTCCAACCGATGAGCCAGATCGCCCTCAATGCTTCTCTCCCGCATCCGTAAGAGAAAGGAATATCTCTTCCAGGGTCCGCCGGACGGGTACTACGCTCTGCACCTCACCGCCGCCTAGCCATATCTTTTCCAGGGTGGCTCGTTGTTGATCGGAAGGCACGGTGATGCGCAGCGATCCATCAGCGCTGCTATGTTGCAGAAACGGACCCGATGGCACATTGCGCGCGGTGATCTCAAAGCGGTCGTGCGTTTCAAGCAGTTCATCCACGGTGCCCTGGCGGATCACGCTGCCTTTATTGAGAATCGCGATCCGATCACAGATCAATTCGATCTCTGAAAGCAGATGCGAGCTCAAAAACACCGTCTTGCCGCTGCGCTTGGTCGCCAGCAACAATTCCCGCACCGCGACACGCGCTGCGGGATCCAGGGCTGAGGTGGGTTCATCCAGGATGAGCAGCTCAGGATCATTCACCAGCGCTTGCGCCAGCCCCACTCGCTGCAACATCCCGCGAGAAAACTTTGCCACGGGCTTCTTCCGCACCTCATAAAGATTGACCGCCTGAAGAAGGTCTTTTGTGCGCTGCGCAAGCTCAGGGTCACCCATTCGATTCAGCTCACCATAAAATCGCACCAATTTTTCCGCTGGACGATGGTAGAACGCCACATTTTCCGCGAGAAAACCGATGCGACAACGCGTGCGTGCATCGCCAAAGGGCTGCCCCAGCATAGTGCCCCCGCCACTCGTGGAACGCATAAGGCCTAAAGCGATGTGAATGGCGGTGGTCTTTCCCGCGCCATTCGGCCCCAGGAACCCGAAGATCTCGCCGGGCCGCACGGCAAGCGAAAAATCATTCAGCGCGCGGAAGGGCGTCCGCTTCCATAAACCGCGGTATTCCTTTGTGATGTTTTGGAAATCAAGCGCCGGCTGCATCAGCCGCTTATTCTAAATGCCGCGGTGGAGCATTACTCCCGTTCGTTACCAGCAGCAACGCGGGCCATAGTCCCTTTGATCACCGTAAGCAGGTGCTCTTTGGCGATCGGATAGGAGAGGAACCCGACACCCCCGGCCTCTTCAGCCCGCAGCCTGGAACTGCTGTTGGCGGAGGTTGCCGTGTGGAAGATCACTGCGATCTTCGCAGTCGCAGACTCCGCTTTGAGGCTGCGGCAAACATCGATGCCGTTGCCATCCGGAAGATTTACGTCCATCAAAATCACATGCGGCTGGAATTCCAGCGCCTTCGTTTTTGCCGCGAGAGCAGAGTTCGCTACTGCAACGTCAAATCCTTCCGCCTCCAGCATCTTTTGCAGGACATAGGCGTGAGCTTCATAGTCGTCAACCGCGAGAATGCGTGATTTGGCAGGCATGCATCTATTTAAATACGTGAGTAGCGGAAACCGCAAGAAAACGTACCCGCCGTGTTACGACAGAAAAGCCCTGCCGGTGGGCAGGGGCGTCGCAATACGATGCACTACCGAAGCTGTTTTAGGCCGCTCGCAGAAAGATCATGACCCAGATGAATAAGACCAATGACTCGACGAAAGCGAGGCCGAAGATCATCGCCAACTGGACGCCGGCACGCGCCCCCGGATTGCGTGCGATACCTTCGCAGGCGGCGGCGGCAACTTTGCCTTGTGCCAATCCGGCAAGGCCCACGGCAATACCTAAGCCGACAGCGGAAAGAGACCAGTTACCCCATACCGGCTGAGCGGCGGTGGTTCCGGTCTGCGCGAATGCCGGCGTTGCCAGCAACAATGCTACGAATGCAATGAACAGCAGTTTTCTTGTCATTTGGTTCCCTCGTGTGGATTCGTCTTCTGGAGGTGGTTGGTGCTCACCTTGCCGGCACCCTCACACAGATTGACGTTAAAAAAAACAGTCTAGTGTTCTTCCGCCACCGCGCCCGCCAGATAGATCATGGTCAGCAGCGCGAAGATGAAAGCCTGCAAGAGCGACACGCCCAGATGCAATCCCAGAAAGATGATTGGCACGCCAATCGGCAATAGCGAGAAGAAAGCTAAAGTCACCATCTCACCCGCGAACATGTTCGCGTAAAGACGGATGGTAAGCGACATCACTCGCGCCGTATGGCTGATGATCTCAATGGGAAACATCAGTGGAGCTAACCACCAAACTGGGCCGCCAAAGTGTTTTGCATATTGGATCGGTCCCTGATGGCGCACCCCATGAAAGTGGTAATACACCCAAGTGGCGATCGCGCATCCCAGCGGCACAAAGGGGAATTGCGTCGGAGACATGAATCCCGGGACCAGCCCGATCACATTGCACAGCACGATGAACAAAAAGATCGTGACCACGAACGGCACATAGCGCTCGCTGTGGTGTCCTATGATGTCGTGCGCCTGGCCCGCCATCATCTCGTGCATCATCTCCGCCATGTGCTGCACCGCACCGGGCTTCTCCGCGGAGAGCCGGGTCCGCACCAGCAGGAAAAAAACCAGCAGGATGAGGGCCACCAGTATCTGCATGGAAACAAAGTCTGCGATGGGATTCAGCGGATCATGTGGTTGGATCTTCAGCGCATGCAGGAGCGCGGTGGTAGGCACAGCCAGATATTTATTTAAAAGCGCAGTGAACCAGAGTTGCTCGTGCATTCCTCAGCCTTGATCTGTACTTATTCGACGGACCTAAGCCCGTGGGCGGCCTCATAGATTGCTTCAAAGATCAGGGCCGGCACAACCAAAAGTAATCCGAAGATGACACCTTCGGCGCTTGGTGCGGAACGGGAGATTATAGCAAATACAGTTATCACCAATATGGCATAGCGGAAGAAGAAGCGCATGATCACTGTGGAACGCACCTTCTTCAGAGAGTCCAGATCCGCCATGCGATCGCTTAGAGCGACCATGGATTGCCGCATCCATACAAAGTTCATCAGTGCCAGCGATCCGCCCATCGCCACGCCCGCGGAGACGCGCCAACCTTGCACCGGAAAAAGCGCGATGGCCGCTGCCGCGGTAAAAACCATTAACGCTTTCTGGATGCGCCCTACCGCAAGCGCTAAAAACGCATCGTCAAAGCGCCGCACTGGAAAGCATCCTTTTCTGCATTCTCATTTTTCTTTGTTCATCTGCATGGTGGTGCGGATCAGGTCTGTAAATCCTGCCACCACCCCCAATCCCATGCCCAATAATTGGATCCACTTGGTGCCAAAGTGGCGGTCGACCAAAGAACCGAGGAACCAGCCGCCGATCACGGAGACCGGCAGTATCAGCCCGACGTGTGCGTACTTCATCCCCGCGGAGAGCGTGCTTTGTTTCTGATCTTCCGGCATTTTATTTCCTTGACTAAGTGAAAACGCTAACACTTTCCCGCGGGTACTAAGAACAAATATTTAGCGACTTTTCATTGAATCCAGCCACTCACCTCGCCTAGAATCTATACAGCTTCCCGGCAATCCTGACTTTTCCTGATCGCAGCTTTTGCGCTGGCGGTAATTGTGTGCATTGTCGGCCCCGAAAATCGCAACACTTGAGAGTTCAAGTACCAAGGAGATCCACTTGAGGAACAAGATTACCTCGCTGTTCATATTCGCCTTCGCCGTGATGCTGGCGATCACCGTCCCAGCCTTCGCGCAGGGTGTTAACCAGGGTTCGATTGAAGGAATCGTGGTCGATGCCACAGGCGCGGTCGTTCCGCAGGTGGCGCTCACTGCGACCAATCAGGCTACTTCGACCGCCTTTCAAGCGACCACGTCCGCCGAGGGTCTGTTCAGCTTTCCGGTTCTGCCGGTCGGAACTTATGACCTGAAGATCGAGAAAACCGGCTTTGCGATGCAATCGCGCAAGAACGTTCCCGTCACCGTGGGCGGCAAGCTGAATCTGCCAGTCACCATGACGGTGAATGCTCAGTCTGAGACCGTGGACGTTACCGGCGAAACCCCGGTGGTTGAGACCACTCGCACCCAGGTCTCAAACACAGTGGGAGAACTCGCGATCCGTGAGCTTCCGGTCAATGGCCGCAACTTCATAGACTTTGCTCTACTCACTCCGGGCGTGACCCGCGACGTGCGCACCGGCGACCTCAGCTTTGCCGGTCAGCGCGGCACCCTCAATTCCATGACGGTGGATGGCGCCGACAACAACAACACCTTCTTTGGCCAGACGACCGGCCGCACCGGCTCCGGCCGCGCCCCATATCAGTTTAGCCAGGATGCCGTGCAGGAATTCCAGGTGAACTCCAGTGGCTACTCAGCGGAACTCGGCCGGGCCGGCGGAGCAGTCATCAATGTCATCACCAAATCGGGCGGCAACAATTTCCACGGCACAGGCTTCTGGTACTTCCGTGACCGCGGCCTTGCTTCCAATGACCCCATCAACCTGCAGAATGCCCGGATCAACGGCAAGCCGGAGCCCCGCAAGCCGGGATTTCACTTCAACCAGTTCGGTGGCAACATCGGCGGGCCCATCAAGAAAGATAAGCTGTTCTTCTTCTTCGATTATGACGGCCAGCGCAACACCCAACTCATCACCACGCTGGTAACTTTGCCGGCTCTGGCTGCGCCCACCGCTTTTCAGACAGCGGCGATCAATTACATCAACGCGCGTTCCGCCAGCTATAGCAAGGGATTGAACCAGGATACTTATCTGGGAAAGGTCGATTGGAACGTCAGCCGCCGGAACCAGGCTTCTTTCCGCTACAACCGTCAGAATTTCAATGGCACCAACTTTGAGAATGGCGGCAACACCCAGGCCTCAGAACATACCGGCAACTCTTTAGTGAAAAGCGACACGCTTTCTGCGAACCTTACCTCCACCATCAATGAACATCTCATTAATGTGGGGCGTTTCCAGTACCAGATCGATAGCGAGCCCGGCAAAGCGAACAGCAACAACCCTGAAGCCAGCATCCTGGATGGCGGCAAATTCGTGTTCACCGTGGGTCGCAACTCCTTCAGCCCGCGTGAGACCACCATCCACCGGCAGCAGTATGCTGACACCCTCACCTATGTTCGTGGCGCGCACACCCTCAAGGGCGGCGTGGACATCATGCATGACGATATCCTCAACTTCTTCCCTGGCAATTTCAGCGGCGTCTATACCTTCACCAGCCTGCAGAGTTTTGGCTGCAGCCTGCAGGGAGTGACTCCGGGTACCACCCCTGACTGCCCGGTCGTACCGTCCAATCAACTGATCGAGGCGTTTGCCGGGACCGGGACCACTGGCCCCACCACCCATCCGAATATTCTTCAGAGCGGATGGTTTCTTCAGGATGATTACCGCGTCCGTAAAAACCTGACATTGAACTTCGGCATTCGCTATGACCTGCAAAACTCAGCACAGCCCAAGGTACAGAATCCGGTCGCACTCGCTGCCGGGATCCGTACTGACCGCCTGCACACTGACACCAAGAACATTGCTCCGCGCTTCGGCTTTGCCTACACCCCGACTGCGAATGGCAAGCTTGTCATCCGCGGCGGCTATGGGATGTTCTACGGCGTGACTCCTTCGATCATGGTCGGCACCGCTCACTCCAATAACGGGATCAACGTGCAGACCCTGAAATTCACTGGCTCCGCCATCCCCAACTATCCGAACAATGCGTGCGGTTCTCCAACCTTGAATCCGAATTGCGCCGCACCAGTTGGTGGCACAGCCTCCAAACCCAGCATTTACGTCTTCCAGAACGACTACCAGCAGCCGGCGGTACAACAAAGCAATCTGGGAGTCGAGTATGAAGTTGCGAAAGATGTTGCGGTAAGCATCGGGTATCTATGGGCGAAAGGCGATCACCTGCAGCGCACCCGTGACATCAACCTGGGCAATACCACTCCAACGCCGTTCACAATCGCCGGCAGCGGCCAAACCGTTTTGGTGAATAAATATGGCGCCCGCCCCATTACCACCTTCAATCAAGTCTTCGAGTTCGAGAGCAATGCATCGTCCAACTACAACGGAATGACCTTGCAGCTGAACAAGCGCTTCTCTCACGGATTCCAGACCAACGCCGCTTATACCTGGAGCCACGCCATCGACAATGCTCCGGATGCCACGGCCGTAGTGCCGGGCGTGGATGACTCCAAATTGCTCTATGACCCGAAGAACCCCGATGGCGATCGCTCTTCCGGCGTGAACGACCAGCGCCATCGCTTTGTTCTCAGCAGCGTTTGGCAACTGCCTTTCGGCTCCGGCATGCAGGGCTTCCAGCGCGCGATGTTCGCGGGCTGGGAGGTAAGCGGGATCCTGACGGCGCAGTCTGGTCAACCCTATTCCGGCTTGATCAACAGCGACTTGAACAATGATGGGAACCGCAGCACCGAGCGCCTGCCCAATGTTGGACGCAACACGTATCGGCTGCCGATCTTCGTCAGCGTGGATCCACGTTTCCAGAAGACCACCAAGGTCGGAGAGCACGTCGACTTCAAGCTGTTCGTGGAAGCGTTCAACTTGTTTAACCGCTTCAATCCAACCTCCGTTAACACCACGCAATACGCTGCCACGGGAAGCACACTCACCCCGATCACTGCGGGTACGAACGCGTTTGGACTGCCGCGCAGCAACTTTGCAACGCAGTTGAATGGTGCGCGTATCTTCCAGCTCGGCGCAAAGATCTCGTTCTGATCCACGAGTCCTGACCACAGGAGCGGAGCCTTCGGGCTCCGCTCTTTTTTTGCGATTGTTATAATCGCCTGTTCCTTCTGATCCTTCAGAACATCCCAGAAACGCGGTCGCAAGCATAACGTGTCCCTTGAGCAGAAGATCTACGAACTGCGCTGGCAGAAGCTAAAAGATATCCAGGCGCTTGGCCATCTTCCCTACCCACATAAGTTTGAATCCACCCATACCGCGTCGCAGATCCTCGCTGAATATAGTGACCGTACCACGGAGCAACTTGAGGCAGACCGCCTGCATGTTCGTGTCGCCGGCCGGATCATGTCGATCCGCGGCCAGGGCAAGGCTGGATTCGCCCATCTGCAGCAAGATGGCGCCCGCTTGCAGATCTACGTTCGCTTGGATTCAGTCGGCGAAAAACAATTCGCGCTTTATAAGCTGCTCGATCTGGGGGACCACGTCGGGATACGCGGATATCTGTTCCGCACCCGCACCGGCGAGCTCTCCGTCCATGTAGATGAGATCTACTTTCTGGCAAAAGACCTGTTGCCACTTCCCGAGAAGTGGCATGGCCTGCAAGACGTTGAGTTGCGTTATCGCCAACGCTATGTGGACCTGGTGATGAATGAGGATGTTCGCCAGGTCTTCGTGAAGCGCAGTAAAGTTGTCCAGTCCATGCGGCGTTTTCTGGATGCTCGCGGCTTTATCGAAGTGGAGACTCCGATGATGCAGCCGATCGCCGGGGGAGCTGCGGCGCGCCCCTTCAAGACTCACCACAATACGCTCGACCTCGATCTCTACCTGCGCATCGCGCCAGAGCTTTACTTAAAGCGATTGACTGTTGGCGGTCTGGATCGCGTCTATGAGATCAATCGCAACTTCAGAAATGAGGGCATCTCCACGCACCACAATCCCGAGTTCACCATGCTGGAGTTTTACATGGCGTATGCGGATTATCACGATCTGATGCGGTTTACGGAAGAGCTGCTCTCCCAGGTCGCCGTGGACGTGAACGGCGGCACCAAGACCACGTTTAACGAACACGAGATCGACTTTGCCAACTGGCAGCGGCTCTCCATGCGCGAAGCAATCATCAAATACTGGCCGGAGGACGCCGGAGAGAAGCCGCAAATGTCAGATTTCGCCGGCGCCGAATCCGTTGGCGACCTGGTGAAGCGATTCAACTCCGTGCACACGCCGCACATGGCTTTTGATCCGAAAGAAATAGCGGGCAAAACCATCGCCGCGCTATTTGAAGCGGTCGCAGAAGAGCACTTGATCCAACCCACGATCCTGTATGACTTCCCTGTCGCCATCTCGCCGCTTTCAAAAAACAAGCAGGATGAGCCGGATTGGGTGGAACGGTTCGAAGTATTTGTCGGTGGACTTGAGATCGGAAACGCCTTCAGTGAGTTGAATGATCCCGAAGAGCAGCGCCGGCGATTCCAGCAGCAATTGGGTGAGCGAGAACGCGGAGACGAAGAGGCGCATGCTATGGACGAAGATTACATCCGGGCTTTGTCTTATGGAATGCCACCCACCGCTGGTGAAGGCCTGGGGATCGACCGCATCACCATGTTGTTGACCGGCTCCAAGTCCATACGCGATGTGATCCTGTTTCCGCTGTTGCGTCCGCAAAAACCAGGCCTGGAAGAAGCTGATGCCAGCGAGGATCCCCAGTAGCCACACCACCGGAAGCAGGTACCCGCATGGGATTTGACTTCGATTTCGACGAACAGACGCGCCGTGAGCTGGGTCAAAAGCTCATGGACATTATCAATGCCTATTACACGTCACTACCTGACCGATCTGTCCAACTTCCTTTGGGCCAGCGCTCCTTCCGGCCACTGGCTGACAAGATGCCCGAGCACGGTGACTCACCGATGCAGGTGTTGGAAGAGATTTGCGCGGAGCTGATCGATAAAGGCTTCCACGTTCCCAGCGCAAATTATTTCGGCTTGATGAACCCAACGCCGACCTATGCGGCGGTGCTTGCAGAGACCCTGGTGGCAGCGCTCAATCCTCAACTTGCAACTCAGGCACGGTCGCAACTCGCTTCCAAGATCGAGCATGAGACGGTGCGCTGGATCGGTGAGCGCGTCGGCTGGACCGGCGAGATCGGCGGCACCTTCACCAGTGGTGGCAATGAGGCTAATTTCAGCGGGCTTGCACTCGCGCTCACACGGCACTTTCCTGGCGTAGTGGAGAATGGCGTTGCTTCTATCGGCGCGCAGCCGCTGGTATATGCCTCGGCGGAAGCACACCACTCGCTCGACAAATCCGTCGGACTTCTAGGGCTCGGACGGAAAGCGCTCCGGCGCATCCCCCTGAACCAGAATGTACAAATGGATGTGAATGCTCTGGAAAAAGCCATTGCCGCTGACAGAGCTGCGGGGCACCTTCCCTTCTGCATCGTCGCTACAGCGGGAACAACGAATTCGGGAGCCATTGACGATATGGAAGCCATCGCGCAGATCTGCCGGCGCAATAAGCTTTGGTTGCACGTAGATGGCGCCTATGGGGCGGCGGCTATCTTCAGCGACCAGCATCGCGCGCTGGTGCGCGGAATGGATCAGGCGGATTCGATCACCATCGACCCGCACAAGTGGCTGGCGATGCCCTTCGCTGCCGGCGTGATCCTTGCCCGGGAAGCACATCTCTTTGAGGAAGCATTCGGCACCCAGACGCCATATATGCCGCGCGTTGCGGGCTCCACCATGGTGGATAACTTCAAACTCAGCACCCAGTGGTCCCGGCGCATGAATTCGCTCAAAGTCTGGCTCACGCTGCGCATGCACGGCCGCAAAGCTTATGAGGAGTTGATCGACCATCAGCTCCAGCTCGCAAAATATTTTTCACAGAAAGTCCGCGCCAGCCATGCGCTCGAACTGGTGAATGAAGGCACGTTGCCTATCCTGAATGTCCGCGTGAAGTTGGCAACGGGAACGAAGGAAGAAGATCGCACGATCGCAAACCAGTCCGTGGTCGACGATGTCACCCGCTCCGGCAAGCGCTGGGTCTCGCTCACGAGTGTGGCTGGCAAGAGTGTCATCCGCATGATGGTGATCAGCTATCTCACGGAGAACCGCCACCTGGACGACCTGTTCGACAAACTCGAAGCCGCCGCTGCAGCAGTCGCGAAGAGGTAACGTACAGCCGTAACGGATGGTCTGTTTCCTGACCTCTGGCTACTGGCTACTGAAAGTGGTGAGCACGGCAGGAATCGAACCTGCGACCCACGCATTAAAAGTGCGTTGCTCTACCAACTGAGCTACGTGCCCACTACCTCTTTAATCTAGCACATCGGAATGGCTGGATCCTTTAGGCGGCGGGCACTTTCACAATGGTTATTGCGCTTCCAGATCTGGCCGACAACGCAGCGTTGGATCTTCTACAGGCTGTACCGGCAACACAGGTGGCATCAGGAAATTCGGCGCGCTGAAATCAAAGAACTCCGTCATGTCATCCGCGGCTGCATCTCTCCGAGTGAGTGCCGGCAAGCTGAAGCGGGTCTCGATCAGTTTGAGGATGGAGGTCAAGTCTCGCACCGTGTGCGAGGTGAAATGCGGCTTGGCCCATGGCGAGACGACCATCACCGGTACGCGAAAGCCGGTTGTGTCGAACTGCGCGGGAATGATGGTGAAGGGTTTGCCGGTCAACATCGGCGCAACATCATCCGGCTTTGGCATGGGCTGTGGCGCTACGTGATCGTACAAGCCACCACCTTCGTCATACGACAGGATGAAAGCTGAATCATGCCACGCCTTGCTCGCCATCAGCGCATTGATGATCTGGGCGGCCGCGGCAGCGCCTATTTGAACATTATGGTCCGGATGTTCATCCGTCGGGATCGAGCCTTTTTGATCATTTCCGCCGCGCTCGATGAAGATCACCTGCGGGAGGAAATCATCCGCGGTGGGAGCATTCAAGACGCTGAAATAATCGCTGATCGGATAAACGTGTTCCTTTAGGCTGGGGTCTGTGTTCCATGCCGAATACTGCTGCAAGAAGACGCTGTCATCCTGGTAATAGTAGCGCCAGGAGATATGGTTCTCACTCAGCAATTGGAAGATCGTCTTCTGGTCAAATGCCCCGGGAGCAGGCAGATCCGGGTAGGTGGTGCCGTAGGACGTGCCCGCAAACATGTACATCCTGTTGGGGATGGTGTTAGCCAGCACCGGCGAGTACCAGCGGTCGCTGGTGGCAAATTGCGTCGCCAGCTCATAGTAATAAGGCAAGTCGGTCTGGTCGTAATATCCCATGGCCCGATGTCCATTGGGATCGTACACATGCTCCACGGATGTCGTCGTCTGCATGAAATTGTCCATCTTGTAAGTGCCGGTGGCAGAGTCAAGGTGGGCATCGTAGTGGCTTTCATTCCACGCTGGAGACAGATTCTCCGTACAGACTGTTTTGTAGTGATACGGGTGGAAAGGCTGGCCCGCCAGATCATTCAGTGTGACGGTGGAATCATCAATGATGCCGTCAATATCATTGGTGAACCCGCGACTCTGCTTATAAAGGCCCAGCTTGCTGAAATAACTGTCGAATGAGCGGTTTTCCTGCAGCATGAAGATGATGTGGTTGATGTTCTGCTTCAGTCCGCCGGAGACCGTGAGCAGGACGGAAGAAGTTCGAGTGACACCACTCGCATCGGTTGCGGTTGCCGTGTAGGTGGTGGTCACACTCGGCGAAACCGTCACGCTACCGGAGGGCGGTGCAACTGTACCGATCCCATTATCAATGGTGATTCCGGTCGCATTCTGCGATGTGTAACTCAACGTGGCGCTCTGCCCCGGAGTGATGGTTACGGGGGTTGCGGCCAACTGGATCTCGAGAGTTGTTACGGTCACCGTCACGGTTGCTGTTTGCGTCCCGCCCGGCCCGGTGGCGGTTGCGGTATAGGTGGTGGTGGCGCCAGGAGAAACCGTCACGTAGCCGGTGTCAGGAGCTACCGCTCCCACTCCGTTATCAATCGTCAATGAGGTTGCGTTGGTTACGCTCCAAGTAAGCTTTGAACTCTGCCCCGGGCTGATCGTGGTTGGGGTCGCTGTGAATTGGATCGTCGGCGGAACCTGCACAACCGTCAGGGTCGCACTGGCGGTCGCAGTGCCCCCCGCACCGGTGGCGGTGATGGTATAGGTGGTTGTCTGCGGCGGAGTGACTGCCGCCGACCCACTCAAGGGGGTTACGTTCACGTCCTCCTGTGAGGGAGTGGGCGTCACTACCACAGAAGTAGCATTCGAACTGCTCCAGGTGAGCGTGGAGAGCTGGCCGGCATCGATGCTGGTTGGAGAGACGGATATCGAGACGGTGGGCACAACACCTGCGGCGGTAACGGTAACAGTCACGCTCGCGGTGGTGGTCCCGCCAGGGCCAGTCGCGGTGATCGTATAGGTAGTGGTTGCGGTCGGGCTAACCGTCTTTGAACCATTGGCAGCCACCGTACCGATACCTTGATCAACAGTGACATTGGTAGCGTTGGTGGTAGTCCAGGTAATGGTGCTGGAGGCTCCCGCCGTGATGCTGGTGGGCGAAGCGGAGACACTGATCGTAGGTGCCGCGGTTTTTTCTACGACAGGGTCTTTTGCTACCGCCGCTGCCCCTCCACAGCCGGTGGAGAGTAGTGTCACAGCCAGGATCAAGGCTAAGAAAGATAGGATTTGAGTGTGATTTCGCATGTTGGCGTTCTAGTAAACATTAACTTTGAATCACGAACCCTGCCCTGAGTTGCACACCTGAGCTGCTGAATGGATAAAGATCTCCCAGACTAGCCAAATCTTTCTTTGATTTAGCGCAGGAGGGAGGAATTCCTACGCTGGTGGCTGGGTCCTTGCGGGGCCTGACGTTGCCTTTGTGGCTGTTTCAACTTGAAGTGAGCAAATAAGAGCATCAGCCCTGCCGCAAGCAGCAGGTGAACCATGTGGGGCGCATCCGGACGAGGGGCGACCAAAAGCCAGGTAGCCAGAACAATGATTCCTAAAACTGCGAGCATGATGCTTAGGATGCAAGGTTCCAGCGCGATTGGCAACATCGCGAGAGAAGGCAACAAATAAATGAAAGACCCTGGTAAATGAAAGACTCTTCTCACGCGCAAGCGCTATCCCAGCTTCTGCTTCAGATCGTTGGCGATATGTTTTCCATGAAAGCGGCCGTTCTCGATAAAAATCTCGCTGGTGCGGGAGCCGGCCAGGATCACTCCCGCGATATAGATCCCCGCCACATTCGATTCCAGAGTCTGGGGATCGCAAGCTGGACGGCTCTGCTCGCCAAGAAGCTCGATCCCCATGCTGCGCAAAAAATCAAAGTCAGGGTGATAACCCGTTAAGGCAAAGACGAAATCATTTTTGAGCTCGTGCGTGCCGTCGGGCGCTTCCACCAACACGCTATCCGCTGTGATCTCGCGGATGGTACTGTTGAACAGGGCCGGGATCTCTTTGTTCGCGATCCTATTCTCGATATCCGGCTTCACCCAGTATTTGATGTTGGGATGAAGGCCCGCACCGCGATGGACAATGGTCACGCGTGCTCCATGGCGCCACAGGTCGAGAGCACAGATTGCGGCCGAGTTCTTGCCCCCAATTACCACCACATCCGATTTGTAGTAGGGATGCGATTCCCTGTAGTAGTGCAGGACTTTGGGAAGAGTCTCCCCGGGGATTCCCAGATAATTCGGCAGATCGTAATAGCCGGTGGAGACGATAATCTTTTTCGCCCGGTACTCGCGCATGGTCTCGTGCGAGTCCACGGTCGCGACGCGGAAATCGCCATCCTGCCCAATGACGTTCATCACCCGTTCGTATTGCCGAATGTTCAACCTGTAGTAATCCGCGACGTTCCGGTAATAGACCAGCGCCTCTTCGCGCGTAGGCTTCAGGTTGGCGCTATTAAAAGGAATGTCGCCGATAGACAGCAGCTCCGGCGTGGTGAAGAAAACCATATTCGTGGGGTAGTGGTAGAGAGAGTTCACCAGACAACCCTTCTCCACCACAGTGACGTTCGCACCCACCTTTTGCGCCTCGATGGCACAGGCAAGGCCGGTGGGCCCAGCGCCGATCACCAGGACGTCCGCGCTGAACGCGCCATCTTTCTTTTTCAGTCGCGGAAGCGTGGCCGGGACCAATTGCTCTTTATTTCTGGGCATGGCAGGCGAAAAGTGAGTGTACCACCGGCCCAACCTTGAATCGAACTCCTGCGCCAGCGATCGCCCACCGCTCTGTTGTGGGCCCGCATGACCGCAGTATCGAGGTCCACGGCCGAGCGCTTGGCGGGCTTCGCTATAATCAAAAGTTTCCTGCACCCTTTCAGGATTCACCAGGAGCAGACCATGGCATCAGTGCCGGCCGCCACGCGTCAAGAGAAGGACTCCATCGGGATCAAGGATATCCCCGCCCAGGTTTATTACGGCGTCCAAACCGCTCGCGCGGTGGAAAATTATCCTATCTCCGGGATGCGGGCCCATCCCACCCTGATCCGCGCCTTTGGCATGGTCAAGAAGGCCGCGGTGCAAGCGAACCAAGCGCTCGGGCTAGTGGATGACAAACGCGCTGCCGCCATCGCAGCCGCCGCCGACGAAGTGATCGAGGGCAAGTGGAACCAGGAATTTGTGGTCGACGTCTTCCAGGCGGGCGCGGGGGTCAGCTTTCACATGAATACGAATGAGGTGATCGCCAATCGCGCTACGGAGATCATGGGCGGAAAGCTGGGCGAGTACACCGTGCACCCGAATGACCATGTGAATTATGGCCAGTCCACGAACGATGTCTTCCCTACCGGCATGCGGGTGGGCGCACTGCTGGAGCTCGAGCAGCTTTATCCTGTACTCGACCACATGGCTGCCTCGTGCGACGCCAAAGCCAAAGAGTTTGACAGCGTGATCAAATCCGGGCGCACGCATATGCAGGATGCGGTGCCTATCCGTCTCGGCCAGGAATTTGCCGCATATGCGCTCAGTTTTCGAAAATCCAATGAAAGCATTCGACGCGCTGCTGATTCACTTCGTGAGCTTGGGCTGGGCGGCTCCGCCGTGGGCACAGGTATCAATACGCATCCCGACTATCGCAATAAGGCGATCGCGAATCTGGCAAAGATCTCCGGCTTGAGACTCACGCCCGCAGCCGACATGCGCTGGGCGATGCAATCCAATCACGCGATGGCGGAGGTCTCATCCTCTTTGCGTAATCTTGCGCTTGAAGTGATCCGGATCGCGAATGACTTGCGCCTGATGTCTTCCGGGCCGAACACAGGTTTCGCAGAGATCAACTTGCCCAGTCTGCAGCCAGGATCTTCCATCATGCCGGGGAAGATCAATCCGGTGATGCCGGAGCTCGCCGCGATGGTGGCGTTTCAGGTGGTCGGCAATGACCTTGCAGTCGCAATGGCGGTACAGGCTGGACAGCTCGAACTCAACGTGATGATGCCTACAATGTCGTACTCGGTGATGCAATCTATCACCATCATGACCAACATGCTGCACATGTTGGACGAGAAATGCGTTGCCGGAATCACTGCTAACCAAGAGCGCTGCGATTTCTACGCGCAGAGCACGGTCTCGCTGGCCACGGCTCTGAATCCTTATATCGGATATGCCAAAGCAGCCGAGATCGTGAAAGAGTCGGTGGCCACCGGCAAATCCATCATTGATATCGCCCGCGAGAAAAAGCTGCTGAGCGAAAAAGAGATTGCGGAGATCCTCGATCCGAAAAGCATGACGGAGCCGCAGTATCCCCTCGATTCCGCGAAGCAACGCGATAGGAAGTTGGATCGATAGCGCTTAGTGCGCGTCATTCGCGGCGAAGAACGTTTAAAAACATACGTTGGCGGTGCTGGATCAGAGCTTAATATTGTAAAATGTCGAGATCGATGAGGCGGTCCGCGATCCAGTAAACTACGTCCTCTCCCTTCTCAACATTGCCGTCAGGATTGACTCACAGAAGTTGATCACTTCGTCATCGTCCGCTTCCACAGTGAGACCAATCTTCTCCAGAACCCATACAACGGACATCCAAGCTGCCCTCTTGTTTCCATCGGCCCAGCAATGATTTTTGGAGAGATAAAAAAGCAGGTATCCGCAAAAAGTGAGTCCAGAAAGAACTGTCTCTGAATCTACTTCCGGCATGGAATAAACCTCGGCTGAGTAGGCCGACCCAAGACTACCGTCTACGCATCCTGGCTTTGATGTCGACCGCAAGCCTCCGTATCGCGTCATCCCTTCATCCCACAGATCGTGGATTATCTTGGTATCAATCCACCGTGACCAGGCTTGTGAATCATTCATTTAGAAAGCGCCCTGAGAACTTTGTCCCAGCGAGCAAACATCCTATTCTTCGCCGACATTGGATCAAACCTATGGGGTGGCGTGGAAGCACGCTTAAGGCTGACGAGTCGCGACGATTTCCCCGGAATGTGGACCGCTATCGTTCTGACCTTTTCGCTGCGCATCTTTAAAGCTTTCTCTACCATTTCTGATGACGTTAGCAATGCGGGACTGATTGTTTCTTCTTTAACTCTTATTTCCGTCCTGCCGGGTTCAAATCCAACTTCAACAATATTTCCTTCGTGCTTTCGCAACACGGGAAGGTCTGGCGGAATCTCCGGCAGTCGCACATTACCAATCTTGGCCTCCGCCTTCAGCTCTCCATCGCTCTTAAACTCATATTCTTGCGAAGTCAGAGCGGGCGGTAAGGATTGCAGATAGTTTCTCACTGCATAATTGCGCGGATGTCCTTTGCTTTCCTGTTCTAGTGCATTCACGAGTTCAACGCCTGAGCGCTCAGCAAGATCGCCGAACAAAACTCCTTGCGGGGGTTGATTGAAACTCACTGTTCCAATAAAGCCGGTTGAACCATCGATAATTTGACTCAGTTCTATGTCAAGAGAATCGACGATATCCTTGAACCTACCAACTTTCCGCTTTTCACTCGTTGCCTGCACGATATCTGTCGCGATTCGCTTGAGGGCAACGAGTAGCAATTCCATGGGCTTACCAAACTGATCAATACTCAGCCGATGCTGGGCCAGTCCCTTGACATTTCCGTCGAAGCGTATTTTTAGCTCGTAAGACATTGAGGCTGCCAAGGGTATCAGAGGGTTTAGCTTGAGGGCTATATGGAATTGGGATGCACAATTGTTCGAACCTTGCTAGCTAACCTAAGTCGACGGGAACGAATTGTTAGGAAATGTCTAATAGCTCTTGATACGCGAACAAAAAGCGAATATATTGACACATTAGATTACAACTAGTCACCCCTATAAACAAAGGACTTAGCGAGTTTTCCACCATGATTTCGAACATCTGGCATTCCAAGTTGTTGATTTACCAAGAACTTAGTTAGCTGTGGGGGGAGGGGAGGGGAGGGGTATCACTGTGGAAATCTAATTTCACAGCAAGTTCCGTTGCTCTCAAAATCAAATTCAAGTCAAGCTGCGGACAAATAACCCTGTTCCATTACACTGTTGCGCGACCACCCCGGAGTTTTCATGCGCGCTTTGAGATTGCTTGCTGCCCTTCTGTTCTCGATTTCCGCCTTCGCCCAGAACTATGACGTGCTCATCCGCAACGGCAAGGTTGTGGACGGCAGCGGCAATCCGTGGGTACACGCCGATATTGGCATTATGGGTGACAGAATCGCGTTCATCGGCACCGCTGCGCCGGATGTGAAAGCCAAACGCGAGATTGACGCCAAAGGCCTCATCGTCGCACCCGGTTTTATTGACATGCTCGGCCAATCCGAGACCAGCCTTCTGGTAGACAAACAGGCAGTGAGCAAGCTCACTCAAGGTGTGACCACGGAGATCACCGGGGAGGGTGAATCGATCGCTCCGGTCGATCAGCTCATCGTGGACGAATCCAAGGATTGGTCTGAACACTTTAAGGTCATGATCGACTGGAAGTCATTGGACCAATATTTTGCGCGACTGGCAAAGCAAGGCAGCGGCATCAATCTGGGAACCTATGTGGGCGCCACACAAGTGCGAAAGATCGCATTGGGCAATGCTGACCGCGCCCCTAACGCCCATGAACTGGAGGTCATGCGCGAAGCGGTGGAGGATGCCATGTATGACGGCGCCTTCGGCGTCTCAAGTTCACTCATTTATGCTCCCGCCGCATATGCCAGGACAGACGAGCTGATCGAGCTGGCAAAGGTGGCCGCAAAACACGGAGGGATCTATGCCTCTCATATCCGGAATGAAGGTGACCGGGAGATGGAGGCGCTGGACGAGGCCTTCGAGATCGCTCGCCAAGCAAAGATACCGGTCGAGATATTCCATTTGAAAGTGTCCGGAAAGCAGAACTGGGGCAAGATGAAAGAGGTGATCGCGCGCATCGAAGAGGCTCGCGCCGAGGGCCTGGATATCACTGCGGACCAATATCCCTACATCGCGAGCGCAACGTCACTCGGGGCCTCGATCCCACCGAAATATCATGAGGGCGGCAAAGAAGCTTTTATAGCGCGCTTGAAGGACCCAAAGATCCGGGCGCAGATCCGGGCAGAACTCTCACCCACGGGCGGCAACGGCTTTGAGAACATGTGGCGTGGCGTTGGCGGGCCGGAGGGGGTGATGGTGATCTCTGTCCTCAATCCCCAACTGAAGCAATACGAGGGCAAGACGGTTGCGCAGATCGCGCAAGCGCAGAAGAAAGATCCTTTTGAAGCGCTGCTGGATCTTCTTATCGCGGACAATGACAATACCGGGGCGGTTTACTTCAGCATGGACGAGAGCGATGTACGGCTTGCGATGCAGCAGCCCTGGGTCAGCGTGGGGACGGATTATGGCGAAGTGAATCCGGAGGGCCCGCTTGGTGAGTCCAAGTCTCATCCCCGCGCGTATGGCTCCTTCCCCCGCATCCTGGGAAAATATGTTCGAGAAGAAAAGGTACTGCGCCTGGAAGATGCCATTCGCAAGATGACTTCGCTTGCGGCGCAAAAGGTGAAACTGGAAAAGCGCGGCATGCTGAAGCCCGACTATTTTGCGGACATCACCATCTTCGATCCACAAACCATCAAAGACGTAGCCACATTCGAAAACCCGAACCGTCCTTCCACCGGGATCGAGTACGTGCTGGTAAACGGAGTCCTTTCACTCGAAGGGGGCAAGGTCACGGGCAAACTTGGCGGACGCCCTCTGCGTGGCCCGGCATATATGAATCGAGGAGTGGCGCCCGAGGGGCTGCGGCTGCCAGGGAAATTAGCAGGCGTGATCACCGATGAGGACGGCTATCCGATGCCGCGCACCACATTGAGCCTGGTGGATGCATCCGGTATAAAGATCGGCGAAGGCCACAGCGGACGCGATGGCCATTACGAGATTGCTTTGGACAAAGATTGCCGGGCATGCACTTTGCGCGCGGAGCGCAAAGGATTCAAAGCTGCTGAAAAGAAAGTAGATTTCAACGGAGTGAATCCTCTATGGTTCAGCTTCGCGCTTTCTGCAAGCAGGTGAGCCACAAAGCGCCCTGATATCAGCAAAGCACCAGAATCTTCGATCATGATTTTTGGTGAAATGATGGAACGTCCAATCATCAAGTAATGTGTAGCCGCCAGAGGGAGATGCTCAGCACCTCTCGCAGGTAGGTGACAGCGCGCTGAAATGCCGTGGTGGAGCGCGAGGGAGGGCGAGGCGAGACCAACG
>JBBSFV010000040.1:0-27451 GCA_038254775.1 Terriglobales bacterium | reverse complement strand
GTGAAGGTGAAGTCAACCTTCTGGGCGGGATATTCGAATCGCAAGACATCAAGACCATGAGCGGCATCCCCGGGCTGGGGCAGTTGCCTTTCCTGAAATATCTCTTTGCCCAGGAACACAATGAGCATGTGGACAGTGAGATCGTTTTTATCCTGGTTCCACACATCGTGCGCGGACAGGAATTGAGTGACATCAACACCCGCTCCATCGATGTGGGCACAACTGCCGGAACGCCGACACTTCGTCGTATCACCAAGCCTGTGCCGGCTGCCACTCCAGCTCCGCAATCGCCGGTGCCGATCAGTACGGCGCCCGCTGCACCGCCTGTCACCAACAGCCCGAACGCTACCACTGCATCCGCCGGCACCACCACGACAACGGCGAGCGCAGCCACTCCGAAAGCCACCGGCAATATTGGTGCGAACACCGGTGCAAACAATGTTGCGGGGAATACCGGTGGAGCTGCTGGGGTCACATCCACCGGCATGACCGGACCCTCACCCAATGCGACTAACTACTCCACCCCCGGAGCTCCGCAACCACCAACCGCCGGCCCGGGACCGTCACAGGGAAATGCCACACCTTCGGCGGGAGCAACGGGAGCGGTGAGCCCCGCGGTGCAAGGGGCGATCGCAGCCCAAAATCCACCGGTCGTGAGCGGACCTGCGGGAACTCCTGGCAACTCTACCCAGCCTGTGGCAACCATTCGCTTCGAGCCCTCTACCAGCAACGTTTCGGTCGGCAACACGTTCAGTGTGACCATCCAGGGTTCCGGTTTGCAGGACCTCTACTCCATGCCGTTGCAGATCAGCTTTGATCCCCGCATTTTGCAAGTAATGAATGTGTCCAACGGTGATCTTCTCTCGCGCGATGGTCAACCCGTGGCGTTGGTGCATCGTGAGGACCAGAATGCCGGCATTGTGCAGGTCAGCGCCACCCGGCCACCCGGCTCAGGTGGGGTGAGTGGCGATGGCACTTTATATGTACTGACCTTCCGCGCCAAGTCAGTAGGTGACTCAAGCATCAGCATTACCCGACCCAGCGCGCGGAATAGCGCGATGCAGGCAATCCCGCTAGCGACTTCTTCCGCCGCTGTGAGCGTTCGCTGATAATCAATGCTGCGCCTGGCTACAATCCGACGCTCCGAACGGGGGGTCACGCTCATCGAATTGATGATCGCGATCGGTATTATGGCAATCCTGATGGCGGCGGTCCTGCCGTTGGCGCGTATGCGGGTAAAGCGCGAAAAAGAGGTTGAGCTGCGCCGTGACCTTTGGGAGATGCGTGACGCGATCGATCGTTATAAGGACGCGGCGGACAAAGGAGCATTCCAGATCAAGGTCGGCACGGATGGCTATCCCCCAGACCTCGACACCCTGGTGAATGGCGTGGATGTGCAGGGAAAGAAATTACGGTTTCTGCGCCGCATCCCTGTGGATCCCATCACCGGTAAGGCAGAATGGGGTATGCGCTCCATGCAGGACGACCCAAAATCATCGTCATGGGGTGGGCAAAACGTATTCGACGTTTTCACTAAATCCGAAGGAACGGCACTGGACGGCACTAAATACAGCGAATGGTGAGTCTGAATAAATCCCGCGCAAAGGGCTTCACCTTGATCGAGCTGATGATCGTGATCGCGATGATCGCCATCCTCATCTCGATCTCCGTGCCCATCTATACGCAATCAGTCTTGCGTGCGAAGGAGTCCGCTTTACGCCAGGACCTTTATACGCTGCGTCATGCGATTGACGCATTCACTGAAGATAAAGGCAAAGCACCCCAATCGCTCGATGAACTAGTGACTGCGGGTTATATCCGCGAGATGCCGGTCGATCCCTTTACCCGCTCGCGTGACGCGTGGCAGCCGGTCATGGATGACACGTTAAGCAATCTCGATCAAACCGAGCCCGGCATCAGTGATGTGCACAGCGGCTCCACTCAGGCCAGCTCGGAAGGCACCGCGTATAACACCTGGTAGACCTCTATGGCTGTGCTTACCGATCCATACACCCCCGTAAAAGCACCGCGCGGCACTAACCTTTCCTGCAAAGGATGGCAGCAGGAAGCCGCCATGCGCATGTTGATGAACAATCTGGATCCTGATGTTGCTGAGCGCCCGCAGGACCTCGTTGTGTACGGGGGCACCGGTAAAGCGGCGCGCAATTGGGATGCCTACCACGCAATCGTGCGTGCCCTCAAACAGCTTGAGGATGATGAGACTCTGCTCGTTCAGTCAGGCAAGCCAGTGGGTGTGTTCAAAACACACGAATATGCTCCACGGGTGCTGCTGGCGAATTCAAACCTGGTAGGACACTTTTCTAATTGGGAGAAGTTCAACGAACTCGAGCGCGCGGGACTGATGATGTACGGCCAGATGACCGCGGGATCGTGGATCTACATTGGCTCGCAGGGGATCGTGCAGGGAACCTTTGAGACCTTTATTGCGGCGGCAGAAAAACATTTTGGTGGCTCGCTCGAAGGCAAGTTGGTCGTGAGCGGCGGAATGGGCGGCATGGGCGGCGCCCAGCCACTCGCCGCCACCATGGCGGGAGCGGCATTTCTGGGCATTGATGTGGATGGGGAGCGTATCAAGAAGCGCCTGCGGACTGGCTACTGCGATTTCATGGTCAACAATGTGGATGAGGCGCTGCGCATCCTGAAAAATGCCCTCCGCAAGAAGGAAGCGATCTCCGTCGGCTTGGTCGGCAATTGCGCGGAGGTCATCCCCGAACTTGCGAAACGTGGCGTCGTGCCTGACCTGCTCACTGACCAGACCTCTGCCCATGATCCGCTCAATGGGTATGTGCCGGCGGGGATGTCGCTCGAAACCGCCATTGCGCTGCGCGGCTCAGACCCGAAAGCTTATCTGGAAAAATCGCTTGATTCGATCGCGCGACATGTGGAAGGGATGCTGCGCCTGCAGAAGATGGGCTCGGTCACCTTCGATTATGGAAATAATATCCGAACCTTCGCGCGCGATCGCGGCGTGGCGAATGCTTTTGACATCCCGGGATTCGTTCCTGAGTACATTCGTCCACTCTTCTGTGAAGGCCGCGGTCCTTTCCGCTGGGTGACGCTCTCCGGAGAAGCTAACGATATCGCGGTCACTGATGATCTTGTTCTGGAAATGTTCCCGCAAAACCGCAGCCTTTCCCGCTGGATCGAGCTCGCGCGCAAGCGCATCCGCTTTCAAGGCTTGCCTGCGCGGATATGTTGGCTCGGCTATGGTGAGCGTGCGGAGTTCGGCTTGGCAATGAACGATCTGGTGAAAAAACGAAAACTGAAAGCGCCGATTGTGATCGGACGCGATCACTTGGATTGCGGCTCTGTCGCCTCTCCCTTTCGTGAGACCGAAGCCATGAAGGATGGCAGCGACGCCGTCGCCGACTGGCCGCTGCTCAATGCCATGCTCAACACCGCGGCCGGCGCAAGTTGGGTCAGCATTCACAACGGAGGCGGCGTGGGCATCGGCTATTCGCTGCATGCGGGCCAGGTCACCGTCGCTGACGGCACTGCTGAGATGGCGAAACGCATCGAGCGCGTCCTGACTACGGATCCGGGTACGGGCATCATCCGCCATGTGGATGCAGGTTACGAACAGGCGCAGCAGTTCGCGGATAAAAGGGGCATCAAAATTCCTCGCTAGTATGGAATGTGCTTTTCGCCACTCTTTTGCTACGGTTTCTACAGAACGATTCTTCATTCATGCCAACTTTCGCTCAGGCAACTGCTGACCGCTAAATGCTGCTCCTTACCAACATCTCGCAACTGGTGACTCTGCGTGGCGATTCCTCCGTTCGCCGCGGCGCCGCAATGCGCGACCTCGCCGTCATCCGAGATGCCGCGGTCCTATGTGCCGGCGGACAGATCGTTGTCGCGTGCAAGCAGCGCGAGATCCTGCGCCACCCATTTTTCCAACGGCGCAAACGCAAGCTCAATGAGATCGATTGCTCCGGCAAAACCGTCACACCGGGCTTGGTCGACTCGCACACCCACCTCATTTTTGCCGAACCCCGGTTGATCGATTTCGAGAAACGCATTTCCGGCGCAACCTATGAACAGATTGCCGTGGCGGGCGGCGGCATTCGCTCCAGCGTGAGCGCGGTCCGAGCGGCGTCGACGAAGTCCCTCGCGGATAAGGCGCTCGCTGCTCTTAAGAAAATGCAGGCCTGCGGCACAACTACGGTCGAAGCTAAATCAGGCTACGGATTGTCCGTAGAAAGCGAGATCCGGTCGCTCCAGGCGATCCGCTCCGCTGCAAAGAGATGGCCGGGAACCGTGGTGCCGACACTTTTGGGCGCGCACGTGGTTCCTGCGGAATGGAAACAGAAGCCGCAAGAGTATGTACGGCAGATATGCGAAGAGATGATCCCGCAAGTCGCGCAAAAAAGGCTGGCGACATTCGTTGATGTGTTTTGCGAGCGCGGCGCCTTTTCGCCGGCAGACACGGAACGGATCTTCGCCGCGGCGATAAAACACGGACTCGCTACCCGTGCGCATATAGGCCAGTTCTCGCCCTGCGCGTTGAAGCCCCTGCTTGCTAACGCGCCCGCATCGTTCGACCATATGGATTGCTTTCACGAAAAAGACTTGCCGCTGCTCGCCGGAAGCAACACGATCGCGACACTGGTTCCGGGAGCAAATTATTTTCTAGGCCAGGGAAAATATCCCGACGCGCGCAAGTTGATCGATAGTGGTGTCGGCGTAGCACTCGCCACCGACTTCAATCCCGGCACCTCGCCAATCTGGAACATGCAGTTCGTGCTCTCTCTGGCCTGCACCCAAATGAAGATGTCGCCGGAAGAGGCGATAACCGCGGCCACTATAAACGGCGCACACGCTCTTGGATTGGCGAAGCGGAAGGGAAGCATTGAGTCCGGCAAAGACGCCGACTTTGCCATCTTCTCGGTAGGTGACTATCGTGAGCTCTGTTACTGGTTCGGCGGCAATGTGTGCAAGCTGGCCATCACCGCTACTGAAGTGGATTAACTACTCATCTTCTTCGTCATGCTCTTCACTCGCAACATAACTGGCGACAGGCTCTGCCGCGATATCCGACTGTACGCCCTGCACGATCCGCCACAGCTCATCTTTTCCCACGCCTGTCTTTGCGGAATAAACCAGCGGACGTCCACCGAACTCTTTTTCGAGCGCAATCAGCGATTGCCGCAGTTTGTTTCCTGAGAGGCGATCGGTTTTTGTCGCAACCATCTGAAAGCGCCTTCCCGCCGAGCCCAGCCATTCGACCAACTGCAAGTCACTCTTCTGGGGGGGGATATTGGAATCGATAAGACACATGCAGAGTTTGAGCTGCTTTCGCTCCTGCAGATAGGGTTCAATGAATTTAGGCCACTCGCCGACGATGTCCTTGGGCACGCGCGCATACCCGTAACCCGGCAAGTCAGCGAGCAGCAGCTCAGGCTCATGTTTCAACAGGGAAAAAGTCACGCGAAAAAAATTGATCGTCTGGGTGCGTCCTGGAGTATTGCTTACAAACGCGAGCTTGTCTCCCACCAGTGAGTTCAGCAGGCTCGATTTGCCCACATTCGAACGGCCCAGAAACGCCACTTCAGGAACGGACGTAATTGGAAACTGCGTTGGGCTGGCAGCAGATGTGATGAATTGCGCGAAAACTTTCACGCCTCCAGTCTACTTTACATCGGCCTGGGAGTAGCTAAAGTCGGCAACGTTCGAGGACTTTGGAGCCACGGTAATATTTATCAGCTTCTCACCCATTCGCTCATGCACCGCGGCAAGCGTGTAGGTACCCGGTGGCAACCCCGCAATGGAGAATCTGCCGTCCTTGTCGGTCACCGCGAAAAATGGGTGGGATGAGATGTTGATAAACATCTTCATCCAGGGATGCTGGTTGCACTGGATCGGCATCATCACTGCGGGTGTGTCGAAGGTCTTTAAAATGGGTGCGCTCTTCGGCATCTGTGATTCATTGAATGTGGGAGCATGCACGTTGTGCATCGCAGTATCGCTGTTCCTGATCTCTACATGTTGACCGGTCATCGCGGCGAGCACGTGCGGGCGATAACGACAACCGATCTGGTCAAACGCCACCGGCTGGGCGGGTGGTGCGAACGATTTGCCTCCAAGCCCGCTTTTCACGTAGACGTACACATTCTGTAGATGGCCGGAATCAACCACAAAAGCTTCACTGTAGTTATCTTCTTTGGAAAACATGCAAGCCGGATCGTAAGACATGTCAATCTTTTGTGCGGAAGGAGCTTTGCCGTCAAACTTCACGACGCCTGAGATGGTGGCAACGGTCCGTGGATCGACCGTGGAAAGCGTGGACGGCGCAGACGCCTGCCGTGGTGGATCGCTCTTGCAACCTATGGCTAAAAATAAAAGCAGTCCAGCGAACAGGGCCCGATACATTATGTGGAAACCGGCTCCGGGGCTTCGACCGGGACGTTGAGCAAGGTCTCAACCACGGCTTCAGCGAAGTCACTGGTCCCAGCGGTGCCGCCTACGTCGCGGGTGAGTTTGTCTTTCCGCTTGCGGTAAACATATTCCAGCGCGTGCTGCACGCGCTCCGCGGCTTCATGTTCCTTCAAGTGATGCAGCATCAGCACAGCAGATTGCAGGAGCGCGGTGGGATTGGCATAGTTCTTCCCGGCGATGTCCGGCGCCGATCCATGTACGGCCTCAAAGATCGCGCACTCGTGCCCCATATTTGCGCCCGGCACCAAGCCCAGTCCGCCGACGAATGCCGCGCACAGGTCGGAGATGATGTCACCGTACAGGTTCTCCATCAGCAAGACGTCATATTGATATGGATTCATCACCAGCTGCATGCAAGTGTTGTCGATGATGTGCTCACCATAGGTGATCTCGGGATAGTCTTTGGCAACATTGCGCGCGCATTTCAAGAACAAGCCGTCGGACATCTTCATGATGTTCGCTTTGTGGATGGCGTGGATCTTCTGGCGCTTGAACTGGCGTGCATATTGGAATGCAAACTTTGAGACGCGCGTCGAGCCTTTTTCCGTGATGATCTTGATGCTCTCCACCACGCCCGGCACCACCTCATGCTCGATCCCCACATATTCGCCTTCGGTGTTCTCGCGCACGATGACCAGGTCCACTCCCGGGTACCGGGTGGGAATGCCAGGAAGATTCTTGATGGGGCGAAAATTGGCGAAGAGTTCGTATTTTTTGCGCAGCATCACGTTGATGCTGGCAAATCCGCCGCCAATGGGAGTTGTGACCGGTCCTTTTAGTCCTACGCGGGTCTCTTCGATCGATTCGTAGGCCTCGCGAGGAACGTATTCCTTGTATTTTTCAAAGGCATCTGCGCCCACCGCGAACTGCTGCCACTCGAATTTGACTCCGGTCGCTTCCAGTATCTTCACCACGGCGGAGGTGACCTCCGGTCCGATGCCGTCACCGGGCAGCAATGTGATCTTATGTGCCATAGATAATCAGGATTGTTTCGCGCCGGTCTTAGGCTTCGCCGGCTTGGTTTCTTTTCCGTTCAGCAGGTTCTCAAGCTCCGCGCGGAACTCACTTACATCTTTAAAGTCGCGATACACAGAGGCAAAGCGGATATATGCGACCTTGTCCAACTGCGTAAGCCCTTGCATGATGATCTCGCCGACCTCTGAAGTGGTGCGTTCACGCTCCGGTGAATCGATCACGTAGGACTCAACGTCATTCACCAGTTGTTCCATCTTGCCCATGGAGATGGGGCGTTTTTCACAGGCGCGCAGCACCCCGGCCAATACTTTTTGCCGCTCAAACTTTTCACGGCGGCCGTCTTTTTTGACCACCATGTATGGGATCTCATCGATACGCTCGTAGGTGGTGAAACGCTTTTCACATTTCAGGCATTCGCGGCGGCGACGGATGGACTCGGCTTCCTTGCTCTCGCGCGAGTCAACTACCTTATCTTCAATGAATCCACAGAAAGGACACTTCATTTTCGCTGCGTCGCCCCGCTTCCATGCCGCTTGCGACTGGATAAATTGTAACAGGCTGATTACTTCGTGGACCGTTGTCAGAGATCACACGGCATCGCCGGAATGGCTCTCCGCGGAGACACGCGTGAGCGAAACATGTGTGCGCTTTGCTAAAACCAGGCCGGTGGGGACGACCGAGAAGAATGTGATCAGCCATAACATCAGTCCGCAGCTCGCGGCAAGCTCTTGCGGCACGTCGAAAACCTTCTGCAGCACGCCGATGGTTGCAAGCTGGGAACCCCCTCCCACCATCGGTATTTGCAGCAGCGAACCCGTCACGCTGGCTGCCATCACCAGAAATATCCGCGGGGAATTCATGTTTTGCAAGGAGGGATGCTGATACGCATGCATGATCAAGAGATATGAAACGGAGATCAGCATCCAGATTGCGAGCGATAGTCCAAAGGCATTCATGAAGCCGGGAATTGTCTTGAGCGTATGGAGCCCGGCCCCAAACTGCTCGATCCATTTTGCGGTGGAGTCTGCCGCCTTTTCCCCGATGGGACTCAGCAGCTTGCGAGCCATATCCGCAACTTGTGAAGTGAAACGCCAGACCATGACCATCCCCACAATGATGCAGATCACGATGGCCCCGAGCGCGGCTCCCGCAAGTTGAAACTGCTGATAATGGTGCACGCTGCGCAATGAGGTTGCGCTCAGTAGCACCACCGAGAGCAGCAATGCGAACGCAGCCATATCGAAGAGACGTTCCACGATGAGCGCTGCTACCTGGCCGGTGAAGCTGACATCCTCGCGCCGGGAGATGAGATATGGGCGGACAAGATCGCCAGGTCGCCCCAGGATCGCAACCGCAGTGAATCCGATCATCGTCGGCGAGATCAACCGCGCCGCTGAAACTGGTTTATTGTGGCGAAGGAAAAGAGCCCAACGCATGGCGCGCAAGACATAGGTTGCGTACACCACCGCAACCGCTCCCAGGATATAGGACGCTCGCAAGTGATGGATGGTGCCGCGGAAGGTATCCCAGTTAAAGCTCCGCCAGGTACGAAACTGCAGATAGGCCAGCAGCGCGAGCAGCAGGATGACCACACCCGTGACCAAAAGGTTCTTTCTATTCATGTGGAGATGAGCTTATTGGGATCAGCGCATCCCGCGGCCGGCGGTACTGGGCGGGATCGCTTTCGCATTGGGCTTTTGGGCATTCCGCTGCGCCGTCTTCTTGCGATTGAAGTCACGGATAATGTTCGCCACATAAGAGCGGGTCTCGCGATAAGGCGGCACACCGTTGTACTGCAGTACCCGGTGCTGGCCTGCGTTGTAAGCCGCCAGCGCCTTCGCCAGATCATAATGGTTCAGCTCCAGAAGTCCGCGAAGATGGGTGGTGCCGCCGTTCACATTCGCTGAGGCGTCAAACGCATCCTTGATTCCCAGTTGTCTTGCGGTGGCAGGCATGAGCTGCATCAACCCTTGCGCGCCTTTTTTTGACCGAGCTCTTATCTTGAAGCTGCTTTCCGCGCGGATGACACTCGCCACCAGGTCCGGATCAAGCTCGTGAGCGGCAGCGGCGGTATTCACGATGGTTGGAATATCAGGCAACGCGACCGGCTTCTCAGGGACGGTCGAGTTCGCCGCGGCAACCTGCGGTAAGGGTTGCGGGACTCCTGCGAAAGAAACAATCTCTGCGGTGGCAACATCGGTAAAGCTGGCGCGATCCTCTGAAAGAAAAAGGCGAGTATTGCTGCCCAAGGTTTCGCGTGATTCGAAGGTGATCGAGAATCCGTTCCGCAGCACTGCCTGTTCAGCGGCATAGGCATTCGCCGGAGCGGCCACACAGAGTAGCGCTAAAGCGGCATGCACGAGTTTGCAGAACATCTTCATTGCATCATTTCCAAACTGCCCGCCAGAGAATCCAGATTCAAATGTTCTCTGCCCAACACCTGCTCCAGAGCGGCTGCAACTCCGTTATCGTCGTTGGAGCGCGTCTCATGGAAACCATGCTGCTTCATAGCTGCTGCGGCATTACCCATCACAAAGGGCGATCCGGCTACATGCAGCATCTCAAGGTCATTGTAATTATCGCCTATTGCCATGATCTGGGGGCGGGGAATCTGCCGAAAATCCGCCCAGCGCTGTAGAGCGTAGCCCTTTGAGCAACCCTGATTCAGTACGTCCAGCAGAGAGAGGTCTCGCTGCGGATACTCGGTTTTGAGCACGGTGATCTCTTTTTTGTGAGGATAAGCGGCAAGAACCGCCTCCGCGGAGCGCATCATGCCCAGCGGACCGCAGATCATGGTTTGAAGGGGATCTGCGACCAAGCAAGATTCAATGGGATGGACTCTCTCGATGTAGGGCGCATTGGTGTCCAACCAGAGGCTGATTCTGCCCCCAAGCTGATGATCACTGTCCACCACCAGCGCTCCTCGTTGTTTCGAATCAAAGGTGATCACCATGTGCCGGTGATAGTCGCGCATGTGATCGCAAAACCTTCGCGCCGAGGCCACCGGCATCAACTCACGATGAAACGTCTCACCCTTCGTTGACCGGGTGACGGCCCCGTTTGATGTGCATAGCCAAATATCAAGACCCAGCAGAGCAGCGATAGGCATGGCGAAGGTGTGGCGACGACCAGTGCAAAGGATGATCTCCACCCCAAGTTCATGCGCGCGTTGCAGGGCTGCGGCATCCAGTGGAGAGATCTTGAATCTGGAATTCAGCAGGGTGCCGTCGATATCGAGCGCCAGCAGCCGGACGGGAAGGGACATACTTTGATTGTACGTTTCCTGAAGTACCGCCTTACGGCTCACCGTGCTATATTGCGGCAGCTTTCCTCATGTTCGGGCTGCTATCAAATCCATTCAACCTCGCGCTGGTAGCGATTGCGCTAGTGCACTTCTTTCGCCGTCAACCTGACCGCTATTGGCTCTGGATTATCATCATGGGCCAGGGCCTGGGAGCGCTGGCTTACATCGCCATGGAAGTGATCCCCGATCTTGGCTTGCTTGCCGAGGTCTATCGCGCCATGGACCGCCACTCTCGGCTGCGACAGATGGAAGAGACGGTGGTGCAGAACCCCTCCGCGGGCAATTACGAGGAACTCGCCGATCTTTATTTGCAGGACAAAAAATGGAAACGCGCGCTTGAATGTTATGACCACGCCATTTCTTCGCGTACCGACTCTGCTGACCCTTTTTACCGCCGGGGCATCTGCGAGGTGGAGTTGGAAGATTTTAGCGCTGCGGTTCCGGACTTGGAACGCGCGGTGCAATCCGATCCCCGTTACGACCTGATGCGCGCTGCGGGCTTGCTCGCCCACGCATATGCCAAGACCGGACAGGCGGAGAAAGGCGATGCGCTCTTTCGCTCAGTTTTAGCAACATCCACGCTTTCAGAGACGATGTACAACTATGCGCAACTTTTGCGTTCGCAGGGTCGGAATGCTGAGGCCAGAGAGTGGGCACAACGCATACTCAGCAAAAAGGCGGCCATGCCGGGTTACCTGAAACGCCGCGAGCGGCCCTGGTTCCGCAAAGCGAATGCGCTACTGAAGCAAGTCCCAAAGTAAAATCGCCTTGTTTTTTAGGGCGTTTGCCACGATCCAGTGCTTGGGTTCTTCAACGATAAATGATTCCAACAAGGTCGCCTAAAGGTCGATAGACCGGAATCCCTCTCTGCGCCTTTTGTTCTCTCTCAACTAAAAATTACTTGGTTTGGTCGAGTCTGCCGATCAGATATCCGGAGAGAAAAAGAATGGTGGCACCGATCAGATAAAGCCCAAAATCATTGCCGGACAAGAACAGGTAGATGCCTGCTCCAAAAACGACTGAGGTCGCTATTAACTTCTTCCAGTTGTCAGTGGTCTGCACTGAGCCTGTTATAGGGGGGCACACCGAAACACCCATCGAGACTTTGGTAACAGTTTAGTTACTTAAGGAGGATGGAGGCGGTGAACAGAAGTTTGAAGAAAAAATGGTGGACCTGAGCGGGATCGAACCGCTGGCCTCCTCGTTGCGAACGAGGCGCTCTCCCAGCTGAGCTACAGGCCCACTTAGTGGTTGGGGACGTTTTTGATTTTATCGAGAGCTGCGAAAATGCGCAAAGTTTGCCGTGTCATGCGGCGGGCGCTCCCACTTTTTTTGGCTGTCCTTCCCGCTCTCAAGCGCGGGAGAAAACGAACGTTGCCAGTCCGCAACTTGCCCCATCCCTGCAGTGAACCCAGCACCGGAAGGGCAGGAACAGATTGCTCAGTAAGGCTGAATGATCCCGCCCAGATTGCGGGTGGCGGGCAGCTTACTTTCCGGCTGGGCGACGGCGCCGTTTCCGGCAGAAATGCCCATGGCCTTCGCCATGACGTCAACATATTTCAGGCCCAGTCCGGTATTGAAAAGAACTATGCTCTCATCTTCACGCAAGAATCCATTTGACAACAACTTTTTATAAGCTGCCAGCGAAGCAGCGCCCTCCGGTGAGGCGAAAAGCGCCTCTTCGCGCGACCATTCCAGCACCGCGTCAATGATCTCCCTATCCGTCACAGCGATTGCCGTGCCGCCGCTGCGTTTTACCACGTCTAGCACGATGTAATCACCGTAGGCTTTGGGCACGCGCAACCCGGAGGCTAGCGTCTCTGCGGAGTGCCACATCTCTGAAGCCGGCTTGCCTTCATCAAACGCTTTGGGAATGGGAGCGCATCCACTCGCCTGCACGGCGATCATCTTAGGACGTTTGGTGCCGATCAGTCCGAGCTGTTCCATCTCGTCAAAAGCCTTCCACATGCCGATCAGGCCTACGCCGCCGCCAGTGGGGTAGAAGACGGCATCCGGCAGCTTCCACCCAAGTTGCTCAGCGATCTCATAGCCCATTGTTTTTTTTCCTTCCACGCGGAATGGCTCTTTCAAGGTGGAGATATCGAACCAACCCTCGGATTCTTTCTTCGCCGCTACTTGTTTTGCGCAATCGCTGATCAGACCATCCACCAGATTAACGTTTGCTCCGTACGCCCTGCATTCGACCAGGTTCGCCACCGGCACGTCCTTGGGCATGAAGATGTGCGCTTCAATCTTCGCGGCTGCGCAATAGGCAGCCAGGGCACCTGCGGCATTTCCCGCCGAGGGGATCGCAAGTTTCTTGAGTCCGTAGTGTTTTGCCATGGTCACTGCCAGGCACAGCCCCCGGGCTTTGAATGAGCCAGTGGGATTCACGCCCTCGTCTTTGATCCAGACATTCTGGGAGCGAAGGCTGGGCAGCATCGGAGTAAAGCCCTCACCCAGGGTGACTGGTTCCACATTTGGCAGCACGGCAGCGTATCGCCACATGGACTTCGGTCCGGCGGCAAAGGTTTGTGCCAAAGATTCGCGACGCAGAGGATTCAGGTCGTAGCGAACATACAGGGAACCGCCATCTTTCGGGCAAAGCGTTTGCGGACGGTCAGGAGGGAGTGTTGCTCCGCACTTGGAGCATTCAAAAAAAGAGATGGCTGGCATGAACGGCGAGTCTAGCAGAGGGCCTTTGTCGAAAAAAGGTCTAGCAGCCTTCGATTTTAAGGTTGGATAATGGTGAGTCAGCTTTTGTTGCGCGACTTAACCACCAGCGGATCTGCGGGGTGCGGCGTTTCGGGATGATACCCGTTACTCGCAGCTACGCTGAGGATTTGCTCCTTCTCAACCACCGGCGCAATCTCCTTCTTTTTAGCCGGCCGGGCGCCAAGCGCAAGGTCCGCCAGGTCCAGCATGCGATTGCTGGCGCCGGGAAACTGGTCTGCAATGGCATAACGTTCATCTTTGTCGCCGATGATGATCCTGCGAATGTCCGGAGCGATCCACATCTCTTCCCGCAGGTCTTTTGGGCGAGACTTCCGTTTTTTGGAGAGCTTAGCAGGCATTTGCGTCGAGGGTACTACAACTCTGGAGTTATGACACTCACTTTTTAGTTATGTTACGCAAAATAACCTTCAATTTGTATTCATCTGAGCGCTCTGCCCGATCATCCAACCGATTTCAATCCGGAGGGAATGTGAGAACCAGAGAACTTGGTCGGCAAGGATTCAAAGTTTCAGCGCTCGGTCTAGGCTGCATGGGGATGTCAGAGTTTTACGGCGGATCGAGCGGCGAGGCGGAATCGCTACGGACGATCGATCGCGCGCTGGAACTAGGGATCACGCTGCTGGACACCGCGGATATGTACGGCCCACATACCAATGAGTTGCTGGTGGGCAAGGCGATCAGCGGCCGGCGGCAGAAGGTATTGATAGCAACAAAGTTTGGGATCGTGCGCGACCCCTACAATCCTGCGGTGCGTGGCGTGAATGGTCGCCCGGAGTATGTGAAAGCCTCCTGCGAGGGCAGTTTGAAGCGGCTCGGCACGGATATCATCGATCTTTACTACCAGCATCGGGTAGATCCTGAGACACCGATCGAAGAGACGGTGGGCGCGATGGCGGAATTAGTAGAGGCGGGTAAGGTCCGTTTTATCGGCTTATCCGAAGCCGGCGCTGAGACGCTACGCAAGGCGAATGCGGTGCATCCCATCACGGCCTTGCAAACCGAGTATTCGCTTTGGACGCGCGATCCGGAAGATGAGATCCTGAGAACCTGTCGCGAACTAGGTGTTGGTTTTGTTGCCTATAGTCCCTTGGGGCGGGGATTTCTTACCGGGCGATTCCAGAGTTTCGAGGATCTTCCGGCCGATGATTACCGCAGGAGCTCTCCCCGATTTCAGGCAGAGAATTTCCAGAAGAATCTTGACCTGGTGGCCCAGATCACGGCGATTGCTACGGAAAAGGACTGCACTCCGTCACAGCTTGCGCTGGCTTGGGTGCTGGCACAAGGTGACGATATAGTCCCCATTCCAGGCACAAAGCATGTGAAATATCTGGAAGAGAATGAGGGCGCGGTCGAGGTACAGCTAACGGCAGATGACCGTCAGCGGATCGAAGCCGTCGCTTTTCCGGGAGTTGCAGCGGGGGGACGATATCCCGAGAGCATGATGTCATCAGTAAACCGGTGATCCGTTAGATAATCATTCCTGATGATTGACGTTGGCATTGTGGGGTGGGGATTCTCCGGCAAGACGTTTCAAGCGCGAGTCATCCGCTCGGTTCCCGGTCTGCGGGTGGCAGCAGTTGTTCGCCGGAGCGGAGAGCCGGATCCGGAGTTTCCGGAAACCGAGTTTCTGCGCTCGTTGAGCGAGCTGCTTGCCCAGCCAGAGATTCAATTAGTTGTAGTCGCCACTCCGAATCAGTCGCATTTTCAGATTGCACGCGATTGCCTGCGGGCCGGAAAACACGTTGTGATTGAAAAGCCTTTCACCCCAACCTACCGCGAAGCGGCTGAGTTGGCGGAGATGGCGGCACAATCCGGCCTCGTGCTTACCGTCTATCAGAACCGCAGATGGGATGGTGACTTTCGCACGGTGCGGCGGCTCCTGGCGGAGCATTCGCTGGGCAGGCTGGTGCGGTATGAATCCAATTTCGATCGCTTCCGTCCGCAGCTTCGCCCGGGGGCATGGCGGGAGCGAGCGGAACCGGGCGCGGGAGTCTTGTTCGACTTGGGCGCCCACTTGATCGACCAGACGATCGTATTGTTCGGAACACCCACCAGCATCAACGCGGACGTTCGTATCGAGCGCAATGGCGCTGCCGCCGACGATGCTTTCGATGTGACATTGCATTACCCTGGGATGCGGGCTGTATTGGGCGCCAGCGTGCTCGCGGCAACCCCGCGGCCCCGCTTCCGGCTCTGGGGCACGGAGGCTGCGTTCACTAAATATGGACTTGATCCCCAGGAAGAGGCGTTGAAAGCCGGTAATCCTCCCGGCGAGGCAGGTTGGGGGAAAGAAGACGAAGAGCGTTGGGGCAATCTCGAGGATGCAAATGGATCGAGCCGAGTCGAGACCGAGGCAGGTGATTATCCAGACTACTTTGCCAACATACGCGATGCCATCCTGAGCGCAGAGAGCAGCCGCAGCGGAAGAACCCTTTTGTTTGGCGAATAATTGTTTTAGCGGTAAAGAATGAGATTGTCGACCGGCGGCAGCCATCGTGGGTGGCGGGAAAGGTCATCATGATCCAGTTCGGAAAAATTTACCCAATCTCGCCTTATTCGCGCTGCTAAGTAACTGAATTAGCAAGCGCAACGAGTGGTACTCCGCCTGCACTTACATAGGACGGTAGGAGTAAACCATGAGAATGAAAGTAGCTGGATTTGGCGTTTTCACCCTGGCGGCGATGTTGGCGGGTTGCGGCAGCCATGGCTCCAGCAGTGTTGAAGCTGCCTTTTCGGAGCAAAATCCAAACGGGACCCCGGTGCAGGTTGCTGACAACAAGCAGCCTTCCGAGCGGGGATTTTTCGGCAAATTGTTATCCCATCGTGAGCCGGTGACACTCACAGCAGGCACCCCTCTCTCTATCAGATTGCAGAACAGCGTCTCCAGCGCGACTGCGAATCCCGGGGACCGCTTTGATTTCGTTCTTGCGGAACCCATCGTGATCAATGGCAAGACGATCGCTCCCGCGGGCGCAATCGGCACCGGCAGAGTGATCGCCGCGAAAAGCTCAGGAAGGCTGCACAACGCGGGATACATCCGCCTGGGACTGGCGAGCCTTAATATCGGGGGCAAGCAGGTCCCGATCTCGAGTTCAAGTATTGCCATGTCCGGCGGACGCTACGCCAAGCGCAATCTCACCTTCATCGGCGGAGGCGCCGGAGCTGGAGCATTGATCGGTGCGCTGGCGGGCGGAGGTAAGGGTGCACTGATCGGCAGCGCGGTCGGTGCCGGTGCCGGAACCACCGGGGCGTATGCAACCGGCAAAAAAGAAGTCACATTCTCAGCGGAACGTCATTTGACCTTCCGGCTTACGCAACCTCTAACGCTTCAGATCTAACGGTTTTCCGCTGCCCCCCGCAGAAAAGGCGTCCCGCAAGGACGCCTTTTTACTGCATAAGCGATTGTGCCCTTGGCAGTCAGGTTTTCGCCACCGCCGGGGATTGCTTTGCACTTCGCTTCGCCGCCCATACCCAAACCCGATACCCCAGAAGCAGGGCAACGATCGTCGCATAGATCCCTGGCTCGAGATGGTCGGCTTTCACTTTCAGCCAGAAGTGAAGCGCCGCCGCGGCAACGCTCACATAGACAAGTTTATGGATGTTGTTCCATCGTTTGCCGCCGAGCCGGCGTATCCAGCCGGTGGTGGAAGTGATTGCCAAGGGGATCAGCAGAACGAATGCCAGGAATCCGAGAAGGATGAACGGCCGCTTGGCAATGTCTTTCCAGATTGCGGCGAAGTCAAACTGTTGGTCAAAAACCAGATACGTAATGAAGTGGAGAACGATATAGAAGAATGCGAACAGTCCCAGCAATCTGCGGAAGCGTATCAACCATGGAAGCTTCGCGATCCTCCGCAGCGGCGTGACGGTGAGGCTTGCGATGAGAAAGATCAAGGCCCATAAGCCAGTGGTGAGTTGGATCGTTTCCAGCGGATTCACCCCAAGATCGTGGGTGGCCGCCAGATAGACCAGGTCCATCAATGGCCCCAGACAGATGAGCCACACTACTACCTTCAGCCATGCGATATTTTTATTTGTCACGATCAGAAATTCTTCTTCAGGTCCATGCCGGAGTAAAGTCCGGCAACCTGAGCGCCGTATCCGTTGAACATGAGGGTCTTGCGCTTGAAGAATTCGCCGATGCGACGCTCCTTCGCCTGGCTCCAGCGGGGGTGGTCCACATCCGGATTCACATTCGAATAAAAGCCATACTCATTCGGCGCAGAGATGTTCCAAGCAGTCGGCGGCTGCTGCTCCACCAAGGTGATCTTCACGATGGATTTGATGCCCTTGAATCCATACTTCCACGGCGTCACCAAACGGATGGGCGCGCCATCCTGTGGAGGCAGTGATTCTCCGTACAGGCCCACGGCAAGGATCGCCAACGGATTCATCGCTTCATCCAGGCGCAAGCCTTCCACATAGGGCCAATCGAGCACCGCGCGGCGCAGTCCGGGCATCTGCTTGGGATCGTTCAGCGTTTGGAAGGCGACGAAGCGGGCTTTGCCGGTTGGCTCGACGGCCTTCAGCAATGCACTCAGCGGCAGCCCGATCCACGGGATCACCATGGACCACCCTTCTACGCACCGCATCCGGTAAACGCGCTCTTCGAGCGGCGCAAGTTTCATGATGCTTTCCACGGAAAGCTTTTGCGGCTTTTTCACCAGACCGCCCACTTCTACGACCCATGCCGATGGCGAAGGCTTAAAGTTCTTTGCGTTTTCGGCGGGATCGTCCTTGGCCGTGCCGAATTCATAAAAGTTGTTGTAGGAAGTAATGTCTTTCAGCGGAGTGAGCGCTTCGCCGGTGGTTGAAAGATTGCTCTTCTGGAATTGCAGCTTGCTCCCGGCCAGGGCAACCGTGCTGGGCTCGACCAACTCCGGAATAAACCTTGCGCCCGCGAGCGCAGCGCCCGCCATTGCCGCGCCTTCCAGGAACCTGCGTCGATTTAGATAGAACTTCTGGGGTGTGATCTCTGAATACGGAATGTCAGTGGGCTCTTTGATCAGCATAAGGTTCTCCCTTGAAAGTACGCACGCTACCCTTGATTGGATGGTACACGGGTTGAAAAGTTACTCGAATCGTAGCGCCTCGATCGGATCCAGCCGGGAAGCCTTGCGCGCCGGGTAGTAACCGAAGAATATGCCGATCGCCATGGAAAAGACGACTGCGATCCCGATCGCCACGGGCGAGATGGAGACAGGCCAATGAAACTGTTTGGATATGAGGAATGATGAGCCCACCCCGACCACGACACCGATCAGTCCTCCAATCACGCTCAGGACGAACGACTCGATCAGGAACTGGCGCTGCACATCCTGCTCCGTGGCGCCGATGGCGATGCGGATCCCGATCTCGCGCGTGCGCTCAGTGACCGATACCAGCATGATGTTCATGATCCCGATGCCGCCCACCAGCAGTGACACGCTGGCAACGGACGCGAGCAGCACGGTCATCACCTGGCTCGCCTGCGCGGCGGAGTCGGCCATATCTTTCAGATTGCGAACGAAGAAATCGTCTTCCTGGCCCTGCCGGATGCGGTGGCGATCGCGCAGCAGAGATTCGATCTGCCGCTGCGCGGCGGTCGTCTCCTGCAATGACCTGGCCGAGACTGTTATGTACCGCAGCCAGGTATCACCCGTCATTTTTTTCAACAGCGTCGTAAGCGGGATGAACACTGCATCGTCCTGGTCCTGTCCCCCCGCAGCAGAAGAGCCTTTAGCCTGCAGCACGGCGATCACTTTGAACGGGATATTCTTGATGCGGACCACCTGGCCGACCGCGTCGTTTACGCCAAACAGGTTTTTGCGCACGGTCTCTCCCAGCACTACCACGTTTGCTACTTCGTCCATCTGGCTGGTGTCAAAAACGCTGCCCTGCGCGGTCGTCCAGTTACGGATATCAAAATATGCCGGCTCCACGCCGTTGATGGTCGTTCCCCAATTGTCATTGCCAAAAACCACCTGTCCACCGGTCTGGCTTCCTCCGGATGCCGCGGCAACCGCGGGGCACTCACGCAGGATGGCCTGAACGTCATCGGGAACCAAAGTCTTGGTAGCGCCGAATCCCATATGCATCCCGCCGCGGTTCACTGAGCCCGAACCCACAAAGAGCATGTTTGAACCCATGGCGGCGATCTGGTCCTGGATCTGTTTGTCAGCTCCTTGCCCGATGCCAACCACGTTGATCACCGCTCCCACGCCGATGATGATGCCAAGCATGGTTAATGCCGAACGCAGCTTATTGCGCGCCAACGCGCGAAAGGCTAACCGCAGTGTCGCCAAAAGATCCATACCGCACCTTCTTCCATTCGGGCCACCGGTTCAATCTTCCAGGGTCGGCATATCGCGCAAAGCTTCGGTGGCGTTTTGCGGGTCCTTGACCAGCTCATCTTTTTTTACCAGCCCATCCCGGAACACGATGTTGCGCTTGGTGAACTGCGCAATGTCCACTTCATGGGTCACCAGAACAATGGTCAATCCTTGTTCCGCATTCAAGCGTTGAAAGATGCCCAGGATCTCCACTGAGGTCCGGCTGTCAAGATTGCCCGTGGGTTCATCCGCCAGCAGGATGGAGGGTTTGTTCACTAACGCGCGCGCGATCGCCACCCGCTGCTGCTGTCCTCCAGAGAGTTGGGAAGGGAAGTGGTCTTCACGGTCTGATAGGCCCACCATTCCCAGTGCTTCTTTCGCGCGTTTGGCTCGGTCGCTCTTGTCGATGCGCGCGTACAAAGTCGGCAGCTCTGTGTTTTCCAACGCCGTGGTGCGTGCCAGCAAGTTGAATCCCTGAAAGACAAAACCGATCTGGCGATTACGGATGACTGCAAGTTCCTGCTTCCGTAAGGACGAAACATCCGTGCCGTCCAGCAGATATCTTCCCCGGGAAGGCTTGTCTAAACATCCCAGGATGTTCATGAACGTTGACTTGCCGCTGCCGCTCGCCCCCATGATGGCGACGAACTCGCCGCGCTGAATGTTGAGCGAGACTCCACGTAAAGCATGAACGCGAGTCTCGCCTAACTGGTAGTACTTGTGCGCATCTTCCACTTGGATCACCGCGCCGGAGCCGCGCGCCGGCTGTGCTGTCGAATTGTGGAGTACCGTCGCCATTAGCGCCTTGGACCGCCGCCCGGAGCGCGTCCCAACCCTGGTGCCGAGGCCGGGGCGTTCCGTGCGCTACCGGATGACCCGGTAATGAGCTGTTCACCCTCCTTCAGGGAGCCCTCCACCATCTCAGTAAAAGTGAAGTCAGTAATGCCGGTCCTTACCCGCACCGGCTGCAGGCTTTTGTCCGGCAGCAGCTTCCACACCACCCCGTAAGTGGGACCTCCGCTCGAGCTGCGCATTCCGCGACTGGCGCCGGCTGCGGCGGGATCGCCGCCCGCCGCTTGATCCGGTCTTCGGCTTTGACCCGAACCTCGGCTTTGACCCGAACCTCGGCTTTGACCGGCGCCACCGCGCCTACCTCCCGCGTCGTGTCCGCCCGCCGCCTGCGGCGCAGCTGAGTTTTGCTCCGAAGCCTGGCTGCCGGATGGTTGCTCGGCACCGCGCCCGCCCGTCTGAATATTATTTTTCTGATAGAGCGCGCGGACCTCTTCCGGTTTTAGATCTGGCTTGAAACGCAATGCGGAATTCGGGATTTTGACGGCATCATCAGCATTGCCCACCGGGATCGTTACATAGGCGGTCATGCCGGGGAACAACTTTAATTCAGGATTGTCGAAATCGATGATGGTGTCATAGGTCACAACGTTCTGCACCGTGGTGGCATTCATTCGCACCTGGCTCACGCGCCCGCGAAAACTGTCGTTGGGAAAGGCATCTACCTTGAAATTCACCGGTTGTCCCGGACGGATGCGACCGATGTCGGATTCGTCGGTCTTGGTATAGACCTGCATCTTAGTCAGGTCCTGAGCAATGGTGAACAGAGTCGGTGCCTGTAATGACGCAGCCACCGTCTGCCCCACGTCCACACTTCGATTGATCACCGTGCCATCGATCGGCGCAGTGATCACCGCATGGTTCAGGTTGGTCTGAGAGACCTGCACCGCGGCCGCTTTCTGGCTTACCTGCGCCTGGGCCTGCGTCACCTGCGCCTGGGCGGCGGAGACAAGCGCGGTCGATTCTTGTGCAGTTGCTTTTGTCACATCCAGCTGCTGCTGGCTGATGATCCCTTCCTTCGCTAAACCGATATTGCGGATATAGTCCGCCTGGCTCTGCGCGGCGGTCGCCTTTGCCTTTTCCAGATTTGCCCGTGCGGCTGCCAGGTTCGCCCGTCCATTCTCCAGATCCGCTTTTGCCTGCAACAGATTGCCCTGGAAGATCGAAGGATCGATCTCCGCGATCACCTGCCCCTTTTTCACCCGCGTGTTGAAGTCGGCGCTTAATCTGAAGATGGTGCCTGAAACCTGCGATCCAACTTGCACCGTGGTGACCGCGTTGATGGTTCCGGTCGCCTCCACATTTGCGCGAATATTTCCGCGTTCCACCGCCGCGGTCAAGTACTGCGTTTGCGGCTTGCTGTCCATGCGGTAGTAGGCAAAGGCTCCGGCGGCCATTCCAACCATGAGCACGATGAACCATGTACGTTTAGAAAATCTCAATAGATTTACCCTGAGAAGAGCTGAAGTTTCTAATAGAGAAGACCGACGATTAGAACACCGTCCATTCCACTTAGTCGCGAATCACTAACATACGGATTGAGTTGCCACAAAGTCTCTGCGCGCGGACCACAAATTCTCATTTAGGATTCAGTTTGTGAAGTCCGATCGGCTAAGTCTTCTTTTACTTTTTTGTGTATCTTGCGTTTCAGCCCAGAAGATCAACGTGGCGGCTGCCGCAGACCTGACTTCACCGCTCAAAGAGATCACCCGCGCATTTGAGAAAGCGAATGGCGCCAAAGTCGACCTCATCTTCGGCTCCTCCGGCAATCTGTATGCGCAGATCGATAATGGCGCGCCGTTTGACGTATTCCTCTCTGCCGATGCGGATTATCCTCATCGCCTGATCGCTAAAGCCGTAGCAGAGAAACTCGAAGTGGGATATGCCTCTGGAAAGATCGTGTTGTGGGTGCGCTTTGACTCGCCTTTTGCAAAGAATCTTTCTTTGGGCGCATTGCAGTCGCCGCAGCTCAAGCGCGTCGCCATTGCCAACCCGAGGCATGCGCCGTACGGACGCGCTGCCATGGCAGCATTGGAAAAAATCGGGCTTAAAAAAGCGGTTGAACCCAAGCTCGTACTCGGTGAAAATATAGCTCAGACCGCGCAATTCGTTCTCTCGGGTAACGCCGACGGCGGGGTGATCGCGCTGGCGCTCGCACTTTCGCCATCCATGAAAGAGCGAGGCAGCTACATCGAATTCCCATCCGATAGTTACCCTCCCCTCAAGCAGGTTGGCGTGGTGATCTCAAATTCAAAAAACAAGGACCTTGCACACCGTTTTCTTATGTATATGCTCGCGCCTGAGTCACAGAGTATTTTGAAGAGATATGGCTTCGAAGTACCTCAAGCCACTGTGGAGTCAAAGCGGCATTGACGCTGAATCTCAACTGGCAGGCGATTGCGCTCACCGCGAAACTTGCGACCGTTGTCTGCATTCTGTTGATGCTCATCGCGCTACCTCTCGCCTATTGGCTAGCGTATTCGAAACATAAGTGGAAGTTCATGTTGGAAGCAGTGGTTGCTTTGCCACTGGTTCTGCCACCCACGGTGCTGGGTTTTTACGTCCTGGTTGCTCTGGGATCGCGGAGTCCTCTTGGCTTGTGGTTTAAAAGACTTACAGGACACAGCTTCGCGTTTAGCTTTCAGGGACTGGTGATTGCTTCCATCCTTTATAGCCTGCCCTTTGCGGTCCAGCCGATCGCCACTGCATTCGCCGCCGTCGACTCCCGCTTACTGGCGGCAGCTTCTGTGTTGGGCAGCTCACCTCTTGAGCGATTCCGAAGAGTGGTTCTACCGCTGTCCTTTTCCGGATTGATCACCGGAGCTGTACTCAGCTTCGCGCATACGGTTGGGGAGTTCGGCGTTGTGCTCATGGTAGGCGGCAACATTCCCGGCGTGACCCGCACCGTCTCCATCGATATTTATGACCGCGTTCAGGAACTCGACTACGCCGGAGCGAATTCCACAGCACTGCTACTGCTTGTATTCAGCTTCGCTCTGCTGGCAGTCGTCTATGGCGTGAACCGATATCGTCGCGGCTGGTTGGGCCGATGACCCTTCGCGCCTCCATCCGCTTGCCGCTGCGCCTCTTCACGCTCGACGCCCAACTTGAATGTCATTCCGGCATCACCTCCATTTTCGGGCCATCCGGCTCCGGCAAGACCACGCTGCTGGATTGCGTTGCCGGACTTCGCCTGCCGGAATCGGGTTCCGCGGAACTTGCCGAAGAGACTCTTTTTAACTCCCAAAAACATGTGACCGTAGCTGCCGAAAAACGCAACATCGGTTACGTTTTTCAATCAGTAGCGCTTTTTCCGCACCTAACGGTCGAGCAGAATGTGCGATTCGGCTTGAAAAGGTTGTCAAGTTCAGAACAGACCAGCCGAAGCGCAGAGATGCTCTCACGCCTTGGTGCCGCGCATCTTGCGTCTCGATTCCCACGTGAGATCTCCGGAGGCGAACAGCAACGTGTAGCACTCGCGCGCACCCTGATTACATCTCCAAAACTGCTACTGCTCGACGAGCCGCTCACCGGCCTCGACAGCGCCGCCAAAGACGAATTGGCCGGCTTCCTTCACACCTGGGTGAAAGGACAAAACATTCCTGTCATCTACGTCACTCACGCCATCGATGAGGTTTTCGCCATCGCCGACCGCGTGCTGGTCATGGAGCGAGGCAAGATCGTGACCCAGGGCGCCGCCCATGAAGTGCTTGCCGGAGAAAGCGCGCGACTCACGCGGCTCATTTCGCGCTAAGCGCCTGCTAATCTAAAACCGTGAGACTCGACGAGAACATTCCGCTGTCGCCACTGACCACCTTGGGGGTGGGCGGCCCGGCGCGATACTTCTGTAACGCTCACTCTCAACAAGATGTGATTGAGGCTGTTGCCTTTGCCCAAGACCGCGGGCTTCCTCTCTTTGTTCTCGGAGGCGGCAGTAATCTGCTGGTTGCCGACGCAGGTTTCAATGGTCTCATATTGAAGATCGGCATGCGTGGGCTCACTGAACATGAGCACGCAGAGAAGCGCATATTCGATGTCGCCGCCGGCGAAGACTGGGACAACTTCGTCGCGGTCACCGTTGCCCTTGATTGTGCGGGGATCGAAACGCTCAGCGGCATCCCGGGAAGCGTGGGTGGCACGCCAGTCCAGAATGTTGGCGCTTACGGGGAAGAGGTTTCTGAGACCATTACCTCAGTGAGCGTGCTGGAGATGGCCACCGGAAACATTCGCGAACTCAGCAACGCTGACTGCGGATTCGCCTATCGCAGCAGCATCTTCAACTCCGCGGAAAAAGGGAAGTACATCGTGCTTCGCGTCACCTTCCTGCTCACTCCGGGCGGAAAAGCGAAGCTCACTTATGCGGATCTAAAAAAGTGTTTTGCCAATCATCTGGGCACCCCATCTCTACAGGAGGTTCGTGACGCGGTTCGCAAGATACGCAACAGCAAAGGTATGCTGATCGTGCACGGCGACCCCGATTGCAAGAGCGCGGGATCATTTTTTAAAAATCCTATCGTCCCACTTGCCGGTTATGAAGATCTCGTGCACCGTGCCGCGAGGATGAACATCACAGCCCCGCCGCCGAGGTATCCCGTGGACGAGCGCCACGTAAAACTCCCGGCAGCCTGGCTGGTTGAGCACTCGGGATTCCACAAAGGCTATTTGCGCGGTCCGGTAGGCATCTCCTCCAAGCACACGCTGGCGCTCGTGAATCGCGGCGGCGCTACTGCCGCGGATATCGTTGCGCTCAAGGAGGAAGTGCAACGCGGCGTAGAAGAAAAAATGGGAGTGCAGCTTCAGCCGGAACCCGTCTTCTTAGGATTTTGAACTAGCTTCTCTGCCTTTCTCTATAATCAAACTTTAGGAGAAAAGTTTATGTATCCCGAACCAATGATTGCTCCCATGCGCCAGGAACTTTCCCGCCTGGGTATTCAGGAGACCCGTACCGCCGCTGATGTGGATAACGCCGTGAACGCCCCCGGAACCGTGATGATCGTGGTGAACTCTGTCTGCGGATGTGCCGCCGGCAAGATGCGTCCTGCCGTTCGTCAGGCGCTGCAACATGCCGTGCTGCCGGATAAGACTGTGAGCGTTTTTGCGGGGCAAGACCGTGACGCCACTGACAAGGCGAGAGGCTATTTCACCGGATATGCGCCTTCTTCACCGAGCATCGGTATCCTGCGCGATGGCAAACTGGTTTACATGATGGAGCGTTACCAGATCGAATCGCGTGACATGAACTCGATTGCCGCTGACCTGACCGCTGCCTTCGACCGTTTTTGCGCGAAAACCACCGCATAATGTTTTTTTGGCCCACATCTGCGTGCGGCAGATGTGGATGAAGAAGACGAAAGTTGGTTTTTACACTGCAGCTACTCTGCTTTCCGGTTGACGAATTCCGCGGAAGGCGGCAGAATCACTTTATGGAGATGACCGCAAAACGCGTTTACGCCGCCTTGCTGCTGGCGTGCATCATTCTTCTGGTCATCCATCCGCTGGTGGATGTTCCGCAGACCACTCTTCGCTCAAAAATGATATCGATGTGCCTGTTTTACGCGATAGCGGCTGCTTTCTTCTCTGTCGGTCTACTTGTTGTCCCGTTTGCCAGCCAAGGCCATGCTCTCTTTGTGTCTGCGGTGACGGATCCCGTCCGGAGCACTCTCAGCGCGCTGCGCTGCTGATCCACTCTTCGTAATTCCCCAATTTCCCACAATCTTGTGATTCGGGTGCCGCGTTCAAACAGGGGGACCCCATCCGAATGCAAGAAAGGGCGAAGAGATTGTCCTTATCTCCTGACGGGGGCTCTTCGCCCTTACTTTTCATTTGCTTACGCCGGGTTCTCGGGTTATCTTTTGAGCAACATTGCGGTCACACTCGGGTAACCCATGGTCGTTAAATTCGGTATTTATTGTCCTGACACTCTCTCCTTGAACCCACTGCGCCCCATACTTTTGGGCATGAACGCCAAATCAGAGGTATGGCCCAGCCTGCAAAGCGCTTCGCAGGCGCTGGGATCCCAAAAACTTCCGGGGATCATCCTGGACTCTGACACCGACGGCGTGCTTGACCTGATCCGCGCGATCCGTGGTAGCGAACTCAATCAGAAGACGATTCTGATCGCAGTGGGCAAGAGTGAGAGCGCCCGCGAGGCGTTTAAACTTGGCGCCAACTTCATCCTGGAAAAACCACTGATGCTGGAGCGCATCCAAAAAACGCTGCGAGCCGCCAGCTCGCTGATCCAAAAGAACATCGCAGCGGTGGGCGCCAGCGCTCCCTGAGTGGCGCTAAAAGGCGCATCCCCAGCCCCAAGATTCATCCGATCTTCCATTGACTCGATGGTAAAAACGGATTTATTCTGCTTTTACACGGGAAAGGAGGGCGATCCAATACATGAAAAGTTCTGACTGTAGCAATAAACGTGAGGTGGCTGAGGCTTAGGGCGCAAGCTCTAAAGACCCGCAGTACTCAGGCAGTTTAAGAGATACCGTCGTGGCCCATTCTTAGAGTGCGCCTCGAGCCAATCTCATCAGTCCTACCGAAACGGTCCGCTTGAAAAGGCGGGCCGTTTTGCTTTGCACGATCGCTTGATGCTATTTGGGATCGGCGGTTTCGCTCTCACTGGCTCCTCCGCTTTTATTGCGGCGCTTTTTCGTTGATTTTGCTTTTGGCTTGTAAATGCTACCGGCACTCGCATGGCCATCGTTCTCCACGTCATACTGACTGGGGGGAGGTGGAAGCTGGCTGATCTCTCCGGTGAGTTGCGCTGGATCTTTCAGTACGATCTCCGCCTGGCCATTGAATTCCACCACCTTGCCAT
>JBBSFV010000039.1:0-27576 GCA_038254775.1 Terriglobales bacterium | reverse complement strand
GCATCAACGGGTTATCTATTAATCCGGCTGGTACCATTTTTTTAGCTGGTGGATCGAATTCACCGGATTTCTTCACAACCGATGGCAGCCGCTTACGCATATCTCCAGAAGTGACGTGCAATTTAAGCCCACATCAAACTCCGACTTGCGACGACATTTTTTTTGCGGGGCTAAGTTCCACTGGCGACCGTCTCAAGTTTTCAAATCTATTAGGAAGTCCTGGTGCCGAAGATGCTATTGCAATTTTTTTAGATGGGGACTTAATACGCGGTGCTGCATTCACCGACTCTGGAAGCTTTCCTTTCAGTGTTGCGCCATATTCCGTCAGTTCGGTTGACCCCGCCGGAATTTACATCGCAGTGCCTTCCGAAGCTGACGATTTTTCGATCCAAGTACAACCACTCAGCGGCCAAGGAACAGCAACGGGGAAACTTTTGATCGCGCCTTCGAGCGCGAACTACGTGAATGACATAGTGCTCGGCTGCAGTGGTTTACCGGTCGGTTGGCGTTGCAACTTCCAGCCAGCGACTTTGCACGGTCTAAGCGGAGTGCAGTCTGTTGCAATTACGGTTGCACCATCTATAAGCGCAGCGGCATCGGCGTTCCTACCGTGGTTTTTCATTCCAATATGGCTGTATCGAACGGGGCGAAGGAAATCAATAATAATCATCGCTTTTGCAATGATCTCCTTGGCGGGTTGCGGCGTGTCCCGTGGAATATCGGGCCGAAGCCAAGCTTCGGATTTTGATATTGCTATAACTGCAAATTCTGGCGAACTCTTGCATTCAACAACCGTTCACGTGTCGATCCAGTAACTGTGAGATTCGCACGCTAAAGTCTGTCATCCAGCTTCTCAGGATTAGTATGCTTGAGGGTTTCTCTTCTTCGCGACTCCTGACGCTTACTCTGCAGAATGGGCTTGACGGGCGAATAAAATACGAATATGATTTTTCTGGCTGTTTTCCCCACCTTCTATCGGAATCAACGTAAGTCCTTTAGAAGGGATATTTTAGATATGCCTCGATTGATTCATAAGCACTTAGTGAGTTTTTCACAGATACCCAGGGGATATTCCCCCTGTTAAGTTATTGATTCCAGGGATATCGGGGTGGGGGGAGGGGGGATATTAAAAAATATCCCCCTCCGCCCCGTATCCTGCCCCCTCCGATACACTGTTACCGATGTCAACCAGCTCTATGAACCCTGTCTTGCCGCCTCCTCCGCCTTCTGGGCTCAGCCCTGCACCCAAGTCCCGCCTATGGCTGTGGGTGCTGATCGGCGGTGGGGCCTTCTTCCTCTTCGTCGCCGCGCTCTTCACCCTGGTCTTCCTCTCGATCAAGCATGGCTCACGCACTGAGATCGCCGGAGGCAGCCCGTTTGGTGACAAGATCGGCGTGATCGAGCTGGAGGGAGTGATCCTCGACTCTGAGAATTTCATGAAGCAGCTCAAGAAGTTCGATGAAGACGATTCCATCAAAGCCATCATCCTGAAGATCAATTCACCAGGCGGCGGCGCCGCGGCCTCGCAGGAGATGTATCAGGCGGTTCGCCGAGTGCGCGAGCGCCACAAGAAGCCGATCGTGGCCAGCATCAGCACCGTGGGCGCGAGCGGCGCGTATTACGTTGCCGCCGGCACGGACAAGATCTTTGCCAATTCGGCGACCATTGTGGGATCGATCGGCGTGATCGCCGAGTGGGTGAATTACGGCGACCTGCTGCGCTGGGCAAAACTCAAAGACGTGACCATGAAGGCGGGCGAACTCAAAGACGCCGGCTCACCCACGCGCGAGATGACCGACAAAGAGCGCGCTTACCTGCAATCACTGATTGACGACATGCACGCGCAGTTCATCCATGACGTGGCTTCCGGCCGCAAGGTGAAGGACGAAGAGCTGAAGCCGATTGCCACCGGACAGGTGTGGACCGGACAGCAATCGCTGAAGCTGCCGGTAAAGCTGATCGACCAGATCGGCAGCTTCCAGGACGCGGTGGACGCCACCGCCAAGCAGGTGGGCATCAAGGGCGAGCCCACGCTGGTGCGCCCGGAGAAGGACCGCCGCAGCCTTTATGACATCCTGTTCAATGACGCCTCAGATCTGATCCCGGACCGGGCAAAGATGCTCGAAAATCATCCCGGCTTTTACTACATGTGGCGCTAATCGAATTCCCTTCCCTCACAGTGCCGCGAGGGAGCATCCGGCGGTGGGGCACCACAAGTCATTAAAAATCCGCAGCTTACGGCGATTGTCCGCTTGACGTATCGCTCAAGTTTTAGTGGAATAGCAACGACCCAGTCACACCCCTATGACTAAAGCCGACCTGATCGAAGAAGTATCCAAGCTGGCCGACGTGAACAAGCGCGAAGGCGAGATCATCGTTGAGACGATCTTCGATAGCATCGTGAAGTCCCTGCGCGCGGGGGACAAGATCGAGATCCGCGGTTTTGGCAGCTTCCGCACGCGGCAAAGGAAGCCTCGCACAGGCCGCAACCCGAAGACCGGCGCCAAGGTAGAGGTGCCGGCCAAGAAGATCCCTTTCTTCAAGCCCAGCAAGGAGCTGAAAGATCTGGTGAATGCCGGCAAGGCTGAGCCGGTGGCTGAGCCAAGCTAGTTCTTTACCCCACCCGAGCTGGTTGTTGAATCGCCATCTTTGAGCCTCAACGAAAAGCCCGCTTGCGCGGGCTTCATCGTTGGGGGGCAAACAAAGTCTCAGGACTCGGATCAGCGCGGAGTGACTGAATCTCTTGCGCGTTCCGCATCTCTTTCAACGCGGTCTCTTACGTCGCGTGCGGTGCGGCGTGCCCGGGTGGTGGTCGTCGGCGGGATTACGCTTGAAGTACTTCCCGTGGGCCAGGTGCGGATTCCTGCACGGCGGTCACGATCGCGGTCACGGCGGGCATGGTCCGCCAAGGTACGATTCGGATGGCAGCCATACTTCTTTACCTGACCGGGAGGCACGTCACAGTTCCCCCATCCGGTCTTCTTGCCTTTTGACCATCCCGGAGGACGGCTGGAGGTGGCACTGGAGCCGAGCACGCGGTCACGGTCATGGTCGCGATCGCGGTCTCTGTCGCGAATGTCATTCCGGTCACGGTCGCGATCATTGTCACGGTCACGAACATTGTCACGGTCATGATCGTTGTCACGATCTTGATCTCCGTCGCGATCCTCGCCACGGTCGCGATCTGCATCGCGGTCATGGTGTTTGGCATGGCCTTTTCCCTTGCCATGGCTTTTCGCTTGAGCAAAGGCAGAGGCGGGCAGCAGGGTCAAGGCCAGCGCTGCGGTTAAAGTCAGCTTCCAGATAGATGTGGTCTTCATTGAATGTGAGATGCAGATTGTGAGCTGCTGGGAAGCCGCAGTCGAGATGACATCCGTCCATTGAATCAATGGTTATTGGCGGAACTGTAACGGGCCCCCTGGGCGAGTTCTACCGCCTGGGCCACGCGAAGGATCGTGCTCTCGTCAAAGTGCTTACCCAACACCTGCAACCCGATAGGGAGATTCTCAGAGGAGAGCCCGCAGGGCACGGAGATACCGGGAATGCCAACCAGGTCAGCCGTGACGGTGTAAATGTCATTCAAGTACATGGCAAGAGGGTCATCGGCTTTTTCGCCCAGGCGGAATGCGGTGGTGGGCGTGGTCGGGCTGAGGATGGCATCCACTTTGGCGAAGGCTTCCCTGAAATCCTGGGCAAGTAAAGTGCGGACCTTTTGCGCTTTGAGATAGTAGGCGTCGTAATATCCGGCGCTGAGAGCGTAGGTGCCCAGCATGATACGGCGCTTGACCTCGGGGCCAAATGCCTCATCGCGGCTGCGCCGGTACATGGCAGAAAGTGTCTTTGCGTCCGCCGAGCGATAGCCGTAACGCACGCCATCAAAGCGCGCGAGATTAGAAGATGCCTCTGCGGTGGCGACCACGTAATACGTGGGAATCGCATAACGGGTGTGTGGGAGTGATATCTCCACGATCTCACATCCGGACTGTGCAAGCGCCTGGATGGATGCCTGGATCGCCGAGCGCACTTCAGGGTCTAAGCCTTCCGCGAAATATTCCTTCGGCACGCCCAGCCTCAGCCCCTTCACCGGCAGTTGGAGAGCAGCGGCATAATCAGGCACCGGGACCTCGGCAGAAGTGGAATCGAGCGGGTCACGGCCGGCGATGTGCTGGAGCAGGAGCGCTGCATCTTCAACCGTTTTAGTGAGCGGACCGATGTGGTCAAGCGATGAACCAAAGGCGATCAGCCCGTAACGCGATACTCGGCCGTAGGTGGCCATTAGGCCAACCACGCCGCAGTAAGCCGCCGGCTGGCGGATGGAGCCGCCTGTATCCGAGCCCAGGGTTGCGACAGCGGTGCCGGCAGCAACGGCTGCAGCAGAGCCTCCGCTGGAGCCTCCGGGGACGCGGGAGAGGTCCCTGGGATTGCGCACAGGGCCGTAAGCGGAGTTTTCATTGGATGAGCCCATGGCAAATTCATCGCAATTGAGCTTGCCCAGGATGACTGCTCCCGCCGCCTCGAGGCGCGCGACAGCGGTGCAGTCATAAGGCGGAATAAAGTTTTCCAGGATCTTGGAGCCGGCAGTGCTGCGCACGCCTTTGGTGACCATTACGTCCTTTATTGCGACAGGGACGCCGGCGAGTCTGGGAAGTTCCGCGCCCTTTTGCACGGCGGAATCGATCTTGCGCGCCTGATCGAAAGCGCGCTCTTTGCAGAGCGCAAGGTATGCGTTGATTTCCTTGTCGGCGGCTTCAATCCTGGCATAGAACTGCTCGGCAAGCGCGGTCGCAGTGATCTGCTGCTCGCGGATCGCGCGGCTGGCTGAAGTGATAGTCAAATCCTGCAAGCGAAGGTCCGGCATCTAGCGTTCTATCACCTTGGGTACTTTAAAGAAGACCGGGTCCGGCGCAGGCGAGTTCCGGAGGGCGTCAGCATGGGACAAAGATGGAAGTAGAACGTCATTGCGCTGCGCATACGCGAAGCGGGAGGAGCCCTCACCCTGTCCGCTCACCATCACCTGCGCCATGGGCTCCACGTTCGCGGTGTCCAGTTCGGAAAGCGTACCGATGTAATCGAGGATGGAGTTAAGGTCGCGGATCATGCGCACACGCTCCGCCTCGGTCAATTCCAGGTGGGCGAGGTCGGCAACGTAAGCAACATCTTTTTCGGAGAGGCTCATGGAAAGGATGATTTTATCAGCAGCAACGAAGGCGGCCCTGAGGCCGCCTCATTGCGCAATGCTTCAAAAAATTCTACTGCAAGCTGACCAGGACTTCGATCACGCCGGTCTTGCCTGACATGTTCTGCAAAGCCTTGCCAACCACGGCGCCGGTCATGCGATTTCTGTCAGTGCCTTTCATGGCATAGCCAGGCGTTGAAGAACTCACCAGCAAGTCTCCAGCGTGGATCTCTCCATTTTCCGCGGTCACCTTGCAAGGCACGATGCCGACAACAGCGAGAGGTATTTCCTGGCCTGCAATGCGGGGATCATCGGCTACGTGCGGTGTCGCGAGCACGCCGGGTTTGGTTGAATAAATGCCCGCCACCAAAGTCGAATAAGGCTTTGTGGTCAGCGTGAACTGCCGCACACCATCGGTATCAACGGCAATGACATCCCCCGGCTGATATTGTGATTTTTCATCGCGCACGGAAACTGATTCTGCAAAGTCAGCGCCTCCGGTGACATTACCGCCATTGAAGAAGCCTTTTCCGGTGCTGTCGACGCGGAAGACTTTGGTCGGCGTTGAACCAGAGCGTCCGATCAGAATGTTGCCGCCCGTCGCCGTATCAAAGACTCCAGCAGCAGCATTGGCATCCAAACTTACGATCCTGCCGAATACGCCAAAGTTCACGCCGCTAGCATTGGTGGCTTCTCCCCATACACCGGTACCACCATTTGAAATGGAGCGGCCAAACACACCGACTGCGTCGCCACTGCTTGCGTCCGCATAACCGAAAACACCCGTACCAACGCTACTGAGCGAATGGCCATAAACTCCCACCGGACCCCCGCCGGAAGGAACTGTCGTCGATTGAGACTCGCCCCATACGCCTACGCCGGTTGGACTGATCGCAGAAATACCAAATATGCCGATCGCATTACCGCTATTCGCTACGTTCTGGCCGAGGGCTCCATAACCATCGGCGCTAGACGATGTTCCGAACACGCCGGTTGCCACTCCTGAAGTGGCAGTAGAACTTCCCGATAGAGCAGAAGGAGGAGGCGTGGCGGCGCTATATGCCCCAGCCCCGGCATGTGTCTGACTGGCGGTAACAACGCCGGCACTTGTATTACCGCTTATGGTCGCACCTGGCGTAAATGCCGTGAACTGGTTGGTGCCGTCGGGGAACGTGAGGGCATTGCCGTTGCCGCTGATGCGCAGGCTGCCGGCGACTTCAAGCTTGGCCTGGGGGAACACGGTGCCGACTCCCATTAGCCCGGAGGGGCTGATGACCATGGATTTCGTCGGCACGGCAGCGCCATTCTCATAGCGCAAGAAACCAAACTGGTCATTCACGAATGCCGATTGCTGCAATTCCCAGAACGCGCTGGGAAAATGGGTATCTTCCAGGCGTATTGCCGGGGCGGCATTCTTAATATGCAATGGCCGTTGCGGAGTTCCCGTGCCGATGCCTAACAAGCCCGTATTGCTCAGCACCAAAGACTTCGATTCGACGGCATTGCCCGCCTCATACCGCAAAAACCCGAAGTAGTCATTGTTGAAAGCCGATTGCTGCAGTTCCCAGAAACTGTTGGGGAAATTGGTGTCTTCAATGCGCAGTGCCGGCGCTGAACTTTTCAGGTGCAGCGTACGTCCCGGAGTGGTGGTGCCGATGCCCACCAATCCACCGCTCTCGAAAATGGCGGAATTCGCGATCGTGTCTGTGCCCGTGAACTTGGCGATAAAGTTCGGCGTGTTGGTGCCGTCTGACACCGCTCCAGAAGTCTCCAGCCCGGCCGCACTTGAGCTGCTCAAACGCAACGCCCCGGCGCTCTTGCCCGTAACCGTCCGCTGTTGAAGGAATGCCGACGCCGGAAGCCCTCCCAGGGTCTCCGCATCCGCCGCCTTCATCGCATACGGAACACTCACCACCACGACGCGAGGCTGCTCTTTTTCGCCTTCGTTCCCCACGAGAGTGACACCGATCCAGCGCGCTTCTCCGGTCACAAAGGAGAGACCGGGCAAAACACCATCAGTGTTGTTCCCCAACAAAACGGTGTATCGACCGCGCTCATCAACGGAGACCTGTTGTGTCTCAGTCCACAAAGGAGAAGTGGAATCCAAAGAATCGTATAGCGAGAAGCGAAGACTTACGATCTTCGCCGCATCATCGACTCCGGAGATCTGCCCAGCGAACCGCACCAACGTAGGGACTACGGCTTTCGTATGGGGATTCGCCTGCGCGGCGGAACTAACTTGCGCGACGGGCAATTCCTGACAAACCGCCGCAGCGGTCCAAGCGGTAGTTGTGAGCGTGCCCATTAAAAACAGCGTCGAGAGTTTCATTGGTTCTCCGGATGATCTAAGTTTGCTTCCTAAGGACAGCGATCCTGATTTAGGCTAACGGGGTATTGGCTGAGCATTATAGCGAAGGCTCAAAATTGCGGAATCAGCGAATCCGAAGAGGAATTTATTCGAAATCTGGCTAAATAGGAGTGGGGGATTCACCTTAATCAGGCGCGCGAACCTACTGCTGTCTGTGCCCGGGAGCCATAATGGGCCTCGTAGTAACGCTGATAGGCACCATTACGGCAGTTTTCCAGCCACAGAGCGTGGTCGGAATACCACTGGATGGTCTTTCTTAAACCCGTCTCGAAATCAACCCGTGGACGCCAGCCTAATTCCGAACGGATCTTTTCGGCGCTAACGGCGTACCGTTCGTCATGGCCAGGCCTATCTGAGACGAATGATATTAAGTCATCAGAACTTCCAACAGCTTGAATGATGCTTCGAACTACTTCCAAGTTACTGCGAGGAGCAACCTCGCCAATGTTATATATCTCCGAATCTTTACCTTTAATCAAGACAGCGTAGATCGCCCGGCAACAATCTTCCACATACAGCCAATCACGGATATTGCTTCCGCTGCCATAAACCGGAATGGGCTTTTGTGAAATGCAATTGGCGATCACGAGCGGGATGAGCTTCTCCGGGAATTGGTACGGCCCGTAATTGTTGGCACAACGGACAATGATTGAAGGCACGCCGAAAGTGTGGGTATATGAGCGCACCAACAAATCAGCCGCAGCCTTAGAGGCAGAATACGGGCTGGAAGGGTTGAGGTTGGCGTCTTCGTCGGACTTCTGTGTGCCAGGCACGCTACCGTACACTTCATCTGTGCTTACCTGAAGGAATCGGATGCGGTGGCTTTTCGCCTGTTCTAGAAGGCGATAAGTACCCCAATAGTTTGTATTGAGGAATGGCTCTGGACCGGAAATGCTGCGATCGACATGGCTCTCAGCGGCAAAGTTCACGATCGCATCAAAGTGATGAGCCGAAAAAATCTTCTCTAGAGCGGCCTCGTCGCAAATGTCCGCTCGAACAAATTGATAGCGCGACCGATACTGCTGATCGATTCCTTCCAGATTTTGAAGATTTCCGGCGTAAGTGAGCTTGTCTAAGTTCACTACGTTGATCGCCGAAGAGCCCAGAATACAGCGAACAAAATTGGAGCCGATAAAGCCCGCGCCGCCGGTGATCAATATGGTCTTGATGGCTGTTTGCTCGATCATCTGGAGACCCGCGTAGAAGAATCGGACGATTGGAGGTTGGTCATCTTGTTCGCACCGCTCTCTGCAACTAGATTCCAAGCGAGAAGCAAGGAATCAAAGGTTCCGGCATCAGTCCACCATCCATCCAGAACGCTATGGGAAAGAGTCCCTTCCGCGACATACATATTGTTGACGTCTGTGATCTCTAATTCTCCCCGCCAACTGGGCGTAAGGCGTTCTACTTTTTGAAAAACGTCCGCCCCGTATAGATATATACCAGTCACGGCGTACTCGGACTTCGGCTGCTTTGGCTTTTCTTCGATCTTCAATATCTGCCCATTCTTGAATTCAGGACACCCGAAGCGCTCCGGGTCTTCCACCTGCTTGAGGATCACATGCGCGCCATTAGGCTGTTTCGAGAACGAGTGCACCGCTTCGCAGATATTATTCTCGATAATATTGTCGCCGAGTATGACGCAGATGGGCGATCCCGCGGCAAATGGCTCCGCCAACCTCAGCGCATCGGCAATGCCTTTATTTCCGCCTTCCTGGTATGCCAAGTGGATCTGCTTCAGGCCGAATGGAGACCCATTTTCGAGAAGACGCAGGAATTCTCCGGCGCTCTGCCCGCCGGTGACAACCAAAATATCGGAAATGCCCGCGTTCACCAGCGCCTGGATGGGGTAAAAAATCATAGGCCGGTCATAGATCGGCAAGAGATGTTTATTGGTCACCCGCGTAAGCGGATAAAGTCGAGATCCCAGCCCGCCTGCAAGCACTACGCCCTTGAGATTGTGTTTATTCGCTTCCATTAACTTCCTGAAACAGACGCAGCAATGGCTACGCACTCATTCCTGGGCTCGTCCTGGAAAAAACGTTTAAAGCCGAGAACAGGTTTCTCCAAAAATCGCCAAGAGCAACTCGCCACTAGCCATGCTAGCAAGAACGCCGCCATCGCTAACATCGCGGAAGGCAAATGTGATCGCAATCTGACTGCTTTGCTTGCAAACAAAATAAATATTGGATAGTGGACCAAGTATAAGCAGAAACTGAGGTCCCCAGCCTTCCTTAGCATCCTTGCGCTAAAGATCGCAGTAAGGGGATGCACATTCGCAAGCACCAGCATCAACAATCCGCCGAAAAACAAAGCTAGACCGCTGTATGCGATCGGAGACATGGGATGGACAAAAAAGTCAGTCCTCTTCACCAGAAGAGACATCCATGCTCCCACCGCGCAAATCGCAAACCCGATGTTACGCAATGAGCAAGGATGCGGAGCCATAGTCCGCAGAACGATAGCGAGCGCACTTCCGAAAGCAATGCCGTCCAGTCGATACGGAGTGGCAGAATACAGCGCATAGCCAGAGACGTCCGAAGAGATCGCTACCAATCGAAGCAAAGGTGACGCGATCATGGCCGTCGCCAATACGGCCAGCAGCGCCTTGGGACGTAATAACCAAACTAGCAAAGGCCATACCAGATAGTATTGCTCTTCTACCGCTAAAGACCACGTAACGCCGAGCAACATGTCATGAACGTTGCGCACTCCAAAAAAATTTTGAGCGAATAGAACATATACCGGCCATGACAGTGTCTCCACGTTGGCTTTGTAGGCAGCCATAAAATTGATATGGTCGACCATTCGCGGGAAAAGCACGAACGTGAACAGCAGCAGACCGTAATAGACGGGCCATATCCTTAATGCGCGACGCGCATAAAAGTTCCTGAAAAAATGCCTAGTCCCTTTTTTCTGCACCAGGATGTTGGTGATCAGAAAGCCGGACAATACAAAAAACAGATCAACGCCAACCCATCCAATGCCAAGAAACTGAAACCCGCTCCATTCAAACAGGCCGGCCGCATGCCCAACCATTACCATAAGAATCGCAATCCCTCTAACACCGTCAAGGGCCGGTATATGAGGAGATTTTTCTTCAACGGTGCTACGCATGGCTGGTTGCCTGGAGGGTAAGGTGTATTTCGCGGAGATAAAACTCTATCGTGCGCTGCAGACCTTCTTCTAGTCTCACCTTCGCCAAAAAACCAAATTGTTCTTTCGCGCGGGAAACATCAAGGCATCTTCTAAGTTGCCCATCGGGTTGGGAAGAGTCCCACACGATGTCACCTTGAAAACCGACAATATCTCCGATTATTTTCGCAAGCTCCCGAATGCGGATCTCTTGACCAGACCCGAGATTCACCGGATCCGATTGGTTATACCGTTCCGTCGCCATCACGATGCCTCGCGCGGCATCTTCCACATAAAGGAATTCTCGTGAGACATTTCCCGTGCCCCAAAGAGTAACAGTGGAATTATGAGCCGCTTTGGCTTCCACAAACTTACGAATGATCGCTGGGATCACATGCGACGTCTGAAGATCGAAATTATCGAACGGACCATATAGGTTCACCGGCAAAAGAAAGATGGAATTAAAACCATATTGCTGCCGGTAGGCTTGGCTTTGCACCAGCAGTGCTTTCTTTGCGATCCCATAGGGCGCATTAGTCTCTTCCGGGTAGCCGTTCCATAGCTCTTCTTCCCTAAATGGGACAGGAGTGAATCCAGGATAGGAGCAGATTGTGCCAATACAAGTGAACTTTTCCACTGAAGCGCGGCGGGCATATTCCATCAACTGGATGCCCATAATGGCATTGTCGTAAAAAAATAACCCCGGATTTTGGCGGTTGGCACCAATCCCGCCCACGACTGCGGCAAGATGAATCACAGTGTCGGGCCGCTCGCGCTGGAGAAGAGAGATGATCTGATCACGTTCGCGAAGGTCACATTCTTTGGAACGAGGAGCAATGACCCGCGAGCATCCCTTGGCCGAAAGCTCCGCCAGCACGTGGCGACCGAGGAAACCGCTTCCGCCGGTCACGAGAACTCGACGGCCGCTCCAGAATCCAGACACTAGCGAACTCCGCCTGCGGTAGCCGATTGGATCAACTGAGAGACCGCGTTCGGCCATTGGTGCCAGTGGTCGCATTTCTGGGCCAGGATATGGCGGCCGTTTCCGATCGAGACCAAGCCGCACGCTTCCATATCGGCGTCCACCATGATGCGGACCAGCTCTTTAAAAGTAATGCGAGGACTCCAGCCAAGCTCCTGTTGCGCCTTGCGAGAATCGGCAAGGAGATGGTTTACCTCAGTGGGGCGCAAATACTTGGCATCCATCTCCACGAATTCGCGCCAGTCGAGTCCGGCGTAGACGAATGCCTCCACCACAAACTCGCGCACAGTATGGGCTTCACCTGTGCCGACAACAAAGTCGCCGCTATTCTCATACTGCATGATGCGCCACATGCATTCGACATATTCCGGCGCATATCCCCAATCGCGGCGAGCGTCCAAGTTGCCGAGGTAAAGTTTTTTCTGTTTGCCCGCCAGTATCTGCGCGACCGCACGAGTGATCTTTCGGGTCACAAAAGTCTCCCCCCGGCGCGGACTCTCGTGATTGAACAGTATGCCGTTGGAAGCAAACATGCCATAAGCCTCGCGATAATTCACTGCCATCCAATAGGCATATACCTTTGCAGCGCCATAAGGACTACGCGGCTGGAGAGGCGTTTGTTCGTTCTGTGGGGCCGGAGAATTTCCGAACATTTCCGAGGAACTCGCCTGATAGAACCTTGCTTTTATTCCGCTGTTACGAATGCTTTCCAAGATTCGAGTGGTAGCGAGACCGGTGGTGTTTCCGGTATATTCGGGGATCTCGAAACTCACTTTTACATGGCTTTGGGCAGCAAGGTGATAAATTTCGCAAGGTTCAACCGTGTAAAGCAAATGGGTGAATTGGTCTGAACTGGTCAAGTCTCCATAATGCAAAAATAGTTTGGCGGAGGGGCTGTGCGGGTCTTCGTAGATGTGCTCGATGCGACGTGTGTTGAAGGTGCTTGCCCGTCGCATGACACCATGGACTTCATAACCCTTCGACAGTAACAGCTCCGCGAGATAGGAGCCGTCTTGTCCGGTAACTCCTGTTATCAGTGCTTTTTTAAGCATATGAACCAAAACTCCCTACTCAGTCTTACTTTTAAGAAGGTCGAGGATCAGGTAATTCACGAAAAAAGTATTTCCGAGCAGATATCTGCGCCATAAGCGCCGCGGTTCACGAACCAAGCGATATAGCCATTCAAGACCAGCCCCGGACATCCACCCAGGGGCAGGATTGGTGCGGCCGCTATTCTGATCGAAAGCTTGTCCTACCGCGATGATAGCCGGAACCTGCAAGCTACGTCGATGTTCAAAGATCCAGAATTCCTGCTTTGGCGCCCCTAGTCCTACCCATAAAATATCGGGTCTCGCATCATTGATCATGCTGTCGATCTGGCGCTTTTCGTCCCTTGTGAGGGGGCGAAAGGGCGGAGAGTAGTGGCCCGCGACCACGAGCTCAGGAAATTGGTCCTTTAATCGTTCAGTGAGGGCCTCAGGCACAGCCGGAGCGCCGCCATAAAAAAAATGCCTATACCTCCCGCCAGTGGTCCGGATCAAGTCCAACATGAAGGTCGGACCATACACTCGTTGCTGCAATCGCTTTCCACTGCGCCGTGATAACCAAAACAATGGCATGCTGTCCGGCAGCACCAAATCCGAACTTGCCATCACTTCCCTGAATGCAACATTGCGCCGCGCCTCAACGGCGACATCAACATTGGCTAATGAAACAAAATGGGGTCGCCGCCCGCTTGCAATCCATCCTTCAACGACACTCACTGCCCTTTCTGAGGAAACAGCATGCACTTTCAGGCCGATAACATCATAGACCGGAAGAGAATCTGCAGAAGGGTGGATGCCTAAAGCGGGCGCCATCTAGTTACCTGCAGTTGCGTGACCACGCCTCTTTGCGAGCACGAAATCGATGGCATTGCGAAAGCCTAGCACCATCTTTTCATTGTTCCAATCAGCGATTTTGCTTAATGCGTTACGCCCCATCGCGGCTCGCAGATCTGCGTCTTCAAGTAACTGTTGTATGGCATTGGCAAGCGCAGATGAGTCCCGTTCTGGGACTATGAAGCCAGTGATGCCATCTTCCACTAATCCCCCGGCAGCCGCGCCAACAGCATCACTTGCGATAACAGGCACGGCCTGGTTCATTGCTTCATTGACCACCAATCCCCAAGGCTCTCGGAAAAGTTCGGTAGTTACGGATGGAAGCACAAGCATCGACGCAAGAGCGTAGTAGGGAGGAGTATCCTCAGGCGCTACATAAGATTTGAATCGGGCACGATCTAGCAACCCTTTCTCCCGCAATACAGCCTGCGTGATTGGGAGGTGGGAACCTTCACCCACGAACAGCAAAGTAATGTTCTGTGCCACAAGTTTTTCAAACGCTTCCACCAGATACTCAAGGCCTTTGCAATCTTCTAGCCGACCTAAAAACAAGATCACACTATGGTTTTCAGGGATCCGCAGCTCCCGACGCAATTCCATGATCCTCTGTTGGCTGACCTTTTGCGAATAAAGCGAATTGTCAACCGCATGATGAGCCACAAAGATTCTGGCTGGCGCTACGCCCTGGTGCACGAGATAGGTTTTAACGTGCTCACCGTAAACGCATATCGCGTCTGCGTGGCGGTAGATATAACGGGTCAGAGGAAAAATAAATCTATGCAATCGACTCTGCAGTGTCATCCAAATGCCGGTCCAGAGCACAAACGGCTTTCGACGCAGCCGAGCGATCACATAGGAAGCAGGAAGAGCGAACTTGCCAGTGATGCACTTCACTAGGACGTCGTAATCTTCAGACCATAACTTGGGGGCGAGGCCAGGGGTGATTCGCGTTCCTTTGATCTTCCAGCCCGGCAGATACTCGAAGTCAAATTGCCCTACTCGGGTTCCATGCTGTTGCTGCCAATACCACTCATCCCCTGCTGAAAAAAAATAAAACTTTGCATCTACGTACTTCGAAAGGGTCTCAAACGTGCGCACCCGGTAATGGGGACAGATGTTCGTCACAAAAATAATCTTGGGCCTGCGATCGCTCATTTGGCGGTATCCCTCACCGCGATCACACCCCAACCAATGGTACTGAGCTGTGAGGGAAAAAGCCGGTCAAGCGCTGCACCTATTAGCTGAACCAGGGTGCAAAACACGATAACTAGTGGCCCCATGATCCATCTGGGATGGAGATTTCCGTCCACGCCTCTTCGCGAACCATGCTGGGTGTAGGCAAAACTGGAAAGTCGATAACCCATCTCCGCCCAGCCACCACCCCGAGGTACAAGCGTTTTTATCTGCCATCCGCAGAGTGGCAGCATGTGCTGCAAAGAATATTTCGTGAAACGAAAAAAATCGTAAGGCTCCTCATGTAGTTGCTCGCTCAATGGCACGGTTAAGAGGAGAATTGCTTGAGATTTCGCGACTCGTGCCAATTCTTGCAGCACAATAAGTGGTTCCGGGGTGTGCTCAAGGACTTCCGTGCATAGCAGGCTATCAAAAGCGGCATCGCGAAAAGGGATCGCGCTGGCCGTGGCGACTACATCCACAAAAGTCAATCCATGCATAGACCCAGGAACATCCATGCCCACATAGGCTTCTAGCTTTGCAAACAATGCTGCGTAAGGGCGCTTGCCACAACCAACATCGAGCAACCGTCCTGTTAACTCACTTCCGTGCTCTGCTACAAAGGCGCGGATGTATCTCAGCGCTAGAAATCGCGGATGCAGCCAGCTGTAAGCGAAGGTTTGCTTTAGCCCTTGCAATCTCGCCTCATCTTTCCTTGACCGCAGTCAGCATTGTTTCGCCGGCAAAGTACTCGCGGGACAAGCGGAGAGGAACTGAACCCATCATCGTGGGTTTGTAAAAGATCCCAAATGTGTGGAGTGGACGAAAACCACATTGCAAGAGCAGCTTGACGACGTTTTGGGAGCAAAAATAATGTAGTGCTCCCCCATCGTAGCCGTGAGCAGAGCCTTTCGAGGTGGAAGGAAACTCTCCGCAAACAAATTGTTTATATAACTTTCCTATCGAGCGCATGTTAGCAACGCTGACCACTAGAAAGCCTTCTGGTTTTAGAAGTCGGGAACATTCAAGAAGCATTTGCGCAGGGTCTTGCACATACTGCAACACGCTCATGATTGCAATCGCATCAAAGAACAAGTCCGCAAAAGGCAGTGGCGGACAATTCAGGTCCGCCACCACTGCGTTGACGCCGTTCTGCTCCGCCAAGTATACAGCACTTTCGGCCACATCAATTCCATAAAACTCTTTGAACTTATGCTTGGCTGCAATCGCCAGTTCCCCACTGCCACACCCTACATCTAGAAGACGAAAGCCATTAGGGAGTACGTCAGCCGCAAGATCCACGCGCAGATTTTGTCCCTTCGCATAAGCTTTCGATTGCGAATCTCGCAATCTGTCGCGCCATCCGGCCTCGAAGATGTTTGCCGAATCAGACACGCATCGCACCAAGGGTCATGGATCGCAAGAAACGTGACACATTCGCCATCACCCGTTCGCAATCTGAATCAGTCAGCTGAGGAAACATTGGCAGCGATAGAACCCTGGTTGCGACCTTCTCTGCCATCGGACATTCGGCGTGTAATCGTAATCTATAAGCCGGCTGAAGATGGATGGGGACGGGATAATGGACGCCACAGAACACGCCTTCGTTCTTAAGGTGGGCCTGCAACTGGTCTCGGTCATTGATCTGGATCACATAGAGGTGATAGACATTTTCGGCATTGCTAGACTTAGGCACAATCTCTACAAGTCCGTCCAAGCCTCTGTCATAAGCCGCTGCTAAACGTCTTCTGCGAATATTGTGCTCGTCGAGTTTTGCAAGCTTCACGCGCAATATAGCCGCTTGAATCTCGTCCAATCGGCAATTCATTCCTGTGATGTCGCTCACGTACCGGTGTTTGCGCCACCCATATTGCCGCAACGCTTTGCAGATTTCAGCCGTTTTGGCATCATTGGTGACCACCATCCCACCATCGCCGAGCGCCCCTAGATTTTTGGTGGGATAGAAGCTAAAGCAAGCAACATCACCGAAGGATCCCACACGTTTTCCACTAAATCGCGCGCCGTGTGCTTGCGCGCAATCTTCGATAAGTTTCAAATTGTGTTGATCTGCGATTTTCCGTAAACGATGCAAGTCAAGCGGCTGACCAAAGATGTGCACTGCGACAATCGCTTTTGTTTTCTCTGTAATGAGATCCTCCACCAGCGCAAGATCCATCAGGCAAGTGGCTGGATCGACGTCGACCAAGACCGGAGTTGCGGATACCGACTCGATTGCCGAAATTGTTGCTACCGCGGTATGAGCGGTGGTCAAGACCTCGTCACCGGAACCGATTTCCAAAGATCGCAGCGCGATGCTGATAGCATCCGTGCCATTCGAAACGCCGACCGCGTGCTGGACACCTATATAAGCTGCGAAATCCGCTTCAAAGCCTTCCACCTCCGAGCCGAGGATGTAGTCGCCTTTTCGGAGAACTCGAAGGACAGCTTGATCGATCTCGGCTTTTTGCTCAAGATACTGCGCAAGAGGATTGGCGGCTAGCAGATGGTTTTGTTGGGACATCGGAGATATGCCCTAGTTTACCAATAGTGCTCGGCATAACGACGATAGTAGTCGATGGTGCGTTTTAGCCCGTCCGCCAACATTACTCTCGGTTGCCAACCTGTGAAGGACTTTAGTTTCTGATAGTTACCATGGAAATCGCCGATGTCGATGTTCTTGCGGTCTTCCGGAAATGGAACAATCTCCACTTTGCCGGTTCCATTGGCCTTAACCAGTAGTTCAGCCAAATCGTGCAGAGTTACAGCCTCAGCCCCCAGGTTAAAGAAATGGCCTACGCATTCAGGTGTGCTCGCAACCAGCAGAAAAGCATCGACAACGTCCTCAATATAGTTCAAGTCACGCAGCTGCTTGCCGGTGCCAAACACACGTATCGGATCACCTTCCTGTATTTGGCGGAACCACCACCCAATGAACGTCTGCCGGGCGTCTCGCACTCGCATACGCGGCCCGTAAGTATTCGTAAGCCTAAGACTGCAAGCATTCAAGCCATAAAGTCGGCTATAAAGAAGGTGATAGTACTCGCCTGCCATCTTGTTGATTCCGTTGGGATCGACGGGCTCCACGGGATGATCTTCATCCACCGGAAGGTATTTAGGACGGCCATAAACCTGACGTGTGCTTGCATAAACGATTTTCACCGTTGGGTTGCTGCGGCGGCATGCTTCCAGCAGATTCACCTGCGCTCGACAATTGATCTCTAGATCGGTGATAGGGTCTTCAACGCTGTCTAGATGGCTTACTTGGCCGGCGAGATTGAAAATGTAATCTTGCTTTTGTGCCAAATGCAACATTCCGAATTTGTCGCGAATATCGGCGATGTTGATGCGAAGCTGGCCCTCGATCCCTGAGAGGTTAAACAGATTGCCTCCGTAATCGGGTATCAGGGAGTCCACAATAGTCACACGTGAACCCAATTCCACCAGGCGATGGGCCAGATTACTGCCAATGAATCCCAGGCCTCCAGTGATGAGAACTTTTTTGCCTTCGTAAGTCCGCGTCAGGTTTTGCAAACAGGTCCTCCCAGGCGATTCATAGGTGTCAACTCTTTAAATAGTCGATCCATACTTTGGATCCAGGCATCTGGAGAAAGCACAGTTTCGGCTTGGCGTCTGCTCTCTGCGCCCAGACGAGCTTGCAGTTCCTGATCCTCAAACAGCAGGTTACAAGCTTCTCTTAACGCGTTTGCATTCCCGGGTGGAAACAACACTCCGCTTCGTTGATGGATGACATATTCCGGAATGCCGTTGATTTCTGAAGCGACAATCGGTTTGCCCAAAGCCATGGCCTGACAGGCTACCATCGGCAGGTTGTCGTACCATTCAGAAGGAATCACAACGAAGGCAGCTTTCGCCATGATAGCCAGCATTTCTTCAGCGTAGCGAGGGCCTAAGAATTCAACTTTACCTTGGAGAACAGCTGGATGTCTTTTCACCGCGTTCTCTTCCTCGCCGCTACCGATGACTTTTATCAATCGTCCCGCGGCAAGCCCACAAGCGGCTTCCAACAAAGTAAAAATACCTTTCTGCTTTACCAACCTGCCTACGAATAAGGCATAGCCTTCGTTGTGCTCAAGAGGATGATAGGAGAAAGGATCGATCGGATTAGGCACCACGCTGATCATTTCCTCTGGAATCATGTTCTCCGCGAATTTTTGTTTAAGGAACTGGTCCGGCGCCACAAAGCGGTCAACATGGTTCAACCAAGTTTTTCGCAAGCGGTGGAAACCGATGGAGGCGGCGAAAGCTGCGCTCTCATGCAGGCTATCTCTATAGCATCGCCGGATCACTCCTTGGAGATAGTTTCCTCCTTTGCATCGTTCGCAAATCATCCCATATGTGAAGAATTGCCCATTGAGACACATCAGCCGGTAATTAAAAAGCAACTGCACGACCGGCAGAGCAGCGCGTTTAAGTTCTGGATAGATCGCCGGAGAAAGCAATGGGAATACATTCTGTACTATCGCTAGATCAAAAGGGTTGTCCCGCAATACTCCTTGAAGCTGCCTGACTGATTCAGCCGAGTTCACGGTTCCAAGACCGATCTTGAGCTTGGCAATGGGACCTGCAGTACTGATCTCCCGATTACTGCGAGTAAACAAATGCACCGAGTGTCCCGCGCGACGCAGCAAAGCAACCGCCTCGTCAAAGACGATATCTTCCCCGCTTCTTGATTGATATGAATTGTGACAAAAGAGTATGTTCACGCTGTTCGAGGAGCTTCAGAACGCGGACCGCGAGCCCCTACCGGGAGCGACGCTAACGCAATCGCCAACCAGAAAACCAAGGTGATGTTGACGGTAACACTGTCGAAAAGAGATGTCGTCATACCATTCAGAAAAACCAAGCCAGCCACCGACAATAAGATAGCTTTGGCAACAATCTCTTCTCGCGGCAAAAGAGACCCTAAGCCGAGGAACAATTTTCTTAACCAATGGAAATAAAAACCGAGCATCAAAGCCGCTACGATCCAACCAAAGTGCAGCACGCAATACAGAACAAAGTTATGGACTTCCTGTACTTGGTCCTGCGCGTGGTATTGATCTGTCAAGCCGCCCAGCAGTGATTGCCAAGGATGCCTAACGATGACTCGCATCGCAGCATTCACCATATCCAGCCGGCCGCCCACAGTCCCATAGTCATCAAAAGCAACAACCTCCAATTGGGCGATGATCACTAGTAAGACAACTGCCACCAGTCCCACGATGGACAGGTTCAGATAACTGAACCGCCGTCGTCGCAGAACCGCGATGAGCGCCAAAGACGCGAGCACGATCAAAATGCCGGTACGGAATAAAGTGGCAAAGAGCGCGAGCATGACGACCGTAAAAAATGCCAAACTTATTGCCCTCAGACGCTTGGAGACCTCAGGGCTCAATCCGAAGGCAAACAGTACAACTGAAGGCACAACCAGGTAAAAGCCAAAGTCATTCACGCTTGCATAGAGCCCTACCGCCAATGCGTCCTTGGCACCCAGAATCTCACCAAAAGAGCTTTTCAACAAAAACCCAAGTTTATAGGTCTGCCAGGTGCTGTCGTCAAAACTTTGAAAAGGTGCGAACTTTCCCGTCTGGAATTGCACCAAACCCAAAGCAGCGAACAAAGTTGCCGCAAGAAGATAGATGATCATCATCTTTTGTAGTCGGTCTTTCTCGATATCTAATCGCCTGACGCCGATAAAGAAAATGATCGGTATCAATAAGTCGCGTATAGCGCTGACAGCATGATGGGGATTGGTTTCAAACATCACTCCTGGTAATGCGCAGACAAGGAGTGCCAGGACTATCCTTCCGCCCCAAAAATCCTTTTGCTCAACCTGAACCTTGGTAGGTCCCGCGCGGAGTACGCGTCGGATTATGAGAAACCAAACCACGAGTGTGGCCAGTTCCGCGGCGGCAAAACTTAGAGGTCCAACCCGGATGCGATATTCGACCCCAAGAAGAAGCGGTATTGCATACAGCGATCGTTCCAAGTCTATTTTCAGGGTACCAGCTACCAATATAGCGGCGATGGAACACGCGACCGCGACGGCAGTGACAATGGGGCTAGCTGGCACGATGAACAATATCGTCACTGCAATCGCTAGGAATCCGGGGATCCAGAACCAGCGTCGATCCACAAGCTCAGGGACGGTCATGTATTCACCAATCCGACGATAATCTCGGTTCTGTGTCGCCAGTCCCATTTCTGGACCATGAGTTCTCGGGCCCGCTGACCGCAAGCAACGCGAAGTTCGTGGTCCGACAAGAGTCTTTCTAGCGAAATAGCGAGTCCTTCTTCCTCGCCGAATCCTGATTCGACGGCTAGACCGAGATGGTGGTCGTGAATCAATTGCCCCACTTCTCCCACCAAGTTGGTGCAGACTGGCCGGCCGGCGGCCAGAAAATCCAACATTTTTGCCGGAAATCGCGCCCGATTGTCCATGCTCGCCGAGAGAGGAAGGAAACAGACATCAGCGGAGGATAGATATTTGGCGTAGTCCTCATCGCTAACCCATCCCGGCAGCAAGAATCGATCTCCAAAGCCACTCGTCTTTATCTCAGCCTTGACCTCCGCAGCCAAACGGCCGATAAGAATAGCTTTCGCATCAAGATATTTCTTGAGCACTTCTATCAAGATCCGAGAAGTACGCACCATATCGCCATCACTCACGCAGACAATAAACCTGGCGGACCGTTCGAGTGCTAAAGCGTCGCGAGCGTCAGGCTGCTCCATATGACTTATGTATTCGGTGTCAACTCCTTCTGCGATCTTAACGACGGAAGCCTCTGGAATCCCAATGGTGATCGCGCGCTCTTTTAGCGCATCTGAGATAACGCTTACCACGCGAGCGCGAAACCGGATTCTTTCTTCCAAAAAGGCATCGACCTTGTGCGCCCAAGCCTTTCCCTGGAAATGGTTGGAATTGCCCGAATGCCAGTCGCACCAATCGGAATAAAAACGAAAACGTTTCATTCCCCGCAGCAGATATACAGGCCATGAAACATTGGGATGGTATTCAAATCCATACACTACATCGTAATCCCCAAATGCGATCTCCTTAGTCCGCAGCAAAATGTCCAACGGTCCAGAGCCCCAGCCGGGAAGCCATTTGTAACCGACGCGCGGACCTTCGATGATCCGAACCCAAGGCCCGGGGCCATCCGGGATGGGTGAGCTTCCCACCCATGATTTCTTGTAATAGATCTTAGACCGTAATGCGCTGGTCTGAGATACGGTGCAAAGAGTCACCTCATAACCGGAACGCGCGATCTCCCGCCCAAAATAAAATGCCCGCAGATAGGTGCCAACGCCTTTCAGGTTAGCGTTTAAAAGAAGGGCGCGGCGGCGGCCCGTGCGAGGAGATTTTTCTTGCCTGCGGATCATCGCGTCAATAGATGTCAGTGGTCAGCCTGCATAGGAACACACCTGACATAAAAGCCGCTGCACAACAGGCCCGGCGCCAACGCCACGATGGAGCCGCGCAGTGATTTCGGGAACAGTGCATTGAATATCCGCCAAGCTGGGTACAGCAGCCTCATGGCCCGCGACGCTCGAGCAGAGAGCGGGATCTTATTTTGTATCTTCCAAAGTTGAGGCTCAAACCACATTTCAGGCTGGTGATAATGCGCCAAGTGGCCGAAATCGAAATACCATTTTGCAGGCTCAAAACCTGCGGCCTTCAAGAACCTCTTAAAGCCGCGAAAGGTGAAGAACCGGATATGCATGTAACTCCATTCGTCATATTCGCCCGCATGGTCATTGTTGTACATCAGGCCCTTGCCAAAAAAGGACCGCATCCGAATCGGCAGATAAAAATGATTCGGAACGCTGATTATCACCCAGCCACCCGGGCGAAGCACTCGCGAGCAATCCTTAAGCACCGGCAAAGGTTCCATCAGATGTTCCAGGATGTCCTTAAGGATCACAATGTCAACGGAGCAATCATCGAGAGGAAGGCGTTGTTCGACATTCAAGTCAGATGTAAGCACATTTATGCCGTGATCCTCAGCGATTGCAAGACCGCTGTTCGCATAATCTATGCCGATCAGTTCATTGTCTTTAGCCAGAAACCAAACGTCGCTACCCGCTCCCACTCCTACACAGGCAATGCGCTTGCCTGTTACATCTTTCCCGTCAGTGATCTTACGATCTGGTATTCCATAATCGCCGGTCACAGAGCGATACGCCTGCTCGTAATTGCTGCGTTGGTGGCTTTGAACAGGAATACCGCTATTCACTTCTAAACCTCTGACTTGATCGCATAACTGCGAGAAATTAATTTTCGCACATCAAAAAGCGCGCCCGTACAGAAAATCGCGAGGGCAGCCAAAGCCATCGAGGATGACATCAAAATCCCGGTCGAGATGTCCATAAGTGACCGGCGCAACCCCGGAGCGAGGTAAACGCACCAGGGAAGAACTGAGAATATTGTGATCAAAGGATAATACTTCAATGGGTAAAGCCGGTGGCTGGTCACAAGCATACCTGCGATCACCACGACCCAGCCTGCCAGCGCCGCATATAACGCGCCAGCTAGTCCAAACGAAGGTACCAAAATGAAGTTGGCAGCTAAGTTCACTAATAACGCAGCCGTATAGATCGGAGGAAAGAGCCCGGTTCGTCCGCTGAGGTAGATTCCGATCGCGCTGGGATACTCCAGTACTTGAATGGCGCGCATCAACACTACAAGTGGGAAGATCGACATCGCGGGAGCGTACGACGGAGCGAACAGGCGAAAGAGGAACGGGGCACTCACAGAGAGCACGAAACCAACAGTGAGGGCTGCGGAAGTGACATATGCAAGTATCTTGGAATAGATCATCTTCGCTTCAGGACGATGAACTATCTGGAACATCATGCCGCCCCAAGCTATCCCGAAGGGTTGGGTCACCAGCATTTGAAAGATCCCGCTGATCTTCACTGCGGCACCGAGATAGCCAACGCTCTCGGTAGAGCCTTGGTGCGCCAGAAAGTATCGGCCAGTCGCGTCCAGCGCCATGGTCACGATCCCTCCCCATACGATGGGGATCCCGAACCGAAGCATTCGCTTCAATATTGATAGGTCCAGCGCCGGTGAAATGTTTTGCAAACAAAAAGCGCCTAGTACGAGCATGCCGAGAAGATCGCCGGCGAGGCGCCCGTAGAAGACCCCCGCTAGTCCCATATGCTCTGCACGAATGAACCAGACGCTGGCGGCTACGATCCCTGCAAGCCGAGCCAAAGTCGAAAGGCAGTATTGAGCCGCCTTTCGACGAGCGCGCAGATCGCTCAACAAGATTGCTTGTAGAGTTTCGGTCATTACGATCGGAAGCAACGACCACGCAAACCCGCGAATATCACTTCCCAAAAACGCCTGGGCGCGAGCAGTGTGGGCAATAGCCAGAAGGATGACGCCGCTGATCGCCGATAGTATGGCAGCAGCCCAAAAGACGGTCGCTAAAAGCGTTTCTCGAGTGTGCTCCGCATCCGCGTACTCTCGCAGGTAGGAAACATCGAGCTTCATTTGACTGAAGCTGATCAGTATCAGGATAGTTACATCTATTAAAGCAAAGACCCCGAATTCAGCGGGCCTGAGAGAGCGCGTATATAACGGCACTAATACAAAATTGCCCAGCCCCAATAAAGCAGAGCCTATGAGATAGACAGAAGAATCTCTCAGCAGACTCACGAATGCATTGCTGGGCAAGTTCGGGGATTCGGTGGGGCTCTTCATCGTAGCGATTTGGAAGAGTGCTACTGTCCCATGCCTTTAAGCACGGTGGGCAGCGTGAGAAGCAGGATTTTCAAGTCCAGTGACAAGCTCCAGTTCTCGATGTATTGCATATCCAGCCGCAAGTTTGTCTCGAAGCTGGGATCCTGCCGTGCAGTGATCTGCCATAATCCCGTGACACCCGGCTTCACATCTAAGCGGCGATAGTGCTCGATATGATATTTAGCAAAATCATCCAGAGGATGAGGACGCGGACCGACCAGACTCATATCTCCTGCGACCACATTCCACAGTTGTGGTAATTCATCCAGACTGTATCGTCTTAGGAAGTCGCCTACTCTCGTAACGCGGGGATCCGAAGCGATCTTGAATGTAGGGCCTTCGCGGAAATTTAAATGCTGTAATTCGGATTTAAGAGCATCAGCATTGGATACCATGGACCGGAATTTCAAACATTCAAAGCGTTTGCCTTTTTTCCCCACCCTAATGGATCGATAAAGAAAAGGGCCAGCTGAATCCAACCTGATCAACGTTGCAATGATCGCAATCAGTGGTGAAGTGATGGCGAGTGCGAGCAGCCCTCCCACTATGTCCAGCAAACGCTTGATGAACAATCCCACCGCTGGAATAGGTTCAGAATGTAGCGCCATGGCCGGTATGCCGCCAAAGTACTGGACCGGAGCATGAGCTGCAAGCCCGTCGAACAATTCGGGCACCACATGAACATTGAACTTATGTTCGCGCGCAGCAATGATGATGCTCTTCACGAGTTCCCTCTCTGAAGGAATGGTGATGAAGACCTCGTCCACAAAATGAGCCCGGGTTATTTGCACTAATTCATCTACACATCCCAACACATCACGAGAGGTTTGCGGCTTTTCATCGATGAAGCCGCATACAACAAAACCTAGTTGAGCATTTTTTTCAAAGTGATGTGCCAGTGTCCGTCCCACCCTGCCGGCGCCCACGATCACCACGTTGCGATAGGTCGTCTTAGCCAATCGCCTTTGGATCGGCCGTCGTATCGCTCTCGCGGTAAGCAAAGCACCCGTGTTCGCAAGAAAAAGCAGCAGAGCCCAACGTCCCAGAAAGTTCGGAGCAACCAGATGCAGGGATAACGCAAATACCGCACTTACTACGGAGATGGCGAAAAAAACATGGCCTATTTCACGGCTGAGTGACTTGTTGCGGATATTCCCGGCGCGGGTCTCGGCAAATACGCAGCCCAGGGCGACCATAAAGCCATACACCAGGAGCACCCCAAGTAGTTGCCGTTCCGAACTTCGCACTACTAATGCTGAAAGCGAGCGCACTGAACCTTGAAATGACGACATCAAGTCGTACAGAAGCACCCCATTCATGATCGACACCGTAGCGTCAAACCAGACGCGCGTCATCGGCCATACTTCTTGTTTGACCGATCCATAGGAAGAGAAGGGGATAGTGGTTGTTTGGTGATGGAAGGAGCTTAATTCACGCCAAGATGAAGGCCTTTTCGCCCTTGCGGTGGCAGTCGTCGCCTCTTTCATTGGTCTCCATCCCTGAAGCGGGAGTTTTTGGAATTTCTCCCGAAGGCTTTTATCGCTATTCGGCTGTCAGTGACGATATCAGTCACCAGACTCTTCCAAGGACTATGCCCAGCATTCTTCCACCAACTGAGTCCCAATTCGAGAAGAATGGCCATCACGATCGTCAGCAGAGTCCCCACAAGAACGACCCACAGCCGCGAGGGGAAGATCTTTCTCTGCGGGACGGAGGCATCGTCCAACACTTTTACCCCAGGTATCTCACGCGCTTCCTGAACCTTGGCTAATTCATATTGTTTGGTTAACGCTTCGAAGACAGCTTCTTCCACCTTAGAGCGCCGGTAGAGGTCTGCATATTGGACTCCTAGGAGGGGCAGTCTCCGAATGGATGGGAAGATTTCATTTGCGCTTACCTCACCTGTGCCATTCTTATTTCCGGTCAATTGGTCAAGTTCTTTCTGCAGTTGATTGATACGAGCGCGCGCGGCCTTTACCCTCACATTGTTCGCGGTATAAATCTGTTCCAACCCGCTCACTTCAGACTGGGCTGCAATCATTTCTCCTTTTAGCCTGGCAGCGGCATCCAACATCGCCTTTCCCTGCTCAGGAACGTTCAGCGCCATGTTATTGCTGGCGAAAACGCTGAATTCTTTAGCCGCTTCATCCAAATCTTTCTTTACTTCTGCTAAACGGGTTTGCAAAAAAGTCCTCTCCCGCCGAGCTGCAGAGGTGCTGACTACGCTGAGTTGCCGATCCAATTGGTAGATATAACCGTGGGTCAAAGCCGCAGCCCGGATAGGATCCCTGTCGCGAACGGAGATCATAATGATGCCGTTCTTGCGGTCCTCAATCGCGGAAGTGTTATTGTCCAATCTTTCGCGAGCGTCCACATCCAATGTTTCGCCGTAAACCTTTTTTAGATCGAACCGATCCACAAGCGCCTGCTGCACGGATACGCTCCTGATGACTCCCACATACAGGGCCCCGGTATTCTTTGCACCGAGCATTTCCGTAAGTCCACCCAATCCTGCTGCTCCTCCGCTTCCGCCAAGCAAAAGCGCCAGTGTATTGGCCTGGCTCTCCGGGGGCATCAATCGGGCGGTGCTCTCATATTTATTCGGTATCATCCACGAGATCGCAAGCAGAGAGATTGAAGTAATGGCGCCAACCTTTCCTAACCAGCGCCGGCGATCCCAACAAAACTGCAGGACTGCGACCGAGCCCTCCGCTTTGCCGTTCAGTTCCGACAGCGGTATTTCGGTTGACGAGTGGATCCGGTCGATGACTTCAGGCACTACCGTGTTCTCCAAGCCTTCGGATTAAATGACAACTGGATCTGCGTGGTGACATTCTGCTGCTGATTCGAGCCGGTCAGAAGTGGAAAATCCCATCGTTCATATTGAACCGACAGCAGCAGATCGACGGATTTTCTCGCTCGCCAGGTCGCAGATATCGAGGCGTCCTGAAGCCTGCCACCTTTGAGCGATGCGGTACTTACCTGTTGATCTCTCACCTTAGCGGTGATCGAGTTCTGTGTTGTAAGCCAGTAGGTGCTCCACATCTGTATCCCTTTACCCTGACGGCCGACCCAGTTACCCAGTATCTGTCCATCGTTGGTGTATCCGTT
>JBBSFV010000038.1:0-28582 GCA_038254775.1 Terriglobales bacterium | reverse complement strand
GGCGCGGCCCTCGGCATCATCACCGGATGGGGCGGTACGCAACGTTTGCCACGCCTCATCGGCAGAGCCCAGGCAGTGCAAATGTTCCTTGCCGCCGAAAAACTTACCGTCCCAAGAGCGCTGGAACTCGATCTCATCCAGCATCTCTCCGCGGATCCCGTAACCTTCGGCATTGAGCTGCTGACAAACCAGCATTCCTCTGCATCCATTCGCTGCTGATCTTGAACCAGGTACCAGGTGCTTAGGTACTAGTCACTGATTTCTTGTATCGTAAAGAGTTTTCCAAATCCTCCGGGGCCCGCGTCCATACATGGCTGAGAGCACTGCAAACAACATCCTGCGATCCACCACGGACGCTACCAGCGCACGCTTTGAAAAAAATATGCGCGCCCTTGCTGACCTGATGGCGCAGATCCATACCGAGCAGGAAAAGCTCCACGCAGGTGGCGGCCCAAAAGCCATTGACGCGCAACATCAGAAGGGCCGGCTCACCGCGCGCGAGCGCATCCAGCTACTGGTCGATCCCGGCACGCACCTTCAGGAACTCGGCCTTTACGCCGCTTATAAGATGTATGAGGAATGGGGCGGCGCTCCCTCGGCCGGTGTTGTCACCGGCATCGGACGCATCCACGGCAAGCTCTACATGCTGATCGTGAATGATGCCACCGTCAAAGCCGGCGCCTTCTTTCCCATGACGGCGAAGAAGGTCATCCGCGCGCAAAACATCGCCATTGAGAATCGTATCCCGACCATCTATCTTGTCGATTCCGCCGGAGTATTTCTCCCGCTGCAGGAAGATGTCTTTCCTGACACCGACGACTTTGGCCGCGTCTTCCGCAACAATGCCGTCATGACATCTATGGGGATTCCACAGATCGCAGCCATCATGGGCATGTGCGTTGCCGGCGGCGCATATCTTCCCGTTATGTGTGACACCATCCTCATGACCGAAGGCAGCGGACTCTTTCTCGCCGGCCCAGCGCTGGTGCAGGCAGCCATTGGACAAAAAGTTTCTGCCGAAGAACTTGGCGGCGCCAAGATGCACGCGCAGATCGCCGGAACCGTTGATTATCGCGAAGAGAACGATCAAGCCTGCATCGCCCGCATCCGCTCGCTGGTTGAAAAACTTGGCGACAAGCCCAAAGCTCCCTTCAGCGTGACACAGTCTGAAGAGCCGGCGTTCCCAGCGGAGGAGTTGTACGGCATCTTTGAATCCGACGCCGCCCGCCCCTATGACATGCATGAGGTCCTCGCGCGCATCGTGGATGGCAGCCGCTTTGATGAATACAAAGCCGAGTACGGCAAGACCCTGATTTGCGGCTTTGCCCGCATTGGCGGTCACGCCGTCGGCATCGTTGCCAACCAGAAAATGCATGTGCATCATACCGATTCCCACACCGGAGAAAAACGCGTCGAGTTCGGTGGCGTCATCTACACCGAGTCCGCCGAAAAGGCTGCTCGTTTCATGATGGATTGCAACCAGAATCTAGTCCCGCTGGTCTTCCTGCATGATGTGAATGGCTTCATGGTCGGTCGCGATGCCGAGTGGAGTGGCATCATCCGCGCCGGCGCAAAGATGGTCAACGCCATGGCAAATTCCGTGGTACCCAAGATCAGCGTGATTATCGGTGGCAGCTTTGGTGCCGGCCACTATGCCATGTGCGGCAAGGCATTCGATCCGCGATTCGTCTTTGCCTGGCCCACCGCGCGATACGCAGTTATGGGAGGTGCTCAGGCTGCCGGCGTCTTAGTCGATATCAAGATCAAAGCACTCGAGCGTGGTGGGAAACAGCTCAGTGAAGAGGATCGCAAGAAACTGTTCGAAGAAGTGAAAGCCAATTACGACCAGCAGACCGACCCTCGCTACGGCGCCGCCCGCCTCTGGATCGACGCCATCATCGATCCCCTAGACACTCGCGACGCTCTGATCACCGCCCTTGAAGCCGTCTCCCTCAATCCCGACGTCCCCAAGTACAACGTGGGAGTGCTGCAAACGTGAGCGTTCACCACGGAGGCACTGAAGCACGAAGAGCTTTGGTTCATGAGGATCTCAGCCGGGAGGTCATCGGAGCTGCGATTGAAGTCCACCGACATCTCGGGCCTGGACTGCTGGAATCGGCTTATGAAGAATGCCTCTGCCATGAGTTAAGCCTTCGCAGAATTGCTTTTGAGCGGCAGGTGCCCCTGCCGGTCGAATACAAAAATGTGAAATTAGATTGCGGCTATCGCATCGACATAGTTGTTGAAGACGCCATTGTTGTTGAACTGAAATGCGTTGATGCCGTACTCCCAGTTCACGAAGCTCAGTTGCTTACATATTTGAAATTGTCCGGTAAGAAACTGGGCTTGATCTTCAATTTTCATCGTGCAACTTTGAAGGACGGCATCGTGAGAAAGGTGTTATAGGTTCATTATCATGTGCCGCTTGAACACTTACCTCGGTGACCTCTTGTCGCGATTGGCAAGCAGCTGACCAGCAATTCATTTCTAGTATTTGGGGTTGAGGTTCAAGCTCGAACAAATTTCGAATTGTTTTCTCTGTGTTTAAGTGCCTCCGTGGTTAAGCACAAACTGGAACTCGAGGTCGGTTTTTTAATTCGTGGTTGGTTTTTCTCCGTGAACTCTTTCATCTTGTACCAGATTGATTACATAGCTCATGGCCTGCTCTCTGCAAATATACGGTTCCGAAACGACAACATTTAAAAAAGGTTTTCCCGGTGTCTCCGGGCCTCCGTGGTTAAAAAGGTCTCCGTGGTTAAACAATAACTAAAACTCGGCCTTGGTTTTTCTCTGTGAACTCTTTCATCTTGTACCAGATTGATTACATAGCTCATGGCTTGCTCGCCGCAGAATTACGGTTCTGAAACGACAACATGAAAAAAGGTTTTCTCGGTGTCTCCGTGCCTCCGTGGTTAAAAAGGTCTCCGTGGTTAAACAAGAACTAAAACTCGTCGAATGTCCCCGCGATGCCTGGCAAGGCATCTCTCACCAGATCCCTACCTCGCAAAAGGTCGCGTACCTGCGCGCGCTGATTGCGGCGGGATTCAAACACATTGATGCCGTCTCCTTCGTCTCCCCCAAGGCCGTCCCCCAGATGGCTGACTCCGAGCAAGTCCTCGCCGAACTGGATCCTCCTGACGACGTGGAGATTATCGGCATCGTGGTGAATGAGAAAGGCGCGCAGCGGGCGATAGCGACGGAAGCGGTTCGAACGCTCGGCTTCCCTTTCTCCGTCTCTGAGACTTTTCTCCAGCGCAACCAGAAACAATCGCTCGAAGAGTCCTATGACGTGCTCGACAAGATCGCCGTATCCGCATTCAATGCCGGTTTAGATGTGGTCGCATACATCTCCATGGCCTTCGGCAATCCGTACGGCGACCCGTGGAGCGTGGAAGAAGTCATGCTCGCCATGGATAACATCGTGGATCTTGGCATCCGCAGCATTTCGCTGGCAGACACCGTGGGCACCGCTGACAGCGGCGCCGTTCGCGAGCTGGTGACCGCTGTGAATGGAACTTTCTCCAAATATGATTACGGCGTTCACCTGCATAGTCGCCCGGAGGATGCGCTGGATAAAGTCCTCGCCGCCTATGACGCCGGCTGCCGCCGCTTCGACTCTGCCATCGGTGGACTCGGCGGCTGCCCCTTCGCGCAAGACGCTCTGATTGGAAACATGCCTACCGAAGCGGTGATTGAAGCCCTACAGCAGCGCGGAATCGGCTCACCTGTGAAGTCCTTGCAAGATCTGCTGACATTGTCGGCTCGCATTTCAACCGGAGGCATTTCACAATGAACACAAAAGATTCCTCGGTGCCTCCGCGCCTCCGCGGTGAAAACGACTTTTTCGCATTTTTGATTTTTTCGGTGCACTATTTGCGCGGTCGCGCAAACTGAATGCTATGCACATGAAATGGGACTTGAATTGCAAACTTGATTGATTCCGTCTAGAAATCATTATGAAAGTTTTTCTTCGTGTCTCCGTGGTGAAAAAAGATTATGAGCTACAACACTCTCCTCTACTCTGAAGCCGAGAATATCTGCACCATCACCTTCAATCGCCCGGATAAACGTAACGCCGTCAGTTATGTACTGATCGACGAGCTGGGCCGCGCGCTCGACGACGCAGCCAAGTCGTCGGCACAGATCTTGATCATCACCGGCAATGGCAAAGCCTTCTGCGCCGGCATGGATTTGGAAAACCTCAAACAGCTCTCCGGCCGCACCCACGAGCAGAACCTTCAAGACTCGGAAACCATGGCGCGCCTCTTTCGCGCGCTCTATGAATTTCCCAGACCCACGATCGCCGCCGTGAACGGCGCTGCGATCGCGGGCGGCACCGGAATCGCTACTATCTGCGATTTCACTCTCGCGGTTCCCACAGCCTCTTTCGGCTACACCGAAGTCCGCATCGGATTTGTTCCCGCCATCGTCTCCAGCTTTCTTATCGCAAACATCGGCGAAAAACGCGCCCGAGACCTCCTGCTTACCGGCCGCATCTTTGACGCCGCCGAAGCTCATCGCCTCGGGCTGGTGAATGAGATCGTTGAAGCCGATCAGCTCCTGCCCCGCGCACATCAACTGGCGGCTCAGTTGATGGAGAACAGTCCTACCTCGCTGCGTGCCACCAAGTCCCTCCTCTCCGGCTACGTAAAGGACCAACTCGACAAGCAGATCACCCAAGCCACCAAAGACAATGCCGCCATCCGCCAAACGGCAGATTTCAAAGAGGGCGTCGCTTCGTTTCTTGAAAAGCGCAAACCCAAGTGGTCAGGCTCATAGTCCCGGATGCTATGCGTCGCAGACGAAGCCCTTTAATGCCACGCATTGCCTTGACCGTGTGAATGAGATAGAGCCAGCGCCGTAGCGCGGAAACGATCGCAGCACATTGCGGCAGGGAAGACGCAATCTGTATATGCTTGATCGGAGTGCTAACGCTCACGTTCATGCTATGCGTCGCAGACGAAGCCCTTTAAAGCCACGCATTGCCTTGATCGTGTGAATGAGATAGAGCCAGCGCTGTAGGCGCGGGAGCGAGCGCAGCGAGCTTAGCCCAGCCCGTGAGGGCGGGGTAAGAGAGATAAGCCGACCGAGTGCCGTTGACAGCATTTCGCGAGCGGGTCAGCGCGAGGACCTGTTTCCTGTCCTCTCCGCATTTACAATCACCCTCATGTCCCACGGCATCACAGGTGAAGCCACTGTCCGCGTTCGATACGCTGAGACAGACCAGATGGGCGTTGTCTATCACTCGAACTTCATCATCTGGTTTGAGGTCGGGCGCGTGGAACTCCTGCGCAAGCTCGGCTTCATCTATCGCGACATGGAAACCCAGGACGACTGCCACATCGCCGTCGTCGACGTCCGTTGCCGTTATCGCTCACCGGCGTTCTATGATGACGAGATCACCATCCGCACCTGGCTCAAGAATGTGCGCAATCCCGTGATCCACTTCAGTTATGAGATCCTTCGCCCCTCAGACAACACTCTGCTCGCCGAAGGCGACACCACGCACATCGTGGTGAATTCAAAGTTTGAAAAAGCTCCGTTACCGGAAAAATATCTTCGCGCCTTTGAATTAGCGGTGCGCGCATGAAGGCCCTTCACATCAATGGCCATGACCTTACGCTGGAAGACCTGCGCGAAGTGGTTTACGATCGCCGACCCGTCCTGCTCGAGCCCGAAGCCCGCGAACGGGTCGAACGTGCCCGCGCCGTGGTCGAAGATCTCGTCGCCAATGAAAAACTTGCATATGCCATCACCACCGGCGTCGGCAAGTTAAGCGACGTACGCATTTCCGCCGACCAGAATCGCCAGATGCAGATCAATCTGCTGCGCTCGCACGCCGTCGGCGTGGGCGAACCGTTGAATGAAGCTGAAACGCGCGCCATGATCCTCACCCGCGCCAACTCGCTGAGCAAAGGCTATTCCGGAGTGCGTCCGGAGGTCATCAACGCGCTCTGCGAGATGCTCAACCGCGGCGTCCATCCCGTCATTCCGTCGCAAGGCAGCGTTGGCGCCAGCGGAGACCTCGCCCCGCTTGCTCACCTCGCGCTGGTGCTGATCGGTGAAGGCGAGGCCTTTGTCTCGAACGCCAGGCGCGCCAGCGGGCATCCCGAACGTCGTGGCAAAAAGCTTACCGGCGCGGAAGCGCTCAGAGCCGCGCAGATCCAGCCACTGGTCCTCGAAGCCAAGGAAGCTATTTCGCTCATCAACGGTACCCAGGCAATGCTCGCCGTCGGCGCTCTGGCGCTGATCTCTGCCCAGACCATGGCGGACACCGCGGACGTTCTCGGTGCCATGTCGCTCGACGCCCTTCACGGCACCGACGCCGCATTCGACGAGCGCATCCACGCCGCCCGTCCCCATGCCGGGCAGATGCTCGCCGCGCAGAACCTGCGTCGCATGCTTGAAGGCAGTGAGATCCGCAGATCCCATGCCGATTGCGCCCGCGTCCAGGATGCCTACTCTCTTCGCTGTATCCCGCAGGTGCACGGCGCCGTCCGAGATACACTCGAGCACTGCCGCCACACCTTTGAGATTGAGATGAACTCCGCCGTGGACAATCCCCTGGTCTTCGCCCGCGCCAAACAAGTCGGCATCCGCGAGACTATCGGCGCACCCATTGAAGGCGATATCGTCTCGGGCGGCAACTTCCACGGCGAACCCATCGCCTTCGCCCTGGATTTTCTCGCCATTGCCCTCAGCGCCCTCGCCGGCATCTCTGAACGGCGCATCGATCGCCTGGTGAATCCCGCCACCAATGAAGGCCTGCCGCCATTCCTCGCCGCCGGCGCCGGGCTCAACTCCGGTTTCATGATGCCGCAGGTCACCGCCGCCGCCCTAGCCAGTGAGAACAAAGTCTTCGCTCATCCCGCGTCAGTGGACTCGATCGTCACCAGCGGCAATAAAGAAGACTACGTCTCCATGGGCATGACCGCCGCTATCAAACTTAAGAAAGTCGTCGCGAATACGCGCAATGTTCTGGCGATTGAAGCCTGCACCGCCGCGCAAGCCTTGGACTTCCTCGCTCCCCTCAAATCCAGCAAGCGATGCCAGGCCGCACACGCCGCCATTCGCAAAGTCAGCGCCAGGGTAGAGGAAGACCGCGTCCTTGCCGGAGACTTCGCCCGCGTCTCAGATCTCATCGAGAGCGGCGCCATCGCGGAGTGCCTGCGGTGAAACTGATAAACCTGTGTTGCGGTCTCTTGCTTTGTATCTCTGCTGCTGCGAGCGAGTGCGTGTTGCCGGTGCAAGTTGTAAGCAGTTCAGGAAAAATATTGCATTATCCACCTGAGCAGCTTGCATTGCGGATCGGCAAAGAAGAGCTACATCCTTCAACTATCTCCTCAGTTCATCCCAGAGTTGCCGTGTTACTGGAAATCGGTAGTGGAACCAATACAAACTCGCAACAGTTCCCTTTTGTCACGCTGATGGCGGGCAATGCAGTCCACGAACTCTCTTCCGGACACGATGTTTATTTCATCGCCTATGCTGACGCACCCGCGGTCACGCTCCACCCGGATTCACCGGAGAGTGAAAAACTTGCTGCAATCTCTCGCTTGCGTCACGATCCCAAGTTTCTAAATCATGGAACTGGGCGAGGCGGAACTCTCGATGCTATTTGGCACGCTTTAAATGTATTGTCACCTTCCCAGCCAGGGGATGCGCTCGTTGTAGTCACGGGCACCCACGGCGATGGTATTAAAACACCCTATGCAGTGCTGGACCGGCTAAGAACAACGGGGACGCGACTGTTTATCGTTGCTGCCCATGAGGTCCACTTCAGCACTCCTGAATCTCTTGATGTTCATGGGTACATAAAATTGGCGAGTGACTCTGGTGGTAGCGGTGTTGAGTTTGAAAACTTTAGACTTACAGACCAAAATCGAGTTGCCGTCGATTCCAATCTGAGAAAAATGTACAAGCAGATCGCGGAGGTGGACGTTCTGACATTTCTAGGGCTTCAGTTGAAAAAGACTAAAGCGATACAAATACGTTTTGGCGGCACCTCTTCCGAACCTTTTGTCGTCAAGTACCCACCTGTACTCGGCCCATGTGGAAAATGAATCACCGGCGCTGAAATTGCGCCAACCTCAGGTGCCATTCATGTTTACTTTCGGTCCTTTGTTGGTTAGAGGCTTTCTCTGTGCTCTCCGGCCTCTCAGTGGTTAAGACGAAGTCCCCGCCAATCCCAACTCCCTTGCCACGCCCTTCATCGCCTCAATGCAGAACGCGATGTGCTCATCCAAGTCCACGCCCAGGTCAGCGGCGCCGTTGATGATGTCATCGCGATTCACGCTCCGGGCGAATGCTTTGTCTTTCATCTTCTTGCGGATGGACTTGGCATCCACCTCCGCCACTGACTTGCTCGGCTTCACCAGCGCCGCCGCAGTGATCAGCCCAGAGAGCTCGTCGCACGCGTACAAAGCTTTTTCCATCGCGGTCTCGCGCTTCACTCCGCTGTAATCCGCATGAGAGACGATCGCCCGCATCACATCTTCCGGATATCCGCGCTCGCGCAGGATTTTGTTTCCCACGAACGGATGCTCTTCCGGCGTGGGATATTTTTCATAATCAAAATCGTGCAGCAATCCCGTCACGCCCCACTTGTCTTCGTCTGCGCCAAATTTTTTTGCGTATGCCCGCATGCACGCTTCCACGGCGAGCGCATGTTTGCGCAAACTTTCTGATTGCGTGAACTCAGTTAGTAAACCCCACGCTGATTCGCGATCCATCACGGTTTTATACCTGTTTTCTCCGGGTCTTCTCCGGTTTCTTCTGTGAATCTTCCGGTTTGTGCCTTACATTTCCGTTGACACCGCGTCCCTCTCTGCCTCAAAGTGGTTCTCGCAGTTGTTGTACTTGGGGAACGCCCGCTCTGGCACCCTCCAAGATCCTGATGGCAACAACACTAGCACCCGTAGATTCACGGGAAGTGGTGCGATGCGACCACTGCCACCTGGTCCAATTCCGGACCAACAATCATATCTGCAGGAAGTGCCACCTCTCGCTCGACGCTGAGGAACCGGAGCCGCTCGTTGCGGAGCCCGTTACCCCAGCCGTCTCTCATGGGAATGGCTCGCAACTCCAGATTGCGTCGGCGATACGTTCGCTCCGGATACGCACCGGACTCAGCCAGCGCCAGCTTGCCATCCGCATGCAGGTGCCGCGTACTTACGTCTCCAAGATTGAGAATGACAAGGCCACACCCACTCTCTCGTCACTGGAGCGGTTGGCACGGGCCCTTGAGGTCACCGTACCTGATTTGCTGTATTCCAGTTGCCGCGGGCGGCAGGACGAGATCCGGGAACTTCTCTCCGACCCTTTCATCGCGGAATTGGCGCCCTACATCACCAGACTCGATCCCATGCAGCGCTCAACATTCCTCTCCCAGGTGCGGGAATTGACCACGCGGCCCAGACGCAACGCATAATACTTTAGGGCCCTGCCCCCAACAGCGAAGCCGAGGCGCAAGCCTCGGCTCTTTTTTTTGTTCCTAAACACTCTGTCATCCCTGGCGGAGCGACGGAAATCTACTCGTCCCGACAAATTGCGATTGTCATTCTGAGGAGCAGCGCGAGGAAGAATCCCTTTGTTCAGCATCACTCCTGCGGAACGGGTTCCGCTGTCATCCCGAGCGAGCTGGCTTTAGCCAGCGACGAGGGACAATGCCGCGGCTGTTGTTTTTGATTTTGATTTTGATCTTACGGTAAACGGAAAACGGAAACGACAAAACAGGCGAATCGGAAAGTAACTAGGTACCCGGTACTCTGTACTAGGTACTAAATGACTTGCTTCCCGTCACAAACTCCAACCCGATTCCCGTCGCATCCGCGTACCGAACCACCACATCGATCTCATTGCGCGTCTGTGATCCCGGCTCCAGGATCGTCACCCTGAACTGCTGCCCAATGGTGAAAGAATCCGCACACTCCGGGGTCGTCAGGATCATCATCCCGCCGCCGCCCGCCTGCGAGACCCTCCCTAGTTCGCGGCCACTCTCATCCAGCGCCAGCGCATCTTCAGACATCTGCAGCCGCTCGAACTGCCGGCGGTTGATGCTCATTACTTCCCTCCCAGCAGGATCTTCGCGATAATGTTCAACTGCATGTTGGAAGTGCCTTCATAGATCTTTCCGATCTTCACGTCGCGATAGTACTTCTCCACCGGATAATCTTTCACAAATCCATACCCACCATAGATGTCCACGGCCATGGAGCACGCGCGCTCGGCAACCTGCGAAGCGAACAGCTTCGCCATGGCGGCTTCTTTCACAAACTCTTTTCCTGCATCCTTCATGCGGGCGGCATTATATACCAGCAGCCGCGCCGCTTCCAGCTCCGTTGCCGCCTGCGCCAACTGGAATTGCACGCCCTGGAAATCGGCGATTGCCTTGCCGAATTGCTTGCGCTCCTGCGCATACTTCGCCGCATACTCCCAGGCTCCGCGAGCCATGCCTACCATCTGCGCGCCAATCCCGATGCGGCCTTCGTTCAATGTCTCAATAGCGATCTTGTATCCCTTGCCCACTTCGCCCAGCACGTTCTCCTTCGGGACCTTGCAATCTTCCAGGATCAACTCGCAGGTGCTCGAAGCGCGGATGCCGAGCTTGTCCTCTTTCTTGCCGACGGTGAATCCCGGAAAGTCTTTCTCCACAATGAAGCCCGTGATGCCCCGATACCCCGCGCTGGGATTGATGTTCGCGAAAAGGATGAACATCCCGGCTTCCTTCGCGTTGGTGATCCACAGCTTCCGCCCGTTCAGCAGATAGTGGTCGCCTTTATCGTCCGCGCGGGTCTGCAGGGCAAAGGCGTCAGATCCGGATGCGGCTTCGCTCAACGCGAACGCGCCTACCGTGTCGGCGGCGAGCATGGAAAGATATTTCTTGCGCTGCTCTTCTGTCGCCCAGCGTAGCAGCGCGTTGATGCACAGCGTGTTCTGGACATCCACCAGCACGCCCGCGGAGGCGTCCACCCGGGAGATCTCTTCCACAGCAAGGATCGCCTCAAAAAAAGTCCCGCCGCCGCCGCCGTACTGTTCAGGAACTTCAATGCCCATCAGGCCAAGCTGGAAGAACTGCTCGATCAGGCTCTTCTCAAAGACCTGCTTTTCATCCATCTCGCGCACCAGCGGGCGGATGGCCTCCTCGGCGAATTGCCGGATGTTGTCCCTGAAAAGGATCTCATCCTCGGTCAGGGTGGTCAGCGGCGCCGGGCCAGTCGCCTTATCCAGTATTACTTCCGCCATGCAAACCTCAGAAAGCTCGGATCTATAAAAAAATGCATGAAAACAGGTGATTTTAACATTCGCCGGGGGCAGGCACTTATTTTGCCTGGATGCTGCGCACCGCCCTCCTTACCCATGACCGCGGGGAAAAGCGCACCGACATCGCTAACATCCGATTGCGCCACCCGTTGATCACCACTGCCTTACCCGCATTCATTGCCGCGTATCCCTGGCGCGCCACGGTCGCCGGATCCATCACTCGCATCTTGAACAATGGCGAGTTCGCCATCCCCGCCCTCTCCGCAAATCCGGTCGCTGTCGCCCCCGGGCACAGGCAGGTCACGGTCACGTTCGTTCCCCGTACCTCCTCGGCGATCGCCTCGGAGAAGGACAGTACAAACGCCTTGGTCGCGTAATACACCGCCATAAAAGGCCCCGGCTGGAATGCCGCCGTGCTGGCAACATTCAGGATCCGGCATGGCTGAGCGGCGATACTGCGCTTCAGCATCTCGTCCAGATAAAGCTTGGTCAAATGCGTGAGCGCAACAATGTTGAGTTGCATCATGTCCAGCTCGGTGTCCAGTTCGATCTCTTTGAAGGCTCCCCGCATTCCGAAGCCGGCATTGTTTACCAGCACATCCACCCGGATGCCGCGGCGCTTCGTCTCTTCATAGATCTCATCCGGCGCCTCCAGATCGGCCAGGTCTTTGGCGATCACGGTCACTACCGGGCTGCCTAACTGCTGCAGTTCGGGCACCAGCTTCTCCATCTTCAATTTGTTGCGCGCAACCACCACCAGCGCATATTTGTCGCGGGCAAATAGTTTGGCAAGCTCCAGGCCAATGCCTCCGGAGGCTCCAGTGATCAATGCGGTGCGGGCGGAGGTATTGCTGGCGGAGGGCGTAGGACGGGCAGGTTGGGTCACGGTCAGCGATTTTAAATGGAACTGCCGCTCTGCGCCGTGCGTATTTCCTGCAGAGCCTCAATAAGGCCGCTCACAAAAGCCTTCACCAGGCGTCTTACCTAATCAACAGAAAGCCAAAGCTTTCAGGAGAAAAATAAAATGTCGAGATTTATGGATGCAAAATACAACAAATATCTGGATAACACCGCGCTGCGGCTGGCGCTGATCGCCACTGGCTTCTTGATGTGGGCGGGCGCAGGGTACGGTTTGCTCAAGCTTGCGATATGACTTTGGCAAGTGCCGTTTGATTCATCCTCTGAGCATGCGGCGCAAGGGGCTTTGGTCCGGTCCGAGGGGCCAAAGCTCAGTACTTTTCGTCTCATCGCGCAAAAAACATCCCGGGCGATAGCGAGGATCCTTCACGGACGGCAAAATAGGCCGTTGCAGCAGCACGTCAGCTTGCAATTGTCGTCCTGAGCGAAGCGAATCCCTTTAAACGGCACGACACTCGCTCGTGCAGCACATCAACTTGCAATTGTCATTCTGAGCGTAGCGAAGAATCCCTTTGAACGGCACGACACTCGCTCGCGCAGCACGTCAGCTTGCAACTGTCATCCTGAGTCGCAGACCAGAGCCGCGAAGCGGCGATTGAACCGCAGCCCACGACGAAGTCGTGGGACAAATCCCAAGTAGACGAAAAGTCCCGTAGGGACGATTGATCGCTTTCGCATAAAATGCCGGAGATGGAAGAGCTCCCCGCTAGCTACCCACTTACCAGCGCGGCCTTCTCTTTCGCCGCATAATGCGAGTCCACGTATTCATCCAGTATCTTGATGAACTCCGGCACGATACGGTCACCCTTGAGGGTGACGAACAATCGGCCATCGACATACACCGGCGCCTTGGGCTCTTCAAACGTCCCCGGCAGTGAGATCCCGATGTTCGCGTGCTTCGATTCCCCCGGCCCATTCACAATGCATCCCATCACCGCCAGCTTCATCTCTTCCACGCCAACATATTCCTGCTTCCACTCCGGCATCTTGGTGCGGGTGTACGCCTGGATCTGCTCCGCCATCTCCTGGAAGAATGTAGAGGTAGTGCGCCCGCATCCCGGGCATGCCGTTACTTGCGGAGTAAAACTACGCAGCCCCACCGACTGCAATATCTGCTGCGCTACCAGCACCTCTTCGCTGCGGTCTCCGTTCGGTGCCGGCGTCAGCGATACCCGGATGGTGTCTCCGATCCCTTCAAGCAATAACGGCGTAAGCCCGGCGCTGCTGGCAACGATCCCCTTCGCGCCCATGCCTGCCTCAGTCAATCCCAGATGCAGCACATAGTCGCAGCGCCGCGCCAGTTCGCGATACACGTCCACCAGGTCCTGCACGCCGCTTACTTTCGCGCTCAGGATGATCTGGTCTTTGCGCAATCCATATTTCTGGGCGATCTCCGCTGACTGCAACGCGCTCACGATCATCGCTTCCATCATCACGTCGCGCGCGCTCTTCGGCTCCGCCACCCGGCTGTTCTCATCCATCATTTTGGTGAGCAACGCCTGGTCAAGCGATCCCCAGTTCACGCCGATTCGCACCGGCTTCTGGTTCTTCACCGCCACTTCCACCATCAGGCGAAAGTTCTCGTCATCTTTTTTGCCGATGCTGCAATTTCCCGGATTGATGCGGTACTTGGAAAGCGCCGCTGCGCATGCCGGATACTTCGTCAGCAGCAGATGCCCGTTGTAATGGAAGTCGCCCACGATGGGTACCTGCACGCCCAGCTTATCCAGGCCTTCCACCACGTAGGGGAGCGCCTTGGCTGCAGCATCATTATTCACGGTCACGCGGACGATCTCTGACCCCGCCCTCGCCAGAGACGCCACCTGCTTGATGGTGCCTGCAATATCCGCAGTATCCGTGTTGGTCATCGATTGCACCACCACAGGCACGCTGCTGCCAACGCGCACACTGCCAATACTAACGACCGGGGTCTTCCTGCGAACGATTAAGGGCATGAGAGTGCCTCTATTTTACCGCACTTTGAGCACATCCCGAGCGAGAGCGAGGGAGCCCTTTAAACACATCCCGAGCGGAAGCGAGGGAGCCCTTTAAGCACATCCCGATCGGGAGCGAGGGAGCCCTTTAAACACATCCCGAGCGGAAGCGAGGAAAGCCCTATAGTGACCACGACAATCCCTCTGAAGACCACGTCAATCCGCGATTGTCATTCCGAGCATCACGAGGGATTCTGCATTCAGCCACAAAGCGACGGTTCAATTGCACCCTGCCGAAGTTATGAATCCGCGTATATTTTGGCTCCATTCATAGAGGAATGATCGAAAAATATCGACCCAACTAAAACTCACTCGCATGGAACCGTGCTTTTCAGCCGCGAAGCGGCGGTTGAACTGCAGCCCACGACGAAGTCGTGGGTACCGTGAAAACCCCCTGCCTAAGCCTTACACCAGCTTCGACACGTCGTTAAAGATCACCATCACCGCAAAGATCACCAGAAACACGAACGCCGTCTGATAGATTCGCTCTTTGATCCGTTGATTGATGTCCCGGCGCATCAGCCCTTCGATGAGAAGGAAAAGGATCATTCCTCCATCCAGGATCGGGATGGGCAACAGGTTGAACAAGCCAAGCTGCAGGCTGATGAACGCCATCACCCCCAGCAATGGGATCCACCCATCTTGTCGCGCTGCCTCGCCGGCAAATTTCGCAATGCCGATCGGTCCGCTCATCTGTTTCATGGAGGCCTTGCGCTGAACCAGCTTTCCCAGGAGCTCGAATACCGCCACGCTCATCTTTTTGTTGGTCTCCAACGAGTGGCTGAGCGCTTCAGCGAAGCTGAGCTTTTGTGATTCCACCGGGGTGGAGCTGAATCCCACTCCGTAGAACTGGGTTCCGTTTTCATCTTTCATCACCACTGGGGTGATCTTCTTCTCCGCTATATCGTTTCCTCTGCGCACCTTCACGTCGATGGGTTTGTCTTTGTTCTCCGCAAGATATGCACGAATCCGCACCACGGAATCAAAATTGATCCCATTCAGCGAAAGGATCTCATCGCCCGGACGCACGCCCGCGTTGTACAAAGGCATATCCATCTGGATAGAAGTCACAATGATCTTTTCTCTCGGTACCAGGCCTGAGACCGGGGCATCATCGCGGAAGATCGGTTTCAGGGCAACGGTGAATACTTTGCCCTCGCGCAGCACGGTCACATCCGCCGCTTCTTTACTCGCGAGCATCAGTTGCAGCTGTACGTCTTCCCAGGTGGGATGCTGCACGCCATTCACTTGGACGATCAGGTCTCCGTCCTTCAGGCCGGCCGCTTCTGCCGGGCTTCCTTTTTCTACTGTGCTGAGCAGCGCCGGCTTGTCCGAGTGCACCGGGTGCTCATACCGCACCATGTACACCCCGGTCAGCAACCCGATCGCCAGCAGGATGTTCATCACCGGCCCGGCGATCGCGATCAGGAACCGCTGCCACCGCGGATGGTTCATGAACTCGCCCGGATCTTCGGTGTGAGTGTCCATGGGATTCTCGCCCGCCATCTTCACGTAACCGCCGAATGGCAGCGCGCTCAGGCGGTAATCTGTCTCCCCCTTGCGGACGCCGAACAAACGTTTTCCAAAGCCCACTGAGAACACTTCCACCCGGACGCCGCAAAGCTTCGCCACTGCATAATGCCCAAATTCGTGCACCACGATCAGCACGCCCAGCACGAACCCCATTGCCGCCACTGCGATCAGAAAATTCATAAGAAGATTGCCTTAACCTGGAGAATCCTTAATCTAAATCAAACCTGCAACGGCCGCCTAGAAACTTCAGTTCCCTCGCACCCGCACCCGCTTTTTACGCTGCGCGACCACAGCTCGCGCGCGCTCTCTCGCCGCAGCGTCGCAGGAAAGGACTTGCTGTATAGATTCCGGATGCGTGTCGGATGTTTCACTAAGAACGTCAGAGACTGTGCCTGGGATGTCGGAAAATCCGATCTCCCCCGCTAAAAACGACGCAACCGCCACCTCATCCGCCGCATTCAGCGCGATTGACTTGGCCCCCCCGGCCTCTGCCGCCTCATACGCCAATCTGAGACACGGAAACTTCTCCAGGTCCGGCGCGTGGAAATCCAGCCGCTTTAGTTCCAAGGGATTAAACTTCAGCTCTGACTCCACCCGCTCCGGATACGTCAGCGCATAGAGGATTGGCAGCCGCATATCGGTCACCGAAAGCTGCGCCAGGATGCTGCCATCCACAAACTCCACCATGGAGTGGATGGTGGACTGCGGATGCACGATCACCTTCACTCGCTCCGCCGGAAGATCGAACAGCCGGCACGCCTCGATCACCTCAAAACCCTTATTCATCAGCGTCGCCGAATCGATGGTGATGCGCCTGCCCATCTTCCATGTGGGATGGTTCAACGCCTGCTCCACCGTGATCGAATCGAACTCCGCCTTCGGGGTGTGCAGGAACGGTCCGCCCGATGCCGTCAGCCACACCGTGCTCACCTCTTCCATCCGCCCACCGCGGAGGCACTGGTGTACCGCATTGTGCTCACTATCGATAGGTAGCAGCGGCTTGTTGTGCCGCCGCGCCTCGGCCGTGATCAACTCACCCGCCGCTACCAGGCACTCTTTGTTTGCCAAACCGATGCTCTTGCCCAGCTTTGCTGCCTCGTAAGTCGCTTCCAGTCCCGCCACGCCCACGATCGCGCTCACTACAAAATCAACCTCAGGATGCGTCGCCACCATCACCGTGCCCGCCGCACCATGTACCACGCGTACGCCCTCAACCCCCGTCTGCGCCAGCCGCTCGCTCAAACTCGCGGCATCCTCTTCGCGCGCCACGGACATCACCTTTGGCTTCCATCGCTGGCACTGCGCGAATGCCGCATCCACATTGACGCCCGCAGCCATCGCGACCACCGCAAAGCGGTCGGGATAGGCCTCACAAATGCTCAATGTGGAATTCCCGATAGAGCCGGTGGAACCAAGGATGGCGATGCGTTTCAAGGCAGGAATGTTCCTGAAAGTGAGGTACTAGCGGGCCAAATGCAGGTTGATGATGATGAATAGTAGCACGCCCACCGGAGCGGCAAAGAGCAGCGCATCCACCCGGTCCAACACCCCGCCATGGCCCGGTAACAGTCTTCCCGAGTCCTTCACATTGGCGCCGCGTTTGATCATGGACTCCACTAGATCTCCCACCTGCGCCGCTATATTGATCACCAGCGCCATCATGATCACCTTCCATATCTCCGCAGGCGCATGCACGGGGATGGTGGTTCCCAATACGCTTTGGGCTGCGATGAAATGCATGCGCGTCAGCCCCGCCCACACCGCCGGAGCGTTTGCCAGAAAAAACGTTCCCAGCGCTGCCGATCCCACCAGCGAAGCCACTGCCCCCTCCCACGTCTTATTCGGGCTGATGTTTGGCGCCATCTTGCGGCGTCCAAGATTCTTGCCGACGTAGTAAGCGAAGATGTCGCCACTCCACACCACGATCAACAGAAAGGTGATCAGCAGATTGCCGAAGGGCAGAGACTTCACCGGGATCAACGTCGCACCCAGCCCGATGCCGATATACGGCAGCGCAATTAATGAGAGGGCCGCCGCGGGCAGTCCTTCACGCAACTCTTTACGTGACATCGCCAGCGCCAGCATGAGGAATGGCGCCAGCACCGTCAACGCGATGTACCCAAAGTTGATGATGCGTGCATATTGCGGGAGCAGCATCTCGAACGGCACGAACAGCAACGCCAAAAGCACCAGCGTGAACCACTTGAACGGGCGTACCCCGTAACCTTTGCAGATCTCCAGGAACTCATACGCCGCCAGCAGCGCGAATACCGCCACCATCCCCGTCAGCACCCAAATGGGCGCGCGGAAGATCGCGATCAATATCAATGGAATAAGGATGATTGCGGTCAAAACTCGCTTCACTTACGTTTCCCGCCCGCCTGCGCCTGCGCGCCTAATCCCCCATAGCGCCGCTCGCGCTTCTGAAAGTCGGCGATCGCCTCCACCAGATCTTTGCCGCGGAAGTCCGGCCATAGCGTCTCCGTCACATAGATCTCCGAGTACGCCACCTGCCACAGCAGGAAGTTGCTCAGCCGCATCTCTCCGCTGGTGCGGATCACCAGGTCCGGGTCCGGCTGGTGTGAGGTATACAAATGGCGCCCCACCTCCTCTTCATCGATGCCGGTCTCCCGCAGGTGTTCCAGCCCGCCATTCTTTGCCGCCGCCTCCAGTATCCCCTTGAAAGCATCCGCGATCTCTGACCGCGACCCGTAATTCAGCGCCAGCGTGAGCGTCATACCCGAGTTCTTGCTGAGGATCTCTTCCGCCCATCGCATCTTGCGTTGCACATCTTCCGGCAGCTCATGCCGCCGCCCAATGTAATTCAAGCGGATATTCTGCTCATCCAGCTTCGGCACTTCCAGTTCAAGATAGGTCTTTAAGAGCGCCATCAGGAATGCCACTTCCGTCTTCGGCCGTCGCTTCCAGTTTTCCACCGAGAATGCATAGAGCGTCAGCCACGGGATTCCCGCCTTTGAAGCCGTCTCCACCGTCTCACGTAACGCGTCCATTCCCTTTTTGTGGCCCGCCACTCGAGGCAAGTGCCGAGTCCGCGCCCATCGGCCATTCCCATCCATGATGATGGCAATATGCCGCGGCACGCTCCCTAGGTCGATACCGGAGAACATCATCGCATCTTTTCCCGGCTTGCGCTTTTGTGAGCCGATTTTCACTTGCTGTAGAAAAGCCTCTTTAGAACTCTAAACTAGCACAGCTCGAGGGTTTGAACACTGGGCGAAACCGATTGCTTCATCCCAGAAAAAGATGGACTTTGCGCCACAAAGTAGGCTAGCAGCCCCGCACCGGGCAATCAAGCTCTTTTGTTGATCTAGCCCATCCCCGAACCACCGCCAACCTACCGATGCAATTGTCATTCTGAGCGAAGCGAAGAATCCCTTTTCACAGCACGGTCATATGCAATTGTCATTCTGAGCGAAGCGAAGAATCCCTTTTTCACGGCACGAAAGATCGCAACCCTCCCCCTTGCCTCACATCCCCACCTGCACTACACTAAGCCGCTCGCCCCCCACGGGAGAGGCTTTCTTTGCGGCAGGCGGGGGCGGGGCCTCGGCGGCGTTGAAAGCTTCCTTGAATGCCTTCTTTCGCTGCCGCAACCACCATTCCGCAATTCGTGAATTCCGTGGAAGATGGCAAGATCCGTTCGCAACTTGACAGCGTCCGCAGTTTTATTCGCGCCGCCGATCCCAAAGCCTGCGTCGTCCCCCTCACCAAGGGCGTGATCAACATCACTCCCTTTGAGGCGGAGTCTCTGCGCGCGGATTTTGGCGCTGAGAAGAGCTTCCGTGCGGACTTTGCCGGCCTGCTCTCTTACATGGTCGCGCTCCATGCCCGCCTCATCGTCGAACAGAATGAGTTCCGCGCTAAACAGGATTCCGCCTATCTCTGGAAGCCCCATGCGGACGCCATGGCATACATCCTCAGCTCCTCCGTCACCACCTTCGAACAAGCCAATCAGATGCTGGAATTAGCCGCCGGCCGGGGCTTGGCGGAAAAAGTGAATGGAATGAAAAATACCGTGGCAAAATTGAATACTGAGCTGCAGGGTGTGGCACGAACTCTGCAACAGATCACTACCCACACCCCGAATTGATCGGTTAAGCGCTACTCAATATCTGCAATCCCCACTTTTGCTCTTGCTTTTGCTGTTGCCTATGCCTTTGCCCTTGCCTTTGCCTTTGCCTTTGCCCTTGCCTTTGCCTTTGCCTTTGCCTTTGCCTTTGCCTTTGACTGTGTACTGGGTACTCGGTACTGCTTTTTGCTCTTGCCTTTGCCTTTGCCTTTACCTTTACCTTTGACTGTGTACTCGGTACTCGGTACTGGGTACTCGGTACTGCTTTTTGCTCTTGCCTTTGCCTTTGCCTTTGACTGTGTACTGGGTACTGGGTACTGGGTACTCGATACTGGGTACTCAGTACTCAGTACTCGGTACCGCTCTCAAGCCAGCGCCTGATCCAGGTCTGCGATCAGGTCCTCCAGATCTTCGATCCCCACCGAGATACGCACCATCCCATCGGTCAGCCCGATGCTCTTCCGGCCCTCGATTCCCAACGCCGCATGCGTCATCGTGGCTGGATGCGAGATCAGTGACTCCACTCCCCCCAGCGATTCGCCTAACGTGCACACCTGCACCTTGCGCAGCATCTTGTTCGCATTCTCCATGCTGCCAAGTTCAAAGGTGATCATCGATCCAAAACCGCTCATCTGCCGCTTCGCCAACTCATGTTGCGGATGCTCCTTCAGCCCGGGATAAAGCACTCTGTGCACTTTCTTGTGCCCCTTCAGGAACTCCGCCACCGCGCGGCCGTTGCGATCATGCACCGGCATCCGCACCCCCAGCGTCTTCACTCCGCGCAGGATCAGCCAGCACTCGAACGGTGACAGGATCGCCCCCGCCGCCTTCTGGATGAACGCGAACTTCTCCGCCTGCTCCGGCTTGGTGCAAACTATCACTCCACCTAATCCATCGCTGTGCCCATTCAAAAACTTGGTCGTGGAATGCATCGTCATGTCAGCGCCAAACTCGATCGGACGCTGAAAATACGGTGACATGAAAGTGTTGTCCACGATCAGCTCCGCGCCCGCCGCATGAGCCACCTTCGCTACCTCGGCAATGTCGGTCAGCGCCATCAGCGGGTTCGTGGGCGTCTCTATCCAAACATACTTGGTGTTCTTCCTGGCCGCTTGCTCCACGTTCTTCGCTTCAGAGGTATCAACGTAAGTGAACTCCATGCCGTGGTTCGCAAGCACCTGATTGAACAGCCGCGGCACGCCACCATACACATTCGATCCGCAGATAAGGTGGTCGCCGGCTTTCATGAATGCGGTGCAGAAAGCATGCGTCGCCGCCATGCCACTGGCGAAAACGTGTGCCGACCTTCCACCTTCGAGCGCCGCCAGATTCTTTTCCACCCGGTCGCGTGTCGGGTTTGACACCCTCGCGTATTCGTATCCTTTATTTTTTCCGATCTCTTCCTGCGCATACGTGGATGTGGGATAGATCGGCGGGGCAACCGCTCCGGTCAGTTCGTCCGGCTCCTGCCCCACATGGATGGCTTTCGTGGAAAAACCTTTGAATGGCGTCATGATTGGATTCGGTCTGAATAATTTCAGGAACGGATTGTAATGCCTCGGAGTCTTTCATCCGGCGCGGGAACCAGCAATATCAGTTGTCATTCCGAGTGCTTCTGTTTTGCTCTTGCTTTTTCTAGGTACTAGGTACTGGGTAGGTGCTAAAAACTGCCGGGTACCCCACTCTTGCGCAGCGCGAAGCGCGAGCAAGGGTGGGTCTAAATGTCGCGAGCGCAGCGAGCCCCCACAGTATTGTCATTCTGAGTGCAGCGAAGAGTCCCTAGCATTGTCATTCTGAGCGCAGCGAAGAATCCCTTTTAACTCTTGGCGCGCTGCTTATAAAACGATCTTCCCGAGCGAAAGCCGGGTGCCCCATTCTTGCGCAGCGCGAAGCGCGAGCAAGAGTGGATCTAAATGTCGCGAGCGCAGCGAGCCCCTCCACAGCCCTACTCCCCACCCTCAAAGATCTTCTTCGACAAATACCGCTCCGCCGAATCCGGCACCATGGTCACTACCCGCTTGCCCGGTCCCAGCCTCTTCGCGATCTCGATCGCCGCAAACACGTTCGCTCCCCCGCTCGACCCCGCCAGCACGCCCTCTTTGCGCGCCAACAATGCCACCATGTCGAACGCGTCTTTGTCCGTGACCGCAACGATCTCGTCCGCAACACTCGCGTCAAAGGTCTTCGGTACAAAACTTACGCCGATCCCCTCCACTTTGTGTTTGCCCGGCTCGCCACCCCTTAAGACCGAGCCTTCAGTCTCCACTGCCACCGTGATCACGCTCGGATTCTTCTCTTTGAAGTAGCGCGCCACCCCGGAAAATGTCCCTCCCGTACCCACGCCGATCGCCATCGCATCCACCCGATTGTCCATCTGCTCCATCATCTCGCGCGCCGTGGTCTGGTAGTGGTATTCGGGGTTGGAAAGATTTTCAAACTGCAGCGCCACGAACGAATCCGGGATGTCGGCGGCGATCTCTTTCGCTTTGCGGATCGCGCCTCGCATCCCCTCTTCCTCCGGGGTGCGGATCACCGTCGCGCCCAACGCGCGCATCACCGTGATCTTCTCTTCGGCAAATTTTTCCGGCACGCACAGAATGACTTTGTAGCCACGATTCACTCCAATCAGTGAGAGCCCGATCCCCGTATTGCCCGCCGTGGCTTCAATGATCGTTGAGCCCTCGTGCAACCGTCCTTCCTGCTCCGCGCGACGGATCATCCCGATGGCGGCGCGGTCTTTCACGCTTCCCCCGGGGCTCAGATACTCAAGCTTGGCATAGACATCGGCCGCGCCCGCCGGAACAACGCGCTGCAGGTGCAACATCGGGGTCTCGCCTACAAGTTCGGTGATATTTTCCGCTACTCGCAAGCGCGTGGATTCAAGCATCGATGTTTTCATGGGCGCTCTAAGGGTATCAGTTCGCCGGATATGATTTCCAGGCTCCAGTTCCGCCGATCCTCGCCAGCAAAGTATTTTCGCGACCCAGTGGTTAAAATGGCTGCGTGGACATCTACTCTGAGATCGTGCGGCTCCGCCATGAAGGCCGCCGAGGCGCGCTCGCCACCATCATCAATGTGCGCGGGTCCATCCCGTCATTTGCAACAGCCAAGATGCTGGTGCGGGATGACGGTTCCATCGTCGGCACCATCGGCGGGGGCTGCGTCGAAGCCGAGGTCTGGCAGGCCGCCAAACAGGTCATGCAGGAAGAGAAGCCGCAGACCCTCAGCTTCAACCTGAATAACGATCCTAAATATGACACTGGTCTGGTCTGCGGCGGCACTCTTCAGGTCTTCATCGAGCCCGTGCTTCCCGCGGCGCAACTTTATATCTTCGGTGCCGGCCATATCGCACAAAGCCTCTATCGCGTGGCCAACGTCGTCGGATTTGAAGTCACCATCGTCGACGATCGCGACTCGTACGCCAATCGCGAACGCTTCGCCGAGGCCAAAGATATCTTTGTCGACGACTACGAGCGCATCCTGCCGCAACTCGCGCCCACCGATTCCGCATTCATGGTCATCGTCACCCGCGGGCACGCCGATGACATGCGCGTCCTGCGCTGGGCGATCGAAACCCCCTGCCGATACCTGGGCATGATCGGCAGTGAGCGTAAGTTCATCCGCGTGGCGCGGGAGTTGGAAAAAGAAGGCATTGCCCATGAGAAGTTGCAGCGCGTCTATTCCCCCGTTGGCCTCGATATCGGCGCCCTCACCCCGGAGGAGATCGCCATCTCCGTCGTCGCGGAAATGATCGCCGTGCGCCGCGGCAAGTCAGTGCCGCACATGAGTTGGACGCGAAAGCTCGCAAACACAGGCGCGGAACACCGCCAGGTCAAGCCATGATCGCCCCCAGCTTTGCCGGCGTGATCCTTGCAGCCGGGGATTCCAGCCGCATGGGCCGCGATAAAGCGCTGCTCCCCTCCTTGCGGGAGAACCATACATTCCTCGGCGCGGCCATTGAGAGCCTGCGTCCCCATGTGCAGATGATATTTGTGGTAGTCGGCGCGAATGCCGACAAGCTCAAAACCGAAATATTTTCCCGTGGCGCTTTCCTCGTCCTGAATACCCAGCCCGAGCGCGGACAGTTCAGCTCTCTGCAATGCGGCCTTCAGGAAGTGCTGAACCGCGGGCGAGACGCTGCGTTGGTCACCCATGTGGACCGTCCGCCCGCCCAGCCGGAGACCATCCGCGCTCTCCTCGATCACTTCAACCACGTCACCCGCCGCCGGAAGTGGGCGGTCGTCCCCGAGTTTCAAGGTACCCACGGACATCCCATCGCCATTGCCCGTGAGATGATCGAAGTTTTTCTCAACGCTGCGGTCGAGTCCACCGCCCGAAACCTTGAGCATGAACATCAGGAGCGGATGGAATATCTTCCCGTTGAAGATCCCGCGGTGATCTGCAATGTCAACACCCCGGAAGAGTACGAAAGACTTTTCAAACTCAAGAGCTGAAAGCTGAGATTGTCATCCCGAGCCCGGGGTCCCCAGCGAGCGTAGCTCGATGGGGTGGGAGCGAGCCTGCGGAAGGGCGTAGCCCTGGAGCGCTCAGGCGACGAGGGACAAAGCCTCGGCGGTCGCGTAGCGACAGCTTGTACTAACGACCAACTCCACTCCTTCATCCACCACCCATTTGCCGTTCACCATCACGGAATCAATCCCGAGCCCGGGGTCCCCAGCGAGCGTAGCTCGATGGGGTGGGAGCGAGCCTGCGGAAGGGCGTAGCCCTGGAGCGTTCAAACGCTGAGAGCCAAACGTGTCACTGGTGCCCGCTCAGTCCCTTCAAGATCCCGCGCTGCTGCGCGATCAACTCTTCGCATCCCTTGCGCGCAAATCTCATCAGCGTCGCCAGCTGCGCATCATCAAACGGATGCTGCTCCGCCGTCGCTTGCAACTCGATATACCTTCCCCCTCCCGTCATTACAAAGTTCATGTCCACATCCGCGCGTGAGTCCTCGCTGTAATCCAGGTCGAGCAGCACCTCCTGGTTCACCACGCCAACGCTTGTCGCGGCCACAAAATCGCGGATCGGTGAACTTTTGAGCGTGCCCGCGGCCATCAGCTTTTCCACCGCAACCCCGAGCGCAACAAACGCGCCCGTGATCGATGCCGTTCGCGTGCCGCCATCCGCCTGGATCACATCGCAATCCAGCGTGATGGTGCGCTCTCCCAGCTTTTTCAAGTCAGCCACTGCCCGCAGTGACCGCCCGATCAGCCGCTGGATCTCGTGCGTCCTCCCGCCAATGCGCCCCTTGCTCGATTCGCGCGCAGTCCGGGTAAGCGTCGCGCGCGGGATCATGGAATATTCCGCCGTGATCCACCCTTTGCCGCTGTTGCGCAGGAAGGGCGGCACGGTCTCTTCGATGGAAGCAGTGCAGATCACCCGCGTGTTGCCCACCTCGATCAGGCAGGAACCCTCCGCCATCGCAATAAAGTCAGGAGTGATCTTTGTGGGACGCAGCGCGTCAGCCGCGCGATTGTCAGAACGATGAGCCATACAAGAAGTGTAGCGGATGCTGCCTCGGGTTCTGGTTTGGCTTCTCTCGGTACCAGGTACTCGGTACTGGTCCTGCTCTCGCCTTTGAACTTAACTCGGCACTCGGTACAACGTACTTTGTACTGTGTTCTGATCTTGCACTGCTCTTGCTCTTGAACTTAACTAGGTACTGGCTACTGGGTACTGGGTACTAGCTACTGGGTACTGGCTACTGGGTACTGGGTACTAGCTACTGGGTACTGGCTACTGGCTACTGGGTACTAGCTACTCCGGCAACGCCACCTGCTCCACCGCGCCGATCTTGGTGCCCAGGAATTTCTCTCCCGCGCGACGGAATTTTTCTGTTGAATCTGTCGCGAACAATCGCAGGCTCCCCGATGCAGCGTCCGATTCAGGAAATACTTTTGCCACGCGCGCGGCAGTGGCCTCCGCGGAATCCACGATCGTGATTTGCTCCGGCACCACGCGATGCAGCAGCGGCTTCAGTAGCGGATAATGCGTGCACCCCAGCACCAGCACATCCTGCGCGGGCTGCCAATCATCATCGTCAGAAAATCTTCTGCGATTCGCCGCCGGGATCCAGATGGGATCGAGCGATGGGCCGGCATCTTCGTGCGATCGTTCCTCCGCCATCTTGGCAGCGCCGCCGCGAATGATGGGCGCCAGATAGATCTCTGCCACCTGCTCGGTGACAGGATGGTCCGTCCAACCCTCTTCCACCAACGGCACAAACAGCGGGCACGACTTCTCCTCGGCTAGAATCCCGCGCGCCGCCAGCGCATCCCGATAAGCGTGGCTGTTCACCGTGCCTTCCGTGGCGATCACGATCGCCCGTTTTTTCTTCGACACTCGCGCTGCCTCCTCCGCGCCCGGATCGATCACCCCCAGGACCGGGATTCGCAGCGCCGAGGTCACCGCCTCCAGCGCCAGCGCAGACGCCGTGTTGCATGCCACCACCAGATACTGCGCACCCTGCTGCTGCAGAAATCGGGCGGCGGAGATCGCGTACTTCGCAACCGTCTCCGCGGACTTCGCTCCGTACGGCAATCGTGCGGTGTCGCCAAAGTACAGGTAATCGGCGTGCCGCACCTGTTTCTGCAGCTCCCGCAACACCGTCAGGCCACCCACTCCAGAGTCGAATACACCGATCACCGCACGCGACCCCTTCATTGCAGCTCCATCACCAGCTCGTGGATGGCGGCCGTGTCATAAGTCTGTTTCAGGTCGGCATGTCCGGCGAGTGTCTCGCGCTCTTTTCCTTCCACAATGAACTTCACCCGCTTGATCTGTGGAACATTCATCGCCAGCGTCTCCACCAGGCTGGCCAGGGTGAGCTCTTCCAGCATCGCGCCTGAGCGGTGTCCATCGGCGAAGGCGGCATTCAGGTTCACCACACACAAGTCGCTGCCCACCATGAATACATCTCGCACATCCGAGCCTTCTGCCAGGGCATGGGGGGAGGGCGACTTCACATAGCGCGCGATCACCTCCCGCAATACCTCCCGCGCGCGGGCGGTCGGCTCTTGCGGCAACGTGGCGCTGGCATCTTCCAGCCGCAGCACCGAGTCATCGTCATAAGCGATCACTACTGGGATCTTTTCCGATGGCCCCCCCACTGGAGCGGCAACCGGACGCGATCCACTGGTGCTCGTTGCTACCATCTCCGCCCGCTGCCGTAGGCGCAAGAGATAAAGCCCGCTGATCAGCACTCCCACCAGCAGCAGTGAGATCGTGATCTGCACATGCCGGGGGATCATTCCGCCTTCTCCACATTCGCCTTGCCGTTCACGATCGCGGCAGCCAGCTCCATCGCCATGCTCTGTTGCAGCTTCGCCGTGGAGAGCGCCTGCGGGTCTCGCTCGGCGATCTCGATCCCAATCGCCGCGCAAGCAATGCTATTCAGCGGTCGCAGCGGGCTGCTCGCCATCAGCGCATGCACTTTCTTCTCCCCAAACTCCTGCGCCACCGCCCCCGCCAGCTCCCGGCTCTTCCCCAGGTAAGCAGATTGCGCGCGCTCCCAGGCAACAAAGCTCGATGTCTCTTTTTCTGCTGCTGCCGGCAGCAGCGCGCTATAAACCCGCACTCCCGATCCCGGACTGGCAACGTGCAGCGAAACATAGATGGACGCCCGCTGCGCGTTGGTATGGATGGCGCGCTGATCGAAACTGAGCGTCGTGTCTGAGTCGCGAAGCAGCACAGCGTTGATCCCGCGGCTCTGCAGTTCGCTGCGCAGTTTCCGCGCGATCGCCAGCGTAATGTCTTTCTCCAGCAGCGTCTCTGAGAATTTCGCCCCCGGGTCGTCGCCACCGTGCCCGGGATCGATCATCACAAAAAACTTCGGCGGCAGCGGCAACACGGAGTTGAGTGAAGGCGGCTTCGCCGGCTGCGCTTGCACCGCATCCGCCGCAGCAATCGCCCCGGATGCCGCCGGCAGGCTGGGGCTCGGATTGTGCGCCGCCACTGCTCCCGGCGCGGCGCTCACCGTGATCGTCTTTCCCCCATCGGAGAACGTCGCCATCAGCGCTCCCGTCCCCGCAACCGTCAGCTCCGCCGCTCCATTCGCCTCACTGAACGTGCTGGAGGTCAGCAGCTTGTCATTCAGCGCGGCTGTCCCCAGCCCGCCCACCACCGGCTCGCGATTAAACGTCAACCGAACCTTGCCTGCTTCGGTGTGCACCGTGGGATTCACCGGCGCTGAAAAACTGATCACCAGGCTTGAGGGCTCTCCTTTTTTCAAGGCGCTGCTCACCTGGATCGCTTGTTTGTCGAAGAACAACCGGCGCCCCGTCTCATGAAATTCCATCTGCCGCTTCAGAAACTCTGAGAGGATCCGCATCACCGATGCCGTCGGCACCAGCGCCTGCCCATTCTCCACCACCAGCTTGCCTGACATCTCGAACTTGTTCTTGCCTACCCGCGCCGAGCTTTTCCCTTCCTTGAACTCCCCTTCGCTCTCATTCACCTGCAGCCGATAGCTCTTCCCATCGATGCGCATGCTGGTCTTCGCCAGCGGTTCCACCAGTGCGAACAGCGGAACATAGTCTTGCTTGTCATGCTCGGTCACAGGAAGTGAATAGGTCGCCTCCGGCGCATAGATCGCCAGCTTCTTGTCGTCCGCCGGATGAACCCGCAGCAGCGCGATCCCGCACAGCAATAGCATCCAGAATGCACGGTGTAAGCGCATGACGATGGAGTGATTGTACTTGTTACCTTTGGGGCGGGTGGCCCACACAACGCGATTTTCGTTGTGCGCCGGGTGCCCCATTCTTGCGCAGCGCGAAGCGCGAGC
>JBBSFV010000037.1:0-29621 GCA_038254775.1 Terriglobales bacterium | reverse complement strand
TTGGGAACCGTGCTCACCCGACCGCGCTAAGGGAGGGCTCATTCGTAGGCTCATTCGCGACTGCCAGGCAACCCCAGGGCAGCTACTCTGCCCGGCAACTCTCGATTGCAGCCAACTAGCCAAGGTACAGAGACGTCCTACCTAATACCAAGAGCACTACAAGCAGCCAATCAATGCTGCTCAATTCAATGCTGCTCAACCCTGAAGGGGGATAAAAATATGGGATTTATTGCATGGATCGTTCTCGGCCTGGTGGCTGGCGCTATCGCGAAACTGTTAATGCCGGGTCGTGATCCGGGCGGTTGGATCATCACTATGCTGCTGGGAATCGCCGGCGCATTCGTGGGTGGATTTATCGGCCGCGCGATCTGGGGCAGTGATGGCGTGAATGGCGTGAACATGGGCAGCATCGGCCTGGCGGTATTGGGCGCGATCGTGCTGCTGGCGCTTTATCGCATGTTCAGCGGCCGTAATACTGGAACGCACATCGATAGCGGCCGTCGCGCTGCGTAAGCTGACAGCCGGAGAAATCAAACGCCTCCCCGATCGGGGAGGCGTTTTGTTTTGCACCAGTATTGGGGACCGCTGTCCGCTACTGGAATCTCTGGCCGACAGCGCTGGCGCAGCCTGAGAACAACGTATTGCCATTCACGTCGCTGAACTGGACCGTTGCCACTGAAGTGAACTGGTCGCCATCGACTGAGATCGCCTGGTTGATGCGTTGCGTGCCTTTCTGAAATCCGGGCACGGGAGGATTCGGCGCCGAGGTGAAGAGAATATAAGCTTCAGATGCGGCGGTATATGTGTGTCCGCCGTTCGAGCTCCACACTCCAAAATCCGAAGTCCGCTGGCCGGGCTGGAATGCCGGGTTCGTGGTGGTGCCGGTCAGTGTGCCGCCGCGATGAAAAGCCAGCAGTGACTTGAATGCGGGTCCGGCGGGGACTCCGGTGCTGCAATTGTAGGTGGTGACCTGTACGCGCCATGTGCCTTCCAACCCTAGAGGTGATTGCTCGGATTGCAGGGCGGGGGCGGCACTTGCTTTTGCGGGGACCATCATGCCGCCTGAGATCAGGGCGAGTGCGAGTGGCATGGTGGCAAATATTTTGAGGAATGTGGACTTCATTGGGGGTTCTCCTTGGGTTTGGTTACTCTTGGATCCATAGTGCGTCCAGGAGCATTTTTTGAACATGGAGGACGCCTGAAGTTGGCATGCACTTTTCCTGTAGCGCCAGGTGCGGCGGCAGGAGATTTGTGTCACTCTAAAGTTGATTCGCATGGCCAATATCGCCCCAGAGACGAAGTTCCGCTTCAGCACGTTCGAGTTAGACGTGCAGGAATATGCTTTGCGCCGGCAGGGCCAGGCTGTGCGGCTGGAGCGACGCGCGATGGACCTGCTGATCCTGCTTGTGCATCGCCGCAATCACCTGGTATCTCGTACGGAGATCGTGGACCGGCTTTGGGGCAAGGGCGTCTTTGTGGACATTGAGACCGGAGTCAACACGGCGATCCGCAAGGTGCGGCAGGCGTTGCATGATGACCCGGATGCGCCTGCTTTCGTGGAGACGGTTCCGAGCAAGGGCTATCGATTTATAGCTGAGGTGGAAGTACTCGGCAACGCGCCTGTCCCGGCGAAGCCACAGACGACTTTGGCGGTGCTGCCGTTTGAGAATATCGGCGCAGATCCTGAACGCGAATACCTGGCGGATGGATTCACGGAAGAATCCATCGTCGCTCTGGGCCAGGTAGACCCCGAGCATCTGTGCGTGATCGGGCGAACCTCCGTCACGCGATATAAGCGGACCACGAAATCGCTTTCAGAGATCGGGGGCGAATTAGGAGTTGCCTATTTGATCGAAGGCTCGATACGCGCCGAAGGAGAGCGCCTGCGAATCACTTCCCGGCTGATCAGGGTGCAGGACCAGATCCAAATATGGTCTTCCTCTTATGAGAATGAGCCAGGCAGCCTGCTGATGTTCCAACGCGAATTGTCGATCGCGATCGCGGAGCAGATCCGACTGCGGCTTTCCCCGGAACGACTCAACCTGCTGAAACGTCGCCACACGCTGAATTCTGAAGCGTACGACTTCTATCTGCGCGGGCGCCACATGTGGAACCAGCTGACGCCGCCAACCACACGGCGCGCCATTGAGTACTTCCAGCGCGCGACCGCTCTTGATCCGGATTATGCATTGGCGTGGTCCGGTCTTGCCGACGCTTATTCTTCCAGCCCCGTGAATGGGGATGCCCCGGTGCTGGGGGTATGGCCGCTTGCGCGGGTGGCGTCAGAGCATGCTGTGGGCGCGGAGCCCGAGCTTGCGGAGGCGCAATGCTCATTCGGCCTGATGAATTTTTTCCTGGGTTGGGATTGGCCGGCGGCGGAAACAGCGTTCAGAAAAGCGATCTCCCTGGATCCGGGTTATCCATTGGCTCACCGGATGCTGGGAGTGCTGCTGGCTCACATGGGGAGACATCCGGAAGCGGAGCCCTGCATCCGCCGCGCTCGAGAATTGGATCCTTTGTATGCCATGCATCATGCGCTTTCCGCGCAGGTGGCTTTTGCGGGACGCGACTATTCCGCCGCCGTGAGATTCGCCAAGCAGGCTATTGTGGTGGACCCGGAGTTCTGGATCGGCCATTTTCAATTGGCGCAGGCCTGCGAGCAGACCGGGCAACATGAAAAAGCATTCGAGGCACTGAATCTGGCGGGACGCCTGAGCGGAGGAAACAGCAAAGTTCTCTCTTTGAGAGGCTACTTGCTCGCCAGACTCGGCAAGAAGGATGAAGCCGCTCAGATCATGAGTACCTTGCAAGCCATCTCGAACGAACGATTTTTGCCTCCCTATGCGCTGGCGCTGGTATCTGCGGGGATGGGCGAAGATGATTCAGCGATTCAGTATCTGCAACGGGCATTGAGCCTGCGCGATGTTCATCTGACGTTTCTTCCTATCGACCCCAAATGGGACATGTTGAGGGGTGATAAACGGTTTGCTAAACTCCTGCTCGAATGTGATTTCATGAAAGAAGTCTCCGGGGAGAAAAGCCGCGAAAAAAAACGACGACTTAAGTGAGCCACTGAAGGCTGGTGTAAACTCATTGCAGCAGTTCTTCCCGCGCCGGAGAGATGGCCGAGTGGCTGAAGGCGGCGGTTTGCTAAACCGTTATAGGGTCTAAAGCTCTATCGGGGGTTCGAATCCCCCTCTCTCCGCCAGTAAATCCCACAAGCCTAGCGTTCAAAGAGGTCCCTCGCTTTCGCTCGGGATTTAGCCTGCGGGCTCAGACGCCCGCAAAGCGGCTCAAGTTCGAACCCCCCTCTCTCCGCCATTCCGTCTTGCTAAAACGCTCCAACGCGGGGAAAGTAAACCACGGTCCCGCATTCAGCGGGTATTCGGGCACTCGATGTCGCTGGTGAAGCCCGCCTTCCAACCCAATCGTCTCAAAATCGCCAATTTTCTGCGCGCGCTCTGGCCGCGGCCCCTTTGTCTCATAAAGGACTCCCAACGTCGCCACTTGCGTAGTCCTCTCTTTCACATGGTAAGGTTTCACCGGAACCGGCCACGTCAGAAACATCCAAAGGATTTGACGCCTCCCTGGTCAACAGGTTCGACGGAGAATAGAACATGTCCGCGCATAACCACGATTCTGCCATCCCTAACGCCGACACCGGCAAGCTGAATGTCCTCGCTGAAGATCTGCGCAAAGAGGCCCTGTTAATAACTGGGGCCTTACAGAATGCGATCTTCAACAGCGCCAACTTCTCGAGCATCGCGACCGATGAGAGAGGCGTGATCCAGATCTTCAATGTGGGCGCCGAGCGGATGCTGGGCTATGCGGCAGCCGACGTGATGAACAAGATCACCCCTGCCGACATCTCCGATCCGCAAGAGGTGATCGCGCGCGCCAAAGCATTGAGCCTGGAACTCGCAACCACGATCTCGCCGGGCTTCGAAGCATTAGTCTTTAAAGCCTCGCGCGGCATCGAGGACATCTACGAGCTGACTTACATTCGCAAGGACGGCAGCCGCTTTCCCGCCATCGTATCGGTTACAGCGCTGCGCGACGAGCGGGGCGGGATCATAGGCTATCTATTGATCGGCACCGATAATACTGCGCGCAAGCAGGTGGAGGCAGAGCAGCAGAAGCTGGATCAACGCCTGCGCGATCAGCAGTTCTACACCCGCTCACTTATCGAATCCAATATCGATGCGCTGATGACCACGGACCCGTCCGGCATCATCACCGACGTCAACAAGCAGATGGAGGCGCTCACCGGATGCACGCGCGACGAGCTGATCGGCGCCCCGTTCAGGAGCTACTTCACCGATCCGGAGCGGGCCGAGGAGGGCATCAAGTTGGTGCTGCGCGAGAAAAAAGTCACCAACTATGAACTCACCGCGCTGGCCCGGGACGGCAAGAAAACAGTAGTGTCATACAACGCAACCACCTTCTACGACCGGCATAGGACCCTGCAGGGCGTGTTTGCCGCGGCGCGCGACGTGACGGAGAGCAAGCGGCTCGACCAGGCATTGCAAGATAAGAATGCCGAGCTGGAAAAAGCCAGGATCACGGCGGAAAAAGCCAACCTAGCGAAATCGGACTTTCTTTCCAGCATGAGCCATGAGCTGCGCACTCCGCTCAGTGCGATCCTGGGGTTCGCCCAACTGATGGAGTCGGACTCCCCCCCGGCAACGCCGTCCCAGCAGGCACACATTGAGCAGATCCTCCATGCGGGATGGTATCTGCTGAAGCTGATCAACGAGATACTCGATCTCGCGCAGATCGAGTCCGGGCAGTTGGCGCTGTCGCCTGAACCGGTATCTCTTTCCGAAGTGATGGTCGAATGCCATGCCCTGATCGAGCCGCAGAGCCAAAAGCGCGGCATCAAAATGATCTTTCCCCAGCACGACATCCCTTTATTTGTCGCTGCCGATCGGACCCGATTGAAGCAGGCTCTCATCAACCTTCTTTCCAACGCGATCAAATATAACCAGCCGGGAGGAACGGTAGTGGTGGATTGCACCACCAGTACACCGGGCCGCACTCGCATCAACGTTCGGGACACCGGCGCGGGGTTAACTCCGGAAGAACTTACGCAGCTTTTTCAGCCGTTCAACCGACTGGGACAAGAGAGCAGCGCCGTGGAAGGCACGGGCATTGGCCTGGTCATGAGCAAGCGAATCGTGGAAATGATGGGAGGGGTGATCGGCGTGGAAAGCACGGTCGGGGTGGGAAGCTTATTTTGGTTCGAACTGATCACGGCGGTTGCGCCCCAACTCGAAGTTCACAAAGGTGAAACCTCGGCAGCCGCCCCACCGCGGGTTCAGGATGGCGCGCGGCTGCACACCCTGCTCTATGTGGAAGACAATCCAGCTAACATGAGGCTGATCGAAGAACTGATTTCGCGCCGCCCGGATATGCGTCTGCTGAGCGCGATCAATGGGAATCTCGGCATCGAGCTGGCGCGCCAAAGCCAGCCGGAGGTGATCCTGATGGACATCAATCTGCCCGGCATGAGCGGTATCGAAGCCATGAAAATCCTGCGCGAAGATCCGGCAACGGCGCACATCCCCGTGATTGCCCTCAGTGCAAACGCAATGCCGCGCGACATCCAAAAGGGATTGCAGGCGGGATTCTTTTGGTATTTGACCAAGCCGATCAAGGTCAAGGAGTTCACGGACGTGCTGAACGTTGCATTGGAATTCGCAGAAAAGGGGATCCGCCCCGGCAAATGAATGAAAGCGGATGTCAGGCATGGAGGTAGTCATGAAGAAAGTTCTTGTGGTCGACGATGATCCAGCGATATTGACCATCGCTTCCAAGCGGCTGCAATCCGAATCTATCCAGACTTTGATCGCTGACAATGGAACAGATGGGCTGCGAATCGTCCGGGAACAACGCCCCGATGTGGTGGTTACGGATCTGATGATGACCAAGATGCACGGCTATACCCTCATCCAAGAGATTCGCAACGACCCAACCCTCAGCCATGTAAAGATCTTGGTCACCTCGGCCAAAACCTATGCTTCGGATGTCGAAAGGACCCGGCGGCTGGGAGCAGACCGTTATTTGAGCAAACCCTACGACTTGAAGGAGTTCTGGGAGACTATCGCTGAACTTCTGGAGGAAAAGCAGCCATCGTTCACCATTCGTTTCTGGGGCACGCGTGGTTCGATCGCGACGCCCGGACCAGATACTACAAAATACGGTGGCAACACCTCCTGTACCGAGGTACGGTGCGGCGAACAGTTGCTGATCCTGGATGCCGGCACAGGGATTCGAGTGCTTGGTCAATCGCTGCTCAGTGAGTTTCAGCAAAAACCTATCAAGGGGCACATTTTCATAGGCCACACTCACTGGGACCACATTCAGGGATTCCCTTTTTTCGCGCCGGCCTTCAACCCCAACAACGAGTTTTCGATCCACAGCCTGCACGGGGCCGAAAAGCCGCTGGAGAAAGTGTTTCGGGGACAGATGGACAGTGACTACTTTCCAGTCCGGCTGAGCGATATGAAAGCGAACTTGCGGTTTTGCGAGTTAGAGTCAGACGTGGATCTGGGAGAGATCCGAGTTTCCTATATCTTTCTGAACCATCCGGGTCTTGCCGTGGGCTTTCGTATCTCTTTTGCGGGGCGATCGTTGGTCTATGTGAGCGATCATGAGAATTACGCGCGTTTGGCGCCCGGCGGGCCCATCCCGAATCCAATGGACTTGGAGATAGCGCGCTTTGCCGAAAATGCGGACTTATTGATCTCCGAAGCGCAATACACGGAGGATGAGTACGCGCAGAAAAAGGGATGGGGACATAGCACCTTCCTGGACGCCTTGGAACGGGCCGAGCAGGCAAAGGTAAAGCGCCTGGCCATCTTCCATCACGATCCTTCTCATGACGATGCCTTCATGGACCAGATTCTGGAATTCTGTCAGCAGACGATTGCGGATCGAAGCTATAACTTCTCATGCTTCGTGGCCCAAGAGGGAACTTCGATTGAAATCTGAGTGAGACTGCGCTCGCTTTGAAGGCAATTTTATTTTGGACTGCCCACCTCCGCCGGTCTTCCACCATCTTTTTATTCAAACGATCCTCCGCAGCCACACCTCCGTACAATCAATCCATGAGCGAACTTGAGGAACTTCACGAAGGTGCTGAGCACGCGCGAGCGAATCCGGAGTTGATGCGGGTTTCATTCACAATGGCTATTCTGGCTGTTCTGGTTGCCCTCGCCACCTTGCTAGGACATCGAGCACACACTGAGGAGCTGCTCTTTCAAACGCGCGCCGCGGACCTTTGGGCAGAGTACCAGGCAAAGAACATCCGATACACGATCTATGAAGTCATTTCAGAATCGGCTTCGGCGCAATCAAAAAGCATGAAGCATCAAGTGGAAGGCTGGGAAGCGAAAGCGGCCAAACTCGAAAAAGACAAAGAAGACCTTCAGAAGGAGGCGCGAAAGCTCGAAGAAGAAGTGGCGATAGAACAAAAGCGCGCAAATCGCTGTGACATCTCAGAAGCGATCTTAGAAATGGCGCTGGTGGTGACCTCCATCTCTTTGCTCACACGCAAAACAATCTTCTGGTCTGCCGGCGTGGTATTGGGAGTCATGGGCATGGTCGCGATGCTGTCTGCATTTATGTGACTGTGGCGGACCCACATTCCGTGTCAGAAAAGGCTTCAACTTTTCTCGCGATCTTGAGCAAGTCACTTGAGCAAGAGAATGCGCCTGGCAGTTGACGCGGCGGGTATGATGGGACGCTTTTATCTCTCGTCCGACGACACCCTTGGAGAAAGATGCGGAAGAAATCAGTATTCCTGTTCGATGTGGACAATACCCTGCTGGACAATGATCGAGTCACAGCCGACCTTCGCGACTTCCTGGAAAGCCACGTTGGCCATGAGCGCCAGCAGCGCTATTGGTTGATCTTCAATCGCATGCGCGAGCACGTTGGCTATGCGGATTATCTGGGAGCGCTGCAGGAATATCGCGCGGAGTATCCGCACTCGATGCAGGTGCTGGGTGTCTCGAACTTCCTGATCAACTACCCGTTTGCTGAAAGGCTGTTCCCAAAATCGCTCGAAGTGATTGCCGCCGCGAACCAACACGGCAAGGCGGTGATCCTTTCCGATGGCGACGTGGTATTCCAGCCTTACAAGATCAAGCGCTCAGGCTTATATGAGGCGGTCCATTGGGATGCGCTGATCTATGTCCACAAGGAAGAACAACTGGATGATGTGGCTGAGCGGTACCCAGCGGATCATTATGTCTTTGTGGACGATAAAGTTCGGCTGCTTACTGCGATCAAAAACAAATGGGGGGCGAAGGTGACCACGGTATTTCCGCGCCAGGGACACTATGCGCATGATGTAGCGTCGGTGGCGAAATATCCCTCGCCCGACCTCACGATCGAACATATCGGCGACCTGCTGGAACACTTCGACGAGTTGTAAAAATCAGCGCCGGAAAATGCTCATTACAACTGACTTCGAAACACTCTAGTACGGGTAGGGTTCGACCTTCCACTTCTCGAACACTTTGGCATCGCGGAAGAGGTTGAAGAGCGAAGGATCGATCTCTCCGTCTTTCACGGCGAAGCCCAGTATCTCCAGCGCGCGCTCCAGGGTGACGGCGCGTTTATAGGGGCGATCGCTGGCGGAGAGTGCGTCGAAGATGTCAGAGATGGTCATCATGCGCGTCTGGATAGGGATCTCAGGCGCGGAGAGTTTGTAGGGATAGCCCAAGCCATTGAGTTTTTCGTGGTGGCCGCGGGCGATCGCGGGAATGCTCTTGATCTCCTTGGTCCACGGAATCTGTTCCAGGAATTTATAGGTGTGGACCACGTGCGATTCGATCTGCTGGCGCTCGCTGTCATCGAGCGAGCCTTTGCGGATAGAGAGCAAGCGGACCTCGTCCTGGGTGAGCAGCGGGTATTCATCATTCTCAACATCAAGGTAATGGCGCGCGGCGATGTCCACCAGCCGATCGAAGCTGCCTTCGGGCAAGACCGTGGGCTCATCCGCTTTCAGAATGGTCTGGAAAAAGATATCGAGTTCAGCCATCTGCTGCGCCATAGTGTTTTCAAACTCAGGCAGGTTCTTCAGGTATCGTTCCCGGCCACGCTGCAGAACGAAATCCAGGCGCGATTGCAGCGACTCCACCTGCATGCTGCGTTTCACGAACTGGAAGCGCTGCTTGATCAACTCCATCTGCGCGGGATACAGCTTCTTCGCCTTGACCAGTACTTCCTCACGCACGCCGACTTTGCCGAAGTCATGCAGCAAAGAGGCGTAGCGGATCTCTTTCATCTCGTCCCGGCTGAACTTGATGTGTTCGAACTCGCCGATCCCGGCGCGATCGACCACCTCCGCCAAGGCGACGGTGAGGTTGGCGACCCGAAAACTGTGTCCTGAGGTGGTCGGATCACGGGACTCGATGGCGCTCACACTGGCGCGGACGAAGCCTTCAAAAAGTCGCTGGATGGCAGTGTAGAGGTTCGCGTTCTCAAGCGCGACGGCGGCCTGGCTGGCAAGGGATTCGACGATCGATTGCTGGCGCGGGGCAAACGGAATGACCTGTTGTGAAACAGCGGAGAGCGTGGTGAGCTTAGCGTCAAACTGGCGCTTGGCATTGATGAGTTGCAGCACCCCAACGGTCTCATCCTTCTGGTTGCGCAGCGGCACGGCGAGGATGGACTTGGTGCGATAGCCGGAGTCCTCATCAAATTTTCGGTTGATGGAATAAGGGACTTCAGGCGGTATGCGGTAGGCATCTTCCAGATTCACAGGCATGCCGGTCAGGGCGACATATCCGGCGATGGAGCGGTCATTGATCTCCATAGCGGCTTCGCGGAATGGGATCAGGAGCGAGTCATTCTGCGCAAGCTTGAAACGCAAGCGCTTCTTCCCCTCTAAAGCCTTCACGAGCATGGTCCCGGCACTGGATTGATCCTCACTCACCGGCAGAACGTGGACGCTTCCTGGTTCGGCGGATGGGACATCTTCCTCTTCCACCAGGTAGAGCGAACCGGCGTCACTTTTGGTAAGGGTACGGGCTTTGCTGAGGATCAGTTCGAGCAGTTTGCTGGTGTCATGCTCAGCGGAGAGCGCAGCACCGATCTGGTTCAACTCCTGGATCTCACGGGTTGCGCCGTTGAGCCGATCGTTGATCTCACGGCGATTGGCGAGCAGTTGGATGTGATCGACGGCATTGTCGATCATGCGTTCCAGGATCGCGGGCGGAGTCTGGGCGGGAAGATATGCGTAAACGGCGCCATCAAAACGCGGTTCGCGGAAGCGCTCGTCGGAGATGGCTATCACTCGAACATTGGGCCGGCGGAGAGAGGAATACGGAGCTTCCATCTGCTCTTGCCGGCTCACCACAAAGATATGTTCCACGTCTGCGCCGCCTTCGCTATGAAAGCGCTCCAACTCGTCGAAATGAATGCGGCGAAAACGTTGAATGCCCAACAGGCAGCGGTGGGCCTCCTCGTCACCGGCAAAAGTCACGACGAGCGGCAACGGCCGGACTGAGGCGCCTATCACTTTGCTCGTGGGGGCGGTGGATACCATGGTTTCCAGGGGCTTACGGTCTGGGGAGCAGGGATTATAGCGCGGAATCCAGAGATCGCCGCAGGTTCCCGGTCAACCTCCCGAGGCTCCCACCAGAGCTGCGGCAATAGGAAATAGTAACTATTGAGTAACGTTACTTTTGTACGTTGACCGTGCGGCCAGAGGAAGATATTGTTGCTCTCGTTCAAACGGTCTCTTGGACGTTTGGTTAAAGCCCGCATTCAGCAGCAGTTTCGGGGGGAACTGCTGAGGGATGCGGGCTGATCGTTTTTTAGGGCGATGCTTCAGCTTTGAGCATCCAACTTCAGCGCATGACTTCTTTAGGCAAGATGCTGATTTTTGCGGGCGTGGCATTGATCGTGGTGGGGTCGGTCTTGCTGTTGGCGAACAAAGCCCACCTCCCGCTTGGCCGATTGCCGGGCGATATGAGTTATCAGGGAAAGAACGTGAGCGTTTTCTTTCCTTTAGGCACATCGATCCTGCTCAGCGTCATTTTGTCCGCCGTGCTTTGGTTGCTGAGCCGCTGGCGCTGAGTTCCCTCTCCACTTCAGCCAACCGTGATTTGATCCCGGGATCCCGCGGAGATATCTGCTGCGCTTCCAGCAGCAAAGCATTGGCCCCGGCAAACTTTTTCTGATCGATCAAACAAAGCGCGAGCGCGTAGAGTTTATCTGGGGAGCGATCACTTTTATCGACCGCCTGACGCAAAGCGACCTCCGCGCCGGCATGGTCGCCAAGCCGGATGCGGGTCAAACCGAGCCGCAGCAGCACATCAGGATCCGGGCGCAGCTCCGCGGCCCGCAGATGATATTTTTCCGCCTCCTGAAAGCGTTGCATGCGGAAAAGCGCGTCACCCACATTCAAATTTGCCAGCCAGTTATCCGGCTTCATGTGAAGCACGATGAAGTACTGCTCAAGCGCCTGGGCGTACTCTCCACGGTCAAGCAGCTTTCCCGCCAGATTGGTGCGGGGCAAAGCGCCGAAGCGTTTACTGACCTCAGCGCCGCGGGTGAAAAGCAGCAGTCCGCTTCCCCAATAAGGGCTCTGATCGATCACCATAGCGGCATATGCGATGGCGAGAGCAGCAGTCACGATCAGGCGCGGCTTAACCGCCGGAATGCGCACTATCGCGAATGCGATCAGTGTGCATGCCGCAACGGATGGCAGATATAGGTAGCGATCATGCGCGTAATCATGTTCGTTGAATATGCCCAGATTCAGTAATGGGACCAATGGCATGACGATCCAGATCACCACGAACCAGATGAAGCGGTCACGGGTGCGGCGCCACAGAGCGAAGGCCGCCAGCACAACCGCAAGGACGCCTGCAAGCGGCATCCAGAATTCCCGCAAAGACAGAGCGGTCACATAAGGCGCGTCATAAAAGCTGCTGAGCTGCCAGGCAAAAATGAGTTTACTGAGGCAGAACCAGGCGAGCCATGGAAGAGTCCTGGCGATGTCACCCGGGGTCACGCCAAGAGTGCGATATCCGATGGCATGAAGGACGAGGGTGCGCCATCCGAGATAAGCAACTCCTATGACGGTGAAAATCGCTACCCGCCAAAAAGGCCGGGCATAGCTCTCATCCTTCTGCCGGTAGAGGAGTTCATACGCGGCGATCACGGCAATGAAGGTGACAGCGGGTTCCTTGGTTAACAGCGCCAGAACAAACATGATCAGCGATCCGGAGAACATGACCAAACGCCGGTCCTCACGCCAACGCAGATATAGCAGAAAACTGGCGGTGAGGAAGGCAGTGATCATGGAGTCACTGATGGCTGACGCCCAGACCACCACTTCCACGTGGGCTGGAGACAGCCCAAAGAGAAGAGCAGCCATGAGGGCCGCATCCTCACGCTGCAACATTTTTCTTGCAAAGAAGAAGACCAGCCAGGTTGCCAGCAGATGAAATGCGATGCTGACCAGGTGCCATCCCCAGACGTGCACTCCGAACAGTTTGTATTGCAGCAAGAGCGCTAACAGAAAGACGGGGCGAAAGTAATTTCCGTGCTCCCCTTCCTGCGCCCAAACGTTCTCCCGGAAATAGTTGGGGATGAAATACGCGGAGTGGACCCGCGGATTTTGCACGATCTGCGGCTCATCGTCATAGGTGAACTGGAAGTTGACGGATTGAATGTAAGCAAGCCCGGTCACTAGCAGAACCAATGCCAGAAGAAGTTGCGTGCGCGCGTTTCCGGTGGGGATTTCCAGATTCATGAGAAGGTGCGGCAATGATAAAGCAGCCACAACTTTACCGCGTTAAACTGGGCAGGCATGCCATCGCACGAAGACGACCAGCCCCAACTCGGATTCATGTTCCAGGCCACGCCCCCGCTCCGCCGGATCTGGACCGTACGTGAATTGGTAGGAGCTGCGCGCGCCAGGCTCGAACGTGAATACACGGATGTGTACGTGGAAGGCGAGATCTCTAACCATCGCCCGGCGGATTCCGGCCATCTGTATTTCACTTTGAAAGATGGTGATGGGCAATTGCGGGTGGTGATGTTCCGCTCCCAGGCACGATTGTTGCGCTTCAAGCCGGCGAACGGCATGCAGGTGATCGCGCGCGGGCGAGTGACCATTTACGAATCCCGGGGAGAGTTGCAACTCTCCGCAGAGTATTTGGAGCCCAAAGGCGCGGGCGCGCTGCAGGTCGCTTTCGAGCAGCTCAAGGCCAAGCTGGCGGAAGAGGGCCTGTTCGATCGCGAACGCAAGAAGCCACTGCCCGCGATGCCGAAACGCATTGGCATTGTGACCTCAGCGCGCGGCGCGGCCGTCCAGGACATGATCAACATCCTGCGGCGCCGCCACGCGGGGGTGGAGGTACTGATCTATCCCGCGCAGGTGCAGGGTGACAACGCAGCGGCCGAGGTGGCGGCGGGCGTGAAGTATTTCAATCGCGCAAGGAGCGTGGACGTGATCGTGGTGGCGCGTGGCGGTGGCTCCGCTGAAGACCTGGCCGCATTCAATGATGAGGCGCTGGCGCGGACCATCTTCGCCTCTGAGATCCCAATCATCTCCGCCGTGGGCCATGAGACGGATTTCACCATCGCGGATTTTGTTGCCGACCTGCGGGCGCCTACACCCTCTGCCGCCGCTGAACTGGTGATCGACTCTCAGCAGCATATCCAGCAGCGGGTGGGGGACCTGAGCGATCGGCTGGTGCGCGCGACGCGCTATCGCTTGCTGATGGCAAAGAACCGTTTTGGGGAATTAGCGCAGCATCGCGCCATGGCGCGCATCCGCGACCATATCGGTTTGCGGCAACAGCGGCTGGATGAAGCCGGATTCCGCATGCATCGGGCGATGTCAGCGGCGATGCAGTTTTATCGAAGGCGGGTAGACGTGGCAGCGACCCAGGTCCGAGCGCATGACCTGCGTCGGCTTTTGAGCGCAATGCGCCGCGAAGCTGAAAGCGCATCTGCACGGCTGGTATCAGCGGCACGGAAAGGCCTGATACAGGACCGTGCGCGGTTGGAACATGCTTCCGCGCGTCTGCACGCGCTTTCTCCGCTGAACATACTTGAGCGCGGATATGCGCTGGTTTTTGATGCAGCGGGAAACGTAGTGAAGGATGCGGCGGCGCTCTCAGCCGGCGAGCAGGTACGGACGCGGGTGGCGCGTGGAGAGTTTACTGCGAGAGTGGAGAAGTAGTTCCGCGATTCGAGTTTTAAGTTTCGAGCTTCAAGTTTCAAAATCAGCAGGACGGTATCTGAGCTAGGGATCTCTCGCTGCCTACCCCAACCAGCCTCGCGCGTCGGGGACCCCCGGTGCGCTCGAGATGTTTAAAAAAAACAAAAGCCCACCTCTCGGCGGGCTCTGCTTTTCTGGCTACTGCCTACTGGCTACTGACTACTGTCCTATGGCGTTCTGTCGTAATAGCATGGCGCGTTGGTCGGTTGCGCCGGCGGGGTTGGCGGCGTCAGGTTAGGGGCGCTGAAATCAAAGAATTCAAGCATGTCAGACTGTGCGGCATCGCGGGCCGTCAAGGTCGGCAAGCTGAAGCGCTGCTCGATCAGCCTCAGGATGGCGGTATGGTCATGCACGGTGTGGGAGATGAATCCCTTTTTCGCATACGGTGAGATAAAGATGAAGGGCACTCGCAGGCCGTAGAAATCAAAGTCGCCCTGGATGTCAGTGGAGTTGGCAAACTTGGGCGCGACGGTGTCCGGCTTCACCGCGGCCGGCGGGGGCACGTGATCATAGATCCCTCCGCCCTCATCCCAGGAAAGGATGAAGAGTGAATCCTTCCATGAGGGGCTTGCCATGAGCGCATTCACGTAGCCCGCGACGGTGGCCGCGCCGCTCTGCACATTGTTGCTGGGATGCTCGTCGATGCGTGAGATGTCAGAGCCCGCTTCAATGAACGCCACCTGCGGCAGCGTTCCCGCGGCAGCATCGGTGGCAAACTGCGAAGCCGGGACCACGCGGTCCAAATGCGCATTCGCGAAGGGTTGGAAGTAAAGCAGGTAAGTGTTCTGGACTTCCGGCGAATAGATCTTCCAGGTGATGTTATTTTCCTGCAGCAATTGCCAGATGGGTTTTGCGGAGAGCGTGCTGGTAGGGGGATACGTCCATCCCTCGGCGGTCCCTGCAAATGCCATCAAGCGGTTGGTGGGCGAATTGCTGGGTGCCGGCGAGAACCAGCGGTCACTGGTGGCGAACTGCGTCGCCATAAAGTAGTAATAAGGGAGCTCATTCTCCGTGTAGTAGCCCATGGTGCGGTGTCCTTCAGTGTCAATGAACGGCGGGTTCGTCTGGTCACGGGCATACTTGGCAGCGGTATAAACGAAGCCATCCATGGTGAAGCTGGTGATCTGGCTTGCCGGCTGGAACTGATATTGCCGATTCATCTGCACGTGGGTCTCATTCCACGCTGGACTCACATTCTCAATGCAAACGGTGTCCAACTTAAAGCGCTGCACGGTGCTGGTGCCGTCAAAAGTGGGATTGCTGGCGGCGGCAGGGGCAACGTCGGCATCCGCGGATAGCCCTTTGCCGGCGCGGTAGGCGTTCAGATTGCTGAAATAGTTATCGAAGGTGCGGTTCTCCTGCAGCATGTACACAATGTGGTTGATGCTTTTCAGGTCGGCTGTCACGGTGGTTCCACCGCCAGTGGTAGTGGTACCGCCCGCGACCAAACCACGGCAGCCATTCAGCACAATAGAAGTAATAAGGAGTAGAGCTAGAAGTGCCTGCTTACGGTGCATATCCATCCAGGGGGAAAGGAATGTTACTTGAGCCAGTTGCTTGGATGTCATTCCAGGCAGAGCTGTTGGACAGAAGCTCGCAATTTCATGGGTGGCAGGTAACAAGCCATTTATAATCAGCGGCTTTGAGAGGCATGGATGGCGAATGTGGGCTTAGCAGGGCGAGTGGCGTTGGTGACCGGGGCCTCCCAGGGGATCGGCCGGGGGTGCGCTTTAACGCTCGCCGAGGCCGGCGCAACGGTAGCCTGCTGCGCACGGAGTGAGCAGAAACTTGCAGCCGTGGTCCAGGAGATCACCTCAGCGGGCGGCAAGGCAGCAACCTTCCGCATGGACGTGGGCAATGAAGAAGATGTGAAGTCCGCGATCAAAGCCGTGATCGCGCAACTGGGGAAGATCGACATCCTTGTGAACAACGCCGGGATCACGAAAGACACGCTTGCCATGCGGATGAAGCGCGCTGATTGGGATTCGGTCATCGACACCAACCTCACAGGGCCCTTTTTGTGTATCCAGGCGGTGACGCCCGGCATGCTGAAGCAGCGCTGGGGAAGGATCATCAACATCTCGAGCATCTTTGGCCAGATGGGACAAGCCGGGCAGGCGAATTACGCTGCGTCGAAAGCGGGATTGATCGGCCTGACGAAAGCCATGGCGCGGGAACTGGCTTCGCGCAACATTACCGTGAACGCAGTGGCGCCGGGATGGATCGAGACGGCGATGACCAGCGACCTGAGCCCCGAGCTACGCGAGCAGGTGCTGAAGATGATCCCGCTCGGCCGCCCGGGAACGGACATGGATATCGCACACGCCGTACGTTTTCTTGCTTCAGAAGAGGCCGGCTACATTACCGGACAGGTGTTGAGCGTGAACGGCGGGATGTTGATGCCGTGAAGGTCGATCGGGAAATGTGGGCATTCATCGCCGCATTCTGGGTCGTGGCACTGTGGTCAGTGGTGCGCCCACACGATTACTTCACCTGGTTCCTGGAGGTATTCCCCGCGCTCGCGGGTTTCGCCGTGCTGGCGTTCACTTATCCGCGATTTCGGTTCACGCATCTGGTCTACTTCCTGATCGTTCTGCATGCGATCGTGCTCTTCATCGGCGGACACTATACCTATGCCGAAGTCCCACTCTTCAACTGGGTGCGCGACCACTTCCACCAGTCGCGCAATAACTATGACCGGGTAGGCCATTTCATGCAGGGCTTTGTTCCGGCATTCATCGCCCGTGAGATCCTTTGGCGACGGCAAGTCATCCGCCGCAAAGGCTGGCTGGCATTTATCGTTGTCTGCATCTGTCTGGCGATCAGCGCGCTCTATGAATTATTCGAGTGGAGAGTGGCGGTCGGGACCGGGAGCGCAGCCGACGCATTTCTTGGCACCCAAGGTGATCCCTGGGACACGCAAGAAGATATGGCAACCGCGTTGATCGGCGCGGTGATCGCGGCATTCGCCTTCTCTGGGATTCACTACCGGGCGATGGCGAGGCTAGAATCGAAGCAGACGGGGACTTCCCGATGATCCACATCCTCCATGCCGACTCGTCCGAGCACATCGGCACTGCCCGCCAGCTCTTCACCGAGTACGCGGAGTCGCTGGGGTTCAGCCTGTGCTTCCAAGGCTTCGATCAGGAACTGGCATCGCTGCCGGGAAAATATGCGCAACCCGCAGGAAGACTTCTGCTCGCACTTGATGATGGCACTCCTGCGGGCGTGATTGCGCTGCGTCCACTCGATGAGCCGGGCATCTGCGAGATGAAGCGGCTCTACGTTCGACCGGATTTTCGCGGCATCGGGCTTGGCCGCAAGCTGATCGACTCGGTGCTCGACGCCGCGCGCGATCTCGGTTACACCCGCATGCGCCTCGACACCGTTGCGGGCAAGATGGATTCCGCCATCGCGCTCTATCGCACGTACGGCTTTCGCGGGATCGGCGCCTACACCACCAACCCGCAAGAGAACGTCATCTACATGGAGTTGGACTTGACCGCAGTGACGGCAAAAGGAAGGAATGCATGAAGAGAATTAGCCTGCTAATGGTTGTGCTGCTTGCGGCAGCGTGCGCAATGGCTTCAGTCGAGAAACCTGTCCACTACAAGAGCGGGGACGAAGCCGTGAACGCGGTCATGTATATCCCCGACGATATGGTGAAGTCCGGTAAGCAGTATCCGGCGATCATCGTGATCCACGAGTGGTGGGGGCTGAATCCCTGGGTGAAAGATCAGGCGAAGAAGTTTGCCGACCTGGGCTACGTGACGCTGGCGGTAGACCTGTATCGCGGACACTCGACCTCGTCTCCCGATGAAGCGCACGAGCTGATGCGCGGGCTGCCCCATGATCGCGCAGTGAAGGACATGCGCGCCGGGTACGCATGGCTCTCGCGGCAGAAGTTCGTGAAGCCCGGCAAGATCGGCGCCATTGGATGGTGCATGGGCGGAGGCATGGCGGAGGCGCTCGCCGAAGAAGAACCGCAACTGGCGGCGGTGGTGATCAATTACGGTTCGGTTCCGAGCGAAGATGCCTCGATCAGCAAGATCCGCGCGCCGGTGCTGGGTCTGTTTGGCGGGAAAGACCGCGGCATCCCGCCGGAATCGGCCAAAGCATTTGAAGCCAAGCTGAAGAAGATGGGACGCAGCGCAGAGGTGGTCATCTATCCCCAAGCCGGCCATGCGTTTGAGAATCCAAACAACAAAAGACGGTTACCGAGCAGACGATGCCGCCGATGCGTGGAAGCGGCAGGTAGCGTTCTTTGAGAAGAATTTGGGCAAATGATACGTTTCAAGCCGCGGAGCGGCGGCATTCGTTAGCCCAGCGCGTAAGCGCTGGGAAGTGGCCCAGCAACACCGGAGCGCCAGCGGCGCGCAACCTTTTCTGAATATCCATAGCGCTCCCTCGCTACCCTCGGGACGTAAAGCAAAGTCAAAAACAAAGCAAAAAACAAAGCCCCGGCATTCGCCGGGGCTTTTTGCGATGCGTCCTAGGACTACCGCTTCGGAGGAGGCTGGTCGCTCTGCGGCAACTGCTGGTTCGCAGGCTGAGTCTGCTGGACCGGCTGCTGCTGCACGGGGGTGGAGTTCATCTGCATATTGCTGTTCGACTGCACCCCGGTGTTCGCTGATCCGTTGTCAGTGTTTGCTGATCCGTTGTAGTTCGACTGCGGAACATTGTTGTTCTGGGGGCTGTTCTGGGGGACGGATGAAGGCGCCGCGGCCATCTGCGACTGCTCAAGCTCAGAGACGCCATTGCGCATCAGGCTGATCTCAACGCGGCCACCGCGAACCCGCTTGGCTTTGCCATTCTCGTCCGGCACAGCGGCATTGCCCATGCCGAGGGTGTAAATGCGATAGACCGGTATGTTGTGGTTCACAACCAGGTAACGCACCACGGAATCAGCCATGCGCTGCGATTGTGCGATCGAAGCCTGTCCGCGGCCTGCGGCAAAGCCCTGCACTTCCACAACGTAGCCCTTCTGGTCTTTCAGGGGGACGGCGATCTCATCGAGCGCAGCCTTCGCCTTGGAGCTCAGAACGCTTTGGCCCGGGCGGAAGCGGATCTCCGCATCAGTCACTCGCTGGTACTGGTCAATGTTGCCGACCACTTTTTCCACGGTCTGCAAGCGCTGGCTTGCCTGGGTCGCGGTCTGGTGCGCAAGCTGCGCGCGGTTACCCGCATCGATTGCGTGCGTGTCAGCTTCATTGGCCTTCATTGAAGCCAGGCGAATGCCTTCGGTCGCGCGTGCGTCCACGTCCTTGATATTGCGCGAGTTCTGCGCGGTGAGCTCGTCGAGCTCATTCACGCGTCCCAACACCGGCGCCAACTGGCGGCGGACATATTTCTTGCGCGCGAACGGGTTGAGCTTGCCCCAGAATCCTTCATGCGATTGCAACTGCAACGGCTGGCGGTCAATGGAGTTGTCCGCGCCTGCGGGCTGCGCCGCGGTGGTCTGGGTTGCGGAAAGTGACTGGTTCTCAGTGGTGGTGCTGGGGGTGGAGCTCTGCTGCGCGAATGACATGGAAGCGACTAAGGGCAGCGTGAGCAGAAGTGAGTGGCGTACTTTCATAGATCTTTTCCTCCAAAAATGGCCCGGTATTGCCGGAAAGACTGCGCGGGATCAGTTCCCGTCGGGAGCTCGCGTGAGCGGACTCGTTGTTTTAATAATCACGTTGCTTGCCAAAGGTAAGATGTTCAGAAGGACTTCTAAGTGGTTTGTTTTCAGTACTGAGAGAGTGGGCTAAGGTTCTAAGGGGGATGACTAGGGAGTAAATCTTATAAGCCGGAGGTCAAAATCGGCTCGGTATGGCGGAGTTGCCCGCCGGGAACTCGGATTTTCCATCTCTCTCAATCACGGGAGAACACGTGGACACGGAGACCAAGCTTCTAACCACAAAGGGCACAAAGATACACCAAGGAAGAAACCCAAGCAAAAGCAGATCGGGCAGTTTCCGATTCACAAATAGCCGATTCCATTTCAAAGTGGCTCGAAGTTCAAGGGCTCAACGTGGCTCGAAGTTCAAGGGCACGAAGTTCACGTTCTGGAAGTTCACCTGTTGGTCGGATTATTCAAAGTGATTGCCTTCCTTGGTGGTCCTTCGTGGCCTTGGTGGTTCAAGAATTTGGGTTCTCCGTGTCCACGGTGCCCTCTGTGGTTACAATCGCCCTAAATGATTCTCTCTATCCTTGCCCTTGCGCTACTCCCTGCCCCCTCGCCCGTCCCCGTGAATAACCCTCCTGGGCAGACCGTCCGTTTCATCAAAGCTCCCGGGCTGCAGCAGAAAGTCCGCATCCTGCGTGATAAGTGGGGCATTGCTCACATCTACGCCGCCAACCAGCATGACCTTTTCTTTGCCCAGGGATACTCTGCCGCCGCTGACCGCCTCTTCCAGATGGAGTTATGGAAGCGCGTGGGGCAAGGGAGGCTGGCGGAGGTTCTTGGGCCGGATTACGTGAAGCGGGACGTAGGCGCCCGGCTGCTGCGCTACCGCGGAGACATGAAGTCAGAGTATGAAAGTTACGCGCCGGATGCGCAGGAGATATTGAAGGCATTCACTGACGGCATAAACGCATACATCACAGACGCGTTGGCGCGGCGCAAAAAAGGCAACGCAGTGCTGCACGATTTCACTCTCGCCGGCTTTGATCCCGAGCCGTGGAAGCCGGAGGACTGCCTTTCACGCATGGCGGCATACGGCATGACCGGCAATGCCGCATCCGAACTGGGCAATGCCAAGCGGGTGAAGGAGCTGGGTGCGGAAGCCGCGCAAAGATTCATATCGCAAGATCCCGAGGTAAAAGTCTTTATTCCTCCGGGCGCAGATTACTCCGGGCTGGATGCCTCCTTGCTCGATTACCTTGTGCCCAGCGACCAGCGTATCCCTTTCCCCAGGGAGAGCAACAACTGGACCATCTCCGGAAAGTTGACTGCGACAGGAAAGCCGATGCTGGCGAATGATCCGCATCGCTCGATCCTGGCCCCTTCGCTACGCTACATGGTGCATCTGGTTGCGCCGGGTTGGGATGTGATCGGCGCCGGCGAACCTGCGCTGCCCGGGGTCTCGATCGGGCATAACCAGCAGATCGCCTGGGGGCTGACCATCTTCCCGGTCGACCAGCAAGATCTGTATCTGGAGGAGTTGGATCCGCAAGACCCTGAACGCTACCACACCGCAAACGGGTGGAAGAGGATGAAGAAGGAGCACGAATCGGTCCGGGTAAAGGGCGCAGAGACCCGCGATGCTGAATTATTCTTCACCGAGCATGGCGGAGCGCTTTGCCCGGTGCTTTGGCGTGATGAAAAAACGCATCGTGCGCTGGCGCTGCGATGGATCGGCGCCGAGCCGGGCGGAGCCGGATACCTGGCATCACTTACGTTAGACCGGGCAGCGAACTGGACCGGCTTCCAAAGCGCCATGCGCCGCTGGAAGTTGCCGCCGGAAAATATGGTGTATGCGGACCGCAGCGGGAATATCGGCGAGATCTCCGCCGGACTGTTCCCCTTCCGCAAGAACGTAGCTGGATTCCTTCCCATGCCAGGCAATGGCGAGTATGAATGGGATGGTTTTATCCCGTTTGAGAAACTGCCGCATGAGTTCGATCCGCAGAAGGGTTACGTGGCGACGGCGAATAACCGGGTATTGCCAAAAGACTATCCCTACAAATTAGCGACAGGATGGTCAGACCTGCGCATCGAGCGCATCCATGAGGTTTTGGACGGAGCGAAGAAGAAGCTGACCATGGACGATATGTCCGGGCTACAGAATGATGTGATGTCACTACCGGCGAGGGATCTCCAGAAACTTCTTGCGGATGTCCCCGGGGCTGAAGCCAAGCTGCTGCGCGAGTGGGATGCGCGACTCAATGCAGATTCCGCAGCCGCGGCACTCTTCAAGATTTTCCAGGAGAAGCTGTACGCATTGATCAAGAAGCACGCTGAAGTAGGCCCAGAAGAGGACTCTCGGCCGATCATGCAGCAAGCTTTGGACTTTTTGCAGAAAGTTCCTGAGCGGCGCGAATTACTACAACAGGCGCTGGAGGCAGCAGCAAAAGACTTGAAGAATGAGCAAGGCGAAGACCCGACAAAATGGAGTTGGGGCAAGTTGCATACCGTCACGCTGGAGCATCCGCTGGGCGCACGGGAGAGTGCGTACAGGCTGGGGCCATTTCCCCGTCCCGGAGATGGAACCACCGTCGACTCGACCGGAACCGCGCAAAATAGCCGTCAGCAGGTGAGCGGCGCCAGCTTTCGCGAGATCCTGGACCTGAAACGTTGGGATAATTCACTGGCGGTGAATACCCCCGGCCAGAGCGGAGATCCGCAAAGCAAACATTATTCTGACCTGCTGCCGCTGTGGCTGGACGGCAAATATTTTCCGCTGGTGTATTCAAAGACCGGGGTACAGAGAAACTCGGAAGAAGAGATCCGGATGGAGCCGTAAGTGCAACGAGTTTTGTAACAAGTACCCGCTCAACAACAACCTACCCAAACGCCTGCCGATATTGTTCCTGGATGAAATTGTCCGTCATGCCGGCGATGTAATCGCACACCACGCGGGCGGTGGTGCTGTGTTGCAGGGATTCCTGATAGCTCGGCGGAAGCAGCGTGGGCTGCTGCAGCCAATGCGTGAACATGCGGCGCAAGACCTGCTGCGATTGCTCCTTGTCGCGCTTCAGTTCGGGACAGAAATAAAGGTTTGCGTACAGGAATTCTTTTGTCTGCTTGCGTTCAGCATCCACCTCTTCGCTAAAGATAGCCAGCCGGTGCGGGCAAGCGCGCACGTCCTGCACCGACTGAATGTGATTTTCTGAGATCTTTTTGCGAGTGCTCTCCAGAAGGTCGCCAACAAAACGATCGAGCATCCGCTTGATGGTCTCATTAAAAAGCAGCTTCTCTGGCGCATGGGGATACAAGCGCTCACATTCTCGATAGAGCCGATCGAAGACTTCCACGTGGTCGCGGATCAGTCCAACCGTCAAGAAGTTCGACTCGAGCCCGTCGTCAAGGTCCGCCGTGTTGTAGGCGATCTCATCCGTTAAGTCGACGAGTTGTGCCTCCAGCGGCGGCCGCTGGTCGAGCAGATACTCGCGCAGTTCGGGATATTTTGCCGGCTCATAGTCGCGCGAGTGCTTAATGATCCCCTCGCGCACTTCAAAGGTCAGGTTCAATCCGCGGAAATCAGCGTAGCGTTGCTCGAATACCTCGACGATCCGTAGCGCATGCAGGTTGTGATCAAAGGATTCGCCCTGTTCGCGCATGCAGGCATCAAGCGCGTCCTCACCCGCATGGCCAAAGGGCGGATGGCCAATGTCATGGACCAGCGCAAGCGTCTCCACCAGGTCAACGTTCAACTGCAACTCGGCGGCGATGGTGCGGGAGATCTGCGCCACCTCAATGGTGTGCGTCAAGCGATTGCGGAAGTGGTCAGAATATCGCCGGGTAAAGACCTGGGTCTTGTTCTCCAGGCGGCGGAAGGCGCGCGAGTGGATGATGCGGTCGCGGTCGCGCTGAAAGTCATCGCGGTATGAATGCGCGGGCTCGAGATGGCGGCGGCCCCGGGAGTCAGCAGAGCGCACCGCGTAGGGAGCAAGCATGGAACCAGTTTAGAGTACCTGGTACCTGGCACCTAGCTGGTTTTCCTGAACGAGTGCTACCGATTGTTGATCTTTGTGTCAGACTCTCTTGCCAACCGTACCCGGGCGCCCTCAAGCTTCTTCTGCACCTTGGCTACATCAGCGGTGTCAATATCCGCGGGAACGGAGCGGTTCCACTCCTCCAGCGCGCGCTCCCAATGGGAGGCCGCAAGCTTGATGCGTCCAGTCTTCAGGTAAAGATCGCCGAGATGGTCATGCAGGGTGGGGTCATTGGCGCTTTTGCTAATCGCCTTGCGCAGGTTCTCTTCCGCCAGATCGTATTTACCCAGCCGGTAATAGGCCCAGCCAAGTGAATCCATGTAGGCGCCATTCTGCGGGTCAAGATCAAGCGCCTTCTTGATATAACCAACCGCCTCATCCAGGCGTACGCCGCGGTCCGCGAGCATGTATCCCAAATAGTTGAGGGTCATGGCATTCTGCGGATCCAGGTGCAACACCTTGCGAAAGGTGCGCTCGGCATCGTCAAAGCGCTTCTGGCGCTCATACAAGGAGGCTTCAATGAAGTATGCGTACTCTTTTTCTTCCGGCTTCTGAGAAAGTCTTTCTGCCTGCAGGGCTGCCTGCTCCGCCTCCGGCCAGCGGCGCAGCCGGCTGTAGATCTGCGCCATTCCCAGATAGACTTCGCGGTCGTCCTTGCCGCCAAGCAAGGATTTTGCGAGCGTCAAGCCTTCATCCACCTTGCCATTGTCCGCAAGTTGACCGGCGAGCACCAGATTGAGTCCAGCGTCTTTAGGAAACTTTGCGGCCGCTTCCTGCGCGGCTGCGGTGGCCTGCGGCCACATCTTAGCTTCGCGATAGGTATCAATGATCTGCTGATATCCACGAATGGCGTTCTCATCACCCAGCGGCAGCAGTTTGCGAAAGGTCTCCACGGCGAGCTGGGTCTTTCCGCTCTCCTTATAGATACTTCCCAGGCGCTCCAGGAAGACGGAGCGATTATTGTTTTCCGCCTGGGTGTAATCGCCAGTGGGCTTGGTGCTGCGTTCCAGCAACTTTTGCAAAGTAGCTATGGCTTCGTCATAACGACCCTGCGCCTGATAAACCAGGGCATAGTTGTAGGGCACTTCGAGCGAATCCTGCACCAGCGATTCAGCCACCTTCAGGCTTTGAAGCGATGCGTCATAGCGCCCCAGGCGGCGCTGTATTTCGGCGATGCGGAGTTGCGCCTGGGCATCCTGCGGGTCCGCTTCAGCCACCGCTTTGTACTGTTCCAGTGCCGGCTCGAATTGGCCGTCATTCAGAAGGTTCTGCGCCAGCCCGCGCTGGGCGTCCAGATTATCTTTGTCCAGCTCCACCGCTTTGCGATAGGCGTCCACGGATTTTTTTGAGTCATGCTGCTGCTCATAGGTATAGCCCAGCGCGGCAAACAGCTTTGCCGAACGCGAGCTTTCCGGCACGGAAGCGATCACCTGCGCCGCTTTATTGGCGTCACCTTCTTCGTTGTAAAGGTATGCCAGGTTGGTGACTGCTTCTTCTGAATTGGGGTCGATCTCCAGCGCGGACTTGAAGATCTGCTCGGCCTTCAAAAGATCTTTATTGGTGATGTAAAGGCGGCCCAGCAGCAGGCGATCGTCCACTGACTTGGGTTCAAGCTGCACGATCTGCTCAAACTGCCCGATCGCCAGCCGCAACATCTCCTGCGACTGCGTACCGGTCTGCATGTCACCGAGCGACCGCAGGTAGATCCTGCCCAAAAGCTTGCGGGCATCGAGATTGTTCGGCTCCCGCTTCAGGATGTCCTGGGCTTCAAGGACGGCATCGCGAATACGCCCCGTTTTGGCATAAAGCTCAGCCAGGCCTGCGTTCAAAAACGCTGAGCCGGGATCCGCAGCAATGGCCTGGCGATATTCTGAGACCGCTTGATTGGCGAACTCGGCGCGTCCATACAGAGCAACCAACTCCTCATAGATATGCGCCAGCGAGTAATGGTAGTAAGCGGCGGCACGGTCTGGAGTTTTCGCATTCGAGGTCGCGCTCGGCGGCTGGCTGGCGGCAGCCTTCTTGTCCGGTGGCGTAGCGGGAGCCTTGGTGTCCGGCGGAGTGGTTTGTGACGGACTCTGCACGTTGGGCGATTGCACGCCCGGAACCTGCGGGGATGCCGGCGTGGACTGCTGCGGCAACTGGGCAAAGATCGGGGCCGAGATGAAGAGAATTGCAAGAGTGCGGATGATTTTCATACGAAGATGTCAGCTACTTAGACGATGTGGCAGCTAAAAGGACTCCCCAAACCTATTTCTTGGATGCCCTGAGAGCACCTGCGGCGTCACCCGAAAACAGCTAAATTCGATTGTACGACGCGGCAGGGTGGAATGTGAGCGAGCGGGGAGCCACATTCGGCCCCTTTTAATGGCGAAAATGCCTTACCCCGGTGAATACCATCGCCAGCCCAAGGCGATTGGCGGCGTCAATCACCTCCTGGTCCCGGACTGACCCGCCGGGCTGGATGATCGCCGTAGCCCCGGCTTTGGCGATCTCTTCTACCCCGTCCGGAAAGGGGAAAAATGCGTCTGAAGCGGCGACGGTGCCTTGCATGGGCAACACCGCTTTCATCGCGCCCAGGCGTGTGGAATCGACGCGGCTCATCTGCCCTGCGCCTACGCCCACGCTCTGGCCATTCCGGGCATAGACAATGGCGTTCGATTTCACGTGCTTGCAGATCTTCCAGGCAAACAGCAGGGCGCGCATCTCCTCCGGGTCTGGCGGGCGCGAGGTCACTATTTTCAGGTCAGTTTCGCCCAGGGGATGGTCATCTTCGTCCTGCACCAGCACCCCGCCGGAGACTTGCTTCAAGGTGAGCGCGGGTTTGGCGGGCTTGATCTCGACCAATCTGAGGTTTTTCTTGGCAGCGAATCTCGCGCGAGCTGCCTCGTCAAAAGCGGGCGCGGCGATCGCTTCCACAAAGAGTTTTGCCACCTCTTCTGCCGCAGCTGCGTCCACCGGGCGATTGAATCCGATCACGCCGCCGAAAGCAGAGACCGGATCGGCTTCAAGCGCGCGGGTGTAAGCCTCCAGCAAAGTCTTCCCCGTCGCCGTGCCGCAGGGATTGGTGTGCTTGATGATGGCGCAGACCGGCTCATCAAATTCTTGCGCCAGATCCCAAGCGGCCTGCAAATCAACAATGTTGTTGTAGGAGAGCTCCTTCCCCTGAAGCTGCACGCCATTCGCCACCCCGGCACCGTCACTGCGCGAGCTGTCTATATAGAGAGCTGCGCGCTGGTGGGGATTTTCGCCATAGCGAAGGTCCATCTTCTTGGCGAAGTTCAAGCGCAGGGCCTGCGGGAGCTGCGGCACTGCGTCCGCAAGATGGATCGCGCCACTGGGCTGGGGAATGCGCTCCAGCGCGGTAGCGATCGCACTGTCATACGCCGCAGTGGTGGCAAATGCTTTTTTCGCCAGCCTCCATTTGGTTTCAAGTGACAGGGCGCCGCCGGAGGTTTCCAGCTCCCGCATGATGTCAGCGTAATCAGCAGGTGAGGTGACGATCGCCACATCGTGAAAGTTTTTTGCCGCCGAACGGATCATCGAAGGCCCACCGATATCGATGTTCTCGATCAGCTCCTCGAAATGCACGCCCGGCTTGGCAGCCGTCTTCTCAAAGGCGTAGAGGTTCACCACCACCATGTCAATGGGCAGGATTGCGTGTTCGGCAATCGCCGCGAGGTGCTGCTGATTGCCGCGCACATGCAGGATTCCGCCGTGGACTTTGGGATGCAGCGTCTTCACCCGGCCATCCAGCATCTCTGGGAAACCGGTGAGGTCGGAGATATCGCGCACCAGCACTCCCGCTTCGCGGATCAGTTTGGCGGTGCCGCCGGTGGAAATCAGCTCTACCCCCGATTGCGCGAGCGCGCGGGCAAACTCGACCACACCAGTCTTATCGGTAACGCTCAGGATGGCGCGCTGGATCTTGGGCATGGCTAGCGACAGAAGGATAGCAGCTTCGCAGTTACCGGTTTGTCCTATACCTCGTGTCCTGCCGCTACTTTGATGGCTACAAGCAGTTGTGAAGCCCACCTGCGAACTATGCGAGATTCCCGATCAACTCTTCACTAAATGCTAAGTGCTAAATGCTAAGTGCTAAGTCTTCGCCTTTGCCTTTAGCCGCACCTGGTCGCCATCGAGTTCTACGGAATATTCCACGCGCTCGCAATTGAAGTCGCGGCGGATCTGCGAGGTCTTCATCTGGACGAAGATCTTGAAGGAATCGATGCTTCCGGTAGCCTTTTGCCCCGCCCGCTGGCGCATCGCCGTCATGGCATGGAACAGGCTTTCAACATTGGCATAGTCATGGTCGGGGTCGGCGACATCGGTCACGAAGGGCTGCGGCCTCTCTGAGATACCCTTTTTGCGCATAGCATCCCGCGCTGCATGCTCTTCCTCGATCCGCATGCCGGAGATGCCGAGGACCGCGTCCTGAGGACGGCGATAGCCTTCTTCCTTGATCTTCAGCTTTTGCTGCCACAGCCCGAAATAGAGGGCATAACGCTGGCTGATGGTGTTCAAGCGGAAGCGCTGGCTGAAGTTAAGCCCGTGGCCGTCAGAGTATTTCTTCAGCAGGGACTGGACGCGCCATTCCGCGTCTGCCGGGGGACGCTTGGAGCCGCCTCCAAAGTAGACGTCATAATCAACCTTGAGCCGGCGGACGGCATCTTCCAAGTGTGAAAGTTCTTCGTCAACAGTCATATGCAGCGCAAAACCGGGGGAGAACCGGGACTATACCACGGCTGCCCAGAGGGCTAAACCCCTCCGAAACCTTAGACCGTACTACTTTTCTTAGTACTTCAAGCAGCTATTCTGGTGGGTAGACAGCATCTAACTTTTTGCCATGGTACCCAAGGAATTTCCCACGCCCACTAAGACCCGCATCGTTATCGCAGACGACCACGCCGTTTTGCGTGAGTCGTTGGCTGCGTTGCTTGCTACACAACCCGACTTCCAGGTGGAAGGAAAAGCGGCAAATGGATCGGAAGCACTGGAACAAGTGCAGACGCATCATCCAGATGTGCTCGTCCTGGATCTGTTCATGCCCGGAAGCGATGGCTTCGAGGTCCTGCGTACGCTGGATAAAGCCAGTAGCCGCGTTGCCACCGTGGTGCTCACCGGATCTGAGAGTGAGACCGACTACACCAATGTGGTCCGCCTGGGTGGTCGCGGTCTGGTGCTCAAGAGCGACGGCCCGGATAAGCTGTTTGCAGCCGTCCGCCTGGTGGCGCAAGGTGAGTTGGCTTTCTCAGACGATCTGGCGCAGCGAGTGCTTTCGACGATGGCGCAAGAAACCCGTCCCGAGCAGACAGCCAGTTCCTTGGCACGGCTCTCCGATCGTGAGCGGCAGATCGCGCTGAGCGTGGCGCGCGGGTTGAAGAACCGCGACATCGCATCGCATCTCAACATTAGTGAGAACACGGTGAAACGCCACTTGCAGAGCATCTTCAGCAAGACCGGATCACGCGACCGACTGGAGTTGGCTGTGTTGGCGCTGAATGAAGTGAGCAAGCAGGCAGCGTAGGGCTGGTCGAGTCGCGGAAACATCCCGAGCGAACACAAGGAAGCGCTATCGGAACCATCGCTAGTCGCTGCTCGCTAGTCGCTGCTCGCTAGTCGCAAAAAACATCCCGAGCGAATGCGAGGGAGCCCTATCGGAGCCGTCGGTGGTCGCTAGCCGCTAGTCGCTGGTCGCTAGTCGCAAAAAACATCCCGAGCGAATGCGAGG
>JBBSFV010000036.1:0-30593 GCA_038254775.1 Terriglobales bacterium | reverse complement strand
TTTCACCCACAGCATCATGTTCCGCGGAAAGTCCATATCCACGCTGAACGTCTCCGAGAGCCAGCAGGCGCTCCAGGTACATTTCGATAGCGCCAGCGGCGGGCTGAACCAGGGCGGCGGCCCCAAGACGAACTACTCGGCGATCATGGCAACGCACCACTCCTCCACCCAGGGGCAGTCACAGGGGGTGGAGGCTCACGTGGCGAAGACCGGCAATGGGGATTCCGTTGGCCTCAGTGGATTCAATACGTATTACGGGCGGCCCAACGCCGGCGGCGACGAAGGCGCCCAGGCGCTCCGGGGATACGTGAAGCAGGGCACTGACATCTTTACCGGCAGCGTTGCCTCGGTCTCATCCACGGCGATCACCTTTACCGACGCCACCGCACTCAATACGCAAACCCTGGGCGAGGGCCGTCCTGTCATCAATACCAACCGCGGCGTCTATTCCACGGGAAGCATCAGCAACATCGCCGGCATTCCGCCAACAGTCTCTGGTTCGGGGACGGCGTGGGTCACGCGATTCGGCGCCGGTGCAAAGACGAACCTCTTCTTTTCTCCCGATTGGGAGACGCGCAGCGGCACCAAATTGGTGGTTCCTGTTCGGAGTATCTCCGCGGAAGGGCAGCTCACGCTCGACTATCAGGTTGCCGGAGCCGATGGCACCTGGGGCCCGAACATAACCAGCGGAACCTACAAGATCTTTTACGGCCAAAATGTGAACAGCTTCGGCACCGACGTGCTGAATGTTGCGGCAACCTCGGATTTTCAGGCTGGTGACGCGATCGAACAACCGGTTGGATATGCCGGGGTGGTGACGGGAGCGCGCGTGGTCATTGACCAGCAGTTGCCGGTGCCTAGCGGCGCCGGCTCCGCGGCGCTCCTTCTCGCGAATGTTGGGCCCTCGGCGCCGGATTACGGGATGTACATGACCAGCTCTTCCAGCTTTCGCCGTTTGCTGAATTTCGCCTCGCCGGCAAGTGAATATGGCATCAACTTCTTCGCGCCCGTGGGGCCCTCCGGGCTGGGGCCGGTCCTCCGCTATGACGATCTGACCTCGCCCACCGGTCAGGTGCAGTTGTTTTCGATAAATGATGGCGCCGGCAACTATCGCTATTTCGGTTTTGATCGATTCGCGGGCAACCAGCAGTGGACCTTCGATGGTAATTTCGGTATCCGGCCCAGCGGCCAATTCGGCTCCGGCGGCAGCCCGCAGGACAACATCCAGGCATGGGTCTTCGCCAACTCCGCCACGCAGAACCTGATCGTAGCCGCGAATAACGATCCTGCGCCAACGGCTGCGCTGATCGCTGCTCAGGTGCAGGGCGTGAATCGCTTCTGGGTAGGGAATTCATTGTCCTATTTCAACAGCGGCACGCAATTAAAGTTTTATTCTGACAACGCAACCACCCTGAAGGCGACCATCGACGGTGGCACCGGCGCCGCCACCTTTACCGGTGGCATCACCAACAATGCATCGGCAAACGGCGGCACACTGCTCACGCTCAAACGATTCACTGACTCCACGCCTACAGGGAACTTCCTCACCTTCTCCAACGCGGCGAACACCGCGCTTTGGAATATAGATATCACCGGGTCACTGACCGCGGGCAGCATCCCGGTGGCACGCGTGAGCGGCCTTGCCCCGTCCGCGACATCTGACACCACGAACGCAGCCAACATAACCAGCGGGACGCTCGCAGCCGCGCGCCTCCCTGGCAGTATCGCCTTGAGCGGCAATATGGATGTCGCCGGCGGTGCTGGGCTTGAGTACACCTGCTCGGGTAACAGTGTGGGCTGCAATCTTTGGGCCACCGGTACCAGTTCGAGTCTGGATCTCGGGACCAGCAATGCGAGCCGGCTCACCATCAATGCGGCCGGCAACGTCTTCGTCAATACTCCGGGGACGACACTTTCACTCGCCGGCGCCACCAGCGGGAGCACCGCGCTGAAGGCCCCGGCGGCTGCCTCCGGAACGTTGACCCTGCCGGCCACGACTGACACTCTGGTCGGCCTCGCAACCACAGACACGCTGACGAACAAGACTTTGACATCACCCGTGATGACGGGGCCGACTTTAGGCGTGCCGGCAAATGTGAATGGTGAGTTCACTGCCGGGATCGGAGTGGGTTATATCCGGGGCTCTGCCAGCGTTGCCACGCAAGCGGCATCCATCGTTGTCACGAATCTGGTAGCAGCGGCTGCGGCGGGGATCTATGAGGTCTGCTATGACGTGCAGGTCACGCGCGCGGCCTCCACTTCCAGCAGTATTCAAGTGACCATCGGATGGAACAACGGCGCGGCACAATCGAAGGCAAGCACCGCGCTCACCAGCAACATTTTGAACTCGGAAGACGGCAACTGCTACCTGGTAAGCCCGGCCGCGGTACAGAACATCACTTATTCCACAACCTATGCGTCCGCAGGCGGCACCACCATGCAGTACAGCCTGCGAGTAGCCGCGGAGAGGCGCCAATAGTGGCTGAAGCGATCGCGTGCAAGCATCAACAGGACTTAAGACTGCTATTGGCGTTCGGCCGAAACCTGGAGACAAGATTAAGGGGGAGAAGCGCGCGAGAAATATTGATGAGCGTGTTGCTGCGTATTCGCGACAAGGACGGAGTGCTACGCCCGCTGATCGGCAATCGTGCGCAGTGTTCGTTCTCCCGCAACGCCACTCGTCGCAACATTGTGTTGAAGGCCCGGCAGATGGGCATCACCACCTGGGTGGCGGCGCGGTTCTTTATCGCCACCATCACCCGCCCCGGGATGCTGACGGTGCAAGTAGCGCATGATCAGCGATCGGCAGAAGAGATCTTTCGCATTGTGCACCGCTTCTGGGCGAACCTGCCCCGGCGGTTGCGCATGGGCGCGCTGCGTACGTCGCGCGCCAACGTCCGCCAGCTTTGCTTTCCCCTGCTCGATAGCGAATATCGCGTGGAGAGCGCGGCGGACCCGGACGCCGGCCGCGGGCTGACCATCCAGAACCTTCATGCTTCTGAGGTCGCCCGCTGGCCGCGCGATGCGGCACGGACATTAGCATCGCTGCGCGCGGCAGTGCCGCCCCAAGGCGAGATCGTGCTCGAATCCACGCCGCAAGGCGCGGCTGGAGCTTTCTACGAAGAGTGGCAGCGCGCGCCGGAGACCGAATACAAGCGGCACTTCTATCCCTGGTGGTGGGAGCGTTCATATGCGAGCGGCACGCCGATCGCCGAGCTGACCGACCCTGAAATCGCGATGATGCGCGAGCGCGGAGTCACCCGCGCGCAAATCGCCTACCGCCGGGAGATGCTGGCGCAGTTCCGCAAACTGGCCCGCCAGGAATTTGCGGAAGACGCCGAGAGCTGCTTCATCGCATCTGGCGATTGTGTCTTTGACGCTGCCCTCATCACCGCGCGGATCGCATATGCGATCGAACCGGAGAGCCAACTGCTGCGCATCGTGCCGGCGCTCCCGGGGCGCGAATATGTGATTGGAGTGGATCCGGCAGGCGGCGGCAGTGAAGGGGATTGGGCGGTCGCCCAGGTCATTGACCGCGATACCAAGATGCAGTGCGCCGAGCTGCGGGGACATTTCTCTCCCGAGGAGCTGGCCCGCAAAGCAGTGGCGCTGGCTGCGGAATACAACCATGCATGGCTGGTGGTGGAGCGCAACAATCACGGCCATGCGGTGCTGGCCCATCTGCAGCACGCACATCCTGAGGCGAAGGTGTTTGAGAAAAACGGGCTGCCGGGCTGGTTAACCACTTCGCTTACCAAGCCGCAGATGGTCGCCCGGATGGATGCGCTCTTCACTGCAAAGCCGGAGCTGTTCTCCAGCGCTCAGCTATTGCGGGAGATGCTGGGATTCGTGCGCCATGAGAATGGAAGGATGGCAGCGCAGAGCGGAGGGCACGACGATTGCGTGATGGCGATGGCTTTGGCGCTGGCAGCACTTTAAAAAGCATTCAGCACTCAGCATTCAGTTTGCGAAATCGGGCTGGACTTAGCACTTAGCATTTAGCACTTAGCATTTAGCCCTTGGCATTTAGCCCTTAGCATTTAAAAATCTCTCGGGTAGCCGCACCCACGTCCGCTCGAGCCATGAACTCCGTTTCATCTGCAGTGTTTCGCTATGCTTCACTAAATGCTGAATGCTGAGTGCTGCAAATCATGAACGCCGAGTGCTGAATGCTGAGTGCTGAGTGCTGAATCATGAGTGTTGAGTGCTGGGTGCCCTCACGATAACGGCCGATCACTCCGTCGCAGTCGGATGTTTCAAACACTGTTTTCACTGAATGCTAAGTGCTAAATGCTAAGTGCTAGTCGTTCAGTGCTGCTTCTGGAACTTCTTTTCCGAATCGGAACCGAAATGTAAGATACGCGGGTGATCCAAGCCGTGCAACACATACGCCGGATGCGCGGTGGGGCGCAGTCTCACCTGATGCGCTGCAGCGATGGCCACTATTATGTGGTGAAATTTCATAACAATCCGCAGCATACCCGGTTTCTGGCGAATGAATTGCTAGCTACTAAGCTGGCGGAGCGGATCGGGCTGCCGGTGCCCGCCACCGACGTGGTGGATGTGAGCAAGTGGCTGGTGGAGCATACGCCGGAGTTGCAGTTTCAGGTGGGTGGCAAACAGATGATGTGTACTTCGGGATATTCGTTCGGCGCCAGGTATGTGGTGGATCCGCTTTCAGGCCAGGTCTTTGATTACCTGCCGGAAGGAGAACTCGAGCGCGTGCGCAACCTGAAAGATTTTGCCGGGATGTTGTGCCTGGATAAATGGACGTGCAACTCGAACGGTCGCCAGGCGGTCTTCTGGCGCAAGGCGCGCGAGCGGAAGTACATGGCGACGTTCATTGACCAGGGATATTGTTTTAATGCCGGCGAGTGGAACTTTCCCGATTCGCCGCTGCGCGGCGTGTATGCCCGCAATGATGTTTATGCCCACGTGCAGGGATGGGATGATTTGGATCCGTGGCTCTCGGGGATCGAGTCCATGAGTGAGAGCACGATCGTGAACTGTGCGGATGGCATTCCCACTGAATGGTACGGTGATCCGGCAGAATTGGAGAGGTTGTTGGCACAGCTGGTGAAGCGGCGTTCGCGGGTGCGGGAATTGGTTGCGGCCTTCCGGGATTCCGCACGGCAGCCCTTTCCGGGGTGGATTAGCACTCAGCGATCAGCGGTCAGCATTCAGTGACGCATGCGTGCGGGGGTTCTATAAATAAGGCTGGCAAAGATCGAGTAGAACACTAAATGTTAAGTGCTAGATGCTAACTGCGAATTAAATGCTGAACGCTGGTCGCTAATGCCCGATCTTCAAAATTGCGAGTTCTTCCTTCTCCGCTACGTCCCTGACGCGGTGAAGGACGAGTTCGTCAACATCGGCGTGGTGCTGCTCGATCCCGAGCGTAAGCCGGAGCTGCGCTTCACCCGTGATTGGTCCCGGGTGCAGTGCATGGACCCGGACGCCGACCTGGAGATGCTGGAGTCGCTGGAAAAAGATCTGCGCGCCAGCCTGCTGGGCAATGCCGCCGGCAACGTGCGCGAGTTGATGCTGAAGCGCCTGGACGATTCCTTCTCCAACACCATCCAGATCTCAGCAGTGAAAGCCTGCCTCACCGAAAGTCCGGCGGCGGAACTGGAGACGCTCTCCCGTATGTATCTGGAAACCCCGCGCGACCGCAAGACGTCGCGCGCGCGCAGCCTGGGCGCGCGGCGCAGGATCGTCACCCGCATGCGCCAGGCCTTTGAGCACGAAGGTGTTTGGGCGGTGCTGGAAAAAGATATTCGCGTCTCACAGTTCACCGCGAGCGGTGATCCGCTGAAGATCGACTGCGGCTACCAGCCGAATGGGGTCATCCGCTTGTTCCACGCGCTCTCGCTTGAGACCGAGCCCGACTCGGCAAAGGTTTTAGCATTCAGTTATCCCGACCTGCGGGAGGGGATCGCGCAGGCAAAGAAAGCCAAGACGGAGCTGACCGCCATTGTGGACGAAAAACTTGATCGCGACTCAGAACAGACCGCCTTTGCACTCAGCACGCTCAAGAAGAATGACATCCAGATCGCGACCACGGCAGACCTGGGACGGATCGCAGAGACGGCGCGGCGGGAGTTGAGAATGTGATTTAACCACCAAGGACACAACGGAACACAAAGTGTTTATTCGTGTTTCTTCGTGACTTTTGTGGTTGATGGTTTTGGAATAAAAATCTATGCAGACAAACTTCAGCGGCGCCATGCGCCGCTTTTTTATTGCTCCCTTCCATGCGCTGCTGGCGCAAAAACATCAACCCAAGCGCCGCACACTGGCGCTGCCATCAATATTCAACACCACCACCCGCAGCCAGTTCCTTCCCAAGCCAACGCCGGCAAACCTGCGCCGTTTTGGCGAGACTCCGGTAGCGCGCAAGGCGATCAACACCATCAAGGACCGCATCGCCTGCATGCAGTGGCGCATCCAGCCAAAGAATGGACGGGCCCTCCACCAGATCGGCAACGGCGCCGAACGCATCCAGATCCTGGCCGACAACTTTGATTCGCCCAACTATGACGACAGCTTTCGCTCCTTTGCTGAGCAGGTATTGGAGGATGTGATCGTCGGCGGCTATGGCGCGGCGGAACTGCAGCTCACCGGGGATGCATCGCGTCCTCTCGAACTGTGGCCGGTGGATGGCGCTACCATCCGCATGCGCGGTGATTGGGATGGCGCGCCGGATTCCGCACGCTACATGCAAGCAACCGGCCGCGCCGGCGCGGACGCCAACATCGCGCTCAATGACGACGAGCTGATGTACATCCGGCTGAATCCCCGCACCCATACGCCCTTTGGGCTGGGTCGCCTGAAAGTTGCCTTCGAGACAGTGAATGCTTTTCTCGGAGCCCATCGATATGCGGCGCGGCTGGCCAGCAACTCCGTGGTGCAATACGCGCTGTGGCTCCAGGACCAGACTCCGGAGCAGCATGAGCGGCTCATTCGCTGGTGGCAGGATGACATTGAAGGCACCGGGCGGGTGCCCATCATGTCTCTGGAGACCAAGCCCGAGGTGCTGCGCTTTGGCGGCGGCACGGACGCGGACTTGCGGCTGGGCTGGCAGGAGTTTTTGATGCGCATCATCGCAGACGCCTTCGATCTGCCGCCTTTTCTGCTGGGCCTGGAGGGCGACGTGAACCGCTCGACCGCGAAAGAATCATCGCAGCAGGCATTTCACTCCGCGATCGTGCCCACGGCGCGATTGTTTGCCGAGCACATCACCCGCGACGTGATCCACAAGAAGCTGGGATGGAGCGATCTTGAGTTCGTATTCACGGATGTGGATGCCCGCGACGAGCGCGAGCAGGCGGAGATCGAAGAGATCCTGCTGCGCAGCGGCGTGATCACCGTGGCGGAAGCCCGCCAGCGCCGAGGCCTACCGCTACTCACTTAACTCAGTTAACTCAGTCTAACCACGCAGGCACGGAGACACTGAGTTTTGAATCTCAAGATCTTCGCATTGGGATTTCTTCGTGCCTCCGTGGTGAAAGGAAAAAATGAATTTAGAAGCACTTGCAGTAGAAATGTCTAAGTTAACGCGCAGGCACCCCAACCGGGTTGGGTTCACCGGGGTGTTGACGCAGGTGGACCGGCCGAGCGATCGCGCACCAGCGGGCGCGCGCGGACATCGCGTGCTGCTTACCCGGGCAGCAGCGGAGACCGCGCTGCCGTCATTGATCGGCATGGCGCTCGATCAGACTCCTGCCTTTGACGGCCATGATGCGCGGCGCAAGGTGGGAGTGATCACTGCGGCGGAGATCGTCGGCAATGAATTGCTGGTCGCCGGACACATCTTTGCCCGCGACTTTCCTGAGCTGCTGCGCGAGCTGCAGTCGGGAAGCAAGCTTGGGATGTCTTACGAGGTCGCCGAGGCGCGTGTGGAAGATGTCCGCGCCGCCGTATGGACACTTATCGAGGTCACATTCACCGGAGCGGCGGTGCTGATGCGAGAGAAGGCAGCCTATTCCGGCACATCGGTCGAACTTGCGGCGCGTGCCGCCGCACAAATCAAAACAGGAGGAAAGAAGATGAACGAAGAGCAGAATCAGCAGTGGATCACCGTGGGCGAACGGCTTGCCGCCGCCGCCGAGGCGCTCACGCAGACGGTTGCGCGCATTGATGCGCAGCACGAGGAAGTGCAGAGCACCATCAGCCGCATTGTCGCGGCCATGGAGAGTGAAGGTGAGATCCAGGCCCGGCTTTCCGAGATGGAAAAACAGAATGCCGGGTTGCGCGAGCAGTTGGCGGCCGCGGCCGCGAAGAAGCCGAGCGGCAACGCGCGCAAGACCTTGCCGCCCCTGGTCAGCAGCATCCTGGCAAAGAGCGGGGTCGAAGTGGAAGATGAGATGGATCAGGCGGCGCTCGATGCATCCCTGGTGACGCTGCCGATCGAGCAGCGGATCGCGGTGAAACAGCAGATGGCGCGGGCGGGGAGGTTGCGGTAAGGCAGCACTCAGCACTTAGCATTCAGTGAGCGGATTTCAAAGCGCGGGCACAATGTTGCGGGGTTCTCAGACAGGATCGCAGAAGACCAAGAACGAGCAAGGCGCAACAGCAGCGAAGCATGCAGCTAAATGCTAAATGTTAACTGCTAAGTGCTCGGTCCAGTATCGTCTTCGCCTGCTTCACACGCGTGACCGCTTCCTGCGGCGTCTCACCCACGGCGGAGATGTGTCCCATCTTGCGGCCGGCCTTCGGCACCTGCTTCTCATAGAGATGCAGGCGCACTCCGTGAACGGCAAGCGCCTCGGCGAATCGCGGCTCTTTGCCGTTGAGCCACAGTTCGCCCAGCAGGTTCACGATCGCCGCTGGCTTCTGGATCTCCACGCTGCCCAGCGGCAGGTTGCAGACGGCGCGCACCACTTGCTCGAACTGGCTGGTGGCGCAGGCGCGCTCGCTGGCGTGGTAGCTGTTGTGCGGGCGGGGCGCGAGCTCATTCACCAGCAGCTCGCCGGACTTGGTGACGAACATCTCAACCGCCACCAGGCCCACGATGTCCATGGCTTCCGCGACATGGCGGGCGATCTCCTGGCCTCTAGCAACAAGTTTCGCATCGATCGGGGCGGGGATCACGGACCAATCGAGGATGCGGTGCTCATGATGATTCATTGCAGCGGGGTAGACAACATGTTGGCCGAGCGCGCTCCGCGCACACAGCACAGAGATCTCATAGGCGATCTCAACGGTTTTTTCTATGACGCAGACCTCCGCGCCCAGATAAAGCCACGCTTTGTGCGCGTCGCTCGCATCATGCAGCACTGCCTGGCCGCGCCCGTCATATCCGCCCTGCGCGGCCTTGACGAAGCAATCGCAGCCCAGCTCAGCCGCGGCCCGTTCGAGTTCGGAGGCGCTGTTCACTACCCGATAAGGCCCAAGCGGCAAACCCTGCGCGGCGAGCCAGTCTTTCTGCCTGGCGCGATGCTGGATGATCTCCAGCACATGCGCGCCGGGCCGCACCGGGGCGTGCTTGGCAGCGGCGTTCATGCTGGCGAGCGAGATCTTCTCGATCTCAATGGTGACCACGTCACATCCCCGGGCAAGGTTCGCGGCGGCGTAGGCATCATCGAGCGAGGCGGAGAAACAGCTGTCCACCACGAAACGCGCCGGGCAGGAAGGATCGGGGTCGAGCACCTGGATGCGGTATCCCAGCGAGCGTGCGGACATGGCCATCATGCGGCCAAGCTGCCCGCCACCCAGGATGCCGATGGTGGAGCCGGGGAGGATGATTTCTCGTGGATTATTCAGATTTCAATTCCGAAGTACCCAGTACCTGGTACCTAGTGAGCGGCTGCTTTTGCAGCCGCGATGCTGTTGATCAGTCCGTTGATGATGCGGCCTAACTCGTCGATGCGAGCACTGTGCTCGTCAAGTTGGGCCTGAGAGATGTAGTTCAATTCATGCGCGACAACTAACTGCGTCTCCACTTCAGCTAAGGACCCTCGCGCGATGCGAAGGAAGTGCCGAAAATCCGGATTGGAGAATCTAGCTTGGCCTTCCGCAACATTGCTCGGAACAGAGACTACGGCCCTTCGGATCTGCGAAGTGAGTTCATATTTCTCATTTGCGGGAAAAGCCGCCGTCAATTCATAGATCGATTTGACCAGTTGAATGCCTTTCTTCCATGCGATCAGATCTTTGTAACTGTTAGCCATAGCTTCGGCACTCCAGCGGTTTCTTTAGCGAACCATCGATGGTGTGAACTAGGTACCAGGTACTAGGTACTGGGTACTTTGTGATCCAAAACTTCTTTTTCCCGCTGCCCCCGCCATCTACGCAGCCGCTCGCGCAACTCGGGCCGCGTCGCGGAGACGATGGCGATGGCGAGCAGGGCGGCATTCGCCGCACCCGGCTTGCCGATGGCCAAGGTGCCGACGGGAACGCCCTTGGGCATTTGCATGATGGAAAGCAGTGAGTCCAGGCCGTTCAGCACGGTGGCGGGCATGGGCACGCCCAGCACAGGCAGCACAGTCTTTGCCGCAACCATGCCGGGCAGGTGAGCGGCGCCGCCGGCGGCGGCAATGATGACTTCAATGCCGCGTGACTCGGCGGTAGAGGCGTATTCGAACATCCAGTCCGGCGTGCGGTGCGCAGAGACGATCTGCGCCTCATGCGGCACGCTGAATTCGCTGAGCACGTCAAGGGCGGGCTGCAAGTGCTCAAGGTCACTCTTGCTGCCCATGATCACGCCGACAATAGGTTTTTCCTGCGCAGACATGCGAAAGGGAATTGTAGCAACAACGCATTCTTCACCACGGAGACAGAGAGGCACTGAGAGTTTTTGGCCTTCGTGTCTCCGTGCCTCCGTGGTTGAACCGAACTAACACAACCGAAAGGAATCAAATGACAGCACAATTCATTGACCTGCACGCAGCCGCGGACTTTATGGGTCCCGGCGCCGTGGAGGTGAGCCTGTACCAGACTGAGATCACGGACCTGGTGCGCCGCCGCGGGGTCTTCGGACAACGCATCAAGCAGGTGCCCGCCACCGGCCATCCCTCGCGCTTCTTCGAGCAGGTGGACATTGCTTCCACCACCGCGGCCAACGCCTTTGTTGATCCGCGCACCATTGCACCCACCGTGGTATCGCCTTCGCGCGTGGAGCGCAGCGTGCCGCTGAAGGCCATGGTGGCGCAGATCAATTACAACCTCTTTGATGTGGAAGTGGGCCGGCAGCAGAGCCAGTTCGCTTATCTGCAGGCGAAGGACCTCACCGATGCCGTGGATGGCCTGCTCCGCACCCATGACAAAGCGCTGTGGAATGGCACGGACACCTCACTTAGCACACCCACCACCACCCAGTATTACGGCGCCGCCGGACAGATCGCCGCGGGCGGCAACCTGGCGACGATCGCAACCACGGACAGCATCGTGGACGGATTCAAGAGTGCCATCGCCCAGATGGTGGCGAACTCGAATTACGAAGTCCGTCCTACCGCCATCTATGCCAACCCGGTGCTGCTGGATCTGATCGATCGCGAGATGAAGCAGGCGTTCAACGTGGTGCTCTCCACCACGGATGTGGCCGGCGGCCTTCGTGTAAAGACCTTGTCCACTCAGGCTGGCGAGCTGCCGCTGATCCCCGAATGGACGCTGGGCTATACCGGCACCCCGGGCAGCGGGACCGCGGTGCTTCCGGCATACATCGTGACGGAAGACCTGATCGAGTACCACTGGCTGACGGACCCGAATCCGCGCGTCTTCCAACTCGGCTTGACCGGATCGCTCGCCCAGCAGAACGTGGCGGTGAAATTCGGTGGCCTGGTGGTGAAGGGCGCAAGCTATGCGCACTACAAGGTGAACGTGAACCGGTAGTCTTTGTTTTTTTACATCCCGAGCGAAGCGCGGGAGCCCTATGAACGTCAGGGCTCTCCGCTTCGCTCATTTTTTTAGCGCGATCTCTACACGAAGGACAACATGAATTACCTTTCTCCACCCGAATACGAGCAGTACGGTATTGAGACGTCCACGCCCGAACCCTGGGTCGGCGCCGCATCTGCGTTGATGGATGCGCACTGCCGCCGCACCACATTGATGGCGCAGCAATACAGCGAACGCATCCGCATTGCAGCGGGGCGCAACACAGTATTGCTGACATTCCTGCCGCTGGTGGCAGTCTCGCCGGCAAGCTCGCCCCTCACCCTGGTCCGCGCGCGTTATGCCAATCCCCGCCGTGGTGAAGCGCCCATGCCCGGCGTGATCGAAGCCGCATGGGCTTTCTTTCTGCTCGGAACCTGGGCCGGCATCGCCGCGGCCGATTGCGACTTCGACCCTGCCACCGGCGAGGTCACTTTACCCATGAACATCTTTGGCCTTGGGTACAACGAGGCGGAGTTCACCTACACCGCCGGCGTGATCGCGCCTCCGGATGAACTGAAGTTTGCCTGCGCGCAGATCGTGAAGAACGCGCAAGCCACTCCCGCACTCAACGTGAAGGCCGGCACCGTGGAGCGGATGAAACTTCAGTACTTCTCGGATTCACTGCTGGACTCGAGCGTCCGCAAGCTGTTGGCGCCCTATGTGGCGCAGAGGATGCACTGATGACAAATGCACTTCCCCGGATCGTAAGCGCCAGAGGCATTGCCGCGGTGCGCGCCGCTGAAGCATTGTTGCGCACCCTGGGCGGCGGAGCGGTGGTGGTGCGCATACGCTTCCCGTTAGAAGCCACCGGCAACAACTTGGAATTAGGCATCGCCGGAGCCGCCACGGAAGACGTGACGCTTTCTCCGGTGGTGGTACGCAACTTTTCCGCCCAGCAGGGGACGGAGCTGCTGATCTCCGCCGCCACGCTGGCGCGCGCGCGTGAGATCCAGGATGCCGCTACCGCCCGCGAGTTCTTCTCCGGTGCCGTCGGCGTAGTGGTGGAAGAGCGCCTGCTGCGGATCCTTTTTGTCCAGGTGGATGAGCTTGCCGGCACTCCTTATCTCTATCGCGTAAAGGTAGGCGAATGATGCAGAACATCAAAGACAGTTTTTACATGGAGCTGCGCAGCCGTTTGGCATTGCTGGATCCCCTGCGTACGGTGTGGATCGCGGGGACGCAACGCCCGGCGATGGTGGTGGAAGAGAACGAATTCCCTGACAGCACGGAGCCACAGCCGGACGCCTTTTATGTTGCCTGGCAGGAAGTCCACGCCAGTGGCCCGGAAGCGCTGTTGCAACTCTCATGTGAGATCAAATATCACACCGAGGGTTCCGCAAGCCTCAGTTATCAGGACCGTTGCCGCTCACTGGCCCAACTCGATGATGAGCTGCTCGCGATCTGCCGTCCGGGAAGCGCGGCGCTCCAGGACTTCACCCAACTGCCGGTTGCGGACCTAAGCCAGCGAGTGTTCTGGACCCGTCCGGAGCTGGGCGCCGTCGAGCTTGTGGGGCGCGCGTTGAGCCGCACCGCCAAGCTGCGCGTCTTCTCCTTTGCGGAGGCGGCATGATGAGCCTGGCAAAACGTGGTCCCATGCAGAACATCTCGCGGCAGGTGCGCGCGTTCTTTGCTCCCGTGAACCGCGTAACGAATGCGCCTGCGTATTTCGATCCCGCGCAATATTCGGCGTTTGATGTGGACGCGCCACCCGCGCCGTGGATCGTTGCCGGCACGGTTGAAGATTTCCAGCGGACATCGCTCACCGGACAGGCGGCGATCGCTTGCGGAGCCAAAGGCGCGGTGGTGAACCAATACCGCACCGAGCTGGCAGCGGAGGTCGCATTCAATTTTCGTGAGTGGGGAAAGTTGCAACTCGCGCTCTCCTGCGGCTCCCAGGTGATGAATGTGCTGGTGGAATTGGGCACACCTTTCCCGGCGCCTTCGGGTGGAGTGGCGAATAATCCCGTGGGCCTGCTTGCGGGTTCGTCCGCAACAGAACTCGTCGTGGGCATCGGCGCGGTGGCGGGATTCGCAGTCGGCGATCTTGTTGCGGTGGACGTGGATTACTCCGGCGCCACCGGATTTGTCGGGACCGGCATTGCGGCAGCGTATGTAAAAGATCCGGCGCTGGTGAATAACAACCCGGACTATGTGCGCCGCGTCACTTTCAATGTTGGACGTGTGCGCGGTACGAGCGCAAACTCCCTGTTGCTGGCGCAGCCGCTGCCCGGCGGGGCCCCGCTGGGCAACGCGCAGGTGCAAAAGATAAGAGCATTTGTTGAGCGCGAGGGTGGAAGCTTTTTTCAGGAATGGTCTGCGCTCTTCGTGGTGGAATCAGAGACCGGGGCGAAGATCTTCTATCACTATCCCCGCGTGCAGAACGCTAAAAATGGCACTGAGGCGCATTCGCGCCTGGCAAACGCATTCGATGCCTGGTCACTGCCGGCCAGATTGACAGCTCTGCCCACGGTTGATGCTAATGACCAGGAGCAGGTGCTGTGCTATCGCAGCCTGGTTCCCGCGGCAGGCGCCGCGGTCTTGTAATACCCAAACATCATGAAAATCAAAATCAATAATCAGGACTACACCTATGCCGCCCGCCCAAAGCTCCGGATCGAGCGGCGGCTCAACCGTCCCGACCAGATGAAGTGCGTGCTGGCATCGAGCGATCCCCAATTTATCGTGCCGGTAGCCGGAGACAGGGTGGTGATCTCCCGCGAGGATGGCTTCAAACTTTTCACCGGCTACCTTGTCGCCGCGCCGGAGTATGAATACCTGGGTTGGGCGGCGACCGGCCCGGCGTACCGGTATTCCTTGCGCGCGATCGGCGATCAGATCGTGCTCGATCGTAAGTTGTTGCCGCAGCGTGCGCCGTTCATCCAGCGCGCCGCCGGCGATGTGCTCAAACAACTGGTGGAAAGCCTGGCCCCGGGAGTGTTCAATACCGCTGCCGTCCAGCCGTGTGGCACGTTGCCCCAGTTCTATACCAGTCTGCAACGAGCGTTCTCAGAGCAGGCAGCGGATCTGGCATTGCGTGCCCGGGCGGCATATCGCCTTCATGACGGCGCGGTCTCGCTGGCGCTTATCGGAGCCGTTACCCACGTGCTTGACACTGCATCCGCGTATTTCTCACCGCAGACGCTTTTGTTAAGCGCGCCGCAACAGCAGGCGAATGACGTGATCGCCATCGGACGCGTCGAGCCACGGGCCCATATACGCGATTATTTTTTAGGCGACGGCATCAGCACCAGCTTCATCCTCTCGCACACGCCTTTCACGCGGCGCGCGCAAACTTTAATGGAGGAGGAATTCACCGCGGCTCTCGACAGCAGGCGGTGGACGCTTTCAGACCCTGCCGGCGCCATCACGCTGAATAGCGGCGCGCTCCAGGTGAATGGTGGGGGATGCACGCTGAGCTTCGCGGAGCAGCTCGAACTGGGTGGCGCGCTGGTGATGCAGCATGGCGAGGTCTCATTCACCTCCGCGAGTGATGGCATACTCGGCGGACTTTACTCCGGGACTTTCACTACCGCCAATTGCTTTGCCGGCTTTCAAATCTCACCCAGCGGAGCTTCGACGATCGGCGCGATCGTTCAGGGAGCGAATGCCGGCACCACTCTTGCCACCGTCGCCGGCCATCGTTATGCGCTCACCACCCGCATCTTCTCCACCGAACCCTTTCGCGCACAGCAAACTTTTCATTCCAGCACAGCCACTCGCGGCGGTGCTTCCGTCCCGGCGAACGTCCGGCTGGTGCTGGAAGTGCATGACATCGATCCGGCAAATCCAGCTACGCTGCAGAACAGGTCCACCGTTCTTTATGACGCGGTGATCGCCAACGCTCCCGCTTTTGTCGCCTATGTATTGGTGAATGCCGCCAACCTGCATGCGGGCATTGCATTCACGCGCCTGCTGCGCGGCGTGGATGTGGAGGTGCGCAGCACCATCCCGGCACAGCAGCCCCGAACGCGGCTGATCGGGGGGATCGCTGAAGGAGCGGAATGCACTGTCACCACGTCGCCCGCGCTGCAATTCTTCTCGCCCGATGTGCCGGTGGCGAATGAAGCCTTGATTGCGCGTTATCGTTCGAGCGCGCGGGCGCTCGCGCGACTCTTGGACGCTGCCGGCATTTCCGCTCTGGCCACGGCGACTGACGATGGTCACCGCGCAATCGCGCGGCGAGTGTTGCAGCCCCCTGCACGCACCTCTGCTGATTGTGAGAGTGCCGCGCAAGCGGTTCTTGATGACAGCAAGCAGCAGGCCTGGTCGGGCGAGTACACCTGCTGGAGTGACTTCTTGCCGGGCGGGGCAGATTCAGACCCGCTCCCCGGCGATGCCGTGCACGTTATTGCCGCAGATCGCGGGGCGAACTTTACTGCCATCCTTCGCCACGTGGAGATCGAGGTGGAGGACCTTGCGGGTGACCACTCCCGATATCTATTGCGCTTCGCCAATGATGCCGCGGAGCCGTTCGCCTTCCAGTTTGAGCATGGCGTGCTCCATGACCTGCCGGATGCAGTCACTCCGGGCGGGAGTTTCATCGCCGACCTCCCGGAGGCGCAGATCACGGCGATCACCTCAACCACGGTGACGATCGACGGCGGCACTCCGCCGCCTGCGGGCGGGGGTTTTGAAGTTCGGCGCAGTGATGCCGGATGGGGCATAGGCAATGACCGCAATCTGGCGGGAAGGTTCTCCGCGCAATCGTTCACGTTGCCACGTCTTACTCGGGTGCAGAACTACTACGTCCGGCAATATGACGCCGGCTCTCCGCCGCGCTACTCGCGCAATACCACCATCCTGCATATCGATTACCCACTGTGAGGAAAAGATGACGGAATTTGAACAACAGGTACTCGCCGATCTGGCGACCTTGAAGAGCGAGATGCGCTCGTTGCTCGGCAACGGACAACCGGGAAGGCTGGCCCATCTGGAAAAACGTGTGGAGAAACATGAGACCGCGCTGCATCGCGCCGGGGGGTTGGGCATGGCGCTGGGCGGAGCACTCACCCTGCTGCACCTGGGCATTGATTTTTTAAAGCTTCACAAATAAAAAGGAGAACAACATGAACTTTCTTTCCAAACTTCTGCGCGGCGTGGCATTCATCCCCGCCATCGTCCACGGCATTGAAGCCCTCTTCGGCAGCAAGAGTGGCGCTGACAAAAAAGAAGCGGCGCTTTCATTCGTGAGCGCGGCGCTTTCCATCACAGATGCCATCGCCAATAAGGACATTGTGGACGCTGACAAATTCCGCGAGGGCATGAGCAAAGTCATTGATGGCGTGGTGGCATGCCTGAACGCCAGCGCCTGGGCAAAGTAAGGCGTTTCTTTTAAATCCCGAGTGAGCGAAGCGACGAGGGAGCCCTATAAACCAATCGGCAGAAGTGTATAGGGCTCCCTCGCTGCGCTTGAGATGTTTTGGTCACGCTGAGCAGTTGTAGTACGTTAATGCCAGTGTCGAATACCAACAATCCATTCATGGCGGAGGCCATCCGCCTCTCACTCGAGAACGTTCACAATGGTGGTGGACCGTTTGCCGCGGTAGTGGTCAAGAACGGTGAGATCGTTGCCAGCGGCGTGAACCGGGTCACCGCCACGAACGATCCCACGGCACATGCTGAGGTGGTCGCCATCCGCGCCGCCTGCCACGCGCTGAACACCTTTCAGCTCACCGGCTGTGAGATCTATACCAGTTGCGAACCTTGTCCCATGTGCCTGGCGGCGATCTACTGGGCGCGCCCGGCAAAGGTCTACTTCGCCAACACCAAGGATGACGCCGCTGCCGTGGGCTTTGATGATTCGCTGATCTACAACGAGATCGGATTGCCCCACGCGCAGCGCCGTATCCAGTTGGTCCAGCTTATGCGCCAGGAGGCGTTGGCGGCGTTCGAGGCGTGGAAGGTCAGTCCGGACCGGGTGGAGTACTAGCCCCCTATGTGGACCATGCTGCGCGAGGGTTTTTCAAACCCCGGCTCTCCAATGTGGTGCCGCGCTTCTTTCTTCTCCACCGTGCGGCGGATAAAATCCGCCAGGTCGTCATCGCTGCCTGCGGCTCGGAGGACGGCGTTTAGATCATGGTCCATCTGGGAGAATAGGCAAGTCCGGATCTTGCCATCGGAGGTGAGCCGGATGCGGCTGCAGTGTCCACAGAATGGCTGCGAGACCGGGGCGATAATACCGATCTCCCCTATGCCATCTTCAAACATATAACGCCGCGCGGTCTCGCTTTTGGCGTGCCGGATCTCGCGCAAGGGCATGAACGCAGCCATCCGTTCCAGGATCTCCTGCAGGGTGACCACGATCTCCGGCGACCAGACCCGGCCCTCTTCCAGCGGCATGAACTCAATGAACCGCACGGTCACGCCTTCTTCGCGCGCGAATCTGCCAAAGGCCACGATCTGATCGTCATTGAAGCCGCGCAGCAGCACGGCATTGACCTTCACCGGGGCCAGCCCGGCTTTTTTCGCGGCGCGGATGCCGGCAACAACTTTGTCATATCCATTGGGCACGCGCGTGATCTGGGCAAACTTTTCGCGATCCACCGCGTCCATGCTGATGGTGGCGCGGCTGAGCCCGGCATCCTTCAGCGGCTGCGCCAGGCCCGCAAGCAAATGTCCATTGGTGGTGATGGCGATGTCCAGCGCTTTATTTCGCGGAGTGCGAAGCGATGAAAGCTCTTGCACAAACTCCACCAGACCTTTGCGCAGCAGCGGTTCGCCGCCGGTGATGCGAACTTTTTCGATCCCCAATGAGACGAAGACGCGCACTATGCGCAGGTAATCGCTCATCGGAAGTTCCGCGTAAAGAGCGCCTTCTTCCCCGGTACGGCAATACACGCATTTGTAATTGCAGCGGTCGGTGATGGCAACGCGCAGATCGGTGATCGCGCGACCGAACTTATCGCGCAGCGCCTCGCCTTCGGATTCAGCTTTGCGGATTGGGGCGACAGTCACCATTCAAATTCATGGGATGGTGAGCGCGGGGAAAGGTTGCGGAGAAATACACTCCAGCTTCCTTTCCAAGGTGCACCATCGGCACGGGAGGCGCGGGCGTTTCCATCCGCACCCGATCGCTGCCGCACCAGGTATCCCACAGGCAAAGGCAGTCGGAGAGCTGGGGTCATTATAATCCTCGACGGCTTTAGAAATCCTTGGCGGTGGCGATGAAGGCTTGGCGCGGCGCGGCGTGTTTATGGGTATTCGTTGTGTTCCTGGCACAGATCCCGGCAGTCTCCTGGGGCGAGGAAGGGCATCTCTGGATCAATCTGGTGGCGGCGCAGAGGCTGCCCAAAACGATGCCGGGTTTTTTGCGCGCGAACGCGCAGCGCATCTCCTGGCTGGGGCCGGAGCCGGATCGGTGGCGCAATCCTGCTTCCGAGCCGTCATTAAAATACGCCCAGGAACCTGACCATTTCATTGATATGGAGCGCATCCCCGCGGATTTTGGCGATCTTCCCACAGACCGGTATCAGTTCATCAGGCGCCTGCATGAAGCTCGAGCCAAGGCGCTCGCCGCCGGAGTGGACAAAAAGAAAGCGGACGAATTGCTGCCGGAAAAGGTCGGGATGCAGCCCTACATCACCATGGAGATCTTTGACCGGCTGAAAGTGGCTTTCCGTGAGTATCGGCATGCACGCAAAGCCAAGCGCCCGACCGCGAACGCCGAACAGAATGCCATCTTCTATGCCGGGTGGCTCGGCCATTATGTTGCTGACGGATCGCAGCCGCTCCATGTCACCATTAACTATGACGGATGGGTGCAGGAAAATCCCAATGGATATACCGGTCCCCGTCACGGTGTGCATTGGGACTATGAGTCGCGCTTTGTGAAAGAGAACATCGCGATCAAAGATTTCGCGCCTCTGGTGCATGAACCCGCGCAGTTGCAGCATCCCTTTGCGGACTACCTAAGATATTTGCATGAGTCGCTTTCCCTGGTGGAACCTCTGTATCGATTGGAGACGGCGGGAGGTCTAAAAGGAAAGGGCTCGCCGGAGGCGCGCGAATTCACGCGCAAACGCCTTGCCGCCGGATCGCAAATGCTGATGAACCTCTGGTACACGGCTTGGATGGAGAGTGCGACCGATCCGCCGGATCCGTACGCGCCTAAAAAGCAGCCGCAAAAGGAGTAGCGGGATCTATTCGCGCCAGCCGATCACGCCCATCTGGCGTCCGGTGAAGCCATCTTCCTTGCGATGCGAGAAGAGTCGGTCGGTATCGCAGCCGGTGCAGAGGCTTGTCTCGTAAATGTTTTGTGAAAGTAAGCCTGCAGCTAAAAGCTGTCGCCGGTTCGCCTCCACCAGATCAAGATGCGTCTGCATGGAAACAGGCCCATGGCCGGGCGCGCGCGCGGTCAGGAAGAGCAGCGGGTATTTCGTCTTCAGTGGGTCGTCGTCATGGATCTGCCGGAAAAGTTCATCGGCATACGCGAACTGCGATTGGAATTCGTCCACCACTTCCTCACCCACTGAGTAGCAACACTGGCGAATGCATGGCCCGATCGCCGCATAGATCTCCCGCGGATTGCTGCGGAAGTTCATTCGCATCATGCCTACGCCTTTTTCAACGATGCGCTTCACAGTGCCGCGCCAGCCGGCGTGAAATGCGCCCGCGGCCCGATTCTTCGGGTCTACCAGGAGCACCGGAACGCAGTCCGCCACCTGAATGGCTAGCAGCAGGCCGGGCGTGTCGGTGATCATGCCGTCGCCAGTCAAAGGGCGCTTGAGCGTTCCCGTCACTATCTCGATGTGGCTGGAGTGGATCTGCTTCATGTTGACGAGGGTCATCGCGCCGGCATCCAGGGCGTTCAAAAATAATGCGCGATTCTTCTCCACCAGGCTGCGCTTATCATGGTCGCCAAAACCGAGATTCAGGTCGCGTCCGCCGAACACCGTCGAGGTCCCGCCGCTGCGCGTGCTGAATCCATGGACCAGATCATGATCAGCGCCGGAAAAGAACCAAGGAGCTTGCACCAGAGTAAGCGGATTTGCCCCTGGTGCTTTTGCCGCGCGGCGCTGCTCCCGTACCGCGCGTCCACGTTCCAGTGCCTTGTGGGGCGATTTGGCGCGTGAGAATCCGCCGCTTTTGAGCAGGCGATCGATCTTGCCGGTGTTTCCACTGTCTGTTGGGGCCACGGACCCATTTTACGGGTTGCAAAACGATGGGCCGCCCGGCTGGTTGGTTTGGGCGGCCCGATTCGTTATGGGGGGCTGACTTCTTCGCTAGTTCTTGTCACGCGGTTCGCGCTTATCGTGCGACTTAGCAGCTTTCTTCTGGGTCTTCGGCTGGCTCTGCTTCTGCTCATTGCGCTCCAGTTGAGCTTGGGCATTGGTATTGTTCTCTACCCGGCTCTCCGCGCGATCCAGGCCGAGCAATTTTCCGTCTCCACTATTGGAGTTGGCGGACTTTTCTTCCGCGTCCTTCGTAGAAGGACCGTGCTCCGCCTTTGCGCTGCCGGCCATATTGCTGTCGGCATTCACGCTGGTTCCACCGGTGGCGGCATTCAGTGTGTGCGAGGCATTTACATCCACTCCGAGTGAGCCATCGCCTTTGGTAGCAGAGGCATTTTGCTCGCCGCTGGTGGAGACGCTGCTCTCGCGCTTCATCTCCTCCGTCTTTTGAGCGGTGCTGCTGATGGTGGAATCCACCTTCGCCTGCGCCGTGGTCGTCACCTCTGCGGACTTCTGCTTGGCCTGCGCTTTTTTCTGCTCAGCTTTCTGCCTGGCAGCCTGTTTGGTCTGCGCAGCGCGTTGGCGCGAGGCTTCAAGAGAGCTATCAAGCGTGGAATCCAGCCCGCCGCCTATGCCACGGCCCGCGCCGTTCAACGTCCCATTCACGCTGCTGTCTGCGCCAAGTCCGGCGCCCAGCCCACCGCGCCCGGCAGATGCGTTCCCCGCACCGTTCAGTGTTCCGCCTATTGCGCCGCCCAGTTGCGCGGCTGCAGGCATTGAAATCATGGCTCCCACTGCAAATGTCATTAATACCGTTGAAATGTTTTTCATGTCTTCCTCCAAATAACCAGAACGATTGGCGCTTCTCGCTTCTGAGAATTGGCGCAAAGGCCCTGAAACCCTTGCGCCATTCCTCGGAGAGAGAGGACAGCGACTAACTGCTCTGGATAACTGCAGGGAAGATGCCAAACAGCCACTCTGGCGTAAGTGATTGGATATCAATAACTTGAGCGCTGGGTATGACCTTAGGTAATGATGTAAGGCTTACCGGAAATTGGAAAGTATTGCTACTAGGAGGATTGGGCATTATCCATGCAACTAGATTTTGTAATTGGTTTTCTACTAGAATAGTTGTCTAAAGTAGGGACGCGACCCATGCAATTGCTTCGCAGAAAAACTCGAACTTTCTCACTCGATGAAGAAGTCTTGGATTCCGTAGAGACGACCAAGGGGCAACAATCAGCAAGCGAGCGTGTGAATTCGCTGCTTAAGTTTGCCCTGCGTTTGGAAAGAAAGGCAGCCCTCAACGCTGAAGCCATGGCTTTCTATTCCGACCCAGAGGAGCAAGAGGAGCGCGAGGCGTTTCGAAACGCTTCTATTTCTTCGGTGACTAGAGACGAATGAGATGGCAAAGGGCTAATCCACCCACTCGCTGGTACCCAAAGCGCGGCGAGATCTGCTTATTCGATCTGGACAAGGAGCGTCCCGCAATAGTGATCTCTAGTGACGCTATAAACAGGCACTCCTTGGATGTCTGCGTCATCCCTGTATCCAAGGTGGAGCATCGCAGTTTTTCCCTGCGTCCTAAGCTGCAAAGAGGTGAGGGCGGCTTGGAACTTGAATCTTGGGCGAAGTGCGATCAGCCAACAACCATTGAAAAACGGCTAGCCGTTTTTCCTCCGCTTGGCTCGGTCTCTCCAGAGACCATGGCGGTGATCGAAAAAGCGGTCCGGGAGTGCCTGGAACTGGAACCCTAAGGATCACTCCATGAACGCAACGGACTGAACGCCGGCGATCTCAAAGCGCTTGCGGCAGCGTATGTTCTTGCACATAAGCAAGTCGTCTTTGCGGACCATGTAGTTCTTCAGCTTGGCGAACTTAGCGCGGTCGCGCTCGTCCGCGCGCTGGGGGACCTGGCGCTTTTTGGTGCGCACCAGCCAATTCACTTCATAATCATTCGGCTGGCTGCAATGCGGGCAGGTCAGGCTGTGGGTCTTCTTCTGTTCGCTCTCGTCAAAAAAATCTCGTTCGTCCATAGGTGCGCCAGGCAGGATTATTTCATAAACTCGCTTCGCAGGCAGGCTCCATGACTAAACGCAAGAAGCCAAAAAAGTTCAGCGCGGTCACCCAGGTGAAATCCCTTGCCCGGGAGGCGGTCGGTTCCCCTCCGCCCACGCGTCCTGCGCCCGATCCTCGGGCCAAAGCGAAGCAGAAGGCGCAGAAGCACAAGCCTAAGCTGACGGACCTGCTCACCGATGAGTAGAATCCTCTTTCTATGAACAAAGTGGTTGCCAACGCCGATGAGGCGATCCGCGATATCCCCGACGGCGCTACCATCATGGTGGGTGGCTTTGGGCTTTGCGGCATCCCGGAAAATCTTATCGACGCTTTGGTGCGCCGCGGCGTGAAGGACCTTACCACCATCAGCAATAACGTTGGCGTGGACGACTTCGGTTTGGGCAAGTGCCTTTATGCGGGACAGATCAAGGCACACGTTGGCAGCTATGTGGGTGAAAATAAGCTGCTCGAGCAATTGGTACTCACCAACAAGATCGATCTCACGCTGGTTCCCCAAGGAACATTTGCCGAGCGGCTGCGCGCCGGGGGCGCCGGTATTCCGGCATTCTTCACGCCGACCGGAGTGGGCACCATCGTTGCCGATGGCAAAGAGACCCGCGAGTTCGACGGCCGTACCTACGTGATGGAGAAGGCGCTGAAGGCGGATTTCGCGCTCATCAAAGCTTGGAAGGGCGACAAGTGGGGCAATCTCATTTATCGCAAGACCGCGCGCAATTTCAATCCTATGATGGCGATGGCGGCCAGGGTCACCATCGCAGAGGTCGAGCACCTGGTGGAAGCTGGAGAGCTCGAGGGCGACCACATCATCACCCCCAGCGTATTTGTGAAGCGCATCTTCCAGGGCACGAACTACGAGAAGCGCATCGAAAGACGTACAGTGCGCAACAGCGCGTAGAGGCATCCGATGGCAAAGTTCAAGAAAGCATTCCGCATCTTCCGCACCATGGTGGACGAGACGGGCAAATATGAGCACGATCCCGCGGCCGCCGGCGAACTCGCCGGCACGGCAGAAAAACGTGCGGGAAAATATCGTTCCGCACTGGGACGCATCTGGGACGATCTGATGACCTTTATCCGCATGATCAAAGCATGGGCAAAGGGAAGCTATCGAGGCGCTGCCTGGAAAACGATCGCCTACATCATCGGCGCGGTCCTGTACTTCGTAAGTCCCATTGACATGATCCCCGACTTCATTCCCATCATCGGCTTTGCCGACGATGTTGCCGTGATCGCATGGGTGATGCGCAAAGTTCAGAAAGATGTTCAGGCATTTCGCGCCTGGGAGGCGACCTCCGCTTGAGCACCGCCCCCGCCGGCAAGCAAAAAGACACGGAGAAGCGTGACCGCATCGTGAAACGCGTGGCGCAGGAATTGCGCGACGGTTTTTATGTGAACCTGGGCATCGGCATGCCTACGCTGATTGCCAATCACGTTCCTAAAGGAATGGAAGTCGTCCTGCAGAGCGAGAACGGAATGCTCGGACTCGGACCATATCCGATTGCCGGGCAGGAAGATCCTGACCTGATCAACGCCGGCAAAGAAACGGTCACGGAGATTTCCGGCACCTCCTATTTCGACAGCGCCGAATCCTTTGCCATGATCCGGGGCGGACACATCGACCTAAGCGTTCTGGGAGCGATGGAAGTGGACCAGGAGGGCGATCTTGCCAACTGGATGATCCCGGGAAAGATGGTCAAAGGCATGGGCGGGGCCATGGACCTGGTGGCAAGCGCTAAGCGCGTGATCGTGGCTATGGAACACACCACCAAAGACGGCTTTCCCAAGATCCTGAAGCAATGCACGCTCCCGCTTACGGGAAGAAAAGTGGTGGACACCATCTGCACCGAAATGGCTTGGATCAAAGTCACTCCCGAAGGTCTGGTGCTGGAAGAGATTGCGCCCGGACTCACAATAGAAGACGTGCAGCGAGTGACCGAACCGAAGCTGATCGTGCGGGGCAGACTCAAAGAAATGCTCTGACCTGTAATTTAGGTCACTTGACCGAAATTAGCGTACAATAGTGGTATGAAGCGGCGATTCCATCTCTTCGGAAAGGCGCGGGAAGCTATTCTCACGCTGCTGTACAGCTCTCCTAATAGCAGTTTTTATGCCCGAGAGATCTCACGCCGAACGGGTTTAGCGATCAGCAGCGTACAACTAGAACTTGAGAACCTTCTCGCCGCATCCTTGATCGCTCAAACATTCATGGGCCGCCAGACCTTCTACTCTGCAAACCAAAGGTCGCCAATCTTTAGAGAACTGCAATCAATACTGACAAAAAGCAGTGGCGTAGCGCCTGCAATCCTAGAATGCTTGGCGCCGATCGCGGATCATTTGACGGTAGCTTTTTTATTTGGCTCTTTCGCTGGGGGTATGCAAACTTCCAGCAGTGACGTAGACGTCATGCTCATTGGGCAGCAGGTTGGCTTTGCGGAAACTGCGAATCTTGTCCGTCCCGCTGAAGAAGAACTGCAGCGCGAGATCAACGTACTGGTCTATGATCCAGCAGACTTCCGAAACCAGTTGCAGACCAGCGGGTTTCTCAAGGAAGTAATGGCCGCGCCGAAGATTTTCCTGATCGGAGACGAAGGTGAGCTTGGAAAAGTGGCTGGCGAACGGCTGGCTACAGAAATACGCGACCAGCAAAGCGGAAGTACAAGACTGGTTAAAAGTAGCCGACCGTGAACTGAAGGACGCGGAGCTTGAAGGTCTGAGCACCGACGGACGACTTGATCTGGCATATTCTGCCGGGTTGCAGATTGCGGTCATCGCTTTGGCTCTCGCCGGCTATCGCATTCCAAAGGGTGGCGGCCATCATCAGCGCACTATCGAAGCTCTGGAATTCACTTTATCCCGCGAGATCCGGGATTCCATGCTGCCGTTTAATCGTGCGCGAAATCGAAACCTCTATATGCGCGCCGGCGCAACCAGCGAGGTGCAAGCAAAAGAGATGGTGCTGCTTGCCAAGAAAATGCGCGCCCAAGTCATGGAGATGCTTCGAGAGCACGGCTTAATAGAGCAATAAAAAGGGCGCGCCCCTCGGCGCGCCTCTCTTCGTTTGCAAAATGAAGTTTTACAGCAGCGTGCAGACCGATTTCTTCTGGGTGTAGAGTTCCAGGGCATCGTGGCCCATCTCGCGGCCCCATCCCGACTGCTTGTATCCGCCGAAGGGCATGGCTGCGTCAAAGATGTTGTAGCAGTTGATCCACACCGTACCGGCGCGAAGCTGCTCCGCCATGCGATGCGCTTTGCTGATGTCCTTGGTCCAGATGCCCGCCGCCAATCCATAGATGGTGTCGTGGGATTGCACCACAACCTCTTCCGGATCAGTGAAAGGGACCGCCGTGACCACGGGCCCGAAGATCTCTTCCTGTACCACCTTCATCTTCTGCGTGGTATTCACCAGGACGGTGGGCTCTACAAAGTAGCCCTTGCCGCCGCTCTTTTTTCCGCCCGCCGATGCGGTGGCGCCTTCGCTGAATCCCGATTCCAGATAACTGCAAACCCTGTCAAGCTGTTCTTGCGAAACCAATGGCCCCATCTGTGTGGTGGAGTCGAGTCCCGGGCCCACTTTGATCTTCTTTGCGTGCTCAGAGACGCCTTCCACCACCCTGTCAAAAATCTTCTTTTCAACGTAAAGCCGCGAACCCGCACAGCAGCACTGGCCTTGATTGAAGAAGATGGCGCTGGCAGCTCCTTGGATCGCGGAGTCAACATCCGCGTCGGCGAAGACCACGTTGGGAGACTTTCCGCCTAACTCGAGTGAGACTTTTTTCAGGTTTCCGGCCGCCGCCTGCAGGATCAGTCTTCCTACTTCGGTCGATCCCGTGAATGCCACCTTGTCCACATCCGGATGCGCGGAGAGCGCAGCGCCGGCGGTCTCGCCAAATCCGGTCACAATGTTGACCACGCCATCCGGGAATCCGGCTTCCTGGATCAATTCGCCCAAACGCAGGGCGGAGAGCGGAGTTTGTTCCGCGGGTTTCAGCACCACACAACATCCGGTAGCCAGTGCCGGGCCCAGCTTCCACGCAGCCATCAGCAGCGGGAAGTTCCATGGGATGATCTGTCCCACCACGCCGATCGGCTCACGCGTGGTGTAGGCCAGGAATTTTGCGCCCGGCGCGTACGGCACGGAGATAGGGATGGTATTGCCTTCGATCTTGGTCGCCCAGCCCGCCATGTAGCGGAAAAGGTCCACTGCGAGCGGAACGTCTGCGCCGCGCGCAACGTTGATCGGCTTGCCATTGTCCAGCGCCTCCAGGGTGGCAAGTTCTTCCGTATGTTTCTCCATCAGGTCAGCCAGCTTCCAGATCAATTGTCCGCGCTGGGAAGCGGTCATGCGTCGCCATTTTGAATTGGGATCGTCAAAGGCGCGGCGGGCAGCGGCTACGGCGCGGTTGATGTCTTCTCGGTCGCCTTCTGCAACATGCGCCAGCGTCTCGCCGGTGGACGGGTCAGGGGTTGCGAATGTCTTGCCGGATGCAGCGTCTGTCCATTTGCCATTGATCAACAGCTTGCCTTTTTTGGCTACAAAATTTGCTGCGTCTTGATTGATGGCGTGAGAGGTTGCGGTTGCCATTTGGAGGTCCTCCTATAGGACGGGTTTTGGAAGGTGCGGGGGAGCCATAGTAGTCCGGTTTGGATGGGAAGGCAAATCCGGGGCGCAGGAACTGGAATATCTTCCGTTGCACCAAAACTTAGGCGGACTAAAGCGTGGTTAAGAGACTCATGATACTATTTGTATGAGTAAGCTCTTACTCATTTGCAAACAATGCCTAGTCAACGTAAAGAGCGGAAAACGTATTCTTTATCGCGAGAAGCCGTCGCGTTCATTGAGAAGACCAAACGTGAGCGGCGCGCTGCCTCCGATTCCTCAGTGCTTGAGGATCTGATCGCCCAAGCGAAACGTCAACGTGAGCTGGAGAAGATCCACTCTGATATTGCTTCTTATTATTCAGCTAAGAGCGAGCAGGAAACTAAGGAAGACGCGGGCTGGGGCAGATTTGCCGATAGCCAGTTCCCACTGGAGTAAGGAAAATCTATGAAAAGTAATCTGACGTTCGGAAGTATCGGCGGCAATATATCCGACGTTCTGGTGAACCTTCCTCAGTTTTCTGGGAATCTTGGAATTCTAATCACGTGTTTGGATAGTGATATCAACGTGAGTCAGATGAAAAATGTAGCAGACACTCTCAGCAGAACAATGTCAATCGAGAGTGTGGGAAGAGCACTGTGGATACCTACTTTTACGGCAGAGGAGTTACTTTGCGCCAAGGTTTTTGTCCACTTTGACGAACTCTACTTGTGCGCAAGAAAGCCGACTGCGAATAGTTTGCCTGTCCAGCAGTTCACTTCAGACTCGTGGGATTTTAGCGAAGAATTGCCGCCCGCGTTTGAGGGCACGGTCGGGAAACTCGGTGCCGAAAGATATCTTAGCGACGGGACTCTACTCAACTTTATGTGTGACGACAAAACTTTAGTGGAGAGGTTGCATATTCTTGAAGATCAATGATGTAGATATGGCCGCTTCGCGCACAACCTGCTGTGAACGATGACCCCGGAAAGAAAGCGTCCGCCGCTTCAGGGAGAGATCTGGTTTGTAAAGATCCCAACCGACCCGCCGGAGAAAGGCATCCGCCCGGTCGTAGTCGTCTCCATTGACGCGCGCAATCGACACGAGAAAGCATCCACTGTTTTGGTGGTCCCGCTTACTACCACCATTCACAAGGAAGTTCCTACTCATGTCTACCTGAGCACTGGCGAGACTGGTCTGCTGGAAAATTCATCGGCGCGAGCAGAAGACATCACTGTTGTCAGCAAAGAGAGACTTGAGCCGCCACGGCAGGGTTTGCGGACACTTAGTCGCACTCGTATCGCTGAGATCGCGGATAAGATACGAATCGCGATGGGAGTCTAGCTCTCTATTTCGGCGCCAGTTCCTTCAGGCTTTTCCCATACTCCGGCCGCGCCACGCCGCGCTCGGTGATGATCGCGGTCACATACTTCGCCGGAGTCACATCGAACGCAGGATTCTCCACCCGCACTCCATCGGGCGTCACCTGCTTGCCCGCCATGTGGGTCACTTCTCTAGCATTGCGCTGTTCGATGGGAATATGTTCTCCGTCCGGGGTCTCCAAATCAATAGTCGACCAGGGCGCAGCCACGAAGAAGGGAAGTCCGTGCTCCTTCGCCAGGATCGCCACGGTGTAAGTGCCGATCTTGTTGGCGACGTCGCCGTTCGCCGCGATGCGGTCCGCGCCAACGATCACCGCGCCGATCTTGCCCTGCTTCATCATGGCGCCAGCCATGTTGTCTGAGATTACGGTTGTGGGGATGCCGTCTTTGGTCAGCTCCCATGCGGTCAGTCGGGAGCCTTGCAGGAAAGGACGGGTCTCATCCGCATAAACATTGATCGTCTTGCCCAACTCAACCGCCGAACGGATCACGCCCAGGGCAGTGCCGTAGCCGCAAGTGGCAAGCGCTCCGGCATTGCAGTGCGTAAGCACGCCGCCGGAATCGGGAAGCAGTGCGGCACCATGTTTGCCCATGGCAACACACGCCGCCACATCTTCTACATGCATCTGTTGCGCTTCTGTGATGAGTTGTTGCTTGATCTGCGCGATCGGAAGGTTTGCGACGGACTCGAACATATTCTTCATCCGCGCGATCGCCCAGAAAAGATTTACCGCCGTCGGACGCGTGGCCGCGAGCGTGTCACATATTTTGCTGAACTCAACGCGAAGCTCTTCAACATCTGTTGCGTTCGCGTCGCGAGTACCCAGCGCCACCCCCATCGCAGCCGCCACCCCGATCGCCGGGGCCCCCCGCACGACCATGGTGTAGATCGCCTCTGCCACCTCCTGATAGCTTTTGCAGGTAACGTAAAGCTCTTCGGTCGGGAGCTTCGTCTGGTCGATAAAGACGATTCCGGCATCGGTCCATTCAAGGGTCTTGATCATCTTGGGAGGGCTACTGGTTTTCCTTCAATCGCAAGTGAGCTTCGCGGATCTCCCGCGCGGTGTAGATCGTGACGAATGGCGCAGGCGCGGCGGCGGCTTCTACGTTCGCGCGTCCGCCGGCATCCTCGCGTTCCACCAGGCAAATGGCGCCCAGCACGTCAAAATCAAAATCTCGCGCCGCCTTGATCGCTTGGATGGTGCTGGCGCCGCTGGTACAAACGTCATCCACGATCACAACCTTCGCCATCTTCTTGCGGAAGCCTTCGATCTGCTGACCCGTCCCATGCTGCTTCTCCTGCTTTCGCACCAGAAAACCGTGGATGTAGAAGTCTTCTCCATTCACTGACTTGGTCCGCGCGGGTGCTCGGGTCTGGATGGATTGTGCTGAGAGGATCGAGACCGCGGTCACGATCGGGTCGGCTCCCATCGTCAAACCACCGATCGCCTGCGGCTTCCAGCGATGCTCATGGATCACGTCCATCATCACCCGCCCCACCAGACGCGC
>JBBSFV010000035.1:0-31349 GCA_038254775.1 Terriglobales bacterium | reverse complement strand
GACTCCGGCGATTATGAAGACATTCGCCACCGCTATCCCTTTACCGTCACTTCAGACGAGCTGCCGCTCTACCAGATCCTCTACATGGGCCAGCAGCGCGAAGACGAGCTGGAAACCTACGTTTTCGATATCGCGCCCAAGCAGATGCTGAAGGGGCAGCGGTACTTTCAGGGGCGTATATGGGTCGACAACCAGGACTTCCAGATCGTGAAGTCACATGGCAAACCGGTCTACCTGGATGAGAACAAGAGGAAGAAACCGGGCGAGGAGCATCTCTATCCGGCATTCACCACCTACCGTGAACAGGTCGATGGCCGTTATTGGTTCCCCACCTACACCCGGGCGGATGAGATGCTGCATTTCAGCTCCGGAGATATCCATATCCGTATCGTGGTCAAGTACACAGATTACAAACGCTTCGGATCGAAGACCCGCATCATCTATGGCGACAAGGAGATCGAGAAGGGCAATCCAAATCCGACTCCACCACCGCCAGACAACCCAAAATAGAAGATTTCATTGTTCGTCAGCCGGCTCCGCATGGGGTCGGCTTTCTATTTCAATGCATCGAGACGGAGATTCACTGAAGTACCCGCCGCAACCGCGGTCACGATGGCGGTGATCGCCCCGCGCCCAGTGGGCAGCAAGGGCGTGACGGTCGCCAGGCCGCGAAGGTCGGTCATTGCGGTCACCGTACTCACGGAGAGTGGCCGATTCATGCCGTGATCGCAGAACCCAGAGGAGCATGGCTCTGAAAACACCCGCGGGAAAATGATGATTGTGAAGGTGACCGGAACCCCGAGCAGCGGCACGCCGGTAGCATCTGAGAGGCGCACCGCCATAGGTTGGAGGGCGCCGCCTAAAGTCATGATCTGCGCATCGCCGGAGACTTTTTGCAGCAGCAGATTGCCGGATGGCACCGGAACAAATGAAGATGTGGCGCAGCTGGTTGTGCCGGAAACACAGCCTGTCACGGTCGTGACGGAGGTTAAGCCCGAAAAATTAAAATTGACCGTGGCGTCACCGTTCGCGTCCGTGACCGCGGTTGAGCTGGAGAGAACGCCTCCCGAGCTGGTGATGCGAACGCTTAAGCCGGTTTGAGCGGCACCCGCCTGCAGTACGCGAAAACGCAATGTCACGCTTGCGCTGGAGGTGGTGAGAACTTGCGAGGCTTTTGGCGCTGCCACAACCATCTCACTTGGATCGGATACGCCGTTGAACTGGATCGCCTGCGTAGCCACCGTCCCCAGCGTCGCGGTCACGGTTTGCGTCCCCTGGGCCTTCACCAGGATTCCGGTGGACGCTCTTCCCAATGAATCCGTGGTCACGTTACAAGTCTGGGTACCACACGCCAAAAGAATGCTGGGGCTGGGAGTGATGGAAAACTGGAGCGGCAGTCCCGCCACGGGCGTGTTCGCAGCATCCAGGGTTTGCACCACGAGTTCATGGTCAGCCTCAGCGCCGACGCTGGTAGAGCTGAACCCTCCACTCATGATCACAAGATGATCGCCTGCGGCGGGACCGAACTGTACCGCCGCGGGAAAGCTGCTTTGCAAGCCTCCGGCTGCATCCGTCACCATGAGCGTTTGCGCTCCCGATGATAATTGCGGCGTGATTGCCAATAACTCCGTCGCCGATGCGAATACCACCGTTGCGCTGGCGCCGCCGATCGATACCGTAGAAGAGGGGCTGAATCCGAATCCGGTGATCAAAAGCGGCGTGTTGGTCTGCGCGGGTAGGCGTTTTGGGCTTACAGCCCCGGCATAGAGCGCTGCTGCCCGGTAGAGGAAGTCGGGGCGGCCATCGCCGCGTTGATCCATAATGCCTAGTTTGTAGATGCCATCCGCGGCAAAAGAGAAGATCGCTGCCGCCGAAGAAGCTCCGTTCGTCGCGGCAACGTTCGCCAGCGGAGGCGATGCCGCGTTCGCGGAAGCCGGCCACACGCCGGCTGTGATGCGCGCCTTCCCTGCCACTGCGGCTCCCGCCTCATCCAACGCCACCAGTTTGACTCCCAAAGTGTGTCCCGCCTTCGCCGGGAAGCTAATAAAATCCGTGTCGCCATATCCGAAAAGGTTTGCTGTCCAGCGGCCCCCGAAAGGGATCAGTCTGGGCGCAGAGATTGGATCAGGCTCATAGCTATCCCTGAGGGCGGGGGGAGCGCCCTGCATGATCATGTCCTGCATTACATCTGACCCCAGGGACAGATTCGCAATGCGCACCGCCGCAGCGTTGCCGGCGGGCGCAACGATGATGGGTAGCGCCCCAACGGCATCAGCGCTGCTGAAGAGGGAATTGATCGGTTCTACTGATATCTCCACCGTGCCGGTGGTGGCCCCTGCGGGAAAAGTAATTCCGGCTATATCAAAAAATCCCAATAGTGCCGGGTCGTCTGAACCAAAACTGTCATAGCGCTCGCCCGTGGGCGCGATAAATCCGGTTGCCTGGTTCCCTGCATTGCCCCGAAACAAGAACCCTGACACGCAGGTGGCGGCGAACTGTGCAGACGCGGTCCCGTTCGACCCCACGTATCTGGCGATAACGTTCACTCCCTGCATGCCGAAGGCAGCCCGTCCCGGGAACAGGATACGACCGCGAATGCGCACGGTTGAGTCGGCAAAGATCGTCTTTCCCGCGAACAGCCCGATGTTCTGCGCGTTCACCGGATAAAGCCGTGAGATCGCGGCCGTATCGTCCACCCGCAGGGTCTCCGGATTGATCAGGCAGTTCGAGATCCCGCCGGAGCAGGTCCACTCGAACGCGTGCATCAGCGGATAGCCATTGATCTGTGGCACCGTCGGAACCGGATCCTGGGTGCGCACGTTGTCATTCAATTGCGACCACCCCAAGCCAAGCACGCGGCCGATCGCGCGCAAAAAGTGATAGCGAAAATCCGGGAGATCCGTGGAAGTGGCCGCGCAGCTGCCATTCATCACGATCAGTGCGTGGGCGAAATGGCCATCTGCGGTGTAAGCATCCGGCAGGCCGAATGATGAGCGCTGTATGCAATCGCTGTGGGCTCCCGCGCCGAAGAACACATCTGTCACCGAGCCGTCTGCGTCATAGACGATGGCGATCGGCTTATCAGTCGCGGTGGGCTGAACGTCCAAGGGCAAACTTCCCGCAGAGACGTTGCTGCCGCTCACATCCTCCGCCAGTGCCCCGCCACGGGTCGCGGTCAGCGCCGCAGTGGCAACTGAGGTCCAGCGAGAAAATGCGTCGGCAACAAGTGCATCTGCCTGAGCATTGGGCAGCGCGGGGCTGAGATCACCTTGATCGGTGTAATACACGATCGCGCCATTTGCCCAGGTGACCGGCTTCCCTCGCGCAGCGGCATCGAATCCTGATCCGGCTACCTTCAGCACGCCGCCTGCATTCACGGGTAAAGGAAAGAGCGAGGCACCCGCCATGATCGCTCCAGCGCAGATCGCTCCAGCGCATTTCATTTTCGCTCCCGCAGCTCTTGCCGGAGCACGGCCGCGAAATCTTCATCGCGCATAGTGATCGGATGCGCCCGGCCCCGCAGTCGGCGCGAAGTTCTCCTGAGGTTGCCGGCAGGAGGCTCAATGAGCACTTGATCTTCCCGGGTCAGCGCGAAACAGCGTTCCATCCTGCCGAATCCATTTGCTGTGGGGCTTCGAAGCAGAAAATAACCGCGTTGTCCGGCGGCGACTCGTTGCGGGTCCTCCCTCCACGGTCCCACCCATTCCCGGAGCACGATCACATCTTCAGCCGGCGCCCCGCGAAAAGCTTCGCGCACCCGAAAGGTGATGATCATGGCGTCTCCATCCCGGGAGATGGACGCAACTTCACCTTTAAATATCAGGGGCAGTTCGGCAACAGCTTTGATCTGTAGGCGGGCCAGGAGGGCGGCATCGCCGGCAACCGGCAGCCTCTCCGCAAAGAGCAAAGTGGGAAGCAGCAGAAGACTCAGCCCGGCATGGAGTGCGGCGCGCACAGGGGCGCAGGTTATAGCAGAAGGACAAAGATTTCAATGCCACCAAGGTGGGACACGGAACGAACGTCCCGGGAGGCCATGCCCCCCGGGATTGGCCAATCTTTACGGCGCTTCAATCAGCTCCATCTTGCCGTTCTTTTTGCGGTGCAGCACTTTTACCTTGCCTTGGGGGTCGCGGAAGACAAAGACCTCGCGATCACGGAACTCAGCTTCTTTCACCGCTTCTTCCACAGACATGGGGCGCATGGCGACTGAGTCATCCGAGCGCACCACATGTGCTTCCGTGATGCGGACCACTCCGGGGAAGGCATGCACCAGCACGTCCACGGCGGTTGTCTCAGATTCTCCAACCGCGATCTTGGTCTCTTCAACGGTGGCAATGCGCTCCCATTGCTCTGAAGGTTTCACGCGGCGGGCGGCGCGTTTTTTAGCGCGGAACTTGGTCTTGTATTTCACCGCTTGCCGATCGATCTTCTCCATGGCTTCGCCGATCGCCTGTGACATCTCCGGCGCCTCCGCCATCCCCACCAATGCATTGTTGCGGACGGTCACCGTGATCTCCGCAATGTGGCGTTTCTTTTCCGCAGCCAGGACCACGTGGGTTTCAAATGTGCTGCCCAGGATCTTCTCGATCTTGGAAAGTCCGCTCTCTACCTGTTGGCGGACGACGGGAGTGACTTCAAATTGCCTGCCGGTGAATTCCACGTGCATGTATCCCTCCTGGTGTTGCGTGCCGCGCTTGGGGGTCCGCGGGTGGAGCGGTAACACTTTTGGCAGGTTGCAGGATGGCGTGCCTGCCTGGGCTGTGCCCTATCCTTTGACCCTCCTTTGATGAGTGCTGGGGATGTTCATGTCTTCACGATATTTCGCCACCGTCCTGCGCGTAACATTGATCCCCTGGGTGCGCAGGATGCTGGTGATCTGCTCGTCCGTCAGCGGATGCCTGGTATCTTCGTCCTCGATCAACTTCTTCACCCGCCGCTTGAGGATGAGCAAACTGGTGCCGCCGCCCTCTGGCCCTTGCACGCTTTCGGTAAAGAAATAGCGCAGCTCAAAGACGCCTTGCGGGGTGTGCACATATTTGTTGGAGACGGCGCGGCTGACGGTGGAAGGGTGCACACCGATCTCCTCCGCCACTTCCTTGATCATCATCGGCTTGAGTCGGTCAATGCCGAGATCAAGGAACTCATGTTGCCGCTCGATAATGCTGTAGCAGACTTTCAAGATCGTCTGTTTGCGCTGCTCAATGTTCTTGATCAGCTGTATAGCGGATTTATACCGCTCTTTTACGTAATTGCGCACGTCTTTTTCTGCCGCATTCTTATTCAGCAGCCGTTTGTACGTCGGATTCAGGCGGAGCTGCGGCAGGTCATCATCATTCATCAGCACCAGCCACTCGTCACCCTGCTTGATAAAAGCCACATCCGGCTCGATCAATCGGGCTTCGCTCTCGTTGTACCGCGCTCCCGGCTTGGGGTCGAGCGTACGAATGTAATCGAATGCCGCCTGCACCGCCTCGATGGGCCGCCCCATGGCTTTGCCGATCTCTTTAAGCTGCTTATTCTGCAGCGCCTGCAGGTGGGTCTCCGCCACCACGATGCTGTCTGCGATCACCTGCTCCGTGCCGTGGCCATCGCCATTGCGCAACAGCAACTGCTGCTGATGGCGCAACTGGAGTGAAAGGCATTCGCAAAGGTCGCGTGCCGCCACTCCGATCGGATCCAGAGACTGCACCACCGCCAGCGCCTCCTGAAAGATCTCCCGTGAGATGCGCGGCTGCAGCGCAGCTTCCTCGGGGGTGACCAGGTGGATGCCGTTGCCGGCCGCAATCCCTTCTTCCGGGAGTGCTGCCGCGTCCGGCATGGCCGCAGCGGCGGCGATCACCGGCTGCGGATCCGAGCAACTCAACAGCTCTTCTTCACTCGCCGTGAGATAGCCATCTTCGTTCAGGTTGCCCACGATCATCTCTGTCGCCTCGCGCAATTTTGGCGAGAGGTTCAAAGCGCCCAACTGCCATTCCAGATGATCCGTCAGCGTGGTGGGGCGGGAGAGAAAATTCTCGAAGGACGGCCGCTCGATCGACTCAAGCTCCGCGTATGTTCTGTGGCCCGGGTCCAGATAATCCTGAAAGAACGATCCGAAATCAATCTCGTCGAAAGGATCGGTCTTCTCGTCCGCCGAGTCATCTCGGCTGCGCTCTTCTTCTTTTCCCGCAATCTCATCAATGGTTGGTACCGTCGTCTCCAGCTCATCCAGGACCGGGTTCTCCACCATCTCCGCGGTGATCATGTCCTTCAGCTCAAGCTTGTTCAGCGCCAGCACGCTGACCATCTGCACCAGGCCCGGCGTGAGGATCTGCTTCTGTGACACCTTCAGGTTCAGTTTGTTTTGCAGTAATACCATTCAGTCCTGAACTGCGGGACATGCCCGCCCTACCCGTTAAAGGAGAGAAAAAGTCTCGCCCAGATATACCCGCTTGACCTCCGGATCGTTCCCCAGTTGTTCGGGTGAACCGCTCCGGAAGATGCGTCCTTCGTTGATGATGTATGCCCGGTCCGTGACACTCAACGTCTCGCGTACGTTGTGGTCGGTGATCAGAATGCCGATGCCGCTGGCCTTCAAATCGAAAATTATCTTCTGCAGGTCCAAGACCGCAATCGGGTCGATGCCTGAGAACGGCTCATCCAGCAAAATAAATGTCGGCGAGATGCACAGCGCCCGCGCAATCTCCACCCGGCGCCGCTCTCCTCCAGACAAGGCGTAACCCTGGGTCTTGCGGATGTATCCCAGCCCAAGCTGGTCCAGCAAAGTCTCGCGCTTCTGCTTGCGCTGGTGCCAATCCAGCGGCTGCGCTTCCAGCACCGCCATAATGTTCTCTTCCACGCTCAGCTTGCGGAAGACGGAAGGCTCCTGCGGCAGGTAACTGATCCCGAAGTTGCGGGCCCTCAAATACATAGGCACATCGGTGATCTCGCGATCATCGGCCAGGATGCGGCCCGCATCCGGCGGCACCAGGCCCACGATAATGTAAAAGGTGGTGGTCTTCCCCGCCCCGTTCGGCCCCAGAAGCCCTACCACTTCACCTTTTCTTATGTGGAGGCTGACACCGTTCACCACCCTGCGACCTCGATAAGATTTGCCTATCTCGTCGGTCGAAAGGGTCTGCATCAGGGCTTCTTCTCGCTGGAAATCCTCGTGCGGGTTACAGTTCGTGAGGAATCTTTGCTATCTACCCGCACCGTATCATCGTGACTAAAGAAAGTCAACGAATCGCCGGTCACATTGCCCCGTTCGGCATCAAAAATGCTAGGCGGATTTCCCGCCGACCCTGTCAGCACGTACTTGGCACCCTCCGCCGTGAAGACCAGCCGCTCCCCTTTTGCCTGCCGCAGCGGATTCTGCTGCTCGATTCGGATGTTTCCCTCCGCCACAATGCTCTCCAGTTGACTCGCCGCCGCCGGTTGATTGCTGCTGTGTCCCTTTTGCCGCAGGATGATATCTACCCGGTCCGCATGCAAGGTTGCGTCCGAACTGCGGGCCACCACTCCGTCTTCAAAATGCGCGCGACGGTCACCATCAGAGTAGGTCAGTCGCCGGGCGGTCACGTTCACAGGGATCTGCTTTCCGGCTTTGTCCGTCTGCACAAAAGAGGTTTTTACTCGGGCATTTGCCTGGTTACCAGTGCCGGCTTGCAGGATGCGGCCATTCTTATCAAAGTCGATCACCGGCGCTTCCACGATGTTTGCCCCTTGCCACAGCCGCGCTCCGCCGGAGAAATGCGCGCGTCCGGAGTTGCGGCTCGCGGCCAGTTCGCGCGAGGTCACGTGGATGGGCTCCGCCGATGCGAGCATCGCCCCCGCCAGGTTCGGCTTGGGATCGTTGTACGTGGTCTTCACGTTCTTCTGCGCAAAAGCATCGCCGGTCTTGCGGTTCAGCCGCAGATTGTCAGCCGTGATGGTCAGCCCGGAACTCTTGTCCTGCACCCGCGGGCTGCCTGTCAAAACAAGGTTCTCATCCGCAGGCGAGTAATGGCCGGAATCAGCCGTTGCGCTGCGCTGCCCATCAGAGAACTGGAAGTCTCCACTCTGCGTGATGGAGGCGATCTGCCCATGGCGCCCCGGATCGAACTGCACATCCAGTTCCCGGCTGGTGCTTACGCGATCGGCGGCGTTCGGCACCGAGGAGACGATCTTCGCCTCCGGCGCTCCGTGCAATGTCTTCAGGTGATTGCGCGCCGCAAAGGTCGCATCAAATCCTCCCGCGGTGATGACCGTTTTTGAGGGCGCTGCGCCCGCGCTGTGCAAAACGATCTGCGAAGCGCCGGACGTAATAGCAGAACGAAGCTGATTGCTTGCGCCGGAAAAATAAAGGTCCATCGCCTCCGCTTCGATCTGCGTGGTCTGAATATTCGCCTTGGCGCTACCGGCTGCCGGCGGCAACTGCTGGAAATTCACTCCCCCGCTGGCCCGGACCTTCGCGATGCGCCCTTTGCCGGCAAACTCGATCTTCGCCGTGCCCGCGGAGCCCGTCATGGGTGAGGCGCCCGTCGAATCCAGGTGGATGTTGCCGCTGATCACCGCCTCTTTCATCAGGTTCGCGGCGCCAAAGGCGAGATCAGCGCGGTCAGCCCGGATCGTGCTGCTCCCCTTGGCGGCATTCCCCCCGGTATTTTCGAGCTTCACATTTCCCGTCGCGAGCATCCGCTCCACCGTGTTGTCGTCGCGCAGGTAGATGTTGGCTTGCTCGGCCGCAAACTGGATTCCGCCCTTCTGCTCCAGCGTCACCGCACGCATGTCGATCTGGCGCGGCAGGTCGGTGATCACCGCTTTGTCAGCTTTGATTACCGCGCCGCGCAACTTCGACGCGCTCTCCTCGGTGGCATTCAGCACCACTTGCGACTTCAACGTGAGCGCCATCGCGCGCGAATCATAGACCGCCCCCACGGCTCTGCCATTCGCCTGCGGAAACGCGAACTCCACCGCAGCATCCGTCTCCGCTACCGCCGTCTTCTGGTTGAACACAATGCCGCTGGTCTTCAGGTGCAACTTGCCTTCTACCCCAGAGTCCACCCCAGCGATTCCCGGTCGATGCGGGTCGTTCTGCCCGCTCGGCTCCGGCGTGCCCGTTGCTTCCAGGTCGATGTGGACCTCGCCGGTGGCGCGTACCTCTCCGGCTTTTTGGTCGTAGTCAAATTCCTTGCCATAGATCTGATCAAAGCGGCGCTGGTCGGCGGGGGTATTCAACGGCTGCCCCCGGCCGTACACGATGATGCGCACATCGCTCAACTGGGTGTGGTCGCCCTTGAACTGCACCGCCTTCCCCGCGGAGACGGTGAACAGCGTGCGCCCACGCTCTGACTTCGAGAAGGTAAACCCGCTGGTGGTCTGCTTGATGTCCACGCCGAGTCTGACGGGGATATCATGAAGCGCGCTCCGCACCCGATAGCGCGCGTAAAAATAAAACCCCGCCACCGTGGCAATCGCCAGGAGGGCAGCCACGCCAAAGATCCGGCCGGCTCGCTTGGGATTGAAGGGCATGTGGAATTATTTTAGCTGCCTGCCCCGGCTGCCCGGCGATTCGCTTTCAGCTATCGACTATCAGCTGTCAGCAATAGCATTTGTCATCCCGTCAGCAATAGCATTTGTCATCCCGAGTGAGCCTGCTGAAGGGCGGAGCCCTGAAGCGCCCAGGCGACGAGGGACAATGCCTCGGCTGTCGCGGAGCGACAGCCACAACCGAAGGCGGGGGCATCACCATCTTCTTTATAGACAAATCTTTCCGCTGATTTTTCCACGCGCTTGACTACTCGACCTCCCGCGTGTATTCTCTTTTTGTTCGCCTAAGCTGCTGTTTCGTCAGCCACCTAACCCCTTTGTTTTGTCATTTATAACCGTAAGTCCTTTATTTTGTCATTTTTGCAAAGGCTCAATCGCTAAACCCTTTGTTATGTCATATTTAGGATTTGAGGGGGGAGGGGGTATACCAAGTTTTCCACAGCGTACCCCACATGCTTTGGGGATACTTCCCGCCTAATCATTGATTTAAAGGATATCCACCGCGGGGAGGGGTATGTAGGTATCCCCTACAGCTTGCCAAAGCAGCAGGTATGTCCCAATAAATGCAGGTGGGGTCTACGAAAAGGAGTCGACGTTGGTTTCGCCCAAGTTGGCGGAAAGATGGGCACCAGCAAGCAGGAGCAATCCCGAGATGAATGCCCAGAACATCAGCGTGACGGAGAGTGCAAAGGGCCCGTAGACCTCCTTGAAATCGAGCAGAGGCAGAGCATAGACATACGCGTATTTTGCTGACTCCCAGATCACTCCGGTGGCGATTGCGGTGGGCAGAACGGCTTTGACCGGGATCTTGGCATTCGGCAATAACCAATAGATGAGGAAAAAGATCCCGATGCTGGCCAGCAGCGCGAATGCCTTCATCACTAGGTAGCCGGAGCTGCGGATGAAGATGTTCTGTGACGATGCATGCAACGTAGCATTCAGGAGCGCCTGATTGCCGGCGGTAAGCGCGATGGAGACCATTGCCAGGATGCCCACGGCGAAGGCCAGTCCGAGCGAGACCACTTGATTGCCGAGATACGAGCGGTTCTTCTTGATCCCCCAGACCTGGTTCAGCGCCACTTCCAGCGGAAGAAATACGCCACTGGACGTGATCAGCAAGATCAGCAGGGATACCACCTGCACTCCCTGGCGCGCCTCCACGATCGCACTCAGGTTTCGCACAATGAATTCCTGCCCGGCGGGAAGGAAGTCACGTAGCAGTTGCACGATCACATCCGTCATGGCGGGTGAGTGCAGCGCTTTCCGGGTAATGGTCATCAGCAGCACCAGCGCTGGAAAGAAAGAAAGGATAGCGTTGGCGGCCACGCTGAAGGCGTAGGTGTGGACCTCTGTACGCGTCAGGTATTTGAGTGTCTCCCATCCCCGTTCATGCAGCAGGATGGCAGGGATGATCTTGCGTCGCGATGAACGCGCGGGTGCTGGAGCTGTGGCAGGAGACATGGCAGCGGAATCGTAGCAGCAGCTCGCGTGTATTGGGAACAAGGGAAAGGCCTTATTGGGCGGGCCGATCCTCGGTGACGGTACCTAGTGGTTTGCGTGTGAAGATGCCTCACTACCCTCAGGACGCCAGACGGGTTGAGTGTGCCTTCCTAGGGACGCCCGTTAGGATATTGTTTCCCTCGGTGTCCCGCGAGAACGGTGGTGATGGTCCCCTCCCCGGTAGCGGCATGGCTGCCGCTGCCTTGCGCTTGAGCAGAGTCGGCGATGAAGTAGTAGGTGGTGCTTGGCGTCAGATCCCGCAGATGAATGCGGTGGGTGGATTCAGCCCACGGCGCCTTCGCAGTGTGGCTGAGGCTCGCTTTTTCAGTGCCATAGCGCAGCGCGGTGCTGGCACGAACATTGGTGGACCACGCGATCACAGCATCTTTCTCGCCCACCCATTCGACCACCGGTCCTTTGGTGATGCGAAGGTTCTCCGGCTTCCTGGCGAAAGCTCTGGCGGACTCGGCGACGGCGGGAAGCGGGCTTCCCATCCATACGGACGAAGCTAAGACGACGGCGAACGAAGCCAGGAAGATCTTTCTCATCAATAAGTCTCCGATTGCAACCACTCACTTGCGAAGTTACGAAATTAGATGCTGGAAGGGAATAAAGCGTTAGGCTGCTGGGGAAGACTACTCCGCCGGGAGGATGGAGACAAATGCAGAGGGCGGTATTCACATTCGCATGGGTGCTGGGAGCGGTCTATTCCAGCATCCCGGCTTTATGGCTGGCGATCCATCCGTTTGCCGAAGGATGGCGCGCGCGCCGGGGCAAGATCTATCCGCTGGTAGGGCTGATCTGGCTGGGAGAGATCGGCATCATGCAGGCGGTGACACGCCCGCTCCGGCATCACCAACTCTATGCTTCCCATTGGGCCTGGCTGCTTGGGGCGGTGTTGCTGGTATGCGGATTTGCGGTCTATCGGCGGATCGGCAGGGATTTTGGGGCAGATCGATTCCTTGGAAAGGCAGAGTTGCGGCCGCAAGAGAACGAGCAGCGGCTGGTCACCACTGGGATGCACTCCAGGGTGCGGCATCCGATCTATCTTGCCCACCTGTGCATGCTGACCGCATGGACGTTGGCCACGGGGCTTGCGGTGATGTTTGCTATGTGGGTGTTTGCCGTGATCACAGGTGCGTTCATGATTCGCATGGAAGAGCGCGAGCTTGCCGCGAGGTTCGGCGATGAGTGGCGTGAGTATACCCAGAGGGTGCCGGCGGTAGTGCCGAAGATCGGAGCTTAGTTTCAATTTCAAAAGTAAAAGCAAAGGGAGAGCAAAGGCTTTGTCCCTCGTCGCGCTACGCGCTCGCTCGGGATGACAGATTTCAGTGATTGGTAACCAAAGGGATTCTTCGTCGCTGCGCTCCTCAGAATCACAATTGCATGCTGTCTACTTATAACCAAAGGAATTCTTCGTCGCTGCGCTCCTCAGAATGACAATTGCATGCTGTCTACTTTTAACCGCGGAGTTTCCTTGTCATCTTCTGTGTCTCCGGTCTCTGTGCCTCCGTGGTAAAGCGGAATCCCGTATATTGGATTGCAATCCAAGATGAGATTTGAACTATTCGTCGCCGCCCGATATCTGCGCGCCAAGCGTCGGCAGGCGGTGATTGGCGTGATCACCGGGATATCGATCATCGGAGTGGCGGCCGGTGTGGCGTCGCTCATCATCGCGCTGGCCATCAACAATGGATTTCGCCAGGACCTGCAGCAGAGGCTACTGGGTTCCACCTCCCATGTGAGCCTGATGCGAGTGCAGAGTGACGGCATTCCAGGGTGGCAAAACCTGATGGCGCGGCTCTCGCGGGAGCCACATGTGATCGGTGCCTCCGCCGCCATCTATGAGCAAGTACTGGTCTCCCGAGGCTCCCGCGCCAAAGGCGTGATCCTGAAAGGGATTGTTCCGGAGCAGGAGAGCCGGGTGAGCGAATTGCTGAAGACGGTACGCTTGGGCTCAGCGAAGGCCCTTGACCCGTCACCGATACCGGCGGCTGCGGACCCGGACGCGGTCCCGGCTTATCCGCCGATCATCCTAGGAAAAGATCTATCGAATGACCTGGGAGCAACGGTCGGGTCGATCGTATTGGTCACCAGCCCGCAAGGCGAGTTGACCCCGTTCGGGATCGTGCCGAAATATCAGCGCTTTAAAGTGGTGGGAATCTTCCAGAGCGGCTTCTATGACTATGACACCGCTTGGGGATTCACCCGGTTGGCGGATGCGCAGCGGTTGTTCGGACTGGGTGATGTTGCTTCCGTGATCGAGTTCAAGCTGGACGATCTTTACCGGGCAGGCGAGATGTCCTCCCGGCTGGAAGAGGCTGCGGGCAAAGGCTTTCAGGCTACGAACTGGATGGAGCAAAATAAAGCGCTCTTCCGCGCGCTCCGGCTGGAGCGGGTGGTTACCTATATAACGATAGGGCTGATCGTATTCGTGGCGGCGCTGAACATATTGATCTCCCTGATCATGATGGTGATGGAGAAGACCAAGGACATTGCAGTGTTGATGTCTATGGGAGCGCGGCGGGCGCAAGTGCGGCGGATCTTCGTGATGCAGGGCGTACTCATTGGCGTGGTTGGAACCGCACTGGGGTTGGTATTGGGATACGGGCTTTCATGGGCAGCGGGACACTATAAATGGGTCTCACTCTCTGCTGAGGTCTATTCGATCGACTATGTGCCTTTTGCGCCTCGGATGATGGATGGATTGGTAGTGGCTGCCATCGCGCTGGCGGTATCGTTCATCTCCACGATCTATCCTTCCTGGTCGGCGGCGAGGGTGTTGCCGGCGGAGGCGCTGCGGTATGAGTAGAACTCAGTACCTGGTACCTAGTTCCTGGGACCCAGTCTCCCCATCCAAGCTGCGCTTGAGTGGGCCACCCGTCTTAGTGACTGAAACAATGGCTGAAACTGAACGCGATAACCAAAGTTGCTGCTTTCAGGAGGTACTTTGCATCTAAATGGTCAGACCAAGAGTCTGCAGGGCGAGCTCCTAAGAGTGGAAGGGTTGAAAAAAGCCTTTCGCAGCGGGGAGCAGGACCTGGTGCTCTTTGAGAATCTGTCCTTCCGGGTGAACTCCGGAGAGATGCTGGCGATCGTGGGCGAATCTGGGAGCGGCAAAAGCACATTGCTGCACATTCTGGGCGCGCTCGATCGGCCCTCTGCAGGGGATGTATATTTTGCGGAGATCCCGCTGCATGCCTTGCCTGATGATGCGGCAGCAGACTTCCGGGGACGAGAGCTAGGTTTTGTCTGGCAATTCCATTATTTATTGCCGGAATTCACCGCCTTAGAGAATGTTGCCATGCCTTTATTGATGAAGAATATGGCGCACAGGCCGGCGCTGGAAAAAGGAATGGAATGGTTGAGGCAAGTGGGTCTGCAAGACCGCGCGACCCACAGGTCGGGGGAACTTTCCGGTGGTGAGCAGCAACGGGTGGCATTGGCCAGGGCACTGATCACCGGGCCAAAGATGCTGATGGCGGACGAGCCGACAGGTGATCTTGACGGCAAGACCGCTGAACTGGTGTTCGAGTTGATCGCGAGATTGCACAAGGAGCATAAGCTGACTTCATTGATCGTGACCCACAATCTTGATTTTGCCCGGCGGTGTGACCGCGTACTGCGGATCCATACCGGGCGAGTGGAAGAAATCTCGTCACAAGGCTTGTGAAGGACGGAGAATATGTAGAACTGGTGGGCCAGAGAACTTTAGTCATACGCTGGCCTTATTCAAAGTAGTTTTGTAGCAAAGGAAGAACGAGCTTCTGCGCAAAAGTAACTTGCTTCTGCACTTTATAGGGCGCAAGATGCGGAGTAGCAGACGCCGGAACTTCCAGAGGGGTCAAATGTTCGAACGGTATACGGAAAAAGCGAGACGGGTCATTTTCTTCGCGCGGTATGAAGCCAGCCAGTTCGGCTCGCCGTACATTGAGACCGAACACCTATTGTTGGGACTTCTGCGTGAGGACAAAGCGCTCACCAACCGCTTCCTGCGCTCGCATGCGTCTGTGGAATCGATCCGGAAACAGATCGAAGGCCACACCACCATCCGGGAAAAGGTTTCAACCTCGGTAGATCTGCCGCTGAGCAATGAGTGCAAGCGCGTGCTGGCCTATGCCGCGGAAGAGGCGGAGCGGCTCTCCCACAAACACATTGGCACCGAACACCTGCTGCTGGGACTTTTGCGGGAAGAGAAATGTTTTGCCGCGGAGATCCTGCACGAGCGCGGACTGCGCCTGGGAACGATCCGGGAGGAGTTGGCTCGCACCTCACAAGAGAAAGCGCAGCCGGCACAGCGCGGTAGCGGCGGCTCGAACCGCGAGTCTTCACTGCTGGCGGAGTTTTCCCGCGACCTGACCCAGGCCGCGATGGATAATCAACTGGATCCGCTGGTGGGCCGGGACAATGAGATCGAGCGCTGCGTGCAGATCCTGTGCCGCCGCACCAAGAACAATCCAGTGCTGATCGGCGAGCCGGGCGTGGGCAAGACGGCGATCGTGGAAGGGCTCGCGCAACGGATAGCCGATGGCGAAGTGCCAAGCTTCCTGCAGGACAAGCGGATCCTCGCGCTGGACCTGTCACTGATCGTGGCGGGCACGAAATACCGGGGCCAATTTGAAGAGCGCTTAAAGACCATCATGAAAGAGTTGATGGAGAACCATAACGCGATCGTCTTCATTGATGAGTTGCACACGCTGGTGGGCGCGGGATCCGCAGAGGGTTCACTCGATGCCGCCAACATCCTGAAACCCGCGCTCTCGCGAGGAGAGATCCAGTGCATCGGCGCGACGACACCGGGTGAGTATCGCAAATCGATCGAGAAAGACCGGTCATTGGAGCGTCGTTTCCAGGCGGTAAAGGTTGCGCCTCCGAATGAAGAAGACGCGGTAAAGGTGATCCAGGGGATCAAGGAACGGTACGAGAAGTTCCACGCGGTGACTTATACCGAAGATGCGATCAAGTTCTCCGTATTGCATTCCAGCCGGTACATACCAGACCGTTTCCTGCCGGACAAGGCGATCGATCTGCTCGACGAAGCAGGCGCGCGCGTGAAATTGCGCCAGACTTCCTTGCCGGAAGAGATCACGGACGTGCAGAAGCGGATCAAATTCATTGTGCATCGCATGGAGAATGCGATCGCGAACCATGAATTCGAAAAAGCCCGTTTCTATTCCGATGAAGAGCGCAAAGAGCGCGAGAACCTGCGCGCGTTGCGAGAGAAATATCATCTGGATGAATCGAGCACGGGCGTGGTGGGCCGCGAAGATATTGAGGACGTAGTGGCTCGCTGGACCGGCGTGCCCATCACTTCGATCAAAGAAGAAGAGATGCAGAAGCTTCTTCGAGTCGAGGAGGAACTGCATAAGCGTGTGATCTCGCAAGACAAGGCGATCAGCGCGTTAGCGCGCGCGATCCGGCGTTCACGCGCGGGATTGAAATCTCCGAATCGCCCGATCGGTTCGTTCCTGTTCCTGGGCCCGACCGGTGTGGGCAAGACGGAAGTGGCGCGCACGCTGGCGCATTTCCTCTTCGGCAGCGAGAAATCATTGATACGCTTCGACATGTCAGAGTTCATGGAGAAGCACTCGGTCTCCAAGCTCATCGGCTCACCTCCGGGATATGTGGGCTACGAAGAAGGCGGCCAGCTTACGGAGCGGGTAAAGCGTTCGCCATACTCGGTGGTGCTGCTGGACGAGATCGAGAAGGCGCATCCGGATGTTTTCAACATCCTTTTGCAGGTCTTTGAAGACGGCCATTTGTCTGATGGCTTGGGCAACACGGTCGATTTCAAGAACACCATCCTGATCATGACGTCGAATATCGGCGCACGGCATCTGCAAAAGCAGGGCGGGCTGGGATTCCAAGGCGACAAGGAAGAACACACCAACGCCAAAGTGGAAGACCTGGTGAAGGCGGAGGTGAAGCGCGTTTTCAATCCGGAATTCCTGAATCGCCTGGATGAGATCATCATCTTCAACTCGCTCAGCGATGCCGACCTGATGCAGATCCTGGAACTACTGGTACAGCAGTTGAACCTGACACTTGCCCAGAAGGACATCACGATCGCGGTGAATGACGAGGCCAAGCGTTGGATCCTGGAGAAGGTGACGAGCGACAAAGCGTACGGAGCACGCCCGCTGCGCAGAGCGCTGCAAAAATATATTGAGGACCCGCTGTCCGAGGCGCTCATCCAAGGCACATTCACGCAGCGACCCGCTTTCATTGAGGTGCTACTGAATGGGGAGAAGCTGTTCTGGCGCCCAGTGGGCGAAGCAGAGACGGAACCAACGCTGCTTTATAGCTAAACAAAGTCCGTTTAACCAAAGCCGCCGAGGGATCGGCGGCTTTTTCTTGCCCATCAGCCACTACGGTGTTTGACGCGGTACTCGATGGAATCGATCAATTGCAAGAAGCGGGGCTCGGACTGGATGTTTTTGAGCATGGGATCAAGCTTGAAAAATGCGGCGCGATCGTCGCCAAGCTGTACCGACCGTTGAAGCGCGTCAATGGCTTGCTTCTTATCGCCGATGAGCGCGTAGAAATCTGCAAGAAAGACCTGGAAAGAGGGAAAATTCTTGGCGTACTGCACAACGTCCGGATCCATGGCTTTCATCGCCTCTTTTTTCTTTCCCTCTTCCGCTAGAAGGAGCGCCAGGGGAATGCGCATCTGAAAATTCGTTCGCAATGAAGGTATTGTCCAGCCTTTGTCCATGATCTGGCGTGCGCCTTTGATGTCACCGGCGTCCATACGGCAGTATGCGATCCCGGAAAGCGCGTACATGTTGTTCGGATCAATATCGAGGATCTTCTGGTCCTCCTGTATGCAAGTGGAATAGTCGCCGACCTCGCGATGGTTCTCCGCGATATTCATGCGGGCGGGAAAGAAGAACTCATTGCGATCGAGTATCTCCTGCTGGACCGCGTTGGACTTGCCATATTCCCCACGAAGCTGGTGATACAGGCCGAGCCACACGCTGGTGTCATATTCCGCGCCGTATTCTTTGGCTTTGCGGATCTCTTCCAACATCTCCGGAAGGCGCGCCTGATAAAAGTAGATGGCGGCGAGAGCGGAATGTGCGCGGGCGTTTTGCGGATCCTGCTCGAGCGCCTTACGCACTTCCTTCTCAGAGGCGTAGACCCAACTGCTGTCATTGGAGAGGCCGCTATCGATCATCAACAGGTCGGTGAAGCCGTACCACGCACGGGCCTGGGCAAAATTCGGATCCAGGCGCAGTGCGTCCCGCAGCAGCTCTCTGGACTTGGGCACGTTCGATTGAGTCAGCACCAGAAGGAGAGCCCGCTTGTAGATATCGTTCGCCTCAGGCACGGCGGAGGGCTTGCCTCCGGAACCGAGTTGCAGCTCCATATTGCTGGCTTTGCCTGTGATGACGGCGGCCGATTCCGGATGCGATTGCGGAGGACGCAGCCTCCAGATGCCGAAACCAACCGCCAAAATCAAGAGAGCAACGAGGACCGGGACCGCGATCGAGCGGCGACGAACATTCAACGCTCCCGGCGTCGCAAGCTCCTGCGCAAAATCATTGGCTGTGGAGAATCGCCGGGCGGGATCTTTCTCCAGCGCTCGCATGATGGCATCGTTTAAACGCTTGGGCACCTCAGGGCGTTCAGAACGCGGGCTCAGCGGTTGCCGGTTCAATATCTTGTCGATGATCTCAGCCTGCGTCCTGCCTTCAAAGGGACGCTTTCCGGTTGCAAGCTCATAGAGGACGCAGCCGGCGGCAAAAATGTCACTGCGCTGATCCACGGCTCCGCCGCGAAGCTGTTCAGGCGACATATAAGGGACCGTACCCTGCACATTGGTGGAGAGCAGAGTTTCCGTCAGCGAGTCCGGCTCTGCGATGATTGAGCGAGCCAGGCCAAAATCGAGGATCTTAAGCTGCCCGGAGGGAGAGGCGCGGAGATTTGAAGGCTTGAGATCGCGGTGCAGGATGCCGCCTTCATGGGCGGAGGCGAGCCCGGCAAGCATCTGCTGGCCGAAAGCTACAACCTTTGCGACCGGCAGCGGACCTTTATCCACCATTTCATCGAGCGAAGTGCCGGGGATGTATTCGAGCACGATAAAGTCGGTGCCATCTTGCGTGCCCACGTCAAAGACCATTTCGACATTGGGATGATTCAATTTGGATACGGCGAGCGATTCCCGGCGGAATCGTTTGCGCGCATTCTCTTCATCGAGCAGATCGGGGGCGATCACTTTGATCGCGACATCGCGCTCCAAGCGCTGGTCACGCGCCAGATACACTGCCCCCATGCCGCCCTGTCCGATCTTTTCTATAACGACGTAATTGCCAAGGGTAGTTCCAGCAGTGATTGTGGGCGGTGTACGCATTCAGGGGCTCAGCTTAACACTAGACCTGGTGCGCTGTTCCGGGTTGAATCAAGGAATCCGGATGGCGCATCCAGGACCGGCATGGAAGGATGATATGAAAACAATCGTATGCAGCATAATCTTTTTTGCCTTGCTTGAGGGGAGCGCCGCTGCGCAATCGAATGAACTTTCGATCGCCGGCGGAGCCCAGGTTTCTTTCACCAGCAACAGCACCAAGGGCGTGGGAGCGGCCATCCAAGGCAGCTTTGCTCACCGATTGATCCATGTTCCGTTCGTGTCTTTATATGCTGAGCTGCCGGTCACAGCGGGATTCAAAATTGACAGCCGATTACCGCAGCAAATCGAGAAGCGCAACTGCAATGCTCTGTTCATCACTCCGGGATTGAAGTTAAAGTTGGCGCCTATCTCACCTATCTCGCCTTATTTTGTGGCGGGCGCGGGTTGGGCGCGGTATCAGCAGAAAGCCACTGCAACCACCCCTGCCTCCACGAACACCACCAATGCGTTCGATTATGGGGTGGGCCTGGATTTTAAGACCGCCCCTTTTCTCGGCTTCAAGACCGAGGTACGTGACTATTACACTGGCCCGCTTCGCTTTAATACCGGTTTGGCCACCCTGACCAATTCGGACCGACAGCACAATGTGGTGGCGGTGGTGGGATTGGCATTTCGCTTTTAGCCGAACCGAATCGCCTTGAGGTGCATCCATATTCACATGGAATTGATCGTTTATTCAGCGCCGTGGTGCCGTGATTGCCGCGAGGCAAAAGCTTTCCTTGCCAAACACGATATCCCTTATAAAGAGATCAACGTAGACGAGGTAGCCGGCGCCGCCGATGAGGTGGTGAAACATACCGGCAAGCGCGCCATCCCTCAGTTTGTAATTGACGGGACCTGGGTACAGCCTTATGTGCCGCGGCAGGGTTTTAAGTACGAAGAGATGAGCAAGCTGCTGGGCGTAACGCCAGAATAGCTAGGTTACGCGCGAGAGCCATCCTGGTTCGCGCACGTGCTCTTCTTCCAAGCGTCGCAATCGAGCGGAGAGCACATCAGAGGTTCCGAGATATCCGACAACCTGGCGGGGATTGGTGCGCGAGACTACTGGGAGGCGATGGATATTGCGATGCAACATACGAGTCGCCGCTTCATGCACGGTCTCATCGGGATAGGTGACCTCGACCGCGGCGCTGCCGATCTGCTTCACTGGCGTCGCGTCTGGAAGGTGACGTTCAATGCGCGCAGCAGATCTCCGGGCGTGACGATGCCGGAGAGATCTCCCAATGCGTCCGTGAGGATCACGGCTTCATGGTGGCGGAATTCGCCGGTATGTTCGACGAAGCGGACAACCAGGTCGCCCAGGGTGGTGGTCTCTGGGACCAATGCCGGGGCTGACATACATTCTTTCACGGTAGCTGATTGCAAGACATCGGTCTCATACTCCTGGTGGATGCGCAGTCCGCGGCGCGCAAGCTTCTCCGTCATGATGGAGTTTTGCATGAGCAGTACAGCGACACCGTCGGCGATGACGCAGACCATCATGAGCGGGAGCACGGAGTTGTAGTCGCGAGTGATCTCGAATGCGAAGATGATGAACGCAAACGTGGACCGCGAGGCAGCGCCGAAGACGGCGCCCATCGCGACCAAAGCGAAAGCTCCGGGAGACAAATGTGCCGAGGGAATCAGCAGATTGATCCCTACGGCGAAGACAGATCCCAGCGCCGCGCTGATCATGAACATGGGCGCAAGCAATCCGCCGGAAGTTCCGGAGCCAAGCGTTACAAGCAGTGCGAGTGCTTTGAAAATCAACACCAGTAGCAAAATCTTCAATGCAAGGTTGTTATCAAGGATGTCTGTAATGGTGTCATAGCCAACTCCGAGCACACGTGGGACGAAGTATCCGATCACTCCGAGACACAATCCGCCGATCGCCGGCCACCAAACTTCATTGACCGGCAAATGCTCAAAGAGGTCTTCCACCCAGTAAAGTGCTGCACTGAACGCTACAGCCGCCAGGCCGCAGAGGATCCCGAGGATCGCATAAAAAGGCAGCGCACGCGGCAATGCAAAGTCCAAAGGATGCACGCTGAACATGGGGCCGCGGCCCATTAGCCATAAATGAATGTTGGTGGCGATGCTGGATGCGATGACGAGCGGAATGAAAGATCGCGACTTGAACTCAAACAGCAGCAATTCCAGCGCAAGCACCACCGCTGCGATGGGTGTACTGAAGGTGGCTGCCATGCCCGCCGCGGCACCGCAGGCGAGCAGCACTTTGCGCTCTGACGCGGTGACGTGCAACGCTTGCCCAAGCAGCGAGCCCATGGCTCCGCCGGTCTGAATAATCGGGCCTTCCGCGCCAAAAGGGCCGCCGGTGCCGATGGCAATGGCCGCAGAGATCGGCTTCAAGATAGCCACCCGGGGAGCGATGCGGCTGCGATTGAACAACACGGCTTCCATGGCTTCAGGAATCCCGTGTCCGCGAATCTTGCTGCTGCCATACTTTGCCATAAGGCCGATCACGATCCCACCGATCACCGGGAGCACGAATATCCATGCCCCGATGGGATTGGTCTGCAGGCTGGGCAGGTCAAAGCGGACGCGGTGGAAGAAAAAAAGATTGGTGACGAGGCCGATGAGGTTATAAAGAAGGAATGCCAGAAAACCGGCTAGCACGCCGACACACGCCGCCAGCACGGAGATTGTGACGATGCGGAACTGCGTTACTGGATAGTTCGTCTGTGAAATCGGCTGCGTTGCTTGATCCACTTACTTTAGCTCTTACTCGCCGTGCGCTCTTCTTTGACCAAGGCCAGCAGGGCTGCCAAGAATTCCGGAGCTAGCTGGCGCATCTGCTTATGAAAGAGGACGGCGAGACCCTCCATCACTTTCTTGCCTTCTTCGGTCAGCGCGAGCACCACGGTGCGCTTGTCATGATGATACGCGCTGCGTGTCACTAATCCTTTTTCCACGCATCGGTCGACTAATTCGACGACGCTGTTGTGCTTGAGTTGGAGGCGTTCCGCGACATTGGTAAGGGTGGGAGACATGCCATCGGGCATGCCCCGCATGCATATCAGCAAAAGATACTGCTGGGGCTCGATGCCGGCTTTACGGGATTCCTCCTCCGTAAAACGCAGGTAGCGCCGGATCTGGTAGCGGAACTCAGCTAGGTCCTGAAAATCGCGATCTTGCAACATATCAAGGGCGCGCCCATATTACCATGGGGAACTCCGTATCCATTCGCCATTTACAATCTAGAGCGTTGTATTTCGCGGCACCAGGAGCTTGGATTGATAGCCCGATACACACGCCCGGAGATGGGCGCGATCTGGAGCGACGAAAGTAAATATCGAGCATGGCTGGCGGTGGAGATCGCCGCCACACAGACACTTGCGGAGGCAGGGTTGGTGCCCCGGCGCGCCGCCAAAGCGCTGCTGGATACAGCCGATTTCGACATCCGGCGCATCCAGAAGATCGAAGCGGAGGTGAAGCACGATGTGATCGCCTTCACCACGGCGGTTGCGGAGAAGATCGGAGATGCGAATGTCTCTCGCTGGCTGCATTATGGGCTTACATCGAATGATGTAGTGGACACGGCGCAGGCATTGCAGATCCGAGCGGCTTCCGCGCTGATCCACCGCGATCTGGAAAGGTTGCGCGACGTGTTGCACAGCCGAGCCCAGGAATTCAAATACACGCCCATGATCGGGCGTACCCACGGAATCCACGCGGAACCGATCACATTTGGCCTCAAATTGGCGAATTGGTATGCGGAGATAGTGCGAAACATCGATCGCTTTGAACGCGCGGCTGAGGATATGCGCGTAGGGAAACTTTCCGGAGCGGTGGGGACGTTTGCGCATCTGGAACCGGAGCACGAAGAGCGCATCTGCGAGCGACTGGGGCTGAAGGCGGCGCCGATCTCGTCACAGGTCTTGCAGCGCGACCGCCATGCACATTATGTAGCTACGCTGGCGGTGATCGCGAGCACGCTGGACAAGATCGCCACTGAGATCCGGCACTTGCAGCGCACCGAGGTGCGGGAGGCCGAGGAGTTCTTCAGCGAAAAACAAAAAGGCTCATCTGCAATGCCGCACAAACGCAATCCGATCACCTGCGAGCAGATCAGTGGCCTGGCGCGGGTGGTCCGGGCCAACGCCCAGGCGGCATTCGAGAATGTGGCGCTGTGGCATGAGCGCGATATCTCACACTCAAGCGTGGAACGCGTGATCTTGCCGGACTCCACCATCCTGATGGATTATCTGCTGAGCAAGGCTGCGAACGTGATCGAGACCATGTTCGTCTATCCCGAGCGCATGATGCGAAACCTGGAAAGCACCGGAGGGCTGGTATTCAGCGGGCAGCTGCTGCTCGACCTGACGGAGCACGGAATGGCGCGTGAGGATGCTTACCGTCTGGTGCAGGGCACAGCGATGCGCGCGTGGCGCGAGGATGGAAATTTCCGCGAGATGATCTTTGCGGACAAGGCGATCACTTCTCGGGTGCCTCGCGAGCAGTTGGAGCTTGCCTTTGATCTCAAGCGACAATTGCGGAACGTGGACAAGATATGGCGGCGAGTCTTCGGCAGCGGACGCGGCAAGGGCAAGACCTTCAAAGCAGCCGCAGCAGCGCAACCCGTAGTTAAGCGAACACTGCGTCCGTGAGAGAAAATCCCGTGACCCCTCACCCTAAAAATCTGACGATCGCCGCGACCGGAGCCAGCGGCGCGGTATTCGCGCAAGAGATGCTGCGTGTGCTGGAGCGCGACGCGCGAGTGGAGCGGGTGAACTTCGTCGCGTCCGACGGAGCGCTGCGGGTATTTGCGGAAGAGCTGAAGATCGGCGGACGCAATGATCTAGTGTCGCAACTCATTGGCGAGAAGTCGAAGAAGATCGTGCAGCAGTCGAATGACGATATAGGGGCGAACATCGCCAGCGGATCGTATTCGAGTGACGCGATGATCGTGTTGCCGTGCAGCATGGGAACACTGGCGCGGATATCGAATGGGCTGGCGATCCACCTGATCGAGCGCGCCGCGGACGTGATGTTGAAAGAGCGCCGTCCGCTGCTGCTATGCGTTCGCGAGACGCCATTCAACAAGATCCATCTGCGAAATATGCAGCAGGCGGCGGATGCAGGCGCGGTGATCTACCCGGTGATACCGACCTTCTATAACAAACCCGTCGATTCCGCGGAGATGGCGCGGCAGTTCGTGTTCCGCGTACTGGCGCATGTGGGGCTGGAACAGGCAGAAGCGTATCGCTGGAAGCCCGAAGGTTAGCGTGAGGCTTGCGCCAGCGCCTTGCGAATCACCCGCTGGGTAAACTCATCCACGTGGGATGCGTCGAGCTCGGCCGCATCCACCCACTTGGCATCATCCACATCAGAGCCTGCACTCAGTATCCCACCAGTGACCCGGCAGAGATAATCCACGATCACATAATGGAACTGCGGCTTGCCATTGGCGCCGGGATAAATCTTCTCAAAGACTTCGACCACATGCGTGGGCTCAACTTTGAGTCCGGTCTCTTCACTGCACTCGCGGCGGAGGGCATCATGCAGGGTCTCACCGAGTTCGACCATGCCACCCGGCAGGGTCCACTCCCCTTTGAGCGGCTCTGTGCCGCGGCGGACCAGAAGGACGCGGCCTTGGTGGATGATAACGGCGCCCACACCGAGTACCGGGCGATCGGGAAATTCACGGGGCATAGAGGCGATCCGAGGGGCCAGTCAAAAAGAAGGTCCCGAGCTTCGCTCGGGACGACAACTTGTGGTGCATTTGAAGCTCGGGATGAGAGTTGCAGTTGGCGGCAACTAGGAGAAGAAGCCGCGATCCCGGAAGTCCACCACGCGCCAACCTTTTCTTCCCTGTTCAAGTTCAAACCGCAGCTGTCCGCGCTTGCGTTGAGGCGCGCCACCCGACTGGGGAATCTCTTCAATCTCGGAATCGACGAGCACCACGCCCTTGGTGCCTTCAATGGTGACGTTGGCGATACGGAAGTGGACGCGGAAGGCCTCATAGCGGCGGAAGAAGGCATCGATCTGGTCCTCAAAGCTGAGGTAGCCGTCCATCTTGTCAGAGTCAAAGGCGGAGAGCAAAAGACGTTGGCTGTGACCTTCAAGCCCATCGCGAATCATGCCGAGAACATCATTGGCAGTGCGCTCGCTAAAGACCTGGCTGGTCTGCGGCTCTATGGTGTCCTGGGCGCCGGACTTTTTGTCCTTCTTGGCCTGTTTCTCTTTTTTCTTTTTATCCTTCTTGTCCTGCTTCTCTTTTTTGGCAGCGGCTTTGGCGTCTGAAGAGTCCTGCTGCGAAGAAGAGGCGGCGGAAGCGGCACCGGAGGTCGGAGCGCCTTGACCGGTTGCGGAGGTGGACTCCTGGGCTACGGCGGCCAAGCTGAAGATTGCGGCGAACAGAAGCACTGAATAAAGCTTATGCATTGGTCCCCTTCAAATCCGAGTGGTGACGCAGTATATCGCCTCTCAAAGATACTAAACCCGACGCCCCGCTCAATGTTGCTGCGAATAAGAGGCCCGCAGCGCTGCCGCGGCGGGCCTATGAAACAACTGTTACTGTATGCGGTAACTGATGTCGAAGTACACCACAGCAGCGCTGGCATCATGGCCGGAGACGTCACCCAGTTCTACCCCAGAGCCCTCGCCACCCATGCGTCCAATGAGCTTACGTCCATTCTTTTGGAAGCGTTTCTGTGCGGCGGCGTTGAGCTGCCGCGGATTCTGGATGGCGTTCAAGGTAAACAGAGCTGTTTTGCCTCCGCTGAGCTGTACCGCATAGGTGTGTCCAGCGGTGGCGATGGTTCGCTGCGTGAATGAAGATGACGCAGGCTGGGCCGCAGCAGCATTGATGGCGCCAAGGTCATTCATCCCCGCTTGCGAGGTGAATGCAAACTTGTTGCTGCCGATGTCCTCCACCAGGATGTTCATGTCCGTGGAATCACAGGCAGCCGACGCGCCACTGCTCAAACGAACACCGGTGCAGCCTTCCGCTGCTTCAATGATCACGCGCTCGAAGCCGGCCGCCGCGCCTCCGACTTTTGTGAAGCCTTCCCCGGTACCGAGGCCGCCCTCGCCGAGGTTGAACTGGGCGAGCGAAGCGCTCTTGAACGTGGTGGACTTCTGTTTGATGGTGCTATTGGGATCGACCACCAGGGAAGCACGCAACGCAGAGCCGCGAGAGAATCCGCCTTCATTCAGTGACTCGATGCCGCCACCCATCCGCGAACCGCGGTGGAAGTTGATGACATTCGGAGTCGCGGTCCCGGCGGGAAGCTGGGCATTCGCCCAATCCATGCCGGCAAGCGTGCTCTTGCCTGCTGCCACGTCAAAGTATTCGGTGGCGACGGTCCTGCCATTCACCTGCAAAGCGACCGGAACGCGGGTGGCATCTGCGTCGCCAGCGTTGCTCAGGCGGAAGCGAACGCTCACTGTATCTCCGGTCTTGGGGACTGAAGGAGAAAAGGAGACGTCACTCTGCCTGATCTGCAGATCCGGCAGCTTGGTTGATTGGGCGGCTGCCTGGACACGGCGGGTGGAAGTGGAGTTCGCGGCGCCGGTGTTACCACGCTTCCAAACGCCACGACTACCAATTTCGCTCGGTCCGGGGTTCGCCGCGAAGGCCGGGCAGATTGTGCCGTTCAATAACACTTTCACGGGGAATGACTTGGTCGCCGACCCGTTGCTATTGGTGAAGGTTGCATTCAAAACGAATGTGGCGGAAGTCTGAGTGGAACCTGCGGCAGCATTGTTGGTAAATCCAAAGGTGGATGCCGGGTAACTTGCGCTGGCTGAAACCGTGGTGGGACCAGATGAGAGGACCACATCCGGACCCAGCGCGGTCCAAGTGATATTAGAGACATCCGTCTGGAAGCCATTCACAGGCTGCCAATTCACGGTGAGCGAGGTGGTGACTCCGCCGGAGGGCACCGCGGTGCAGAACGGAGTATTGGTGAAGATATCTCCGATGTTGAAGTAGATACGTGAATTCCGCGAACCGATGACGTCTTGCGGGTCATATTTCCGCGCCGCAGGCGAAGATGCAACCGCACTGATCACGGACGAAGTAGGCCCGGAGGTGATGAACCCGCTGCTGTCTTCGGCGGCCGCGAAGGTGACGGCGGTGGGAACACCGAAGGCGACATTGTTGATCGCCGGTGGCAACTGATTGCCATTGATATCGACGTTGCTGACCACGGAGCTACCTTGGTCGCTGAAGAACAGATCCAACAGACCCGCGGCGCCGCTCGGGGTCAGGTTCACTGTGTAGACCAGGGGCCCATCGATCTGCATAGCGACTGGGCAAGCGCTGATGCAGCCATCTGGACCGACGTTACTTCGATCAGAAGTGATGCTGACCGAGGTCGCGAGGCCGGTTCCGACTGTGATGTGGATAGTGGCCTGGCGATGCGCTGTGACAGTGGCGCCGTCCGTGATCTCTCCGACCACGGTAACCGCATATTCCCCGTTGGGCGCGAGCGAATCCGCGCTGATGAGGGAATTGAGATCTGTAGTATTCGTAAGCGATGTGCCCACGCCCGACAATCCCGCCGGGGTGAGATGGGAGGCGGTGGTCAAGGCAAACAAGCGGATCGGCGTAAGCGGCGTTCCATTCAGCGGGTCATTCACCCGGAGAGTGGCATTCGCGCTGCTACCGGCGGAGATATTGAGCGGAGAAGGGCTGGCTGATCCGGCACTGGTCACAAAGATCGACCAGTCCATCAGATCGACCGAGATGGAATTCGCGTTGTCCAGGGTATTGGCCTCGCCGGCTGCGTCCGGTGCAACAGTGGCGAAGAGCGCCTGCGTTCCGGCAAGCACGTTGTTGAAGACAACGTGGAAGGGGATGGTTGCGCTCTGTCCCGCGCCGATGACCGGTGAATAGATCTGCTGGACGATGGGTGCCGCGGTATCACTGCCAAGACGAATGCTCACCAGATGATTTCCGCTGCTGGGCCCGCCGCCGGTGTTCTGCACTGTCACGTTGAAATCAATGCCCTCACCAAAGTAGATGGGATGGCCGCCGGGAGTTGCGGAGAAGTTGCGCCCGCTGCTGGTTCCAAGCGCCACTGGAGCGACGATCGCCAGATTGGGCGATGCGACGGGCACAACAAAGATCTGCCGCACCAGAGTCTGTGCGGGAGAGGTGTTCGGCACATCCACGCTCACGGTGATGACGGAGATCACTCCCAGCCCGGAGCCTTTGGCGGTGAGGCTGATGTCAAACAGGTCATTATTAAACAGCGCGGTGGCGAGAGTGGTGACGTTGATATCTGTATTGCCCAGCACGTGGACCGCAGCGCCACTGAGATTCACAAAATTGCCGTGAAGCACCATTTGAGCGGTCTCCGGAGAGGGGGCACCGATGAACACCTGCAACGGATTGGCAGCCGAGTCACCGGGGTGGCCGGTGGTCGAGAAGTCGATGCTGCCGGTGTAGTACTGCACATTCTGGGTGATGGATTTGCTGATCCCGAAACGGGTGCCGGTCAAGCGGACGACGTCTGGAGTGGATCCATCCACGCCGGAAGCGGCATTCACGGTGATGGGGCTGGTGCCCGTAGGCATTGGATTGGGGAAGCCAAAGGTCACGCCGGCGCGAGAGGTGTCAGAGGTGACCGCGGTAGGAACACTGAACCCAGAGAATCCATTGGGGTCAAGGCTCAACATCACCTGGCCTGACCCGCCGATGGGGATGTTCTGCTGCGCGAATGGATTCGCGGAGCTGAAGTTGAAGTCGGCAATGTCAAAATTAAACACTGAGGTGACGCGAGTCAAAGGCCGGCTTTAACTTTTCAAGCAGCGTGGACCAGGTGGGAACATTGCCCTTTGCCACCAATGGCACGTCTCCGCTGCCCGCCAACAATCGCCTGATGAGCTTTGACTCAAAGTTGCAATTCAAAAATGGATTACGGCTGGATGGCGAGATCGCCTATTCGTTCACTGATTTCGATCGCCGCTTTGCCGGAGCATGCGCGGCGCCGTGCGATACCCGCATTCCGCAGCCCACGCTTGACCGCACCCAGGGGGATTGGGGCGGACGCATTGAAGGCAACTGGCGGATGAACAAGTGGTCGCTGCGCACCGCGTATGTGCGGTACCAGCCGAATTTTGCTTCGATCAATGCGCGCCAGATCTCTGACTTGGCGGATTTTGCATTCCGTACCTCTTACGACATGACCGATTGGCTCACGGTGGATGCCACCGTCCGCCACTCCAATAATGACCTGAAAAAACAGCTTCCCTTCCAGACCACTCTTTGGGGACCGGAAGGAAAAATGGTCTTCCATGACCTGCCTTTCTACAAGCGCGGCACTTTGGAGCTTGGATATCGCCATCGCAACGTAAATTTGACCGCGCCCGGTACCGTGACTTGGAATCTGCAAGCCAATAACACCACCGCCAGCGGCAGCTATACCACTACCATCGCGCTGAATGATAGCGGTGTTTCATCCACGAACACGCCGCCGCGCAGCACCGGCGTCACGCTCAATATCGGCGTGAATGGCCAGGCGAATTACACCCTTGTCAATACTGCAGTCACCAACCATCCCGGTGTGCCCACGGGGGCCAATGCCTTCCAGGTCGGAGAGACCGTGAACTTCAGCGTGGATGTGGTGAACAACGGCACCGCCAGTCCAACTGGTTCCATCACTGTAGATTTCAATTGCACTCCAGGATGCGGGTCGCATCCCGCAGTGATCGCCGCGCCGCCGGCAGGGCAGACCGTGATTGCGAATCTCTCGCTACCGGTCAACATCGCGGTCGGCAGCTATACCGCAACCTTTAATATCGTGAGCGCCCCGGTTCAGACCAGCACTGCAGACGAGTTGAACAATCCCCGCTCCAGGCGCGAGCCAAAAACGTTTGCCATGTACGGACGGCCTTGCAGGTTCTTGTAAAGAGAGCCGTAACGGTCAATGAACACGCCCGCGACTCCGGAGAGCTTCCAGTCGTCACCGATCTGGCGGGTGAAGCTGAGTCCCTTGATGTTCTGATTGAACGAGAGGCGGGAGTAATTCACCATCGCGTCGCCCAGGATGTATTCATCGTGGGGGCTGAAGAAGCGGATGTATGCCTTCTGCAGGCTGTTGCGCTCGGGGTCAATGCTCTTGTCGTCAGTGGAGCGGTACATGGTCAGCACTTGCACGCGATGGGAAAGCGCGAAGCTGCGATCGATGAAGTAATTGAACTCGCCGAGGTTGTTGGAACCGGGCTCGCGGAAGGAGCGGGTCTGATCGCCGCCGACTTGGGTATAGCGAGACATCAGCTTGATCTCACCCAACTGCTGGTTCTGGCCGGAAGCAGTATTGCCGGTATCGAACTGTGCCGACTTTTGCTTGTTCTGGTCCGCCTCCGTCGGCTTCTTGGCATCCTGCAGCGGGTTCTCAGGCTGCTGCGGAGAAGTAGGGCCGCTCTGCGTGGTATTCGCAGAGGAAGAGGTGTTGGTGGAAGAGGACTGGCCCACGCATACAGCCGTGAGCAACACCAGAACAGATGCACATCTGATGAATCGCATGAAGATCCCTTGCGGCGCCGAAATAGCTAGCGACACGTACCGTGCCGGCTGCAGACAGTGATCACCTGGAATCCGTCCGGGGGGAGGGAAAAGCTCGGCGGCCGCGCCAAGACGCAGCGCCAAAAAGAGACAGTTCCAGCTACTCTGAATTTGCGCAGTAAATGTACAACAATCCGGCACTTAACTCCAACGAATTAACTGGCCTATAAGGCGCGTTTTTCCAATTACGCTTAAACCGCGATTTCTTTTAAGGTCAGCTACTTAGACCGATGGGCGGGGTTTGCCCGCCGGGTTGTGCAATGCGCCATGCAATAGAATGGAAGGCAATGTCCCAGACTGTGACTGATGCCTCCACCCCGCGCGAGAAGCTGCTGCACCTGCTGGCGGAACACTCGTTTCGGCTGGGCGAATTCAAGCTTTCCTCCGGTGGCACCAGCGATTACTACATCGACT
>JBBSFV010000034.1:0-32043 GCA_038254775.1 Terriglobales bacterium | reverse complement strand
TCTTATCGAAAAACTTGCGACCAAAATCAGGCTCGCCATCTGCTAACAGCAATGGACGTCCGCATCCGCACATGCATACGCGGGCCTTCACCTTGCACCCCATCGGACTAGTCCGCTGGGGACCCCGCTAATTGCCAGATGTGCTGTCATCCCTGTGTCTCTCCCGGTGTTCGGTGCCGGATCGCTACCCGCTCTAAGCTGCGGGCGCGCTCTCTCGTTTCGTGGGTCAGGTACGACTCTCGGAATCGCACCAGCGTCTCTCTAACCGGAAGCCGCTGCGCTTCAGGAACGAAGGTGTTGATAACTTCGTTCAGGTCGCGCAGCGCCTCGCGGTATTGCTGTTCTTCATCCGTCACGCACTGGCTACTCCCTCTCTGTGAGTGATGGAACGGATGGCGGCTTGTTTCGCCGCCTGGTGAGCTTTGAGGTTGGTCCGTGGATCGCGCAGGTAATTGCGATATGCGGCCCACACAGCGTTCTGGATGGGCTTTGGTACCAGGCGCCAGTGGCGAAGGCACATCAACCGCGTGGTGGGAAGGATTTCAGTGCAGCCGGGCGCGTCACACTGATGTGTCGCTAGTTCTCCGGAGCGCTTCGCCAGTTTGGTACAGGTACTGAAGTGCAGCGAAGAGTAGTTGAGGTCGACGGCGACGAACTTGTTCTCCGGCGACTTCCACCACTCGAAGCCGCGATCACAATCTTTACAGTTGCCCATGCGTTGGAAGCGGTAGCCGGCAGCGCGGAGATCGGCGAAGGAATGGAAGGTCCATTTCATAGGTGGAACTCCACGCCCTTCTTGTCGTTGATCAGCTTGGTGATCCAGTCGCGCAGCTCGCAGGGCAGGCGGTAATACTGATGGCGGATCTCTTCTTCGTCTTGCCGCCAATCGATGTCAAGCCCTGAGAGCGCGGCGAGGGTTGCGCGCGCGGCTTCGGGTCGAACTCCTGGAATCAGCACGTCCGCTGTTCGTGTGTGCACGATGGAAAAAAGGCTGCGGTCAAAGGGTAGGAGCGTGAGACCAGGGCAGATGAGATAGTGGCTGCGCATCAGGCGGTCTTCTCCTTGGGCGGCGGCTGCTTGCCGGCGAGGACCAGAGAAACGAGGTCCTTGGAGATGTTCATCCGCTGGGCGATGACGACGTTCCGCAATTTGTACTTGTTGTGCAGCTCGTGAATCCGTTTGTGATCAGCGGCGGTGAGCTTCGCCATCAGAGACCTCCTGCAGCGCGCAGTCGCGCGACTTCGTTGGACTTCAGGCGGTGCAAGCGCGTGTAGCCGATGGCGGCGCAGACGAACAGGAGCTTGGCGACGAGGAGTTTCATTGGATAACTCCTGCCTCGACGAGCTTCCACGCAATGATGGTGAGACCGGCGCACGCGGCGAGTGCGGCGATCGCCCCATGTATCACTTCGCGGCGCTCCGGCGCGGTAAGGCGGCGGCGATGGCGCGGCGCGTCGAGGTTGAAAGAGAGGATGGGCTTCATGCGGACACCTTCGCCGTGCGCTCCACGCGTCGACGCTCAAACCATTCAGATTGGCTCTCCCAGAATGTCGCTTGGCTCTGTGCATAGAAGCGCTTCGACTCTTCGTTACCAACGAAGTACCGGCCGCCCTTGCGTTCAACCACTTCACCGATCTGCACGAGCAGCTCCAGAGCGAGGTGGATCTGTACGCGACCTGCACGAGCGCGGTTACCAAAGACCGTTGCGATCCAGCCCGCGCGGTAGCAAGCATCTGGATTGTTCTTCGTCATGAATTCGAGGACCGCATAGGCGAATGCCCACGCGGACTCTTGCTCTCTTTTCGACAGTAGACGGAGGGCGGATAGTTTTACTTTCATACTGATTTCTCCTGGTCATCCATGCGGAGTTGTCCGAGCAGCTCTTCGGCGTATTCGGTGCCGCCGAGCGCACGGCAGCGGCGGAACATGCTCTTGGCCTGGGAGGCGTAGATGGCAAGCGTCTTCTGCAGCTCCTCGGCGCTCTCGATGAGGAAGTAGCCCGGCGTCTCCGCGCGGGAGATCCCAACGGGGATGCCGAAGTCTTCTGTGAGCTGCTTGACGAGCGCCTTGATCTCGCGGTCGTTGGTCTTCAGACGTTGCGCCAGCTCGTGTCCACGGATCGCGGTGTGAGCGCCGCGCTTGAAGCGGAGGATCCGCAGAAGCTTACGGCAGTCATCCGGGAGCGGGTAGGTGCCCTCACCTTTGTCCAGGACCGCACGAAGGCGAGCTTCGAGCTTGTCCTGGTCATCGAACTGAAGTGGGAGAGTGCTCACGCTTGATCCAGCTCCTTGAAGAACCAATCGCATGCATCGTTCGAGCACACCCAATAGGTTCCCAGCCCCCCGCCGTAGGCGATGCCATACCCCGGGTTGTAATCGTCGTCTTCTATTGGTGTCTTACACAGAGGGCAGCATCCACGATCCTGGGCGTTGATCTCGTACGGAATGCCCAGCGTGGTTACTCCGTTCGGCTGAATGACTGGCAAGGCGCAGTAGCTCATCTCAGTTCCTCTTCACGACAATCTGGATGTTCTCCAGGGCTTCGTAAGCTTTCAGCATGGAAGCGTCGATCTGGTCACGATCGGCTTCGTGGGTGATGGCGCGGTTGATAGCGCGCAGGCGGTAGAGCGTGGCCTTCATCTGCGCAACGTGGGCATCAATCTCGGACTTGAGGATCTCGTCAGGCGATTGCATTCAGGACCTCGTGAGGTAGTGTGAGAAGAGGTCCGCCTTCTCCGCGAGTGAACGCCCAATCCAGAAGCGATCGAGATGGGCTTCGGTGATGTGAATGGTCGCTAGTTCTGGCGTAGCTTCGGCAAGCGCGGGGTTGGCAGGGTTCTTGCGGGCGGGCGTTGCCTTGGGCTTCTGCTGTTGGCTCTTAGCTCTTGGTTCTTCGCCGGTGGACGCGTTCTTCTTCTTCGAGTGATAGAAGTGAGCGGTGCAATACCCGGACTTGTTGGAAGAGATGAGCTTCTTCTCGCAACCGGTGTATGAACAGGTCTTGGTTTGATCCATATCGGTGTTTCCTTTCGGGTTGGGGGTTTCAGCCGCAACCGGCGTGGGAGGCGTCGCCGGCTGCGAACTGGTAAGTGCGCGGCCTTCTTGCTTACCGTGTCCGCGAGCGGCACGGCACTTAGCGCACAGCGGGGTCTTCGTCAATCTCGACGATCGCCGCTGTGCGAAGATTGTTGTTCAGCCAACAGTCGATGCACCAGGTGGTGGACATCAGGCGATCCTCCCCATTTGGCGGTACATCTCCTGAAAGCAGGCGATCACGAACATCGGACGCAGGTGTTGCAGCGGACGGAGTGCGTGACGCTGGCGTCGAACGTCTTCCGACATTCCATGCACGTTTCCCTGGTGTGGCACGGGAAGCTAAAAGGCGCCGCTGGAGAGATCAAGATCACGGGTGCTCCACCTTGCGGGCTTCGACTTTCATCGAGGGGGATTTGGCGGTGATCTTCACTGCCTTGTTGAAGAGCGCCCGCAGCTTGCGGGGAACGCCTTTGACGAATGGCTCTGCCATGACAGAGTGGGCTGCAGCTGTGAGCGAGTACTTCACTTCGTACTTGAAGACGCGCACGAAGAGATCTTCGGCGGCGACGTTCTCCTGGCAGATCTCATGGAACCGAGCAGCTACCTTGCTGTCGACAGAGACCGACTCGCCAAAACTTGCGGTGCATTGATACTCCGCGCCTTCGAGGCGCTTCGACTTCTCAGCGTTTGGCGGCACAAAGCCGTGCTTCTTGACGAGCGCGAGGAGCTCGTCGCGTAGCTCGGAGTTCTGCTTTTCAGCCGCGGTGATGGCTTTCTCGCGGGCTTTATAAAGGCGGCAAAGTTCGTCAATGCGATCGACTGTTGGTTTCTTCGGCATCATTCTTCTCCTGGTTAAAAAATTATTCAGTCGCGTCGAGCCAGCGATCGAAGTCTGTTTTCTTGAGCGGGCGCTGATCTTCCGCGCGAGTTGAAAAACCGTGCTCCGTACGGACGTGCTGCAGCTTCGCTTGAGCAGCGCTGATAGTGTCGGGAGTCGTCTCTACAGCGGCCGTTTCAGCGCGCAGGCGTTCGAGCTTCTCCTGCCCGAGGCGGACGGCGGTCTCTAAGTCCTCGATAGTCTGGCCAACGGTGTAGTCCTCGTCGATGGCGGCGGCTATGTCGCGGATGATGAAGCGCTGCAGATCCTGGTCGTCTGAGCCTTCTTCCTGCTGGCGCTCGATGTTCTCAACGCACTCGACGCCTTCCAGGTAGGTGTTGATGTCCGCGAACATCTCGGCAAGGGTAAGCTCAACATCCGCGGGAACGGATTCGCCTTCTTCTGAAAAGTTGCCGAGGGTGAGCTGCACGTCCACGAGTTGCGCGCGCAGGTTTTGTAAGAGTTCGATTGCGTCCATCAGACACGCTCCTTTTGCAACGTCTGTTCGAGCTGCTTCCCGGCGGCGCCGGCAGCGGCTTTGAATTTCTGTTCCGCGGATTCCTCGCGATCGAGGACTTGCTGCAGATTGAGCAGGGCTTCGCCGGCGCAACCCGGACACACCTTGCGATCGACGGCAGCAACGACCGCGTGGCAATCGAGACAAATGAAGGCATCGACTAGAGGAATGATCATGCGGAAGCTCCCTCAGCCTTGGCGTTCGCGCGTTCGGCGAATTTGTTTTTCACCTGGTCAATCGAGAAGAAGAGGCTGCGGGCGTTCAGGTACTTCTCGCCGGGCTTGCGGTAGTCCGCGACGCGGCATTTGTCGATCATCTCCGCGATTGCCTTCTTGTTAACCTTGCCGAACTCAGTGGTGATGATCTCTTCCGCTTCTTCTTCGGTGATTCCTGGCAGGTCGATCTGCTGCTGCAGGCGTGAGCGCCACTGTTCCATGTGCAGGCTGTTGAAGACCTGCTTCAGCTGGTGAGAGCCGGCAAAGATGAGGCCGAAGAAGGGCGGGCAATCGAGCAGCTCGCGCAAGGTCTCGACGCAGAGGTGATTGAGGTGTTGCGCTTCATCGAGCAAGAGAATGGCGCGGCGGCCGTGGAAGTAGAAGCGCAGCTTCTTGATCAGCTGATCGATGTTCCCTTTTGCTGGAACGCCCGCGGCTTCGCAGATGCGGCAGAGTAGATCGCGGGGCTGAATGTTCTCCCTGCAATAGACGTACACGGCGCGGCGGGCGCGGCCGTTCTTTTGCGACTCCATTGTCGCCAGATCTGCGCAGAGCCGGCGAAGCAGGAAGGACTTTTGTGTTCCAGGAGCGCCGTCAATGCAATAGGCGTGGCCGCGATCGAGCGCCGCGAAGAACGCTTTTTTAAGCAGGCGATAGTTGCCGGTCTGATAGAGGCGGCCGTGGTCCACCACTTCATTGGTGATGGGGTGCGCGTCGATGTAGGACTTGATCGCTGCGCGTACCGCTATGGAATTGCTCTCGCCCCCTGCCATCTTCTCGTAGAGACCCGTGCGGAAATGGTTGATGGTGACGCGCGAGTAGCCGACGAATTCAGCGAACTCGCCATCGGTGAGTCCGGTTGCGATGAGGAAGTCGTCCATCATCTTGCGGACTGAATGCGTTCTTCCTGCGCGTCGGCGACCAGCGCGTGCGGGTAAAGCTGACCATCATTGCGAAAGACGTGGATGACATTGCGACGCTGTTTGAGAACGACACCGAACAAGAGCTGCAGATCAACACTGTGAGCGGCGCGTCTCAGCTCAACTTCAAGTTTGCGAACCTGGTCATTCACGCGAACAAAGCAGCGGACGGAAACAAGGTCGCCTGGAGCATCGAGGCGAACGAAGCCGACATCCTGCAGAAAGGCGGCAAACGGTACCGCTGTCCAGCAGGCGAAGGTGCTTGAGGGGCAGATGGGCCAGAGCTTCAAGAACATGGAAGGCGGGGTGAAGAAGTTCGGCACCGCGCACCAACACGCGTTCACCGGCATCACCGACGATCACAAAAAGGCTCATGCGGCGGCGAAGCTATTGGAACGCTCGCTGGGGTTCGAGATGCCACGGGCTTTGTCGACGGCTGCATCGAGCAGCGCGGTGCTTGGACCGCTCCTGGCGAAAGCATTCAGCGCGGCGATCATTCTGTCAGCGGCGCAGGCGGTGATCGGCTTTGGTAAAGAGATCGCGCATGCGGCGCAGGAGCTCGGCGGCTTCAATGAAGAGATGCAGAAGCTGAACGAAGAAAATATCAAGGCCAGCCGGGCCGCGCAGATCGAGTTTAAGACCGCAGGCGGTGGCCGCACGAAGCTGGATACTCTTAACGCGGAAACTGTCTCGCTACAAAAGCAGAAAGAGGTTCAGGAGCAGCTCAACAAAGCCGCGGCGCGGGGATTGTTCGACGGAGGATACGGGAGCGCAGCATCGATCGGGGCGCTGATAAGCGGAAAGATGGAGCTGAATCGCATTGACGAAAAGCTCGCGGCCAACACGCGCAACCAGGTGGAAGGAACAAAAAAACTTGGGGACGTGACCGAGCAGGAGACCTCAACGCGCCTCAAGGCTGAACACGAGATTCAGCAGATCGGGCTGCAGGGATTATCGCTAATCGAAGCGAAAAGAAGGGCAACTATCGAGGAAGCCGGCTACGAGTTCAAGTCCACCAACGACATCGCAGCCCTGAAAGAAAAAACTTTTCAGGCAGATGAGCGTGCGGCTAGAGAGCGAATCGCGCTGGCACGGGAGAACGCGGACAAGCTGAAAGCCCTCCAGAATGAAAATACACTGATCGGATTGCAGGGGACAGCAGCGATTCTTGAAAAGGAGCGGCAGTCATTTGCTGAGATCGAGCTCCTGGAGAGGCGTAGCGTTCTCAATCACAAGGAGGCAGAGGCACAGAAACTCGCGGCCACAGAGCGGGCGAGGAAAGAGATTGGTCAGCTGCTCAAGCAGGCCAACGATGAAGAGAACAAGCTCTTCATGGATACCAATGCGCAGGTGGTGGACGGCTTTGCGCGGATCGAGACTGAGACGCAGAACAAGATCAACGAGGCACAGCGAGACTTTGAAAAGAACTTCGGCTCTCTTGCCAGAGGAAGTGAAGAGCGCATCGAGGCCGAGCAAACACTACAAAACAAGATCACTGACATCACCCGCCAAGGTGAAAACCAACGGAAGAACTTGATCCGGCAGAATCGCGAAGAAACGATCAAGCTGGAAGAAGATGCGGCTATCGCATCATTACCTCCTTGGCAGCGCGCCACGGCCGAGATCCTGCGCACGTACGAAGACCAGGAACGTGAGCTTAGGGCATTGCATGAGCGACGGCTCATCGATGACCAAGACTTTGCGCAGCGGGAGCTTGCGATCGAGCAGCTGAAGAACGCGCAGATCGTCGACCAGAACCGCGAGATGGCGAAGCAGATCGGCAGTGACCTGGAGTCGATCTATGACGACATCACGAACGGCAGTATCGGCAAACGCATTCTGAGCGAGTTCAAGCACCTCTTCTTCCAGATCCTAGGCGGCTGGTTATCGACAGTAGCCGGCATACGCAACGCGTCCGCCGCGGGCCAAGCTAACGGCGGGGGGCTGCTGGGCGGTCTGCTGGGATCGCTGCTAGGGCTAGGCGGGGCCAACGCTACCAGCACATCGGCCACGATCGGCGCGGCGGGCTCGGGCGGAACGTTCGGGGGAGGATCTCTCGGCGGCGGCATTTTTTCGCTGCTCGGCCTGGGCGGCGGAAGCTCTTCCGCGATGCCGGGTACAGGCGGCTTCCAGGGAACGGGAGTTCCATTCGGATCTGGAGCGGTGGGCGGCACGATCAGTAACATGCCGACATTCGGAGGTGGAATATTCGGGCCCCTGGCGCAAACGATCTCGTCCGGTACCGGAACCAAGGGCGCTGCCGCGCAGCAAGGTGGACTGTTGGGACTGCTGCAGGGCGGGCTTTCTAAGTTCATGTCGCACGGCATCACGCTGGGCCACTCGCAGATGACGGGGACGGCGCTTGGCGTGGGCGGCGCTCTGTTGGGCATCAGTTCCATCATTGGCGCGTACCAGAGCGGCAGCAAGTTGCAGGGTACGTTGGGCGGCGCACTCGGCGGCGCCATGTTCGGCTTCTCAGTCGGTGGGCCGATCGGCGCGGCCGTAGGAGCAATTATCGGCGGCATTGCTGGATTCTTCTCCGGGTTGTTCGGCGGCAAGAAGAAGAAGAAGCAAGCGAACCAGATGGCCGACAACACGCTGTTGCCGGCACTGCACAAAATCGAAGACGATTACAAAGGGTTCCAAATCGACTACGGGCAGGCGATGAGCGAGATCGAGCAATTCCGCCAAGACTCGTACAACCAGATCGGCCAGTATGGGAGCCAGGGAAAGAGCGTGTGGACGAAGCGCGTGCTGCCGGAGATCGACAAGGTCAAGCATGAGATCGATGATTTTCAGAAAGAGCGCGACCGCAGGTCGAGCATCAACTTCGGGCTCCCGCAATTTCATCAGGGCGGTTACGTGAGCGTTTTGGGCGAGCGTGGGGTGATGGGCAGCGAGATGCCGGCGATGCTGAAGGACAAAGAGTTTGTGGTGAATCCGACGTCGACGGCGCGTTACAGGCCATTGCTAGAAGCGATCAATGAAGACCGCGGCGGCGCGACATTCACCACACTGAAGCCGAAGCCGGCTGGAGCGGCCGCGGGTTCGGTGATGCCGATCGCAATCCACCTGCACACGATGGACGCGAAGAACCTGAATTCATGGCTGAACGACGGCGGCGCAGAAACGATCGCCACTAGCATTCAGCGGGCTTACGGAGAGAGAGGTATCCGGTAAATGGGCGCGAGCGAAAACGACATCCTCAATCCGGATCCTGGCCATGATCTCAACCCGAACTATGGGTTCATCGTCGATAGGAACGATCCGATGCACCGGTTTGGTCCGCGCAACACGCGGCCGGTGACCCGCCTGGTGGAGAGTGAGGGCAATCGATTCGAGCTGACCTGGACTTCGCGGCCGAAAGCCATCGTGGACCAGTTGCTGCGCTGGCAAGCGCAGTACGAGCAGGGCTTCTTCGTGTTTCGAGATCATGAGCGCGACCGCTATTACAGCGGCAACTTTATTGCGCCACTGAAGTACTCGGACGAGGCTTATGAGAAGTGGACGGTGCAGGGCATCTTCCAGGAATACGCGGGCGTGCCGATGTTCGCTTATCCGGATGACTGGAATAACCACGGAGTGTTCATCGAAGAGACGGACGACTTTGGGAATGTTGTGCCGGCGACCAGCGGGATATGGACTTACCAGGCGGCCGCTCCAGCGCACGGTGGGCACGAGATCATGAATGCCGGCACGAACGGGGTGGACTTCGCCACGTTCAGTTACCTGGGTTATGGGTTCCGGCTGTGGCTGAGGACCCAGGGCAACTTCGGCCAGTGCGAGATTTCGCTGGATGATGCCGTGATTGTGCCGGTCTTGGACCTCTACACCGCGGCGGTGGTCGCGTCGAAGCCGGTTGTGGAACATCCTGCTGTGCCCTGGGGATTACACAGGGTGAAGATGCGCACGCTGGGAACGAAGAATGGTGGCTCCACTGATTTCCTGATTTCTTGTGATGCGCTGCAGGTGATGCGCTGATGTTGCCTGCAAACGTGATCGCCGGCATGAAGCGCGGATCTGGCATGATGCCCATCCTGCTGGTGGACGTGCAGCTCGCCGATGGAACGATCTTGCACTGGTCCGACTTCGAGGGCACTTTCCCGATGAAGCTTGGCGTGCCCGGAGAAAAGATCAAGTACGAGGCGAAGCTGAAGCACTGCGGGCCGTTCCGCCTGTCACGTTCACTAAAAACCGACGCCGGCGACGTGATGGTGCACAACCTCTCAGGGCGCGCCCCGGCGAGAGATGTGTCGAGTGTGTTCGCGCAGAGCGAATTCGAAGGCGCGCTGGTGGTTGTGCGATGGTGGGACATCGCTTTCGAGTACGCGCTGTGGGAGTTCCACTGCTACTGGTCGGAGCCATCGGATGGTGAGCAGGAAGTCGGTGGGCGACTGTTGCAGCTCTTCGATCCGTCGCAACTGGACGCGCCGATGGACACGTACAGCGAACAATGCACGCTTGAGTACAAGAGCGAGCGTTGCGGGTCGACGTCGGCACAGTTGACTTGCGCGAAGTCTATCGGTGACTGCACGGTGAGGATTGCGCTGGAACGCTTCAATGGAACACCGCATCCGCCGCCAGTGAACCTTCAGACGAAGTCCGCGTCGAATTCAAATGTCGTGGTGAGAGGCGGTGGACAACATGGCGGCGGAATCGTGAGGGTCAACCTGGAATAATGACGACCTCTCCAGCAACTATCGACGTGATGCAGGCTCAGCTGGGTATCCCCGTGCCGATCGCCTTCGGTCGTGTTCGGGCAAAAGGAAATCTCACGTTTCTCTATGAGCTGGCGGACAAATCTCGCGTGGCATTTATTCAGCTGGCCGATGGAGAGTGGGACGGCATAGATCGGCTCTGGATCAATCGCAAGTTGGTGGATCGCACGGATACAACGCTGGTGCATTTTCATGCGGGCACGGAGGGCGTGCTAGGCGCAGGGCTGGCAGCGACGTCGCTGGGCGGGGATCAGGGCGTAGACCAGTTCTTCACATTACTGCCCGCATCAGTACAGAAAGTGACGTTCTCCGGCCGCGCGTACATTGCGCTTCACGTTCCTGCTGATCCTGGAGCTCCTACGGCCGAGCTGGATGTGGTTGCGGACTATCGCACGATGATGGTGAGAAGTTTTGACGGCACCGGTGCGCAAACGGGTTACGCGTTCAGCACAAATCCAGCCTGGTGCATTCTGGAAGTCATCATCCGATTCATGCTCAAGCGCGACGCGCTTAAGGGCGCCGCATTGTCCGCCGCTGAGAAGGCCCGCCTGGACTTCCCGAGTTTTGTACAGTTCGCCACCGACTGCGATGTGGACATTGGCGCAGGAAAGAAGCGCTTCGAGATGAACGTTGCGTTCCCGCAAGTGACATCGCTGACCAATGTACTGGAACAAATGCTTGTGATGTCGCGGGCATACATCGTTGAAGAGCGGGGCGTGATCTCGATCGCGATGGACAAATCGAGGGCGTCAAAGTTCACGCTGCTGCAGCGACACGTTCTCCCTGGAAGCTTCAAAGTGGACAAGCGGCAGGCACGAGGCCAGGCGAATCAATTCATTGGCCACTTCAACGATCTCAATGTACCGATCGTCACAAACATTACGTCGTCCGCGCGGGTATCGAATGTTGTGACTCACACCACAGCCGAGCCTCACCCTTTTGCTAAAAATGACACCATCGAGATCTTCGACGTGGATGATGCCAGTTTTAATGGCACGGTCCTCGTAGCCGACGCTCCGACGAGCACCACGTTGGTGGTCAATCAGACCGCTGCGAACGCGACAACAACCAACGGCAAGATTGGCGTCAATGAAGCACGGTACGGTGAGCGGGCGCCGATCGTAAATCACGAGCAGCATCAGAACGCGGTCGGTCAAACTGCCATCGGGCTGGCGAGAGTACGCACCGCGAAGAAGCTCGACCTAGATTACGGAAACAACACCGGCGAGCGCGTACGCCGGCTACTGGCATTTCAAAAGACCAGGCAGTTGGGCGTAGACGGATTGCCCTACGTCATCCCAAAGGACGCGTATGTGGCCGTATCTCTTTTGTCAGTGGATGATTTGGACCAAGCCCTGCTCGATCTGAAGCGCGGCGACGTGATCACTGTCAACGCAAGCGTGAGCGTGGAGCACGCGGGCGATTACGAACTGCTGGAGACAACCTACGATCTGAACTCGACCGATCGTGACCAGGGCGGCATGGCGCAGCTTTACCTCAAAGAGTATGTCGATAATGCTTTCACCGATGTTGCGCCGCTGTTTCCAGATCCTCGCGGTGGAATGGTGAAGGGCGGGCTGAGTCATGGTGGAGGGCCAGCAAACCAAGCGTATAAGGTCGTTCTGAGCGCAGCCATTAGCGCGGTTGATGCAGGAACGACCGCCACTATCACTTTGCCATCTTTTTACGGGGTATTCGCGGGCGTTCATCCGAATCCCCAGTGGGGAGGAGGCGACGTTACTAATTGCGCCTTTAATACCCGCTACTTTCTCTACGTCGACGATCCTGATCTGCACGGCGGAACGGTTGCAATCGGCGCTACAACTGATTCCGATGTGGCCATGTACACGGCTGGGCGAATCTACATCAATACAATCAAGACGCCGCTCGATGGGGCAGCCGCGACCGCTGACGACGGCGATAGTGGTTCGGGCTCGCCATTAGGCAGAAGGACCTATTTAAAAAAGACGAATATGATTGACCAAAGAATAATCATCGAGTTCGGCGGGACACAGGTGCTCTCGGAGGTGCTTCACTCACCCGAGAGCGACTCTTACATCATCGTCAGCACATGCGGTGCTCAGCGCCTTTCAAAGGCATTCACACCAGCCCCTCATCCGGGCTACGCTCTGGAGCAATTGCTCTATGATGTTGAACAGGCTAGGCACAAGTACGCTGCCCAGGTAGCTGGGAAGCACGAAGTATCTAAGCTGCTGCCGCAAGTACTATCCCAGGCGTCGGGAGATCCGCCCAAGGTGACAGCTACGAAGCATCCTCGACCGGCGAAGCCCACTCCGGAATAATTAGGAGCTACTCCGGTTTAATTCGCACTTTACTCCGGAATAGCGCGGCCAGCCCCACCCTGCTACTGAGGGAGGTCCGTGAGCGGTGTTAGAATCGGGCCAGAAACCGTCAGGAGGCATCATCCTATGTTTGGCAAACTTGGCCCGCTGGAATTAGGCGTATTACTTGTGATCGCACTCTTAGTGTTTGGACCGAGCAAGCTCGCCGATCTTGGTAAGGGGTTGGGCGAGGGCATCCGAAACTTCAAAAGTTCCATGAAAGAAGGGGAAGAGCCGCCCCCGAATCAAACTCCTACAGACAAGAAATAAAGGATATTAGCGTGCGTCGGCGGCGTCCTGGAACATTTGGCATACGAGCGCAACCGGCAACCCCACCACATTGAAGTAGTCCCCTTCGATCCTATCGATCCAGCGCGAGGCGATCCCCTGGATGGCGTAAGCGCCGGCTTTGTCCATGGGCTCGCCGGTGGCTACGTATGCTCGGAGCTCTTCCTCGGAAACGTTACGAAAATGCACGAGTGTGGTCTGATGGCGGACGTCGATGCGGCTGGCGGAGATCAGGCACACGGCGGTGACCACGTTATGAGGTTTGCCGCGCAGCAGTAGCAACATGCGTATTGCGTCGGCAACATCTTTCGGTTTTTCCAGTAGCTCATCTCCCACCATGACGATGGTGTCTGCGCCCAAGACCCGGCGCCCAGGAAACCCAGCCGCCACTGCTTGCGCTTTCTCCCGTGCAAGACGGCGGCAATAATCCACGGCTGCCTCGCCCGCCTGGCGGATCTCCGGGATGTTGGCGGTGTGCACCTCAAACTCGATCCCCGCGTTCGTGAGCAGCTCGCGGCGTCGAGGTGAGGATGAGGCGAGGATCAATCTCTCCGGCATAGATATATTCAGAGTAATCGACGAGGCGGATAGATGTGCAACTCGCTTCACTGGTTTAATCGTCTGAACTGGAAAGCGGTCTATGGATCAAACACTTCAATCGGGCGCAAATCTACAGGTGGGCGCCTGCACATTCCGGGTGTGGGCGCCGCGGGCGAAGCAGGTCACGCTGCGTCTTTCAGCCCGCCATGCGCCTGGGTCACCTGATCTCGACACGCCGATGCGGCAGGAGGCGGGCGGATATTTTTCCGTGGAAGCTGCTGCAGTCCCGGGAGACCTCTATTCCTACATTGTGGATGATAACCAGCCCCTCCCGGACCCTGTCTCACGATCGCTGCCCGAAGGGGTACACGGCCGGACTGAAGTGATCTCTACGGGATTTGCGTGGAGCGATGGAGATTGGCGGGGCATTCCATTCGAAGAGTACATCCTCTATGAACTGCATGTGGGGACATTCACGGCGCAAGGATCGTTTGATGGAGTGATCTCAAAACTTGATTACTTAAAGAACACTCTGGGCGTGACCGCCATTGAGATCATGCCAGTCGCATCTTTTCCAGGTGAGCGGAACTGGGGGTATGACGGCGTTTCCTTATATGCGCCACAAGCGAACTATGGCGGGCCGGAAAGCTTGAAGCGGCTCATCAATGCGGCGCATGAGATAGGCCTGGCCGTGATTCTGGATGTGGTTTACAACCACCTGGGCAACGAGGGAAACTACCTGGCGCTGTTTGGTCCCTATTTCACTCCGCACCACAAGACACCGTGGGGTGATGCCATCAACTATGACCAACCCGGCAGTGAAGGTGTCCGCGAATATGTGGTGCAGAATGCGCTGTATTGGGTCCGCGAATATCACTTCGACGGCTTGCGTCTTGATGCCGTGCAAACGATCCATGACGATTCACGCCGTCACATTCTGGCGGAGATTCGGCAACGAGTGAATGAACTTGCGGTAGAACTTGGGCGCACAGTCTGCGTGATGGCTGAATCCGATGAGAATGATTCCAGGCTCGTGCGCCCCGCGCAAAATGGCGGGTACGGAATGGACGGTTTCTGGAGCGATGATTTCCATCACTGCATCCATTCCATCTTTACCGGTGAGCGAAGCGGCTACTACCAGGATTTTGGCGATCCGGCGCAGTTAGTGGTGGCGCTGAATGATGGCTACGTCTTCCAAGGCCAGCATTTTAATTTTTGGAAGAGAGCACGCGGAACTTCCGCAAAAGAGGTGCCGCTCCCGGCAAACGTGATCTGCACGCAGAACCATGATCAGGTGGGGAACCGGGCGCAAGGAGACCGCGCAACCCATTTGTTCAGTTGGGCGCAGAGGCGGGCATCGGCGGCGCTGCTGCTGCTGGCGCCGCATACGCCGCTGCTCTTCATGGGGCAGGAGTATGACGAGATATCGCCCTTCCAATTCTTTACCAGCTATGGCGACGAGAGGCTAAGGGAAGCAGTACGCAAGGGACGCAAGCAAGAGTTTGCGGACTTTGCCGGCTTCGCGCAGGAGGTGCCCGATCCGGAGGCCGAATCCACATTCCTTTGTTCGAAGTTGAATTGGCACATGGCGCAGCATGGGAATGAGATGTTGACGTGGTACCGGGAACTGATCGAGTTGCGCAAAAAACACATCATCCATGGAAAGCGGCGTTGCCATGCGCAACTGCATCTTGGAGGCATGTTTGTGGATGTGCCGGTGCCGGATGCCACGATCAAGCTGGTCGCGTCCTTGACCGACCCGCGCGTGCTGCCGGAGCCGCAGGATGGATGGAAGCGGATCATGGAGGCTGCGGATGATAAGTGCAGTGTGGGAGTGTATGTGCGGTAGCGGGTGCCCAGTGCTCAGTACCCAGTAGCCAGTACCCAGTGCTCAGTACCCAGTACCCAGTACCCAGTACCCAGTAGCCAGTGCTCAGTACCCAGTACCCAGTACCCAGTAGCCAGTACCCAGTACCCAGTACCCAGTACTTGGCAGATGCAGATTCTTCGCTTCGCTCAGAATGACAACGATCCGTCGAGCAGTGGTGCTCATAGGGATTCCTCGCTGCGCTCGGAATGACAAGTGCGAAAGTGCAAAGTTGAATGTGTAATGTGCGAAGCGGTTACCCCAGTTGCAGTGGTGTGAAAGGGATTCTTCACTTCGCTCAGAATGACAAAGCGTGAGCCTGATAAAATAGCGACTCACCCACCCCAGCAGTCCGCATCCAGCGTTCTGGGGTTAGAAATGTCTGCCCACGAATGGACCGCGAGCACATACGAAATTTCGCCATCATTGCCCATATCGATCATGGGAAATCCACGCTTTCTGATCGTCTATTGGAATTGACCGGGGCGTTGACGCAACGCGCGATGCAGGCGCAGGTATTGGACGCGATGGACCTGGAACGCGAGCGCGGCATCACCATCAAAGCTCACGCGGTTCGCATGAACTATACCGCCCACGATGGGCAGATCTATCAACTTAATCTCATTGACACGCCGGGACACGTGGACTTTTCCTATGAAGTGTCACGCTCGCTGGCCTCCTGCGAAGGGGCGCTATTGGTGGTGGACGCGGCCCAGGGGGTGGAAGCGCAAACATTGGCGAACGCCTATCTCGCGATCAACAACGGGCTGGACATCATCCCGGTGATCAACAAGATCGACCTGCCGAGCGCAGACGTTGAGCGCGTGAAAGAGATGATCGAGCACGCGGTCGGCCTAGACACGAAAGACGCGTTGTTAGTGAGCGCAAAGACCGGGCTGAATGTTCCGGAGGTTCTGGAGGCGATCGTGAAACGATTGCCTCCGCCGAAGGGCAGCGCTGACCTGCCGCTGCAGGCATTGATATTCGATTCGTGGTTCGATCCCTATCGTGGGGTGATCGTGCTTGCCAGGATCATCAATGGCGCTATGCGGCCGGGGATGAAGATCAAATTGTGGTCGAACGGCCATACCTTTGATGTGGAGTCGATGGGCGTACTCACTCCGAAACCGGTGGTCATCGAGGAGCTTGTGGCCGGAGAAGTGGGCTTTCTGATCTGCAACATCAAGAACGTTGCGGATACGAAGATCGGTGACACCATCATTGATGTAGCGAATCCGGCGAGCGAAGCGCTGCCGGGTTTCGAAGAGCTGAAGCCCATGGTATTCGCCGGCCTGTACACGGTGGACTCACACGAGCACAACCTGCTGCGGGATGCGCTGGAGAAGCTGCGGTTGAACGATTCATCCTTCTTCTTTGAGCCTGAGAGTTCTGTTGCACTGGGATTTGGGTTCCGCTGTGGCTTCCTGGGACTGCTGCACATGGAGATCATCCAGGAGCGGCTAGAGCGTGAATTCAACATTGACCTGATCACCACGGCGCCCGGCGTGCGCTTTCGCGTAACCAAGACGAATGGCGAGGTGCTGGAGGTCAACAATCCCTCGCGCTGGGTCCCGGTCACGGAGACGGAGAAGATCGAAGAGCCGGTGATCACCGCTACCATCCTTACCAATGAAGAATATGTAGGCGGCATCCTGAAACTGGTGGAAATGAAGCGCGGAAAACAAAAGGCATTCGAGTATGTAACCTCCACCCGGGTGATGCTGACGTATGAGTTGCCACTGAATGAGATCGTGTTGGACTTCTACGACAAGTTGAAATCTGTTTCGCGCGGGTATGCGTCGCTCGACTATCACTTGTCGGGATGGTGGGAGTCGCCGATGGTGAAGCTCGACATTCTGGTGGGCGGTGATGTGGTGGATGCGCTTTCAATCATTGTGCATCGCGAATTTGCCTACGAGCGCGGCAAGGCGCTGGTCTCAAAGATGAAAGAGTTGATCCCGCGGCAGATGTTCGAGGTGGCGATCCAGGCGGCGATCGGGGGAAAAGTGGTATCGCGGGAGACCGTGCGGGCGATCTCAAAGAACGTGATCGCCAAGTGCTACGGTGGTGACATCTCGCGCAAACGTAAGCTTCTGGAAAAGCAGAAAGAGGGCAAGAAGCGGATGAAACGGATCGGCAAAGTGGACATTCCGCAGGAGGCCTTCCTGGCTGTGCTCAAAGTGGGTGAGTAGCTGCCGCAGCCACGATTGGCGCTCTGTGGAATAACCAGAGACTCGCAAAGCCTTTATTTCAGCCGGGTTCCAGCACCTAAGTGTGCAAAAGCCCCGTGGTTGCTGGTCCTCTGTTACTAACGTGATGCGGCAGAGCTGAGCACACTGCAGAATGTTGATAAATAAGGTACTTGCAAGTGTCGCAAGATGAATGCAAAGCGCGTAAATGCTTGATTCAACGTAAGTAGCGGGAACTAGCAGCACCCTTTCCACAAAGTTTTCCACAAAATGCTGGAAAACTTTACACGTGCGTCAGTCCCCGCCTAAAGTCATCAATCCCACTTGGATCGAAGGGTCTGCACTGTGCGCCGCGCCGATGACTTGCGCAACATCCTCAAACGCCAACCCCTCGTCTCCTTTCAAGAAAAGCACTTTTTCCGCGCGCTGCTTGTAAATCTCTTTGAGGGTAGGCGTGAGTGAATCCCATGCGACGGGCTGGCGATTAATGCTGATGGTGGCGCGCTCCTGCTGGTGCGAGCGCAGTTCGATCACTACCGTGCGCTCGACCTCGGGTTCACTGGTGTTCAGGTTTGCAGGATGCGGCACCTCTGCCTCTTCGCCGTGCATCTTGTCGCGCGGCACCATGAGAAAGATGATGATCAACACCAGAAGGACATCGATCATGGGTGTGACGTTGATCTCAGCACGCGCTCGGTTGTTGCCCATTTGCATAGCCATGTTCGTTAGCCCCCAATGGTGAAGTTCACAATGATCTGCGTCTCCACTTCCACCGATTCGCCGTTCAGGATGTAAGGGCGATACTCCCACTGCTTCACTGCCTGCTTGGCTGATTCGGCGAGCAGAGCAGGACCGCTGACCACGGTAAGGTTCTCGATGTGGCCATCCTTGCCGATCACCGCATGCAATATCACCACGCCTTGGGTACGGGTGAGCTTGGCGATCTGCGGATATTGCGGCTGCACGCGGTGGATGAGTCTGCCTTCCATCAAGTTCGAAGTAATGATCTTCCGCGGAGGCTCGCGATGGAGGTCGAGTCGGACGCCATTTCCGGGCGGCATGAGATCAACGAACAAAACATTCTTACCCGGGCCGGGAATGCTGGAGGGAGGCAACGGATCGGAGTCGGGGATCCCTACGGTGTGGAAGTCAAAGTGATGGCCCGAATGAACCGCGATGGCGTGAGAGATCCTGTGCAAGGAGTTCTCGTCGCCGGAAGAAGTGGTCGGACGCTCGGGCACAGGCGGTGTCGGCATACTCGGCGCCGCCAGCACATGCGGGTTGTAGCGCACGCTGAGCACGTCGGTGTAGATCATGGGCAGCGCGATCATGATCGCCAGCAGCCCACATTGCGCCAGCAGGGAAGTGAGGGTGGCCCAGTGCCGGCGGCTCGATCTACGCTGCTTACTCGATTCCAATAGAGCTCCAGAGAACATCTCCATATGCGCCTCCGTGATGTGTCAATGCGCATAGACACCGCGAGTGCAGCGATAAGTTTCTGGTTTATTTATCGGCAAAAGGGAACCGCTGCGTGCGAGGCGGTGTCAGCGAGGAAGCTGCACGGGCTCCACATCGTGGAATTTGCGCATGTCCACGATCACCTCACTGCCTTGTTTGGAGAACAGGTTCACGAAGCGCGCGGCGCACACCACTTCGTTGTAGCGATAGGAAGATCGCGCATGGACCTTCTGGGAGAAGGTCTCGTCTGTGCCGGTGAGCAGCACCAGGAACTCGGCGTTTGATTCGGCAAGCTGCTCAGAAGTGGCATTCGCCACCGGACTGGTCGCATCAATGGGATGGACGACCGTCCAAGTAAGCGGAAAGAACGTGACGCTGTTGCGCTCAAGCTTCAACTGATAATACTTGCGCATGCGCGCGCCGTTCTCATTCTCGAAACGAGTGAGCAGGACTTTGGCGGAGACCTCGATTAACTGGTTGTGCCGGGCATTCGCAATGCGGAACATGAATGCCTGATTGTCTTCATAGGGAGCGATCACCGCGTTCTCGCTGAACAGGATCTGCGCGGTGGGGCGTGAGAACCGAGCGAAGATGATCCCAGTAGCCAAAGCAAAACTTAAGAGCCCTACCAGCGATTCCACCGTTACCACCACATTCGCCGCCACGCTTGCCGGCAGGATGCTGCCATAACCGACGGTCGAAAAAGTATGCACGCTGAAGAAGAATGCTTGCAGGAACGATGATTCCACGTTGCTGCCGACGGCGCGCAAAGCAGTCGGTCCGCTGGAAAGATAGGCAATAGCAAAAAGCAGGTTGATCGCGAGATAGGAGACTGCGGTCAGCGCCATGAACTTCCACCACGCCATGGTGAGCAGCCAGTGATAGGCGCTCATGGACCGCCAAAAGCTCAAGCCCTCGCGCCGAACGTTGAAGCTGCCGTCGCGGTTCAGCAGCCGTTGCTGGCTCTCACGCGAGACGACGGCGCCGAATCCAAGATCTCGGAGGTCTTCCTCCCGCAGGACTGTGGCTTGACTGCTCACGGGGAGTAGATTACGTGATACCCCCAAAAGATGCGCGAAAACTTCAGAGGCCTTGCGGGCGTACAATTTTGCTATGCGGGTGGCACTGGGCGTATCGGGTGGGATCGCGGCCTATAAGGCGGCGGAGATAGTGCGACTGCTGCAGGATCGCGGCTGTAGCGTGCAGGTGATGATGACGCGCTCGGCGCAGGAATTCGTGCGTCCCCTGACATTTGCGGCGCTCAGCGGCCAGAAAGTGATCACCGACCTTTTTGGGCCCGAGGGCGCAGAATCGGTGCCGAACCTGGATTCTGCGGTAGAACACATCGGAGTGGCGCAGGAGATCGATGCCTTGCTGGTTGCACCCGCGACAGCGAACGTGATCGCGAGATTCGCCAGTGGACAAGCAACGGATTTTTTGACCACCCTGTACCTTGCGACCAAAGCGCCGGTTGTGATCGCGCCGGCGATGAATGTGAATATGTGGGACCATCCCGCCACCCAACGAAACCTGGAGACGCTTCGCTCTCGCGGGGTGCGCATCGTGGAGCCGGAGAGTGGGTACCTGGCGTGCGGCATGGTAGGGCCCGGGCGCCTTGCTGCGAACGAAACGATCGTGGCAGCGGTCATGGATGCACTGCACGCAGCCCAGGAGCTCAGCGGTGAGACCGTGCTCATTACTGCAGGACCCACGCGTGAGCCGATCGATCCGGTACGGTACATCGGCAACCGCTCGAGCGGGAAGATGGGGTACGCGCTGGCGGAGGCGGCACGAGATATGGGGGCGCACGTGATCCTGGTGAGTGGGCCCACATCACTCAAGCCGCCGACGGGGTGCGAAGTGGTGCCGGTGCAGACCGCGGATGAAATGCGCGATGCCGTATTGGGGCGGTTGGCTGAGGCGACCATCGTGATCAAGGCTGCGGCGGTAGCGGATTACCGGCCAAGGCAAGTTGCTAAGCAGAAGATCAAACGTCGAGAGCGGATGTCCCTTGAGTTGGAGCCGACGGCGGATATAGCAGCCGAACTGGGTGCGCGACGCACCGACCAGTTATTGATCGGATTTGCGGCGGAGACGGAAAACATTCTGGAGAATGCGCGCAAGAAGCTGCAATCAAAGTCCCTGGATGCGATCGTGGTGAATGACGTTTCGCAGCCGGGAATCGGATTTGACTCCGACCGGAACGCGGTGACGATCCTATCTTCAGCGGAAATTGTGGAACTGGCGGAGGCCCCAAAGCCGCAGATCGCGCGCGAGATCTTAAAGTTTGCCGCCCGAATGAAGAAGCGCCATGGAGTGCGGGCTTAAGGCTGCCGTCCCTACGGGACTCTTCCTGCACCTATACCCAGCACTGTGCTGGGCTAAGTTATGACGCGCCTCCGGCGCTAACTGTATGTATCTGCAAACGTCCGGAACCCAAAGTAGGAATTCAGTTATGACGCGGCTCCGGCGCTTGCTCGCACAAAAACCAGCCAGGATTTCCTCAGCGATGCTGTATCTCCGTGGTGAGAATGCCTCCTCGAGCCGTGCTATCCTCGGCTGAATGTCTCCCCTTCTTCTAGATGAGCCGCGCAAGAAAGCGCTTGCAGCTCGCATCCAGTTTTATCGCGATCTGGGCATTTACAGTTTTTACCGGCGCGGCCCGGCGGGGCAGGTAGAGGTCCCGGCGGAACAGCATGCGCGAGAGACGATCGCAACCCATACAAATTTGCTGCCGGTGATAGAGGCCGTAACCGCGGGAGGTGATTCCGGGAAGGCAAGCGCCATGCAAGGGATCCGTACAGACCTGGGTGACTGCACCCGCTGCCGCCTGGCGACGCAAGGGCGCAAGCAGATCGTCTGGGGCGTGGGGAACCTGGACGCAGATATCTTGTTCGTGGGGGAAGGGCCGGGCGCCGACGAAGATGAGCAGGGGGAGCCATTCGTTGGGCGCGCGGGTCAACTTCTAAACAACATGATCACGGCGATGGGGATTCGGCGCGAGGATGTTTATATTGCGAACGTGGTGAAGTGCCGTCCGCCGGGCAATCGCACGCCGGAAAAAGATGAATGCGAAACCTGCTCTCCTTTTCTCATTCGCCAGCTTCAGACGGTAAAGCCAAGAGTGATCGTAGCGCTGGGGGCGGTGGCGGCAAAAACTCTGTTACAAGTGAATGATTCCATGGCGAACCTGCGCGGCCACATGCATGACCTGCAAGGATTTGCACTGGCGGTGACCTATCATCCGGCTTATCTGCTGCGCGACCCGAGGCAGAAAAAAGAAGCTTGGAAAGATCTGCAGATGGTGATGCGCCACTTGGGAATGCCCATGCCAAAGCAGTCACCATCGCAGAGCTAGCCCTCCATGCCACTCTATTGCGACGTCGCCGTTCCCGTGCCGCTAGAGATGGTTTTCACCTACGCGATCGGTGATATCGATCCGGTTGTCGGCGGTCGCGTGCTGGTGCCCTTCCGCAATCTGCGCCTGGTGGGTATGGTGACCGCGCTGCATGACAATCCACCATCGGTCAAAGCCAAACCCATCCTGACGGTGATGGATGCGTCGCCGGTGATGGATGCAAAGTTGATCAGTCTGGGCGAGTGGATCGCTCATTACTACCTGGCAACCATCGGGGAGGTCTACCGCACCATGATCCCACTTGCCGCCGAAGTGAGACAGGCGTGGGCATACAGCATCACGGAAGGCGGCTTGGAGGCACTGCATGATTCAGCGGTGATCGGCTCCTCCCGCCGTTCAAAGCTCTCGGTGGACGACATGATGCTCGAATACGAGGTACTGAATCATCTTGCAGATTCGGAGCCAGTGCGCGAACAGACCCTGCGCTCGGCCACGGGAGCGAAAAAAGAGCTGCTCGCTGGGATGGTTCGCAAGAAGTGGGTGACGAGGGAAGATATCTCTGCCTTGCGAGATGCCAGCCGCACGGTGCGAATCGCGGTGATGACGAACGGCATCTCCGGGGAGACGGAATCTTCGGGTCGGAAGTTGAATGCGAATCAGGAAGTGTTATTAGTTGCGCTGACATGCGCGGGTGGAAGGCAAAGTGTTGAAGAGCTGAACCGGCTGCTGGTACCGCGGTCGACGCTAGGTACGCTGGTAAAGCGCGGCTTGGTGAATATCGTGGAAGAGGCGGCGGAGTTTCATTATGCAAAAGTGATCGCAAAGTCGCCCCTTGATTTTGACTTGAATCGGCAGCAAGTAGCCGCGCTTGCGCATGTGAATACGGCCGTGGACAGTAGACGATTTTCCGTGTCATTGCTGCACGGAGTCACAGGATCAGGCAAGACCGCGGTGTACCTTTCGGCGATGCAGCGCATCCTGGCTGCGGGCCGCTCGGCGATCCTGCTGGTCCCGGAGATCGGCCTGACGCCGGCTGCCGCGGCGAACCTGCACCGCATTTTTGGAGAAGAGGTCGCAATCCTGCATTCTGGCTTGAGCAATGACGAGCGCGCGGAGCAGTGGCATCGTATCCATCGCGGGGAGGCGCGCATGGTGGTGGGCACCCGCTCCGCGGTGTTCGCGCCGGTGAAGGACCTGGCGCTGATCGTGGTGGATGAAGAGCACGATACTTCCTACAAGCAGGAAGAGACCCCAAGATACAACGCGCGCGATGTGGCAGTGATGCGCGGCAAACTCAACGATGCCGCAGTCGTGCTAGGGTCGGCAACGCCTTCACTGGAGTCCTTTCAAAATGCAAAGCGGGAGAAGTACACACTCATCGAGTTGACGCAACGCGTCGAAGACCGCCCGCTCCCCGAAGTCGAATTGGTGGACATGCGGGCTGAATATCAACTGACGGGCAAAGACGAGATCTTCTCACGCAGGTTGATCGAGGAGGTGACAGACCGGCTTGCCAAAGGCGAGCAAGCGATCATATTGCTGAACCGGCGCGGCTATTCCGCAGTGGTGCTGTGCCGCTCGTGCGGCGAGTCCATGCAATGCAAGAACTGCGCCATCGCGATGACGCACCATAAAGGCTCGCCGCGCCTGGAGTGCCACTACTGCGGATACAAGATCCCGGTGCCGCATGTATGCCCAAAATGTTCGAGCGAACATATTTATTTCCTGGGCACGGGATCAGAAAAGGTGGAGGAGCGGCTGCACGCGGCATTCCCTACAGCGCGGATCGGCCGCTTGGATCGCGACACGGTGCGTGGCCGGCATGATTTTGAGCGGATGCTGAATCAGTTGAACTCCGGTGAGATCGATCTGCTGGTGGGCACGCAGATGATCGCTAAAGGGCATGACATTCACGGGGTGACCCTGGTGGGCGTGGTGGGAGCGGATTTTGCGCTGGGCTTCCCGGACTTCCGTGCCGCAGAGCGCACGTTCCAGTTGCTGACACAAGTTGCCGGCAGGGCGGGGCGAGGGAACACTCCCGGCAAAGTGATCTTGCAGACGTTTTATCCGGAGCATTATGCGATCCAGTTTGCAACCAAGCATGACTTCAACGGTTTCGCGGAAAAAGAGCTGCAATTCCGCCGTTGGATGCACTACCCACCATTCACCGCGATCGCCAATGTGCTGGTGCGTAGCGACAAATCAGACCGGGCGATGCGCTGGGCGGGAGAGATCGGCAAGTTCTTCGAGCAGACGCGGCTGGAAGGAGTCCGGGTGATGGGTCCGGCAGCCGCGCCGCTGAGCAAACTAAAGCGTGACTATCGCTACCATTTCGTGATGAAGGCGCAGAGCCGAGAGAAGATGAATGCGGCGCTCAAGCAGATGCTGCAATATACGGCGGAACATGAGATTCCAAGGACGAACCTGGTTGTGGATATGGACGCATTGTCATTGCTCTAAAAAGTCGAAGGAGGAAGCAGTATTTTTCACTGAATCTGCTTCTAAATTTCGTGAAAAATGTCGTCCCATTCTGCCAATGTTCTTTGCCAGACGGACGCGCCCCGAAACCCGATTGGATCCGCGCACCGGCAGTCTGGATGTAACGTGGTGGATACCGCTACCACGGACCAAAAGCGATCTGGGTAGAGCCCCCCCGGTCAGTGTCCGAAGGTGCCATGTTCCGGTAGTTGATCCCGAACTCCTGCGCCCGCGAAAGGAGCGGGCACAAAGGTAAGCGCCAACAAGAGGAGCGCGACGATCGCGAGTACCAGCCGGGAGCGCGGAAGTTCCGGCCATTGCGGTACCTGGGGATGCCTTGTGCTTACGATCAGCAGCAGCACCCAGATCCATCCTGCCCAGAAGTAATAAGAAAGCACGAGCAGAGTTGCCGCGGTGATAAGGGACATGATGCGATGCAGTCTGGGGCGCAGTGCATACAGGATGTGTCCTCCATCGAGCTGCCCTCCGGGCATCAGATTGAGTGCAGTGGCGAACATACCGAACCAGGCGGCAATCGCAATCGGATGAAGGTACAGTTCCTGCACGGGGATGTGCCTTCCCAACATGGCATTCACGACTTCAAAGATCGCAGGCATGGCAAGAGCCTGAAAGCCATCCGGGGCATCTGCCGGCAGCGGTATGGAAAGCCAAAGGCCAAGCGCGCAGACCGGCACCGCGACTATGAATCCCGCGATGGGACCAGCGATGCCCACATCAAAGAGCGCGGTGCGGCTGCGAAAGGGAGACTTGATCTTGATAAAGGCGCCGAAGGTCCCAAGCAAGGTGGGCGCGGGAATGAAGAACGGAAGCGTTGCATAGATACGATTGCGCGCGCAGAAGATGAAGTGCCCCATCTCATGCGCGAACAAGATCCCAAGCAGCGAGATCGAGAACGGGATCCCCATGAGCAGGCGGCCCGGAGATCGCATCACCCAAGCGAAGGGAAATACATCCTCAACGTTTGAGAACATAGGAAAACCCGAGCGAAAATTCTGTTCAAGGTGGGCACCCACACTCAAAGTCGTCAAAATCGTCAGCAGGAAGAGGAGCGCATGAAGCCAATAGGGGCGGCGCGGCGGCCCAAATGCCGTGCGGGGAGCGTAATCAGGGAGAGGAAACTGCGGTTCAGCCACGGAAGCTAATCAATGGACTGAAGTTCTTTGCCGGGTTTGAAGCGGACGGCCTTGCCGGGAGGAATGTTGACTTCCGCGCCGGTCCGAGGATTGCGTCCGATGCCTGTCTTGCGCGGGCGCACGTTGAAGACGCCAAAGCCCCGCAACTCAATGCGGTCGCCACCGGCAAGGGCGCGTTTCATGCTCTCAAACACCGTCTCGACCGCCATCTCGGCCTTCGATTTGGTGATTCCAGTCTTGTTGACCACTTCATTGATAATGTCGAGCTTGATCACGCGTTTGGCTCCGCAGCCGAAAACAGGTGCTAAGTGGCAGATACTAGGGGCTTTCTCCCCTTGTTGTCAATGGTAGGACGCTCCCGTTAGTATGACGGCACCGCTCCACCACCCCGAATCTGCACCTGCAAGGACCCGAATGTCGATCAAAAGTGACCGCTGGATACGCAAGATGGCGCTGGAACATGACATGATCAGCCCCTTCAATGAAAAGCAGATGCGCGAAGGCGTGATCTCCTACGGACTCTCTTCGTACGGATACGATCTGCGTGTCGCCGATGAGTTCAAGATCTTTACCAATGTGAATTCCACCATTGTGGATCCGAAACATTTTGATGAGCGGTCGTTTGTGACGGTGCAGTCCGAGTGCTGCATTGTTCCGCCGAATTCATTTGCGTTGGCACGGTCAGTGGAGTATTTCAAGATCCCGCGCGATGTGCTCACGCTCTGCGTGGGCAAATCAACGTATGCGCGTTGCGGCATCATTGTGAACGTGACGCCATTTGAGCCAGAGTGGGAGGGGTTCGTGACGCTCGAGATCTCAAATACCACCCCGTTGCCGGCAAAGGTGTATTCGAATGAAGGCCTGTGCCAGATACTCTTCTTTCAAGGTGACGAGCCCTGCGAGACGAGCTATGCCGATAAAAAAGGGAAGTATCAGGGGCAAAAGGGGATCGTGTTGCCCAAGCTGTGATCAATGAAGACTCTTCGCCTCAATCCTGAGCAGATAGAGGAAGCGGCTGGGATCCTTGGTCGCGGTGGACTTGTCGCATTCCCCACTGAGACCGTCTATGGACTAGGCGCGAATGCGTTGAGCGCGGATGCGGTGAAAAAGATATTCACCGCGAAAGAGCGTCCCGCATGGGACCCGGTCATCGTGCATCTGCCTTCACTTGCTCCGGAGTGGCTGGAACTGGTGGTGAGGCAAGTTCCCGGTGACCTGCGAAGGCTCTCACAATTTATTCCGGGTCCGCTGACATTGTTGTTCCCAAAAAGTGATGCGGTGCCCGGGGAGGTGACGGCCGGACGCGACAAGGTCGGGGTGCGCGTGCCTGCACATACCCTGGCGACGGAGTTGATCACCAGGGCGGGAGTGCCGATCGCGGCGCCGAGTGCGAATCATTTCGGCAGAACGAGTCCGACGACAGCGGAGCACGTTCTGGAAGACTTAGATGGACGGATCGATGCGGTGCTGGATGGCGGCGCGTGCCCCATAGGGGTGGAGTCAACGGTGCTCGATGTAAGCGTCAATCCGCCGATGATCCTGCGGCAAGGGGGCGTTACCCGGGAGCAACTTGAAGGGGTGCTGGGGCGGGTTGAGATCTTTCGCGCGACGAGCCCAGCGCAGCCGGGGGAAAGCCTGCCTGCGCCGGGATGCGGGATCAAGCACTATGCGCCGCGCGCGCGCGTGCTGCTGGTGGAGAGTGTGACTGAGTTGCATCGGGCGATGGATTCCAACGAGAAGTGCGGCTTGCTGCTGCCTGCCGGCTATGCGCAGCCCGCGAGCGGAGTGATCTTCGACTGGGGGGCATCCCCCGCGGAGATGGCGCAGCGGCTTTTTGCCGGACTGCGATGGCTGGATGCGCAAGGCGTCACAACCATCATTGTCCCGCTGCCGCAGGATGCCGGGCTAGGCAGTACCATTCGGGAGCGCTTGTATAAGGCGGCACTGTGAACCCTGCAACTTTGCGCTAGGATGGAACGTAGTTCGACCTGTGGATGCAGAGATGGCGCAACAAATCGTGGGGCTACATTGCTTCGGCAGCGATACACGGGGTGGTCCTCGCGCTGCTGCACATTCACTCCGAGCCCATGTATGTGCGACCCGTCTCAGTTGCCCGCGGCCAACGCGGTAGGTCGATCGTCTATCTGGCAAAGCAGGGCGAGAAGGCGAAGTCCATCGCGCCGCCGGTGAAAGCGGCGAAGATTTCTCTTCCGACCAACAGGCGACCTCCGTTGCAAGTAGCGGAAGCTATCGGCGCGGCGAGCGCCACCAACGACAAAGATGCTCTGCGCGCCGGCAACCCCTATGGATCAAACTCAGAGGGCGTGACTGCCGGAGCAGATGTCCGACCAGCCCTGCCTATACATTTTCCGGATCCGGCGGTGCCGCGCTCGCTGCTTCCCGAGGGCGTTCAGGGTGACGTGATCATCGAGGTCACCATTGACACCCTGGGCAACGTGGCTGAAACCAGGCTGCTGCGAAGTTTTGGCTATGGGATCGACGAGCGCGTGGTGGAAACAGTGCGCGGTTGGCGCTTCCGCCCCGCCACCCGCGATGGAGTGGCAATCGCCTCCAAGCAGGATGTGCACTACCACTTCCCCAGCTAAGCCTCTAAAGTAGGGATGCATGGCTTATCTGCATACGCCCGCTGAAGCCCGCGTCCTGGGATCGTTGATCGAGAAGGACGTGACCACTCCGGATTACTATCCGCTTTCGCTGAACGCGCTTATCAACGCGTGCAATCAGAAGCAGAATCGCGAGCCCGTGATGGAACTGGACGAGGACACGGTGCGCACCGCCCTGGTGAACCTGGAGCGCGAAGGTCTCGCCGGGCGCAGCCGCAGCTCAGACAGCCGGGTGGCAAAGTTCGAGCATCGGCTGCAGGAGGTCTTTAACTTCACCCGAGGCGAGACCGCGATCCTCTGCGTGCTCTTGCTGCGCGGTCCGCAGACGCCAGGTGAACTGCGCGGCCGCACCGACCGCATGTTCCAGTTCTCTGAGCTGGATGACGTGATCTCCACTTTGCAACGACTGATGCAGCGCGAGCCGGCGTTGGTGAAAGTGCTTCCGCGGCAGCCGGGGATGAAAGAGTCTCGGTATGCGCATCTGCTGGCAGGCGACGTGGCCGAAGACTTTCCCGCGGCTCCGCTGCGCGACCCGCAGAGTGGATCTCTAGCGCAGGAGGTTGCGGCGCTGCGGCGTGAGGTTGAAGAGGTGAAAAAACAGTTTGCGGCGCTGCTGGAGCGGATGGGCTAAGCAGAATTGTTTAAAGCTTGATTTTATTTGGTGCCGGGAGGGGGAATCGAACCCCCAAGGGCCGAAGCCCGGCGGATTTTGAGTCCGCTGCGTCTGCCAGTTCCGCCATCCCGGCCGGGGTGAGGTTGGCTTAAAAAGGTTAGCACAATCGCCATACACGTGACCGCAACTGCACCTTGGCAGAGCGCCTGCCGTGATCACCTCTTAGCGGCAGCTTGCCCCGGCTCATCGATCTTGATACTTCGATCCACTCCCACAGGCTTTACCGTTTGCGTGATGCCGCTGGGCCAATGGATCTCGATCGCCTGGATCGCCGTATCACTGCCCAGGCCAAAGTGCACGCGCTTGTCACCCGATGACAGATAACTGCCGGCGGTACTCACCGTTGCATATTGCGAGCCCTTGCTGGTGGTGATCTTTACTTCCGCGCCGATGGCGTCACGGTTGCTCTTGTGGCCGACCAATTCCAAGGTGATCCAGTGATTCGAAGTTTTAGTCTCGTTATGCAGCACGTAAGCGGGGCCATCGTTGGTTGAAACGACTGCGTCGAGGCGACCGTCATTGTCCAAGTCGCCGATCGCTAAGCCACGCGCGACCCAGGGCTGATGGAAGACCTCACCAGACTCGGCGGAGACGTCTATAAATCCTTTGCCGGTGTTTCGCGCCAGCAGCATGGGCTCGCGGTATCGCTGATCAGGATAGTTGAGTTGAATGGTGTCGAGCACATGACCCTGGGCGATGAGCAGGTCCTTCAAACCGTCATTGTCATAGTCGAGAAAGCGCATTCCCCATCCGGAATGCGGCATGGTCATGGCGCCTAAGCCGGAGGAGTAGGTGGTGTAGTTGAAAGTGCCATCGCCGCTATTGTGGTAAAGCGCATACATCTGCAGCGCGAGGTTATCCACGGCGATGTCAGGAAGACCGTCATTGTCATAGTCCGCGAAGTCTGTGCCCATTCCGGCATAGGTGCGGCCGTTGCCGTCCACCCCGACCTCTGCCAGCAGTCCTTGTTCTTCGAAGGTGCCGTCGCCTTTGTTGCGATAGAGGAACTGCGGCATCGAGTCATTGGCGATGAAGACATCCACATGGCCGTCGCGATCAAAATCTGCGATGGAGATGCCGAGTCCCTTGCCGGGTTTGTCGAAGCCGATCTTTGCGGTTACTTCAGTGAAATGGCCGTTGCCATCATTGTGATAGACCAATGGAGCGATGGCGGGAAAAAGATCCGGGTGGCAATACGCTCGATGGCCTGCGCGATGCTCACCACACCAGGTGTCATCGAAATCCCACTGGACATACCTTAAGACGATGAGGTCGAGCAATCCGTCGGAATCAAGATCCACCCATGCCGCGCTGGTAGACCAGCCGCTGCCTGCCACACCCGCCTTTTCGGTCACGTCAGTAAAAGAGCCATTCCCATTGTTTCGATATAGCCTGTTGCCTCCATAGCTGGTGACGAAGAGGTCCTCAAAGCCATCATTGTCAAAATCGGCAACGGCAGCTCCCATGCCATATCCCGTGCCCTGCAACCCTGACCTCTCAGTCACGTCTTCAAAGGTGCCATCTTTTTTCTGATGAAAGAGCCGGTTCCAATCCTTTGGGCCGCTTTTTTGCGGGATCGTTCCTTTCAGTGTGGGCTCCGCCAGCGGTGCGCCATTCAACAGAAAAAGGTCCAGTCGGCCATCATTGTCGAAGTCAAAAAGAGCGACTCCTGATCCCATCGACTCCAGCAAGTACTTTCTGTTGGTATGGGACGCGACGTGCTGAAAGCGGACACCTCTCGCCTGGGTTACGTCGACAAAGTTACCGGGAACGATCGTGGACTGAGGGGATGGCGAAGGCGTCTGCCAGGAAGCCCCAGGAAGAGCGCAGCATACGAGCGCCATCAGAAGCAAGAATTTAGCCAGCACGAGATTCACTGAACCCATGATATCGGTTCGTTCAAATGGAGGAAATGGATGCGATCGAAAAAGCAAAAGCGCAGCCTGGGCTGCGCCTTTGCGGGAGAGAGGGTGCGCTTACCAATAGTTCAGGCTCACCTTATCCAGCCACACAGAGTAGTTGATGGGATAGGAGTTCTGGTCCATCTGGAAAGCTACGTTGATCTCATAAGCATTGCTGACGGGACGAGCATAGAAGTACCTGTTTACATAGGTTTTCGCGCCATTCAAAGTCACCGAGACAAACTGAACCTGGGTGCCCACGCGTTTGAATTCCCATGTGAGGTGATTCCACGTATAAGCCGCCGGCTTGGGACATGCAATACCGCTGTTTACCCAACTTGCATTCGCGGTATCCCAGATACGCCAGGTGCCGGTCTGCTTGTAGTTGCATTCGGTGCCGAAGATGTACTTCATGCCGTTCACGGACTGATTCGCATCGAACTCAAGCGCCTGAGGGGCGTTCGAATCCTTCACGTAGAAATAAAGGTCATACACAAAGTTGTAAGCGCTGCTGTTACCGCCAAGCTGCTTCCACCATAGTGCCTGGCTGTAAGGAGTGGTGCCACCGATCCAAAACTGTGCGGTCTTGCCATCCATGGAGGGATTTGAGATCCATTGGGTCATGGAGTAGGGCACGGTAGGTCCAGTGCCACCCGGGCCGGCGCAGGCGTCGCAACTCTCCCAGCCACTGAATGTTTGAATGTCTGAGAATTTAGCCGTCGTCGCGATGGTGGTGGTGCTGGTTACGCTGAAGCTGATGGGCGCAGATTTGTAATAGTTCCCATAGTTGTCCCAGCCTTGCACTTGCATATATCGCGTACCGGAAGCCATTGAAAGCTGTGTGTTCACCACGTTCCCGGAAGTGGTATATGCCAGAGAGCCATCTATAT
>JBBSFV010000033.1:0-33682 GCA_038254775.1 Terriglobales bacterium | reverse complement strand
CGCCGCCCTGGTTCAGCCCGCCGCTGGCGCTATCGAAATGTACCTGGAGCGCCTGCTGGCTCTCGGAGACGTTCAGCGTGGATATGGACTTTCCGCGGAACATGATGCTGTGGGTGAAACTCTGCCCTTCCTGTCCCCACTCATTGGGGCCAGTCACTCCACGATGATCCATAAGGGTGCAGTTCTCCGGCAGCGGGGGCGAGGTCCAGTAGCTGCCGCCCATATCGGAAGAGACGCGCACCGTTCCCTTTGCGCCGTTCAAGGAAGCGCAGGCGTTATAGATCTTTTCTTCGGGCGAAGCGCCTGTGAACTGCGAGGCGTTCAGGATGCTGTTGTCCTGTTTTGCGATGACGGTGTTGATCTGATAACTGCCGCCGTTGCGCATATCCGCTACGGCGATCCCATTGGGATTGGTATAAGTATCGGCGCCGGGATAATCCGAAGGGATGACAAGCGATCCCGCAGTCCCGGCATCGGTCACTGCCGCCTGGATGCTGCCGAACAAGGTAGCGTATCGCGCGCCTGCGAGGACGACCGGGGTGTCATTCAAGCGCGAGAGACGGGAGTTGATGTTGCCGCTGAAATTCGATATCTGCCCATCCACATAAGCTTTGTTCGCGGCATTCGTGGGCGCGGAGGGCGTAAGCGCAAGGTCTAATTGCCCGGTCATCGAGTCGCCGCCCTTGCGCACCAGCGTTGCCGCGGCGGTATCAACATAGTTCTTGGTGGTGGCGGAGGTTGCGGCGGTCGGCTCGGGCAAGGCCGGTGACGCGGCAAAGGTTTTCAGGCCGGCGATGCTCTCATCGCCTGCGCGGTGGACGGCGAGCGAATCATCGAGTTTCACCGCCAACGCGGAATCAAGTGTCTGCCGGCTAACCAATTGGGCCGCCACCTGCGAAGGCACAACCTGTGCGCGGATCGCAGCGATGGTGGTGGGGGAGGCAGCAGGCACTACCCAATATTCGGTGGAGGTGGTGCCATCGGCGAGTTTATATACCACTTTGTAGTACACCCCGCTGGGAGAAGCGCCTTCATTCGGCGCCAGTGCGGCGCTCAAGGAGCCATCTGCGGCAAGCAAGATGCTCAGCTCTCCCGCGCCCACCGCTTTACCGTCGCGGGTGGTGAAGGAGCGCCAAGAGACAATGACGGTGCCGCTCGCGGTCTGTCCGTTCGCGCGATAGACGACATCGCTGACGGTGGTGAGGCCGGGGCCGGTGGCATGCGCGATGGTTACGGCGATCAAGATTGCGAATAGCAAACAAAAAAACCGCCCCGAAGGGCGGTTGAAATCGAATAATCTCATCATATTTTTTATTTCACCGCTGAAAATTCCTTTAAGAACGCTTCTACGCTCTTTACATACACATCCGCCCAATCCACTACCGGGCGGCGCGATTGGATCAACTTCATGGCATCCTGCATCTCCCATCCCATGGCGCCGAGCACGGCAAGCGTCATCATGGGCGCGCGATGGATGCCGGCCGCGCAATGGACGAAGATTTTTGTTCCCGGCTCATCGAGCGCGGTGAGCGCAAAATCGACGCCGCGCTCAAAGATGAATGCCGGCTTGGGCTCGAAATCATCATCCACCGCATTCCATAACACTTCCACGCCATAGGGTTCGGCAAGAGGACGGTCGTCAAACTCGAGCTGCATGTTGATGATGTGGGTCACACCCTGGCGGATCAGCTCCGTCATCTTTACGTCATTCCAGATCCCGCCACCAAGTGCTATCCGGTCAGTCACCCATGTGATATCCAAACGCTGTTCTCTCCCCGCCGCGCTTGCAGCGCCTGAATGATTTTACGCTGGGGCTGGCGCGGGATGAGGAGCGCCACTCTCCAATTCTCGCAGCAGGATCTCTGCCAGCGATTCTTCTTCGTCCGCGGCATGGTCCGGCAACACGGCTTGCAATCCGGCAAATTCGAAGAGGAACTTGGCGTGGAGGTAGCTGCCCTCCTGCGCCTTCTCAATATTCTTGGACACGATCAGCGGCGCGGCGTTCAGGATCTGCTGGTGCAGCTCAGCGCGGACCTGCGCGGGTTCAGGGGACGTTGGTTGGGGAACGATAGCGATGATGTTTTTTGGATCAGATTTTTTTGGCATAAAAGAAAAACGGACGCGGTGACCGCGTCCGGGTGTTGTTCTCTCACTTACAAATCCAGAATAGCAGTTTGCGGGGGGTAAACCCGCCAACTTTGGCAGGATTATATTTGTCGCGTTTTCAATCGCTTGCGCGGAATCGCACCATTTTTGGGGCTTGACAACAAATTTTGTCAGTCGGGGATGGTCTTGCATCCGGGCGAGAAATATCCCGCTTGGGCAAGAATAGTCAGGGCACGGCTTCAGCCGTGCCGAAAGGCTTTCCCTTAATTTATTTTTTGTTTACCATGGCGGGCTTTAGCCCGCCATGTCCATTCCATCCAGGCTCGCCGACGGACGTCCCGCAACATTCTTCGTCACCTCGACCACACTTGATCGACGGCGCCTGCTGCAAAGCCATCGCATGTCGCAGTTGTTCATCGAGGTCCTTTACAAACTCAGGGCACAAGAAGAATTTCTCCTGCACGAATTTGTCCTCATGCCGGACCATTTCCATCTAATGATCACTCCGAGGGGTCCAGTGAGCACGGCGGTCCAGCGGATCAAAGGCTCCGTGTCACACGCCGCGGGAAAGCGCTTCAGCATGAAAGGCACCATCTGGCAGCGAGGCTTCAGCGAACATGCCATCCGAGACGGCGACGATTTCTATCGCCATCAACACTACATTTGGAACAATCCTGTGAAGAAGCGGATGGTGGATGTCGCGGCAGAATATGAATATTCAACGGCACTCTTTGGGCGATTCGCAACCGATCTTTGGGCGTTGCACGTGAAAGCGCCCGGGGCTAAAGCCCAATGAAAAGTTTTTAAGATTCGATTCGGCACGGCTGAAGCCGTGCCCTGACTATTCGTGGTTGTGCGCCGGGGCTAAAGCCCCGAAGTTTTATTGGGCCCGTTCGGCACGGCTGAAGCCGTGCCCTGACTGGTCGTGGTTGTGCGCCGGGGCTAAAGCCCCGAAGTTTTGTTGGGCCCGTTCGGCACGGCTGAAGCCGTGCCCTGACTGGTCGTGGTCAATCCAACGATTTGATCTTGCGCGTGAAGCCGTGGCCTGACTGGTCGTGCCATGTTTCATTTTCTTTGCCTTCCGAATCGCCAGGCGCTGGCTTTGAGCAGACCGGCATCGAGGAAGATTTGGCCGAGTTCATCGAGTGCTTCGGGCAATCGGCGTTCCACGTTGCGCAGCGCGGTATGCAGCAGGCGCGCCGCATCCTCCTGGCTATGCTCTTCCAGGACCACACGCGCGATCACCGCTTGCGAGAAGCGGTCGAGCTTGGCCAAGCAGCGGTCCACGTCATGCACCAGGATGACCACATCCTCAAAGCTGTGCATGCGATACGAGCTGACTTTCGCGCGAAAGAATTCGCGGCCTACCAGGGACGGCAATCGGCCGAGCTCCATGGACATGCGCAGGTAGCGCCGCAACAGCGCGACGGTGAAGCTGCGGTAGACGCTGATCTCGGGCGTCTGCTGTTCGTCTTCGGCGGTGTGGGCGCGAAGGGCGTGTGCGGGAAAGACACGAGCGGCGCTCATTGCGCACGCTCCGCAGCAGACGCCATCACCAGGTCCCGTGGCAGGGGCAGCCGGTCTACTTGCGGCTTGCATCGCCGGCAATAGCGCCAGCCGCTGGCTTGCGGACGCAGCCACAGGCCTCCACAGCGTTCGCAGACTTTGAGTTCCAATCGTTGACCTTCGCTTGCGTACATTTGCATGTGTCCTCCTGAAGATTGCGGTTAAAAAACAAAAAAGGCCCTGCGCCGATCACCTCGGCACAGGGCCCGTTTCTCTTACGAAGACCTGTTCAGCTATTTAGTTTTTCGGGAACGATCCCGGTATTGTTTTGCCGCTCAATCCCTTCGCGTGCGGAAGTAGCCCTCCTCATAGCCAGTCTTGAGTACCCGGCCGTTTTGCACCACAACACTCAATCGGCCGCTGAATCTCAAATTCCCCAGCAAGCGCTCCATGCTGCTGGAGAGCATCTCCGAGCGTTGCATCTTCTTGCGGAATTCCAGGAACTCTTTCTCGTTTTCCCCAGTGTTTATGCCGATATCGCTCATTATCGCACCTGATCGCGAGTAGCTGACTCGTTGGCTTCTGAGTATAAAGAGCGCCCGCTGAAGGTCAAGGACTCTATTTCTATTGACATCTACAAGTTGCGCGGCTATAACTTTGTGAAATGAGAAATCCACATGAAATTTAGGGCATTACAGGAAAATCTCCGCACTGCGATCTCCCGGCGGGTTGAAGCCGGGGAGCTGACGCAGCTTAAACTCGCCGAGCAGACCGGCTTCAAACAAGCCCATATCTCAAACTTCCTGAACCATAAGCGGGCGCTCAGCCTGGAGGGCATGGACAAAGTCCTGAACGTGCAGAAGCTCTCCGTGCTTGACCTGCTGGATCCAGAGGAGATCAATAAACGCGCCAGCATTTTGCCGCCCTCGGAGGGAGAATTTGAAGATGTGCTGCTGGTGGAAGGCGCGGTCGCCGCGGGCGAACCGCTGGTGACCAGCGATAACGTAAAGGACATTCTAAAATTCAAGAAATCATTCCTCAAGCGCTTGCGCGAGGACATGGAGGCCGACCGCACGAACTGGCGGCGCTTCGTGATGGTGAAAGTGGACGGCAATGACGGCATGAGCATGTATCCACGGCTGCTGCCCGGGTCCACGGTGCTGATCGACCGCCATTACAATTCGCTGAACGCCTACCGCAAGGGCGAGCAGAACATGTACGCGGTCCGCAAGGATGGCGGATGCACCATCAAGTATGTGGAGGTAGCGGAAGGCAACATCATCCTTCGCCCGCATAATCAGGCGTATCCCATCGCCATTCTCCCTATTGAAGAGGGCATTACCTATGCCGATTCCATTGTGGGCCGAGTGTGCCATGTGGCGATCGAAACTTAGGAGTTGCGGTGCTTTATGTGAAGAGCGTCTTCGCGGGAATGAGTTCGACGTGACCCGTTGTGGTGCCCTCTCCTCTGAATGCTTCCCTGTATCTCGCTCCTGCGTGAAGAAGCCGTCGCCGTTACAATAGAGAGTCGCATCTAGTCCTCAGGAGGATATCCCCCAATGGAAGTACCCAACTTGTCCAACCCAGGCGTGCCTGGCCTGGGCTCACGTCGCAACGAAGATATCGCGCTCGATCTCATGAAATTCATCGCTGCCAATACAGAAATGGGAAAGTCGGGCGTCGGCTTCCAGACCGCCACCAGCGGCTCTAAGATCCAGGACAACGCTGACAAACTGTTGGAGCTCTATTCTCGGTGCTTAAAAACGGTGAAGGGCAGTTAAGGACCGTTCCGCGCAGCGAAACCATATTTAAAGAACGAAACTAGAAAAAAGAAAGCCGCGGATCTCTCCGCGGCTGCTTTTTTAAACCTACCTTCTGTTATTTCTTTTTGCGAGCGCCGGCTTTCTTAGCTTTCCCCCTGCGACCTGCCGCACGTTTTTTAGGAGCTGCGCTCTTCTTTCGTGCACCGCCGCTGGAGCGCCTGGCAGATGCCTTCTTCGCCGACTTCTTCGCCGACTTCTTTGCCGATTTCTTTGCCGATTTCTTTGCCGATTTCTTTGCCGACTTCTTTGCCACAGTGCGGCTCGAGCTCTTCTTTTTGGCGGGAGCTTTGCGCGCAGCGGGTCGTTTGGCGCCTGATTTCTTTGTCGCGGATCTCTTCTTTGCTGGTTTGCGCCCGGCTGCTTTCTTCTTCGTGCCGCCGCTCGATCTTTTCTTAGCCGCCGATGATCCAGAAGATTTTTTCGCTCCCGCCCCGGCACTCTTCTTGCGCGCACCGCCACCACTGCGCTGCGATCCTCCACCACTTGAAGCAGATTGCGCTGCGCTGGATGATCCGCCGCTGGAACCGCTGCTGGGGGCGACGCCCGCAGTTGCTCCTCCTAGATCATCATCGTCCATGCCGTCGTCGTCTTCCAGATCTGCGGGTCCGCTTCCAACGGTGAGGGCCTCTTCGGTCTCATCGTCGTAATCGTCTTCTATCTCTTCAGCGCCGCCGTAGCCCGCGTCGCCGACTTCTTCCATCTCGTCATCATCATTGTGGCGCGCGTAGAGGGTCTCGTCGAAGCTCATACTCTTCTCCTTCGGATCTATCGGCGGACGCAGCATGCTGCGTCTTCGCAGAGGACGATAATAGTACCAGTGCCTCGGAGGCTGTCAACCCGCGACTGTAACGATGAAGTTACGCATCGTCAGCGCTGATGAGTGGCCCTCGGCTTTTGGGTGGTGCGCCTTTTTGCCGAGAAGGAGGCGGGATTTTTGCCGCTTTTTTTAGCTGCAGCCCGGGAGGCCTTGGTACCGCTTGCTCTTCGAGCGGCGGTTTTGCGGTGCGAGGACCGGCTTTGTCGACCCTGGGATTGAGCAGCCTCGCCTTCCGCCAAAGGCTTATAGATCAATAACGTACGCCCCTTGCGAAGAGCATTTCCCTTTAGGTGATTCCACTTTCGCAGGCGGTCAGCGGGAACGCCGAAATCATCGGAGACGGAAAGCACAGTGTCACCCTGGCGAACCTTGTATCGGGTGGCGCGCTTGGAATAAGCAGCGCTGCCGGCAGACCGCTCCGGCGCTACAGGAATGATCAATTTGGCCTGGGATTGAAGGTCATCGCTTGCCAGATTGTTGACTTCCCTGATGGCACTGGCGCTGGTGTGATATTTGCTCGCGATGCTCGCCAATGATTCATCCGGCTGCACTCGATGGTAGCGCCATGAAACCCGTTTGTCCGGTGGAATGGCGGCGATGGCTGTAAGGAACTTTTCCTTGGTGCCGGCTGGCAGTTTCAGATCGTAGGGAGCGTCCTTCGGGGTCGTCATACGCAGCAGGCTGGGATTCAGGTCCGCGAGCTGGGCCACGGGCACGTCAATGCTCTCAGCCACCAGACGAAGATCGACGGCGTGGTCGGTGGTAACTTTTTCCGACTGCAAGGGCGGCTCCAACATGTCTGGCGAAAGCCCATACTGCGCGGGATTCTTCCCGACGAGAGTCATCGCTAGAATGATGGGCACATAATTCTTGGTCTCAGCAGGCAGCACATTGCGTTTGTAGAGCTCCCAGAAATCGGCATAGCCGGTCCGTTGTACCGCGCGCTGCACATTGCCGGCGCCGGAGTTGTAAGCAGCCATCGCCAGGTACCAGTCGCCGAACTGATTGAACAGCTCCTTTAGGTGGCGAGCGGCGGCGCGCGTGGACTTCTCCGGATCCTGCCGGTCATCCACCCACCAGGTGTGCTGCAGTCCGTACCCGGACGCAGTGTAATGCATGAATTGCCACATTCCGCGAGCCCCCACGCGGGAGACGGCAATGGGATAAAAACCACTCTCGGCCTGCGCCAGATAATAGAGGTCCTGGGGTACGCCTTCTTCTTTCAAGATGCTCAGGATCAGCTCGCGATATTTGCCGCCGCGAGAGTAGGAGTGTTCCAGATACTTGTGCCCACGACTGGTGAGGTAGTTGATGTAGGAAGCCACATAATCATTGATGACCAGCGGAAGATCTGACTTTGTGTCCGAAAGTTGCTGCTGGGCCTTGGCAGTCACGTTCGGGTCCGAAGGAAAAGTGACTGCATTGGCTTCATCGATGGGTGCCGGCAATGCGCGCTGCTCGGTGAATCCGTCGCCCGCCTTTAGCGCTACCATCTCCAACTGGTTCACGCCTTCCACCACCTTGTCGAATTCCTGCTGCAGGCGCTCGTCCGATTTGATGTCCAACGGGCCTTCCATCAGCATGCTTACGGCCCGGTCAAAATTCATTTTGGCCGCTTCCAGGTGTCCTGCTTTGTAGTTATCCCGGCCTGCCTGGTATTCCTTTTCAACCTGGGCGATGAGCTTTGACACCTCGTCAATGGTGGGCTGCGCGGCGACCGGTGGTTTTGCAGCCGCAGCTTGAGTATTTGCCGGAGGTGCTTTCTGGATCTCTGGGGCCGGCGGAAGATTAACTTTTGTGTTCTTCTTTTCTCCACACCCGGCTACCAGCAGCAAAGTTAATAATCCTGGTGCCAGCAGATGCTTATGATTGAAAGTCATTCGTGTTCGCACCAATCGTTTCCGGCGCATGGGCGCGCCATCAAAGCTCAAGCAGATGCTAAAGAGGGTTCCACCAGGGGTCAATGATGCAAAGCCCTGTTTGTTTAGACGCTTCGCAGATAGTTTTGTTATTGCAGCGCCTGAAGAAGATCAGCGATCAGATCATCCACATCTTCAATGCCGAGGGATAGCCGCACCATTGCCGGCGAAACATCCAACAATCGAAGTTGTTCAGGCGTGCAATTCGCGTGAGAAGCCAGCACCGGATAAGACACCGTGGATTCCACCCCACCCAGGCTCGTGGCGAGATACCAAAGTCTTAGCCGGTCGATAAAGCGCTCTGCTGCCCTGCCGCCACCCTTCACTTCAATGGAGACCAGCATGCCGAAGTCGCTCATTTGCCTGCGCGCGAGCTTATGGCCTTGATGGTCTGACAGACCGGGATACATCACCCGCGCAATCTTTTTGTGGCCATGCAGAACTTTCGCGACCTGCCGAGCATTGCCGCAAGCTCTTTCCACTCGAATCTCTAAGGTCTTCAATCCCCGCAGCAGAAGATAAGAAGCCGCTGGGTCAAGGGTGCCGCCGGTGGTGACTGACATCTCCCGCATACTTTCCACGAGTCTGCGTTCACGCGATATTAAGGCCCCGGCAATCAAATCGCTGTGTCCTCCCAGATATTTGGTGGCGGAATGCAGCACTACATCCGCTCCCAGCTCCAGCGGCCGCTGCAGGACCGGTGTTGCGAAGGTATTGTCAACAATGACCTTCACGCCGCGCTTCTTCGCAGCGCGTGCCAGTCTGGCGATATCCACGCAACGCAGGGTGGGATTGGTGGGAGATTCGATGAAAAGTAACTTTGATTGAGCCGTGAAAAAGCGCTCAATATTCTCAATCTCATGGAATGGGACCCAAATGATCTTGATCCCCAGCTTCCCCAGTACCGTATCAAACAGCTTCATGCTTCCGCCGTAGATGTCCAGCATGGAGACGATCTCATCGCCCGCCTTGCATACCGCCAATGTCGCCGCCAGCAGCGCTGACGTACCACTGGAAGTCACAATGGCTCCGGTCCCGCCTTCAAGAGCAGCTATCTTCTGTTCGGCGGCCGCAGTCGTCGGGTTAGCGTATCTGGTGTAGTAGTAGCCGCTCGAGCGCTTCTCAACGATGTCCCGCAGGGCTTTCACGTTTGGCTGAACGAACACGGAGGTCAACGCGATATCGGTGGTCAAAGACGCTGCTTTGCCGTGCTTCTCTTCGCCGGCATGAACGCAGCGGGTGCCCATGGATTGTGTTTTGTTTTTCACTGCCGTCAGTATAAATAGCGAGGCGATCACAAAAACAAGCCCCGGTTTTTGCCGCAGCTTTCCAGGCGCACAGCGGGAGCTAGAAGCTCAGTCTCAATCCAAACTGGAACTGCCGAGGATCGAAGGCCGCCGTCGGCCGGCCATTCTGCGTATAGAGGAAGTTCACATCAGCCACATTGAAACGGTTTATCAAGTTGAAGATGTCAACAATCCCTTGCAGCTTCACGCGCTCGGTCAGGTCCAAAGTGCGCGCCAGGCGCAGGTCGGTGAACACCGTGTAAGGCCGCCTTCCGGCATTGCGGGAGAGGTTCCCGATGAGTGGCGCTGAAGCCACACCATCGAAAACACCATCCACATAGCAAGAGGGTATAAGGAAACCCGTGGGCGAGTAATCAGAAGCCACCGCAGTATCGCCGCACAGATTGGCTTGGCCAGACCGCGCCACCAGCGGTCGATCGGTGTTGGATCCCAAGTCAAAGTTTCGGTCAGAACCCACCAGGATATTGAATGGCCGCCCCGAGCTCAGTTCGATGATCGGTGCGACCGTCCAGCCGCTGAAGACTTTGCTCGCCACATTGTCTCCACTCATCCTGCCGCTCTGATACACACCGCTCAACACAAAGCGATGCCGCTGATCGAAGGTTGAGAGTGACCGCTCCAGAGCCGGCTTGCGATTGTCCTGGGGAGAGAGTAAAGACTGCAGATCAGTTGAATCGTCGATCGTTTTGGACCAGGTGTACGAGGCAAGGAACTCATAATGATCAGTAAATCTCTTTTTCAGGTTTGTGGTCAACCCGTGATATACCGAGCTGCCGTTACTGAAATTAGCGATCTGATCACTGAACGGGATGGGAACTCCGAACTTGTTCGCGGTGGAAAGGTAAGCAGCCAATGCAGCCGCACCGGCCCCGCTCGCGCAGCCCGGGAATGCGGCCGCTGGAAGTGATGGGTTCAAACCACTCGGACGGAAAAAACTAACCAGTGCGGCGGGATAGAACGCCCCCAGCGGACCGACACCGCAGCTGGCTACAGAAAGTGGAAGGGCGGTGGGTGCGATGGCACCGGCGGCGACCGCTTTCTCCCAGTTGGCCACCAGCGCCTCTGAATTCACGGGATTCACATTGATAGGCCGATTCAAATGGTGTCCGCCGTTGAAGTTGTAACCAAGGGTAAGGGTCAGATCTTTCGCTAGCTCGCGCTCCACCTGCAGATTTGCCTGTTCCGAGTATGCATACTGGAAGTTGCTTGCCACGGGAAAGCCGAACGGCTGGATCGTCAGAGGGATTCCAGCGGTCAAATAGTTCTGGTTCACAAAGGCGGAGGTCGTAGTATTTGCCTGAAAGCGTTGTTCTTGCGGCAGGAAACCCAAAGCGCCGGCTAAAGCTGCGCCTCCGCAATTTGCATTGCCCAAACTCCCTTGAAATATGTTGGCAGCGTTCAGGTTCAATGGGCTGGCAGAGCCGCCTGCCGCAGGGCAAGGCGAGCCACCAAACAAAGCCACCTGCGGTGCCTGGGATCCGTCCGCCACTTGCGAGTTGAATGCCAACGCCAGCAAGGGATGGTCATAGAACAATCCGTATGAGGCGCGGATCGCGGTCTTGCCGTCCTTCCACGGGTCCCATGCCAAACCGATGCGCGGTGCAATGTTGTTGAAGTCGCGCGGAATGCCTTCCGTGATCCTCATTGCCTTTTCTGCTGCGGTGGAAAGCGCATTCACCGCATTGAACCTGGGTGTAAGTTCCACGTCATAACGGATACCGTAATTGAGGGTCAATCCCTTGGTGATACGCCAGGTATCCTGGGCGAAAGTTCCGAAAGTGGTATTCACGAACTGTGCGTTGGGGTTGCCGATGCCCTGCACGAACACCTGGGGCGCACCCAGTCCGTACGCCTGCACCGCGTTGAACTTGGGCAATCCCGCGATAGGGGTGACTTCACCAAAATTGAACAGCCCGCCAAAGTTCACGGTGAACTGCGCTCTCACAGGCAGGTAGTTGAAATCGCCGCCGAACTTAAAGGCGTGGTTCCCATGGTTCAGGCTGAAGTTATCTGTCACCTGGGTTCGTTTTTCAGTGCGGTCAACAAAGGAGAAGGGCTCACGACCGAAGAAGGCGAACCCAGGAATGTTGATGGCAACATTTCCGCCGCCGGGGGCCCTTGAGAAATCATAGCGCAATCCGCGACGCGCAAATTGAAAGCGGAACTCATTGATTTTGTTCTGCCCGAAGAGCGCTGTTTCTTGCGCCAGCAGCGTCAAGTCGCGATAGGTCTGCTGAGAGGTCCGGCTCCATGAGTTTTGTCCGAAGTTCTGATTCTGAGCATTCACCTGAATACCCGTCACCGTACTGGGGCTCACGTTTCCGCGGAGCATCAGGCTATTGCCGGCGTTGAGTTTGTGGTCTAAACGGAGTCCCCAGAGGCTTGTTCCCTCAGAGACCGGATAATTGCCTCGCAGCGAATTCAACGCAACATAGGATGGCGGAAGCGGCAGTCCGGTAGATCCAAATGCTGCTGCTCCGCCCAGCAGCGTGGGCCAGCGTCCGTTCAAAGCCGCTCCCGAGGACCTTCCCACCAGCGCTGCATACTTCGCCGAGCCGGCGCTTACCGGCACAACCGCCAGGAAAGCTGCCTGTTGTGCGGTCCCAAAGATGCTGTTTGGCGTGCCTGCGGGTAGGCCGAATGCGGGATCAAAGCGGGAGATATCGATCGGCACCAGATCGAAATTATTCGTACCGATCGTCGAAAACCCTGTTTCCTGGCGGCGAGAATCCTCATAAGACAGGTAGTAGAAGGTCCGTTGCTTTACGATGGGCCCGCTGAGTGTAAAGCCTGCCTGAACGCGGGTATAAGCCGGGATCTGCACATTGGTAAAGGGATTTTGCGCCTGGATCCTGCGATTGCGCAGATAGCCATACACATTCCCGTGCATCTGATTGCCGCCGCCACGGGTCACAATGTTCACTACGCCGCCTGAGGCGCGTCCGTATTCCGCTGCATATCCGTTGGTAAGGATCTGGAACTCCTGCACCGCTTCCTGCGAAACAGTGGAGCGGATCCCGTTCACTGAATTGTCGCCCGCATCCGCGCCATCCACATTGACCAGGTTCGAGCGCGCGCGCTGCCCCCCGATGTTGAGTCCGGAGGTGGGAGCCGCACCAATGCTCGGTGCAACGTCACGAGCGGTCTGGGAATTTGTGAGAGTGAAATTGATGTAATTGCGGCCATTGATCGGCAGGTTATCGATGCGCTCCTGCGTCACCGTGGTCGAAGCCGAACTGCGCTGCGTCTCAACCATCTCGGCTTCCCCGTTGACGGTGATTTCCTGCGCCGCGGTCGCCGGCTTTAATGCAATGGGGAGTTCCGCCCGTTGACCCACAGTCAGCTTCACATCTTTTGCAGTCAACTTCGCAAAACTTGCTGCCGAAACCGTCAGCACATATTGCCCGGGTGGCAGCGCCGAGAAGAAGTACTCTCCCCGCGCATCCGTTCTCGTTGTCCGCTCTGTGCTCTTTCCTTCCTCTTCAACAGAAACCGTCGCTCCGCTCAGTACGGCGCCGTTCGGGTCAGTGATGGTGCCATGGAGATCGGCCGAGGAGATGTTCTGCCCTGCTGCGGCCATTGTGAACATGAGTGTCGCAAGGACGTACGTGAATCTGAGATTTCGCATGATTAACCTTTTCGTCTTGAATTCCCGCCGGTGCGAATACCGGAAGGGAGTGGCAAAACAGGAAGATCTATCGTGCTCCCGGCAAGCTACGGTCTCTTGGAAAAAACGCTATGTCTGAAAACTCAACCCTTTGGCTCGGCTGGCGTGACTGCCCCAGCGGCGCTCTTGAGTCCTGAGATGTTTGCAAGTTGTATATCAGGTGAGTAGTTGAAGGCAAGTATTGAGGGAGAAGCGGCTCGCGAAAGATCTAAAATCGCACAACGCCGGTCGCTATGCAGCGTTGGAATTTCACCGCGGCAAAGAAATGGCGCCCCTTTCGGAGCGCCTTTGCCTACAATCTATTTGCTTCCTACCCAATCTCTTCTGTCCAGTTTTCCAAGTAGTTGCGAACTGCCACCATGAACTTATCGGCGTCCGCTCCATCAATGATGCGATGGTCGTAGCCCAGCGTCAGTCGAATGATCGACCGGATCGCGATCGAATCGTTCCCATCTTTATCGGTGATCACGACTGGTTCCTTGAACAACCCGCCCATGCCCAGGATCGCCACCTGCGGCTGGTTGATGATCGGTGTGCCGAACTGTGGGCCAAATATCCCCGGATTGGTGATGGTGAAGGTTCCGCCCTGCACTTCATCCGGCTGCAGCTTTTTGTTGCGCGAGCGCTCCGCCACATCCTGGATCGCTCTCGCCAAGCCCAGGAAGCTGCGTTCCTCCGCCTGCTTTACCACCGGAACGATCAATCCCCAGTCAAGCGCCACCGCAATGCCGATGTTCACATTCTTGTGATACCGGACCGCCTCGCCTTCAACTGACGAGTTCACGATCGGCATCGCCTTGATGCCGGCAAGCACCGCGCGTGCGATGAACGGCATGTAAGTAAGCTTCACACCGTTGCGCTGCTCGAAGCTGCTCCGCTGTTTTTCGCGGAGTTTTACGATGCGCGTCATGTCGATCTTGAAGACCGTGTGCACGTGGGCGCTGGTGTGTTTTGACTCCGCCATGCGCTTCGAGATGATCGACCGCATCTTGGACATCGGCACCAATTCGCCCGGCGCGGGAGCAGTCATGGAAGCTGCTTGTCCTGTTGGAGGCGCTGAAGGCGCCGCCGGACGCTGCTGCTGCGCTCCAGCCTGCGGTGCCGCTGGCTGCCCGGGGCCTGCTTGTCCGCTGCCGTGCTGCTGCACGAAAGCAGTAATGTCGTCTTTGGTTATCCGGCCCGCCGCGCCCGTGCCGCGCCCGGCAAGCTGATTCAGATCAATATTGTTGTCCTTGGCGATTCGCCGCACCAACGGACTTGAACGCAATGGCTGCCCGTTTCCGCCGGCGCCTCCGCCGCCGCCGGTCATTGGTTGGCTGCTTGGTTGCTGGCCGGCGGACGGCTGCTGCACCAATGTCTGCTGCTGCGCCTGGATCGGTTGCTGTCCGGCTTTCTGTTGTTCTTGCGCGCCGCGCTGCGGATCCACGTCCCCGGTCGGGCCGGAAGTGGCTGCCGAGTTTGCCGTGGCAGCGCCGGACTGCGTGGTCTGCGCTTGTGGTTTGGGTTGCGAAGGAGCTGCTGCCGGCGCTGACGCCGGGGGAGCCGGTGCCGCAGCTTGTTTTGCCGGCGCCGCCGAGACCGCACTTCCCTCTTCGCCGATCACCCCCACCACGGTATTCACCTGCACCGTAGTTCCTTCCGCCACTTTTTGCTCGATCAGTACGCCGGCAGTGGGTGAGGGGATCTCAGCGTCTACCTTGTCGGTCGAAATCTCAAATAGCGGCTCGTCGCGACTTACCTTGTCGCCCGGCTTTTTGAGCCACTTGGTCAAGGTTCCTTCAAAGATCGATTCGCCCATCTGGGGCATGATCACGTCTGTCGGCATTTCGTCCTTCTTACCAGCGAGAATAGTGCGTTGAAAGCAACCTCCGATTATAAAGCCCCGCAATCAAATGCGTCAGCTTGGAACGTAGCAGGCACTCTCGATCTAAGATTGTCATTTCGAGTGGAGCGAGAATCTGCATTCGATGTGAAAAACAAAAGAGCGCATCTCCGCGCCCTTTTTTTCAAACTAAAACTTGAAACCGCCGCTAGTAAGCCTTCAACCGTCTTGCCTCCCTCACCACGTCTTCCACCTTCGGCAAGAAAAACTTCTCCAGCGGCGGCGAGAACGGTACCGGGGTATCGATCGCCGTGATCCGCACGATCGGCGCATCGAGCGAATCAAAAGCTTCTTCGTTGATGATGGCTGCGATCTCTCCGGCGATGCCGCCGGTCTTGGTGTCCTCATGCAGCACGATCACGCGATTGGTCTTCTTGACCGTGTTGGCGATCGCCTCGCGGTCCAAGGGCAGCAGCGTGCGCAGATCGATGATCTCCAGCTCAATGCCTTCTTTCGCCAGGACCTCAGCAGCCTCTTGCGCCACATACACCATCGCCGCATACGTGATCACTGAGACCGTTGTTCCCTCGCGATGCGTGCGGGCTTTGCCGATCTCTTCCACCACGTCGCCTTCCGGCATCTCGTCCTTGATCCGGCGATAGAGGTACTTATGCTCAAAGAAAAGGCAGGGATTGTTGTCGCGCACCGCGGCTTTGATCAGGCCCTTGGCATCCCGCGCGGTCGCCGGGCAAATCACCTTCAGCCCCGGCGTGTGCACGTACCACATCTCGGGATTCTGCGAGTGGAATGGCCCGCCGCTCACGCCGCCGCCGCTTGGGCCGCGGATCACCATCGGTGCCGGAGCTCCCCAGCGATAATTTGACTTCGCCACCGCATTCACGATCTGGGTATGCGCGGAGCTGATGAAGTCCATGAACTGGAACTCCGCCACCGGGCGCATCCCGGTCAACGACGCGCCATACGCGCCGCTTACGATCGCCGCTTCCGCAATGGGCGTATCCACCACCCGCTCTTTGCCAAAATGATGGATGAACCCTTCCGTGATCTTGAAGGCGCCTCCATAGACGCCCACATCCTCGCCCATGATGAAGACGGAATTATCGCGCTCCATCTCCTCCCAGAGGCCTTGCCGGATCGCTTCCAGATATGTGACTGCTGCCATGAAAACAGTTTTCCTATTTCCTATGAAAATCTTGGACTTATGTGTTTCTTCTCTCTACTTATAGTGCGAGATGCTGCTGGCCTCGCCCACCTTCACGCCCTTAGCTACTTCCTTCACCTTCGGACCACCGTACTTGAACGGGATCTTCACCTCGTTGGAAAGATACACATCCTTCGCGGCATCCTCAGGGTTGGGGAAGGGCGATGCATCGGCGATGTCACGGTCACGATCGATCTGCGCTTGCACATCCTCAATGAGATCTTTGTTTTCTTTGTCATTTAGCCAGCCGCGGTCAAGGAGATAGCGCTCAAAACGCGCGATCGGGTCACGAGCGCGCCAATATTCAAAATATTCTTTTGGCACATATGCCGCTGCATCATGCATGGCGTGGCCACGCATGCGCATCATCTTGGCTTCGATGAACGTTGCGCCTTCGCCCGCGTATGCTCGCTGGCAAGCTTCATACGTCACGTCATACACCTGGTTCGGATCAGTACCGTCCAGGATGAACCCTGGAACACCATATCCCAGCGCGCGATCGGCAAGATCGCGGCAAGCAAACTGCAATTCGACCGGAGTGGAGTAAGCCCAAAGATTGTGCTCCACGATCAGGATCACGCCGAGCCGCTGCACGCAGGCGAAATTGAAACCTTCATAGGTCGGGCCCGTTGATTGCCCACCGTCGCCTACATAAGTAAGGCACGCGATGTTCTTGCCTTGCAGCCGCGCCCCCAGCGCGACTCCGGTCAGCACCGGAATACTGTCTCCCAGGTGCGAGATCGGCGCAATGATGTTCTTCTCTTTCACGTCACCATAGTGCGAGCCGGAATCGCGTCCCTTGGTGGGCGCGCCCGCCTTCGCCATGTACTGCATCATGGTGTCGCTCGGCTTGAAACCCCGCACCAGCATCGCACCCTGATTACGGATCATCGGCCCCAGCCAGTCTTCCTTCTTGAGCGCAAACGCGGATGCCACCGAGCAGCCCTCTTGACCCAGCCCCAGATAGACGCCGCCGATCACCTTCTGCTGTTTAAACAGGTTTTCAAGCGCGGTCTCCATCTTCCGGTTGAGCCACATGAACCGGTACATCTCAATGGATTTTTCCTTCGTCAAATATTTGGATTCACAGATAGGCGGAGCGGGCGCGGAGAAATCACCCTTCACGATGTAATGGAGCTTGCCGTCTTTCCACTCCTCATGCGTGCTGTAATTGGGCACTTCCAGTCGATAATCAGGAATGCCGTGCGGATTGCGGCGCTGCGGTCCTACTTTGGGGTGCGACGCGCCGCCGCTACCGTTCTTGGCCGGCTGCGCTGCCTGGCTCCCGCTGCCCTGCGGCGGACTCTTTGCGCCGGCATTCTGCCCCGGATTCTGACCCATCTTCTGCCCTGATCCTTGCGTCTTCTGCTCTGTTTTCGATTTCATTGCCTGGGACCTGATTCCGGCACCTCGGCAATCGCAGTTTTGCCCGCGAATGCCTCGCCTCTCATATCTATGATTGCTGGGACTTAGGGACGAAGAGATGCGCTTCGTAACGGAATATTCTACTACGAGCGCTTTCACTGGTAGTGGCTGCCAAGTGCTTAAGCGTGTACGGGCGTACGCTCTGTGAACTGTCATCCCGAGCGAGGCGCAGCCGAGTCGAGGGACCTGCTTTTGGTTTTTCTCTAAGCTGCCCGCTAACTCACGCCCAGCTCACATCATCCCGCTTCGTCTTCTCCAACTCTTCGCGCATGCGTTTGAGTTCTTCCGGTTCCCTAAGGCGGTCATCCTGATTCTCCGGCTCTGCCTCGTCGGCCTCTTCGCCGATGCGAAGGAGCGCGTCTAAAGATTCCAGCCACAGGATCTGCATCCCAAATACATTTCCGAATTGTCGCGTGATCGCATTGCTCACCGCATCCACCTCCAGCGGGCGATGCTCTTTCCCCGCCAGCTCCTGCTCCATAGATGTCACTGGCTTGTCTGCGATTCCGCATGGAACGATCATTTTGAAACATTCCAAGTCAGTGGTCACGTTGAGCGCGAATCCATGCGAGGTCACGCCGCGCGAGATGTGCACTCCGATGGCCGCGATCTTGCGCTCCGCGTCCGCCCATACCCCGGTCATGCCGGGCACCCGATCCGCGGCGACGCCGAACTCCGCGCACGCCCGGATCAGCACTTCTTCCAGTTTTCGCACAAATTCCACCGCGCCGATCTTCGGACTAATCTTCCGCAGGTCGCAGATAGGATAGCCAACCAACTGGCCGGGACCGTGAAATGTCACATCCCCGCCGCGATTGATCTCAAAGACTTCCACCCCACTCTTCGCGAGCGACTCCGGGCTAGCGACAATGTTGCGCTCTTTCGCGTTCCGGCCGAGCGTGATCACTGGCGGATGTTCCAGCAGCAGCAAGGTGTCGGCGATTTTCCCCTGCTTGCGCAGTGAAACAAGCGTCTCCTGCAACTGCAACGCAGTCCCGTAATCGACCGAACCGAGATGGAGTACCTGAAGCAGGTTCATTACAGAAGCTTCTTGAAATGTTCCACGGTCAGGCCAGCAGCGACGATGATGCTGCCCATAGTAAGTGGCTTGATGGGATTGTTTCGAGGAATGACTATCACCAGTTTTCCATTACTCATGATGATGTGTTTGCTTTGGCGCCGAATGAAAATCCTGCTTTCTCAAAAGCGCGAACGGCCTGAAGGTGGTTGATACCCGCTAAGCGAGGCATTAAACCGGGATTTCAACTTCGCGCATCCCGCCTTCGGCGACCATTTCCTGCACAACCGAAAGGTATTCCTCGATCGCGCTCTTTATGTTTTCCATTGCCTCTTGCTCTGTATCGCCTTCGGAAATACAGCCTGGCAGAATAGGGCAAGAAATCGTGTACCCCTCTTCGGTTTTCTGCAACATAACCGGATAGCGCATAACTGGATTTTACTCTTTTCTGCCAAGCCAAAAGCGGGAGCTCTCGCCCCCGCTTCTTGGTACCCGGTACTCAGTACTCGCTAGAAGTTGATTGCCTTGTTCTCCACCGCGCTGAACGCGTCCAGCAGGCCCTCATACAGTGTCGGATGCGCATGGATGGTGAACATCATCTCTTCCACCGTCGCCTCCAGCTCCAAGGCCGTGACCGCTTCACTGATGAGTTCCGTCGCGCGAGGGCCAATGATGTGTACGCCCAGAAGCTCGCCGTACTTCGCGTCGGAGACGACCTTGATGAATCCATCGTGGCTTCCCACGATCGTCGCTTTGGAGTTCGCGGTGAAGGGGAACTTCCCGATCTTTACGTCATAGCCTTTTTCCTTCGCCTGTGCTTCGGTGTATCCCACACTGCCGATCTCCGGCTCCGTATAGGTGCATGCGGGTATGCGATTGCGCCGCACCGGCTTGGCATACTTGCCGGCGATCTTCGCCGCCACCACCATGCCTTCCATCGCGCCCACATGTGCTAGTTGCGGCATTCCGGCAACAATGTCACCTATCGCATAAATACCCGGCTCGGCCGTTTGCATGTATTCATCTGTCAGGATGAACCCACGGTCCGCCTTGACCTTGGTGCGCTCCAGCCCGATATTGTCGGTCCGAGGCGCGCGCCCGATCGCCACCAGAACCTTCTCCGCTTCCTTCTTTTGCTGTTTGCCGTCGGCCCCGGTGAATGTTACGGATACTCCGTCCTTGGTCTTATCGATCTTCTCAACCTTGGCGGAAACGTTGCAATCCATGCCGCGCTTCTTGAAGATCCGCAACAGTTCTTTGGAAACATCCGCATCTTCCGCGGGCACGAAACGGTCGAGTGCCTCAATGATCGTCACTTGCGTTCCGAACGAGTTGTAGATCGAAGCAAATTCCGCACCCACTGCTCCTGATCCGATGACGATGAGCGACTTCGGTATTGCGTTCAAACTCAAGATCTCAATGTTTGTCAGGACGCGGGTGTCCGGCTCCAGCCCAGGCAGCATGCGCGCATTCGATCCCGTCGCGACCACCACATTTTTTGCGTTCACGTGGTTGGTCTCGCCGGCTGCACCTCCGCCACCCTCGGTAAAGACCTCCACCGAATGCACGCCGTTCTTCGCCGGTCCGCTTAGCCTGCCAAAGCCCTCGATCACGTTGATCTTGTTCTTTTTCATCAGGAACTGCAGGCCCTTGGTGTGCTTGGTCACTATCCCATTCTTGCGTTCCTGGATCGATTTCCAGTTCAATGTTGCCTTCTCCGTCCCATCGATCCCAAGTTCTTTGGCATGCTTTAAATAGTCCCAGACCTCCGCATTGAACAGCAGTGCTTTCGTGGGGATACAGCCTACTTGCAGGCATGTCCCCCCAAGGCGATCGTCCTTCTCTATGAGTGCGACTTTCAATCCGTATTGCGCCGCGCGGATGGCAGCCGTATAACCTGCGGGCCCGCCGCCGATCACGGCAATGTCATAAATAGTGTCTGGCAATGGATAACTCCCCTGAAGGAATGGATGGTGGGATCGAACCTGAGATTCTAAATCAACGGTGCTTTCCAAACACTCCGGTCCCGTCGAGCGCAGCTCGTCAGGGCGGGCAAGCGAGGGAGCCCTATTGAAGCCGGATGAGTTGCAGAGCACAGGAACCTGGGCAATCGAATCTCAGCGACGACGGAGGTATGCATTTTTTAGAAAGATCCGGACTTAGCCCCCATCAGATAGGCTTCCTCCCGCTGCTACAGCGCCTTGGCCGCTTCTTTCGCAAAATATGTCACGATCATCTGCGCTCCCGCTCGCCGGATCGATACCAGCGATTCCATCATCACTCTTTCGCCGTCCACCCAGCCATTCTTTGCCGCAGCTTGGATCATCGCGTATTCGCCAGAGACCTGATACGCAGCGAGCGGCACGTCAAAGCGCTCCCGTGCCGCGGAGATCACATCCAGATAGGGCATCGCCGGCTTCACCATGATCATGTCCGCGCCCTCTTGAATGTCGAGTTCGATCTCCCGCATCGCCTCCCGCACATTCGCACCGTCCATTTGGTAGGAGCGGCGATCCCCGAACTGCGGTGCCGAATTCGCCGCCTCCCGGAATGGCCCATAAAACGCCGAGGCGAATTTCGCAGCGTAAGAAAGGATGGGAGTGTTCTGGAAACCTGCTGCGTCCAGTGCCTTGCGGATCACGCCTACACGACCGTCCATCATGTCCGATGGCGCAATGATGTTCACACCCGCTCTCGCCTGCGTGACCGCAGTTTGCGCAAGCAGGTCGAGTGTCTCGTCATTCAGGATCTCGCGGTTCTGGTCAGCAGGATGGCTCGGTTGAGCCGCCGGGGTGGTGCCGTAAGAATGCACCGGGATCTTCGGTTTGCTCAGGTCAGGTTTGTCGACCAGCCCACAGTGTCCATTCGCCGTATATTCACAAAGACAGACGTCACCCACCACCAGCAGCTCGGGAACTTCCTTTTTGATGGCCCGGGCGGCCCTCTGCACGATCCCATCTTCTGACCATGCCCCGCTGGCGATCTCGTCCTTGTGTTCCGGTAATCCAAAAAGGATCACCCCACCGAGTCCCAAAGACTTCGCCTCGCGGGCTTCCTTCACCGCTTCATCCACGGAAAGGTTGAACACGCCGGGCATCGAACCGATTTCTTTGCGCAGTCCTTCACCGGGACACACGAATAGCGGGTAGATGAATGCCTCGGCTGTTAGGCGAGTCTCCCGTACCAGATTACGTAAAGCTTCATTGCCACGGAGGCGTCGCATGCGGTGGATCGGATATGCCATTCTGACGATGCTAAACCAGCGGCACGTACTGGACGAGTGTCATCTACCACCTAAGTGGGAGTTACCTCGGTAATTCAATGACTTAGCCTCAATCGACCTACAATGCTGACCTGCGATGAAGAGATTCTGGCAATAGGATGAACGTCACTCTGAAATCACGATGGTGGCTGGCCGCAGGCGTGGCGATAACCGCGCAACTGCTGGCAACAGTTCTGCTTTCGCGGGGACCAGCCCTGGTGGTATGGGCAGACACCACTCAGATGGCATTGGTCGCCTTCATATCCGTAACCTTCATCCAGAATGCGCGGAGATGCCACGGTAACACCCGCATCTTTTGGTTCTGGATGTCATCAGGCGCAATTCTTTGGACGACCGTGCAGTGGTTCTGGTTCCTTTATGAGGTGGTCCTGCGCCAAGACGTGCCCAGCCCATTCCTCGGAGATTGTGTCCTGTTCCTGCATATTGTGCCCATGATGGCGGCCCTCGCAGTGCAACCTCACTTTAAAAAGGACGAGAAAGGCATTACCCCCGGCACCCTCGACTTCGCTCTTTTGCTCCTCTGGTGGGTTTATCTCTACATATTCATGGTCATCCCGTGGCAGTACCTGAGAGTGAATCTGGTCTACTACGGAAATGCATTCAACGGCTTGTACCTTATGGAGCACGGCGCTTTCATATTGGCAGCCGGCTACTCCTATCGCCACAGCAGCGGCAGATGGCGGGTCTATATCGTCATCTGACGGTCGCGGGATTGTTGTACGCCATCACCTCCCTGGCTTTGAACATCGCCGTGGATCTACCCGCGAGATCACCCTTTGCTTACTACAGCGGCAGTCTTTACGATCTGCCACTCTTGGTCTCGCTCTTTTATTGGGCTTACATCGGTTTTGCGTTTAAGGACCTCGGAGAGGTAGAGCCTGAACAAACCGCCTTTTACGTGGACGGTGCATGGTCGGCCCGCGTCGCCATGCTGGCGGTGATCTCTTTACCGGTTCTCGCGCTGTGCGTGCTATTGCTGCCGACGGCCGGGGAACCTATCCGCACCTTTCGTCTTGTGATCACCTGTTTTGCACTCCTGCTGCTGAGCGGGTTGCTCTTTTTAAAACAACACCTGATGGCCAAGCGGCTTCTCGCATCCCTTGATTCATCACGCCACGCTTATGACAATCTGAACAGCCTTCAAACGCACCTCATCCAATCGGAGAAGCTAGCCTCCATTGGAAGGCTGGTCGCGGGCGCGGCCCATGAGATCAACAATCCTTTGACAGCCATTCTGGGCTATTCAGACTTACTTGCGAGTCAGGAAAACATCCAGGATCAGCACCGTGAAATGGCGGAGAAGATTCGCCATCAAGCACGGCGCACCAAGACCCTGGTCTCAAACCTGCTGACCTTTGCAAAACAGGCCCCGGCCGAACGCAGCACAGTGGACCTGAACACCATCGTCGGCAAAGCTCTCGAACTGCGTGAGCTGGATCTGGAGCATAGGAACATCAAAACCGTCACCGACCTCCATCCCGCGCTGCCACCTATCACAGCGGATGAAAACCATCTTCTTCAGGTTTGTTTTCACATCTTCCACAATGCTCTGGATGCGATGCAGGATGCGCACGGCGCCGGCGTTCTTACCGTGAGCACCGCATGCGCCAATGGAAAAGTTGTCCTGCGCTGCGCCGATACAGGTCCGGGAGTTGCCGATCCCGATCACATCTTTGACCCTTTCTATACCACCAAGCCCGTCGGCAAGGGGACTGGCCTCGGCCTAAGCGCCTGTTACGGCATCATCCGCGACCATGGCGGCACCATCACCTGCGAGAATCTTCCCCGGGGCGGCGCGCTTTTTTCCATATTCCTGCCCATCTTGAAGATCGAATCCGCTCCCATCATTTTCTCGGTGTCGACTCTCGCCTAGATTCTCTCTCCTAAAGCCCAGTTTCCCTGTGCCCGCCCGATTTTCCGCTACCATCTAACTGCATGTCATCCTTGCAACATTCCAGCGCGCGCGTCCTCGAGTTCGATTCCTTGCGCCAGATCCTTGCTGGATACGCGGCCTCCCCCCTCGCAGGCGGTCGGATCAACACGCTCACGCCCAGCACCGATAGCGCCTGGATCGCGCAACAGCAACAACTCACGCAGGAAGTCCGCGCTTTTCTGCGCACCGGCAGCCGCTTCGACTTCGCAGGACTTACCGATCCCAGCGCGCTGCTGGATAAATCCCGCATCGAAGGCGCTGCCCTTGAGATTAGCCAGCTTCGAGAGGTTATCTACTTTATAGATCGCGCCTCCGAATGGCGGCAGTTCGGTCTGCATGCACCTGGAGGCATGCGCGAAGGGTGGCCTGCTGTTGAATCGCTTACACGGCAGATCGGCGACTTCGCCGTTCTCCTCTCCTACCTGCGTAATAAGATCCTGCCCGATGGCACCATCGACGATCGCGCCTCTTCCGCGCTCGCGAGTATTCGCGGGGAGATAGAAAAGCAGAAGCGGGCCATTCAAAGTTCACTGCAGGCATATCTGCGTCGACTCGCCGAAGGCGGCGCCGTGCAGGACGAATTGATCACCATCCGCGGCGAAAGATTCGTTATTCCCGTCAAAGTAGAGCAAAAAGGACGCGTCCGCGGGGTGGTGCATGGCGCCAGTTCAAGCGGTCAGACGGTGTACATTGAACCGCTCGATACCATCGACCAGAACAATGAGTTGGTGCGGCTTTTTGAAGAAGAATCCGCGGAGATCCATCGCATCCTGGTGGAGATGACGCGCCGCATCGGAGAGCAGTCGCCCGCCATCTCGCAAGCCGTAGAGGTGCTCGCGGAAATCGAATTGCAATTCGCAAAAGCGCGCTTTGCAGAAGAATTCGGCTGCGTACAGGTGATTCTCACCGAGCGCCACCTCAAACTGGAGGATGCCCGCCATCCCGTCTTGGATCGCAACCTGCGCGCTCATGGCTCGGCCGTGGTGCCAATGTCACTTGCTCTGGAAGGCGCGGACCGCCAACTCATCATCAGTGGGCCAAATACTGGTGGAAAAACCGTTGGGCTGAAGACCGTTGGCTTGTTCGCGCTGATGGCACAATCAGGGATTCCAGTTCCCGCTGCCTCCGCGCATCTGCCGATCTTTGATGCGATACTTGCCGACATCGGCGACTATCAATCGATCGAACAGAATCTCTCCACCTTTTCCGCCCACGTCACTAATATCGACTTCATCAGCCGGACCGCGACCGCAAATTCACTGGTGCTGCTCGACGAACTCGGCTCCGCAACCGATCCGGAAGAAGGTGCTGCGCTCGCCGTCTCCATCGCCCAGCATTTTTGTGATATCGGCGCGCTCACCATCATCTCCACCCATCACACCGCACTTAAGGTATATGCCGGCAATACCGCCGGTGTGATGAACGCGTCCGTCGGATTTGATGAAGCGACCTTGCAGCCCACGTATCAACTTCGCGTCGGTGTGCCGGGCGCATCCGCCGGCATCAATATCGCGCAGCGTCTCGGAATGAATCCGCGGATCATTGACGCCTCTCGCGCCAAGCTCGCCACACAGACGCAGGATGTCGCTTTTTTTCTCGACCGTCTGCAACAGGAAGTCGGGCTGTTGGAGAAGCAACGCTCCGCCATCCAGGTGCGCGAGATTGAACTCACCCGCGAGCGGGCCCGGCTGGCATCCGATGGCATGAACGAGCAGCGCAAACAGGTTCGCGAGATGGAGAAGAAGCTCGAATCGCTCCTGCGCGACTTCGAATATCAGGCTCGTGAAGCGGTCTCCGCGGTGCAGGAGCGCGCTGCCGCCCAGAAGCTAAGCAAGGATGCTGAGCGTCGCATCGCGAAACTCCGCCGCGAATTCAAGGAACAGTTTGATTCGGCAGTGGTCGCGCACCGCACCGGCGCGGACAAGAATGATCCCAACGCCCGCCCCGGTGAGGTCCGCTACGTCGAAGTTGGCGACGTGGTGCGATTGAAATCGCTGGGCCGCAATGGAAAGGTCATCCGCAAGACCGATGACTCCTCTTATGAGATAGAGATGGGCTTGATGAGGTTGCGAGTTCCTAAAGACGATATCGCCGAAGTCATATCCAGCGCCGGCCGCCGCGAATCTCCGCTCTTGAAGCCCGCTGAGGCCGCACGGGCAAAAGGCATCAGCGTTCAGCTCGCTTCCGGCGACGCCAACACTCCCAGCGAGATCAACGTCATCGGCCAAACAGTCGATGAAGCCACGCAGGTGGTCGAAAAGTTTATTGACCACGCCTTCCTTGCCGGACATCTTCGCGTTCGCATCGTCCACGGCAGCGGTATGGGTGTCCTCCGTAGATCGCTTCGGCAGTTGCTGAAAAACCATCCCCACGTGGCATCCGTTTCCGAGCCGCCACAAAATGAAGGTGGCGCGGGGGCAACCATCGTGGAACTGCGGGGTTAGCGGGTTCTCCCGTATAATCGGCTCTATCGCTGGGCTGAACTTCTTCGTGCCCGGGAGAACGGGCCGCGGCAGCGGCACATTTCTTGGTCCAATTTATATGGAGGCGCTTGAGCCGGATATCCGGCCAGGAGGCTTCATTGCAGCAGAACGGGCAAGTGAGCAGATGCCGGAACATATAAAGAAACGCCTGGAAGAAGAGATCAAGCATCTCGAATACGAGCTCACCACCGAGCTTCCGCGGGAGATCAAGCGCGCCGCTTCCCTTGGCGACCTCAGCGAGAACGCCGAATATCACATGGCGAAACAGCGCCAGGTTTTTGTCAACGCACGCTTGGGCCAGCTCAAAAAACGCATGGGCGAACTTGCTATGGTGAACCTGACGAACATCCCCAAAGACAAAGTTGCGTTCGGCTCTACGGTCACCGTCTTTGACAGCACCAAGGACGAGGAGATCGTTTACAAGCTCGTCACCAGCGAAGAAACAGACGTCACCCAGGGCCTCATCTCGACCACTTCTCCCATCGGTCGGTGTTTGATGGGTAAAAAGGTTGGCGACACCGCCATTGTTGTGACTCCCAACGGCAATCGCGAACTTGAGGTCCTCAAGCTTTCCACCATTCACGACGAGGAAAAAGAGACGAAATGAGCTGGACGAGCTCATTCGGCAAGGCATGCAGCGTGCTCCTGTATGCGATCGTGCGCGGCTTTGCGCTCACTCGCATCTCGCCGAACGCCCTCACCTTTTCTGGGCTCGTCATCAATATCGTGGCGGCTGTGCTCTTTGGGTATGCCAAGGGGGACGACCACTGGCGACTGTTCCTTTATGCCGGTCTCGTCATCATCGGCGCCGGTGTTTTTGATATGGTCGATGGCCGCGTTGCCCGCGTGACTGATCAAGTGACCGTCTTCGGCGCGTTCTTTGACTCGGTGATCGATCGTTATAGTGATGTAGCTCTGTTTTTCGGACTGCTGGTCTATTACGCTCGCGCCAATCGCTTCTTTTATGTCGGCATGGTCGCCTTCGTGATGGTCAGCTCAGTCATGGTCAGCTATACCCGCGCCCGGGCTGAGTCACTCATCAAGCAATGCAAAGTGGGATTCATGGAGCGTCCGGAACGCATCGTTCTGGTCATAATCGGCGCTCTTTTTGAGCGCTTCAATGCGATGGCTCCGGTACTTTGGGTGCTTGCCGTTTTCTCTACCATCACCGTCATCCATCGTATCTGGTACACCTATCAGCAGACGGAAGGCATGCGCGTTACAGTCCGTCCGGAAGAGATCGAACCTGAATTGATCGCCGCCCTGCAACGGCGCGGCTGAACCCTGAGGGATTTTTTCTGAACACTCACCCCCGAAAACCAGTTCTGGTGGTGCATGGCGGCGCATGTGCCATGCCGGAAGACACCATCGCCGCCCACGAGACCGGTGTGCGCAACGCGCTCACCGCGGGCTGGAGCATCCTTAAGCGCGGCGGTTCAGCCCTCGATGCCGTTCAGGCAGCCGTGATGGTCATGGAAGAGGACGATACCTTTGATGCCGGCATCGGCAGCTTCCTCACCAGAGACGGCACCGTTCAGATGGATGCCCTCATCATGGATGGCAACACCTTGAAGGCCGGCGGTGTAGGGTGCGTCGAACGAGTACGGAGCGCCATCTCTTTGGCGCGCCTCGTACTCGATGAAAGCCCTCACGTGTACTTTGTTGCCGAAGGTGCCGAGAGATTCGCGTGGGAACACGGCATGAAGTTGATCGAGAATTCCGAACTGGTGATTCCGCGTGAGATAGCGCGCCTTCGCCAGGCGCAAGAGCGCGAGCGCTCCGGGATCCCCGACCCGACCTTTGCAGGTGCGGAATTTCAATCCGATTTCGGACATGACACCGTCGGGGCCATCGCCTTGGACGCGCTGGGAAACATTGCAGCCGCCACTTCTACTGGCGGCACTTTGAATAAATCTCCCGGCCGTGTCGGAGACTCCTCTTTGATCGGCTCCGGCTGCTATGCAGACAATACTTCAGCCGCCGCTTCCTGCACCGGGTGGGGCGAACCCATCATGAAGCTCGTGCTCGCCAAATGGGCGGCAGACCAGGTCGCCGCTGGCTCTTCACCGCAGCAGGCAGCCGACGCCGCCATAGCCACAATGTCGAGCCGTCTCAAAGGACACGGTGGCATGATTCTGCTCGACGCCCAGGGCCGCTACGGCTTCGCTTACAACACGCCGCATATGGCCTTCGGCGTCAAAAGCGGAATCGAAGAGCGCGTAGCGACAAAACTTTGATTAGCCACCGCTGTATGAGCCACCGCTGTATGGAGTTGTCATCCCGAGCGAGCGCGGAGCGCGAGGCGAGGGACCTGGTGTTTGCTTTGTCATTCCGAGCGTAGCGAGGAATCTGCATTTACATTACATTCCACTTTGCACTTTTTATTTCTGTCATCCAGAGCGAGCCCGCAGCGCGAATCGAGGGATTTAATGTTTGCCATGCCCTGCCATCGATTCCTTTGCCATATAAGCCGCGTAGCGGCGACATTCGTTAGCCCCGCGCGTAAGCGCGGGGGTTCAGCGCATCAAACCGACACAGCGCCGTAGGCGGGACACCCCATCAACGCGGGCCGTTGCTTTTACTTTTTACATTACACATTCCCACTTTGCACTTTTCATATTGCACTTTGCACTTTTTTCGCAGCTACCTGTCCATGCAACTGAATGCTGAGTGCTGACTGCTTTTTCTCCCCAAACCCTTTAAACTAGACACGAACCTTTGGAGGAACCCCCGTGGCATTCACGCAAGAACCCCTGCCTTATGACTTCTCCGCCCTCGAACCGCACATTGACGCGCAGACCATGCAGATCCATTACGGCAAGCATCACGCTGCTTACGTCACGAACCTGAACAATGCCGTTCAAAAATATCCCGAACTCGCCAATAAAAGCGCGGAAGAGTTGATCAAAGACCTGAATAGCATTCCGGAGGACATCCGCAGCCCAGTCCGCAACAATGGCGGCGGCCACGTGAACCACACCATGTTCTGGAAGATCATGAAGCCCAATGGCGGCGGTGCACCTACCGGCGCCATAGCAGATGCCATCAAAAGCTCCTTCGGCAGCTTTGAAGATTTTCAAAAGCAGTTCAATGAAGCCGGGGTGAAGCAGTTCGGCTCTGGGTGGGTATGGGCTATCAACAAGGGCGGCAAACTTCAGATCATGAGTACTCCCAATCAGGACAATCCGATCTCGCAAGGAATCTATCCCGTCTTCGGCAATGACGTTTGGGAGCATGCCTACTATCTGAAATACCAGAACCGTCGCCCGGATTATCTCGCTGCTTGGTGGAACGTCGTGAATTGGGATGAGATCAACAAACGGTTTTCACAGTCGAAATAGTGAGCAGTTCGCATCCCGCACACCCACTGCGCCGAAAAAGAGACGCAACCCATGGCGTCTCTTTTTTGTGCTTACCCCTTGGCCGGCATCAGCATTTTCACGGCGATCACGATCAGCATCACCGCAAAGACCCTGCGCAAAACCACCTCTGATATCGTCTGCGCAAACCTGCCCCCGAAGAACCCCCCGACCGCGAATCCCACGGCGATCAGCATTCCGGCCCTTACATCTACGTTCCCGGCTTTGTAATATTCATAAAAAGCGAATATCCCGATCGGCGCAAGCAATGCCGTGATAGACGTGCCTTGGGCCTTATGCTGTGACATCTTCGCAAAATAGACCAGCACAGGGACAATGAATATCCCGCCCCCGATGCCCACGATTCCCGAGATCACTCCCACTGCCAGCCCTAATAAAAGGTAAAGCGCTATCGCCATTGGATTCCCCTCGCATTGCCGGATGCCGTAACTCTAAATTATGATTGCCGGTTGCCCTTACAGCCTATGTATGACGATTTTTACGCTTTAGACCGGTGGACCGGCAAGAAGTTGCATTGCATCTATCAGGCTCTCTTTGCCGCCATTGCCACTCGCCATGCGGATGCCATCGACGTTAAATTCCTCGTCGACGGCCATCCCACCTGGATCGCGATGCCCCATCCAGCCTGGGTTGAATACAACCGCCAGACCGGCAAGATTATCAATGATCCTCTCGCGGCGCATACCGCTGGGCATTATCTCAAGCAGGCGATTGAGAGCGGCCTGGATAATGGGCGCGCCATCTATGCCCTCACGGTGGATGAGACTCTTCTGCACGTGCGCGCCGTCCTCCAGGAATTCAATGCTCCGGCAGATTCGCTTCCTAAGCTGCGGCCCCCGGCTGAATTGGTCTGATCGGTTGCATCACACTTTCGAGCGTCGTTCAGTGCCTTAAGGAAGTTTTTGAGATTTGAGTTTTTTAGTGAAAATAATCGGTTTGCATTCTTAGGAGATGTCACCCATGGCGACACCGGAGATCAAGAGCATCACCAACCGCTCAAAGGTGAAGGCCAATCTTTCGCCCGCCGCACTCACGGAAGAAGCGCTCCGCCGGGGTGAGGCGAGGATGGCGGCGAATGGCGCCATCGTCGGAGAGACCGGAAAGCGTACCGGCCGTTCCCCGAAAGACAAATTCATCGTGCGGGACGCTGCTACTGAGTCAATAGTGAATTGGGGCAACGTCAATCAGTCATTCTCCTCTGACCAGTTTCAGGCTCTCTATAACCGTGTCATCGATTATCTGGACCGCAAAGACTCTCTTTACAGCCAGCAACTCTTTGCGGGCGCGGACCCCAGGTATCGCCTGCCTATCCAGGTGATCAACGAATATGCCTGGCACAATCTCTTTGTTCGGCAGCTTTTCATCCGCCCAAGCGCAGAGGAGCTGAAGTCTCATACGCCGGAATTCACCGTCATATCAGCCCCGGAATTTCAATCTGAACCCCTGCGTGATGGCACCAACTCAGAAGCTTTCATCATCACGGATTTCACCCACAAGATCGTTCTCATCGGCGGCACTAAATATGCCGGCGAGATGAAAAAATCTATCTTTGGCGTCATGAACTTTGTACTGCCTCCGCGCAACGTGCTTCCCATGCATTGCTCCGCCAACGTGAGCGCAGATGGGGTGGCGGCGTTGTTCTTCGGCCTGAGCGGCACCGGCAAGACCACGCTTTCCGCCGACCCCACCCGCGGCCTCATCGGTGACGATGAACACGGCTGGTCAGAGTCCGGCGTTTTTAATTTTGAAGGCGGTTGTTATGCAAAATGCATCCGGCTTTCGAAGGAAAATGAGCCCCAGATCTGGAACGCGATTCGCTTCGGCTCGGTGCTGGAGAATGTGACCCTTGATCCGGCCACCCGGATCCCCGATTACGACGATCAATCCAAGACCGAGAATACCCGCGCCGCTTACCCAGTGGACTTCATCGATAACGCGGTGATTCCCGCGATCGGCGGTCATCCAAAGAATGTTGTCTTCCTGACCGCAGATGCTTTTGGCGTTTTGCCGCCCATCTCAAAGCTCACCCCTGACCAGGCGATGTACCACTTTCTCTCCGGCTATACCGCAAAACTTGCCGGGACGGAAGCTGGCCTCGGTTCTGAGCCGCAACCCAATTTCTCCACCTGTTTCGGCTCTCCCTTCTTGCCTTTACCACCCAAGGTCTACGCGCAGATGCTGGGTGAGCGCCTGAAAGAGCACGGCGCACAGTGCTGGCTGGTGAATACCGGCTGGTCCGGCGGCCCTTACGGCGTGGGCAAGCGCATGAGCCTGCCCTACACCCGTGCTATGGTCCGGGCTGCGGTGAATGGCGACTTGAAGAATGCGCAGTTCGAGACCGATCCTTCATTCGGCCTGTCCATTCCGAAGAGCGTTCCCGGCGTGCCCAGTGAAGTGCTGAATCCGCGCAATACCTGGAAAGATAAAGCCGCCTACGATAAACAGGCTGCTGATCTTGCAGAAAAATTTGCGCGCAACATCGAAAAATTCGACATTCCTGAGCACATTCGCGCCGCAGGTCCAAGCGCCGTAAAAGCTTGATGCTGACCCGAATCATTCCGAGCGCGGCGAGGAATCTTTCGGTCCCTGGCTACCGCCCACGATCCACTGGCAACTGAATGTTTGCCCGCAAAGTCCGCGTCCAGCACAATGGGCAGGATTGCCCGGTGAAGTGGCTGGACAACTTTGCCATGCGCAGCTTTACCAATGATGCGGTCTTTGATGACACTCTTCCCGTCGCGGACGGAGTGATTGAGATCGGTGCTCGGGTCCCGCTCGATCTTTTGCAGTCTTCGATGGAAGACTGGTTTCGCCGCAAGGGCTACATCGGCAAAGAAGACGCCCTGGTGATCTTTGAACAATAAAAAACGGAGCGCAAAGCTCCGGATTTTTACGACTTCATAGAGTCAATTGATCTTGCTCGGCTCTTTGCTAGCCGTCTGTATGATCCCGTCCGACGTCACTTTCATGATCATCAGCACTTTGTCGTCAGTGTATTTGCTCTTCTGTGAGAACTCATTCACTTCGACCAGCACCGCATCCACGATCTGCTGTGCGTTCTTATGCCGATGACGCGTCACGCATTCCGCCAGGCGTTCTTTGCCGAATTCGTCGTCCTCCAGATTGCTGGCTTCCAAGATGCCGTCGGTACAGCAGATGAGCACGTCGCCCGGGCTGAGTTGGGTCGAGCCGCGGCGATACTCGGCGGTCGGAAATAAGCCGATCACAGTCCCGCCTTCGGTCAGCAATTCATAGTCTCCGGTCTCTCCGCGGACCAGGATGGGCGGGCAGTGTCCGCAGTTGATGTAATGCAATCCGTTGCGCCGCGTGTCCACCAAACCCAGGAAGCAACTCAGATACTTTTCTGACTTGGTGTCGTTATAGATCATCTCATTCATCGAAAGCGCCAATACCTCAAGCGAATGCAGGTGCAAGACCAGTGCGCGCAAAGTAGCTTGCAGGTTGCTCATCACCAATGCGGAACCCACACCCTTGCCTTCCACGTCCGCGATCACGAGCAGCAAAGATTGCGGGCCCAGGCTCAAAAAGTCGTAATAATCACCGCCCACTTCAAAGCATGGTTCGTTGAGTACGGCGATCTCATATCCCGGAACCACCGGCGGCTGATCCGGCAGCAGGCTACGCTGGATCTGCCGCGCCAGAGCTAATTCTTTTTCCAGGCGCTGCTTGATCAGCGCATCACGATGCAGGCGCGCATTCTCCAGCGCCATGGCGATGTGTCCACTCAGCTTGGTGAGGAACTCTTCATCCTCAGAAGTAAATGCCGGCGCGCCCAGCTTGTTCAACAACTGGATGACGCCGACGATCTCGCCGGTGTGGTGCCTCACCGGCAAACACAGGATGGAGAGTTCCTCACCAAGCTGAGTGGACACATCGCCATGGCGCTGGAGAATGCGCGCCTGCATCGTGATGCGCTGATCAAGCAGCGCCTGGAAAAAGAATTAGCTCTG
>JBBSFV010000032.1:0-34400 GCA_038254775.1 Terriglobales bacterium | reverse complement strand
TCCCACGTTGAACCATACCGGCGAATTGAACGCCATCTTCTGCTGCACCAGAAGATGCACCAGCTCGTCATGGAACGCCTGCGCGTCTTCCTCGCTGCGGAAGTAGCCCTGATTCTTGCCCCATCCGTGGATGGTGTCGGCAACGCGGCTGATCAGCGCGCGCACGCCGCTCTCGCGCTCGTTGGTACCGATTGTGCCATGCAGATACTTGCTGGCAACGATGTTGGTCGCCGTCATCGACCAGTCTTTCGGGGTCTCAACATTCTTCTGCTCGAAGATCGCCTTGCCGTCGGCGCCGGTGATGGACGCGGTGCGCAACTCCCACTCCACCTGCGCGTAGGGGTCCTGCCCCGGCTTGGTGAACATCCGCTTGAAGGTGAGCCCCGGCGCGGATTTGCTCTTGTTGCTGACATTCACCGCCGACGCGGTGCTGGTGTTGGGGGTGGCTGCGCTGGTGGATTGCGTGCTCTTGGTAATCACTTCGGCCATCTGAGATCTCCTGGTGATGCGTCGCTAGTCGCTGTGTCTCTGGTCGCTAGCGGAAATTCTTGTCGCTTTCCTATTTGTACTGTCATCCCGAGCGTTAGCGAGGGATCTGCTTCTTGTTCTGCATTTTTGTCGCTAGTCGCTATGTCTCTGGTCGCTGGCTCGAAACTCGAAACTTGAAACTGGCCCTTAGGTGCTTCGAGGGCGCTCACCTCGATGGGTGGAAGCGCCCTCTGGTATTGCCTGGTCACCGCTGTTGCGTTTCCAGTACGCAGTACGCAGTAGGCAGTACGCAGATAAATCAAAAGCGTGTACCTACTATTTCTAGCTACTGACTACTGGCCTCTGGCTACTGCTCTCCGGTCACCTCTGGCCGGAGCGTGTTGCTCTTGCTGTTGCCCTTGCTCTTGCCGTTGCTTTTGACTTGGCCCTTAACTGGGTACCAGGTACTGGGTACTCGGTACTGTTCTTCCGGTACTCGGTACTGCCGTGAGAGGCATCTTCATCCCACTATGTAGTGCCTGTCAAGAACTAATACCTATATATTGTACTAGTCCGACGGTACTCGTGACTCACTTGATTCCCCTTGCGAATGAGCGATTTACGGCTTCAACTCTGCTTCATCGCCTGAAAGATCGGTCGTTTATTAGGTAAAGAAAGTTGTGGAAAGAGTGGATCGGTTGTTGGTTGTTAGTTCCTGGTTGTTAGCCGGCCTTTGGTCGCAGTTCACTATCAACCATCAACTACCAACTAACAACTACACAAGATTGGTGCAAGTGTGTGGAAAGGGTGGAAAAGGGGGGCTTAACCGCGGAGGCGCCGAGGTGCGGAGAGATATACCACTAAAGTGGGATTGCGCCGAAGGGGGATTACAGCGAAACTGATTCCCCGAGGTGCGTCGCATGGCGAAAAAGCACATTGTGAAGTTCAAGGCCAGCAAGAAGGTGAAGGAAGACGTCAAGGTCAGTTTCAAAACTAAGTCCGGGGTAAAGGTGAAGTTTCCGGCGCATAAAGCTGTAAAGAAGAAAGTGACTGTCAAGTTCCTGGCGAAGGACATATAGATATTGTTGTCAACCCACCCTTCGCGTCGCTCAGGATGGGGCACCCGGCCCAAATCGGCAAGCAATTTGAGAACCGTGTCTTTACAAACCCCCGTCATTCTCACAGTGGAACGAATGGAGTTCCCTTCGATTAGGGCTGAAACTACTTGGACGCGCTTTTCTTTGCTCAGGCAATTCATGAGTAAAGTATGCTTGAGCGGTCAAGCAATGTCAATAGGGAAATTACGAGGCTTTGGTTTTCTTTGACGCTTTGACTGAGGCTCCCTTTTCTACCTGTTCTGCGATCCTTACTAATCTACGCCCTGTAATAGTGGGGTTCTCACTAAACACGTCTTCTAGGAGGCGTAGTGCCTTGTTGGTGCTATTGCTCTGTTGGCGGATTGAGTGCAGCTTCCTCGCTGTTTCCGTCACTTTCGGCCTCGCTTTCACTTGGTTCATCCTCTTGTTTGATGTAGTCGAGATACTTGACGATAGGCTGATCAGGTTGCCCCGTCGGAATAATTGCCCTATCGCCAAGCAACTTCATGAGATTCTGTTCAGCCTCATTCGGTTCGCGGACGTGATTGAACAGTGACAAAGCCTCCGTTCGATCAATGACAAATCCGTGAGACGGAAAGGCTCCAATCAATTCAACTAGAGCGCTTTTCTTGAGATTATCGCTCAGGATGTTAAGCCTCTGTCCATATTCATTGGCGATGGACGTTGCTCTTTCAGCTTCCCCTAAATGCAGCGGATCAATTTGAGCATAGAGGGGAGTAAACAACCCCTGCGTCAATTTCGCTGCGATGTCGGTAGCCATTTTTAGCGAAATAGACCCGCCACTCTTGCGTTTCGTATTGATAAAAAAGTGCTCAACCGCAGAGAAAGCTCTTTCGTGTAGAGAACGCAGAGAGGCAATGACTGTCAATCCTGATTGGTATTCCCACAGCTCATCTTTCTTGGACATTTGCACATCTATTGGACCTAGTTCGCCATGATCAGAAATCACCAGTTCCGTCGCACCTATAGCCAGCAGTGTTCCCGCACTCTTGCAATATCCCGTCACAAAACAGGTGAACTTCTTGTAATGATCCTGAAGGCATCTTGAAATCCGATACGCGGCGTCGGGATCTCCACCATCCGTTATCAAGAGCAGTAATACATTCTTCCTGCGTTCGCGGCGAGCACAAAGGTCTATGAGTTTACGATCCGCACCTCTGGTTAAATCGCCGTTGTACAAAAGTACATCGGCACTCTGAGTGTCACAGATTAATTTCAGAACGTTGTTTAATTCGGGGCTATTCATCTTGCTTTTGCCACCTCGCGTCTGCTGCTTTCTTAGCAATCGCGGTACGCTCTGACTGTGTTAGCTTCTCGGCTCTTGCTTTGCCACCCTTTAAGCCGCCGCGTCGTCCAAGTGCTACGGCAGCTGGATTCTTCCCAAACAACTCCAATCCAGCCGTTTCCCGCACCATCCGTGCGGCCATCTGATTTACGTCTCTGCTTGAGCGCTTTTGCATAGGAATCCAGTATTACACGGAGACAGTAAGCAAACGTCAAGAGGAAATTAAAATTTCACTCTAGCTATCCCGTTGCAATCTAGATGCCAGACCGCTCAAGCAGACTCATTATTGTTGTATCAAACCAGCCCACTACCCGATCTTTGCGCCCTTTGCGTTTAACCCCATCCTCCGCGACTAGCGTCCAGCGACCTAGCGACTAGCGACTAGCGACTCAGAATTAACGAACAAAAAGCGAATATTTTCCTTGACTTCCTGCCCTCCACAGATATAATTTCACCATAGTTATTCTCTCAGAGTAATAAGTCCTTTGTTTCCAAATTTATAGCTCTAACTCCTTTGTTCTTCTATTTTTACCGGCACTCGGCTCCCTAAATCCTTTGTTTTCATATATGGACTACCCCCCCATGGGGGTACCACCCCCATCCACAACTAGTTACCAGGTACCAGGACTAGGAACTGGGTTTCGATCAGTACTCATAAAGGAGAATGAAAATGGCCCACTGCCTCCAACTCAAAGCCAACGGAACCCGCTGCAACGCCGTCCCCCTCCGCGACGGTAAACTCTGTTACTTCCACCAGCGAGATCGCGACCGCCTCGCCCGACTCAACCGCGCCCTCGACCACAAGCGCTCCACCATGTCGCAGTACGCCACTCCCGACGGCCTCTGCAAATCTCCCCAAATGGACGCCCCTTTTGACGACCATGCCGCCGGCCTCTTCCACTCGCTCGAACTTCCGCAGCTCGAAGATCCAACTTCTATCCAGGTCGTCCTCACCAACATCGTTCGCGCCATCGCCACCGGACAGATCGAAGGGCGCGCCGCCGGACGCATCCTCTACGCCCTCCACATCGCCACCATGAACATCAAGAACGTCCGCCTCAAGCCCAACTACGACGAGGAGTACGGCACCCTCGCAATTCAATCTCTCCCCGAATCCGACTTCCCGGAAGTGAAGGAAACAGTAAAGATGGTGCCCGCCGGAATAGAAGCCGCGTCGAAGGCTGACGTGGGAACAGAACTCGCCGAATCAGAAGTGGGAAGAGGTTTGGTGCCCCACGTCCCGCCGAAGGCTGACGTGGGTACTCCGCGCCCCCGCACCGAAAAAGAGATCCAGGCCGCCCTCGCGCTCAAAGCCTTTGACCCGCAAGACGTCGCCGCCGCCGCTCGCAGCCTCGCCAAGCAAATGATCGCCAAACGCGAAGCCCGCAAAAAGTTCAATCCCGCAAAAGTCACCGCGAAACAGATGCAGGCCGCCTTCGATTCACTCTCCGGATGACGATCCCACGTTAGCCCCCGCTAAAGCTCGGCGGAACGTGGGGCACCAACGTGGGGCACCAAAGCTTTATTGATGAGGAAGTTTCAGGAGCTCGCCATATAATGCCGCGAGATGATTGCAACCGGCACAAAGTTCGGCCCGTATGAGATTCAGGAGCGCATTGGCGCGGGTGGCATGGGTGAAGTGTTCAAAGCTCATGACCCGCGGCTCTCTCGCGATGTAGCCATTAAAGTCATTCCTGCGTCGTTCGCGGCGGATGCCGACCGGCTTCGCCGTTTTGAGCAAGAGGCGCGCGCGGTGGGCGCGCTCAACCATCCCAACATTTTGGCGGTGTATGACCTGGGCGAGCATGAGGGAGCGCCGTACATCGTCTCTGAGTTGCTGGAGGGGGACACGCTGCGGGAGCGCATTGATGCGGGCGCGCTGCCCGTCCGCAAGGCGATCGAGTATTCGCAGCAGATGGCGCAGGGACTGGCGGCGGCGCACGGCAAGGGCATCGTCCATCGCGACCTGAAGCCGGAGAACATCTTCCTGACTCGCGACGGGCGGGTGAAGATCCTGGATTTTGGCCTGGCAAAGTTGATGGTGGCGGATGTGCACTTCGCAACAGCCGCTCCCACCATGGGGGCGTCGGAGGGCACCACGCCGGGGCAGGTGATGGGCACGGTGGGGTACATGTCTCCGGAGCAGGTGCGGGGGGCGGCGACGGACCATCGGTCAGACATTTTCAGCTTTGGCGCGATCATGTACGAGATGTTCTCCGGCGAGCGGGCGTTCAAGCGGGGACTCGGCGGTGGAGACGATGTCGGCGATCCTGCGGGAGGATCCGCCGGAGCTGATCGAGTGTGGCAAGCAGATCCCGCCGGGGCTGGACAGGATCGTGCGGCATTGTCTGGAGAAGAATCCGGATGAGCGCTTCCAGAGCGCGGGGGATATCGCGTTCGACCTGGGCAGCCTGAGCACCACTTCGACGACCACGGCGCAGAAGGCGTTGCGGACCCGGCAGGTGCGCGCATGGATGTTGCCGGCGGCGGTGGCGGCCGCGGTACTGCTGGCGGCGGGCGCGGGATATCTGCTGGGAGCGGCGAAGCCACTGGAGTTGCCGCGCTTCCATCAGATCACCTTCCGCCGGGGCACCATCCTGGCGGCGCGGATCGCGCCGGATGGGCAAACGGTGATCTATGACGCATCGTGGGAGGGCAAGCCGAACCAACTGATGAGCACGCGAACGGACACGCCGGGGGATCGCGCGTTCGATGTGCACGGCATCATCCTCTCCATCTCCAGGAACAGTGAGATGCTGCTGTTGCAACGGGTAATACGCATCTCCGCCTATGCGCGGCGCGGAGTGCTTTCGCGGATGCCGATCTCCGGCGGCGCACCGCGGGAGATCGTGGAAGATGTGCAGGACGCCAGCTGGGGGCCGGACGGCGAACAGATGGTCATTGTGCGCTATGTGGAAGATAAGAATTCCATGCAGTTGGAATTTCCCATTGGGAAAGTGCTGTACACCACCGGTGGGTGGATCAGCGATCCGCGGGTGTCGTCCGATGGGAAGCGCGTGGCGTTCATAGACCATCCGCTGGCGAATGGCGATGATCAAGGCCAGCCGGCGGTGGTGGACCTGCAAGGTAATGTGACAAAGTTCGCGCCGATGTGGGTCTCCGCGCAGGGGCTGCTGTGGTCACCGAGCGGAAAGGAGATCTGGTTCAGCGGATCGGAGGCGGGGTCTGACCGCTCGATCTATGCCGTGGACATGGGTGGGAAGATGCATCCGTTGCTGCGGGTCCCGGGAGATTTCATGCTGCAGGACATGCTGTCTGACGGGCGGGTACTGGCGATCCGGCAGGAGAATCGCCGCGAGGTGCGGGGGAAATCGCCGACCGATAAAGAGGAACACGACTTAAGCTGGCTGGACTGGGGCATACCGCGCGACATCACGCCGGATGGAAAGCTCTTTTTATTTGAAGAAGAAGGCAATGGCGGCGGCGCGGATTATTCGGTCTATCTGCGCGGCACGGATGGCTCTCCGGCGGTGAAGCTGACCAGCTTTGGGGACGGGGGAGCGATCTCCGCGGACGGTAAGCAGGCGATCGTGACCAGCAATCGCACGCCGCAGCAGATGTTCCTGGTGCCCACCGGCGCGGGTGAACCGGTGCAACTGGTGCATGATGACCGTGATTACTGGAACATCCGGTTCTTGCCGGATGGGGGATCGATCCAGTATTGCGCGGGGGTGCCGGCGCATGCCTTCCGGTGTTATCGGATGGACCTGGGATCGCGCAAGGAGATCCCGCTGGCGCCGGAGAACGCGCAGCTTCAGCCGGACATGACGCCGGATGGAAAGACCGGGCTGGTGGCGTTCAAGAAACATTTTTACATCTGGCCGCTGGATGGCAGCGCCGCGGACCGGTCTCCGCTGCAGATGCAGGCGATACCCGGAGGATTGGGGCAAGACTACTTCTCGCCGCACATCACGCAGGATCCCAAGACGCTGATCGTGGGCAAGGTGGGGCCGTCCGAAATTATGCCGCGCAAGCTGTACCGCTACAACACGCAAAGCGGAGAAGCGGTTTACTGGAAGAGTGTTGGACCGGCCGATCCGACCGGAGTGCCGGGAGTGGGTGTTCCAATTTTTAACGCCGACGGTAGCGCATACGTATACGCGCATTCGCGGATCCTCTCGCAGCTTTACACGGTCTCGGGACTGAAATAGCGGGAATGGTCAGGCGGTTTCGTGAAGCGCTTTGGGCAGCGCTGCCTCCTGGGCGCTGTTCTGGGGAAAGAACTCAATTCTTGACGGATACTCCCGTCTGTTTCGCCAAGGTTGCGTGGATGGTGGCGAGGAGTTGTTCAGGGTGAACGGGCGAGACCAGGAAAGTCTCCCCGCCGGCACTCATAGCGCGCTCGATGGCTGAAGGGTTGCGGTCCGTGGCGCTGAGGAAGATGACCGGAATATCGGCGGTATTGGGATTTTCTTTGAGCTGGCGGCAGACCTCATAACCCAACATTTCCGGCATGTTCACATCCAGCAAGACCAACGCGGGTTTATGAAGTTCCGCGAGGGCGAGCGCTTCAACGCCGTTCGAAGCAGCAATGGCGCGGTGCCCGCCGCGCTCGATGCATCTTGTGACAACGTAGCGACAGGCTTCATTATCGTCCACGGCGAGGACGGTGGAGGCGAAGCCCGCGGCAAATGCGGGGAGCTTATTGCTCACCATGGCGCGCAGCCGCGCGCATTCCTGCTCAAGCTGCTCCAGGCGAACGCGAAGAAGCTGAGGATCAGCTTCTGGAGTCTGCTGCCATGCGTGGGAGAGCCAAGCGTCCAGCTCAAGCTTGAGGGCGAAGACGGCGGCACGCTGTTTTCCCGCCGGCCGATGAACCGGAAGTCCGTTCAGGCGCTCCCAACGTTGCACGGTTCGCACTCCGCGGCCGAGGTAGTTGGCAATCTCTTTCCATCCATTAAACAGTTCGTTTTCCATGGCTGATAAGAAACCTCAAAAAGCAGCAGCAGTGTTATGACGAACGAATTAGATGACGGGAAAGATTAGGAAAATGAGAATAATTTCAAAAAAATAAACGGATGAGATCAAAGATTAGAGAAGCGTTAGCCGCAGGCGTGGAAATCGCGTTAGAGCGACTTCCTGAGCAATCCTTGCCACACATTCCTTCGAGCAATTCTTGCCAGACAAAGGTGATGCGAAGTTTCTGCTTGCATCTTCGCCGATTGCGAACTAGGCTTTTGCCAGCTTCGCGATTTGCGAATTCTTCTCGTTTGAGCAACTTCGCATACTGCGAAGCGTCTAATGAAGGTAGCTAGTCTTGAAAGTTGTTGGTGAAGCTGTCTTAGCGAAAGCAAAAGTGGATCATGGAGACCTTGACGGGCCACTATCGGCTTGGCTCAAGATTGCTCAAGCCGAGGTGTGGTCTTGCTTAAATGACGTAAGGAAGGCCCTACCGAATACCGACGCCCCGCTTGGGGTTTCGGTATTCAATATAAAAGGAAATTCTTATCGGCTCATAGCCAATATTAACTACAAAAGTCAACTTCTCATCATTCGAGAGGTACTGACACACGCCGAATACGACAGAGGAGGATGGAAGAAATGGGCGCCGAAGTAATGAGCTACCCTGCCTTGGTCAGCAAGGTTGAACCTCAGGTGGTACACGATGAAGCGCTGAACGAGCGGTTTATATTCCAGCTTTCTGAACTCGATGTACGCTGGGACAGCCTCTCAACAGATGAGATCAAGATTCACGAACTTCTTGTCCTGCTGATCCAGGATTTTGAACAGCGAACCTACAAAGTTCGTGCCGCCAGTCCGATGGAAGTACTCGACGAATTGATCCAAGCGAATGGACTTTTGAACAAAGACCTGGTTGGAATCTTCGCCACCGAAAGCATCATTTCTGAGATCCGGAACGGAAAGAGACAATTAACCGTCGAACACATCAGGAAATTGGCGGAGCGCTTCAATGTGTCTCCAGCGGTATTTATCTAAATCACTCCCCACTTCCCGGTCCCAGCCGTGATCTGATTTCCGTGGGTCGCGGCTTTCTTCCTGGAATCATCTTCGGATCATCTTGGAATCATCGGGCAAATCTAAAAATGAGCCAGTTTTTAGGCGGGTCTATTCCATCAGCCGGCGCTTACCCCGGTGAAGAGGTCCGTCTCCATCTCCATGAGGCTGGGATGGATGTTGGCTGCGAGGTGGTAGGGTTCCTCCGTGCCGCGCTGCCGCATCATGAGGCCAAAGATCTCAAAGAGCGGGGACTGCGACTCATGTGCGTGGAAGGCAGCGATCTTGCGCTCAAAGTGAAGAGCGATATCAATGATGGCGCTGGCTGGGGAGAGCGAGACCGGGGGACGCTCCGGCAGAGTGAAACTTGCGGTGGAGTAATAAAGTTTTTGCGTGCGCCAGGGAGAGAGGCCGTCCTTCTCGAGCTGTGAAGCGAAGCGGTTGGCTCGCCCCGCCCAATGGAATGCCGCAGTGGTGAAGAGGCTAGTCATGGTGTGGTCAGGGTGGGTGGTGACGGAGCCCTCGGTGCCAAAGGTGACGATCACATGGGGGCGAAAATCGCGAATACGGCGGACCAGGTCACCAACGATGCGCATGAAATTAGCTTCCGCAAGAGCGCCATCGGGATAAGCGAGGACCTCCGCCTGGGAGACGTTCAGGATCTTGCAGGAGGCGGCGAATTCCTTGCGGCGCAGGTGGGCGAGCTCCGCGCCGGAGCCGGCGTTGCCGCGATGGGTAGCAGCCTGGCCCTCGGTGAGGCAGATGACATTGGTGGTCACGCCCTGCTCGCGATACTTGAGTAGAGCGCCGCCAAAGCCACCAGCTTCGTCGTCAGGATGGGCGGTTACAGCCATGAGGCGGAATGCAGAACGGTCATTCTCAAGTGGCATGTTGCGGAGTTTCCTTGTGTCAGGCAAAGTTTGAAGAACGAACGGCAACTTAGATTGTAGAGGGATGGGCCCGGGTGCAGGATCTCAGAAGATGGGTACGGCGGTGGCTGGGCTTGCTAGCGCTGGCGACGATGCAGGTTTGCGCGGCGCAGTCTGGGGCACCGGATGTGCATTTCACCGTTGCCACCCCGCTGGGCACACAGACGCTGCGTCTGTTACCGGCCGATGATGTGCTGCATCTGATGGTGACGCTGGAGAGCAAAGAGCTGGCTGGCGTGGAGCTGAAACACAGCGCCAGCGGCACCACATTGAAAGACCGGGGCAAAGACGTGGAATATTTTCCGCGGGAATTGACTTTCCGGTTCACAGTGGGGTCGAAGACGAAGCTGCTCGGCGATTCGCCGATCGATACGGAGTTTGACGGCACCACGCAGGAGTTTCTTGACACCCTGCATTTTCGTTTGAAGATCTTTCATGGGCTGCAGGAGACGGTGCTGGAGCCGGAGTGGCAGAAGATCGTGGGCGTGCCGGTGGAGATGCCCTATAACGAGCGCATTTATCGAGTGCGATTCAAGCTGCCGAAACATGTGCCGGCAACGGAACGCATGATGCTGGAAGTGATCGATTCAGAAGCTGAGCGAGTGGCAAAGTTCGCGGTAGATCTGCTTTGAGTCAGGTTTGAGTCGGGGGCACACGCGGCTCGGCGTGACAGCAATCGATCAGGCATCGGATGCAAGCGACAGTTCGGAGTCATCTTCCAGAAAATCGATCGCCGATTGAGGATGGTGGTGTTCCTGCGCGGCGAGCCAGACCGGCGCGAACGTCCTGCGATGTAGCGGACACGGGCCATGGTCACGCAGGGCGGCGAGGTGTTTGGGGGAACGGTATCCTTTGTTGCTGGCAAGATCGAAATGGGGATAGTCAGGCGCCAAGTCTCGAATCAACTGGTCGCGGTAGACCTTGGCGACGATGGAAGCGGCGGCGATGGAAGCACTGCGGGCGTCGCCGTGGATGATGCTGGTTTGCGGGAGGCGCGAATCGGCGGAGGGGAAGTCGATGACCATGGCGTCCACAAGGAGATGGTCCGGCAGCTGGGCAAGCCCGGCAACTGCATTGAGCATTGCCAGCCGCGAAGCGTGGTAGATATTGATCCGGTCGATGGTCTCCACATCAACCGCCGCGATGGAGACGCAGATAGCGTGCTGATGGATGCGGGCAGCAAGTCTTTCACGGGTCGCTTGCGGGATCAGTTTCGAATCGCGCAGGCCGCGGATGCGGTAGTCGGGCGGAAGAATGACGGCTGCAGCGACGACGGGGCCGAAGAGGCATCCGCGACCGACTTCATCGACCCCGGCGACCAGTTTTGCTCCTTGCGCCCAAGCCAACTTCTCAAATTCACTGGTGCATTTCAGGGTCTTGAGCAGGCGCAGCTTGGCTGCCGCCAGAGAGAGTTTTTGTTTGGTGCCATCCGGAAGGAGCCGGAAGGATGATTTATTTTTCAGCCGCTTGGAGGGTCTAACGGAGGCCATTCAGAGGCAGTGTACCCCATTACAGCTGTGTGCGCCGTGTTGAAAATGGAGGCCTGAGAGGGCGCGCTAGGGCAAAAAGCCGCAAAAACGGTTCCCTTGGCACCAATGTTGACGCAACTCAATAAGCGCCAAAGCGCGTCAAAGACTCATTGGGGCAAATGCCGCGAGGTGTGTGGGCATTCTCTATAGGAATACTTCCTTTACCTGACAAAAACCGGATCCATTTAACGAACTAAAGAAAAGGGCCTCAGTGCAAGAAGAACGGCCGAACACCAGGCTGGAGCTTGGCGAGTACTATGCCGATATCATCCCTGACCCGCGCTCAAAGATGCCACTATTCCACTGGATCGTGCAGCGCACCGGTAATGACGAGGTGCTGGAATGGGGAAACGATCGTACCCATGACGGCGCATGTAACGCCGCACAACGAACCTTGGAGTGGCATGAGAGACAAACCAAGAAACTAGCAAGTTAGTCTGAAGTAACAAGAGCGACTGGAAATGGCGGTGCGTCCTGAAAGGGCGCGCCGCCATTTCTTTTTGATGGCGTGATTTGTTTCATTTCAGGTGGGTTCCATGCGCCCTATGCTTGCCCGCTCAAGCACCTTAGTTCTAACGGGCCATATAAAAACAACCAATCTTCTTAGAGCCGCGTCTCAAGAATCGGTGAATGCATAGCTCACCAATACTGCACAGAAATTCAATCAATAAGGACGAGTCTGAGGGCATGAATACGCACGACGAATCGAAGATTCATTTGGTCAGAAGCGTGGGCCGAAGCCAGTCAACGATGACGCGGATCGATTTTGGGAGCCTGATCGCAGACATACTGAGGGGCACGAAAACAGATGGGCCGCTGTATCAGTGGGTGGTGCAACGGAGGGGTTCGGTCGAGGTCCTTGGACTGGGGCAGACCTGCAATTTTAACGATGCCAAGGCGCAGGCCACGGCATTGATGTCAGAACTGCTGCGCAGCAACCAAACGGCGCAGTCTGGAGATTAACGGTGCTTTTAGAATTCTCAAACCGCAGTAAGCTGCGCCCCTGCCACCTTTGCCATGGCACGGGAAAACGAGAGGGCAAACCTTGTCCTGCCTGCGACGGCAAGGGCGAGATCCAGGCGGAAGAGTCGCAGGCGGCAGTCCCGAGCCTGGCATAGTCGGGCGTTGATCGTGGTCCGTCAACGATCGAAGCAAGCGGAACACTTTTCTGAAAGAAAATTTCTGGCTTCGCCGAAAAAGAATCCCTGGCTTTGCCGGGAATAACGATTTCAACCGGTGATCCGTTTCCCGCAACATTTCCCCTACATCCGCGGCGCAGGTCAGCGATGATGCCCGGATTTCCAGGAACCTTTCGGGTACTTACGGGGTCTATTCCTTTAGTCGATAAGCGGTTGCGACGCAGCGAGCTAAAAGCAGGCGCTGGGGCGACCGATCACGAGAGTGCGTTTTAAAGTGCCCGGTTCTTGTTACACTTTGAGGTGACGCCATCATGCATGGAGCAATGGCGAGAGCTACTAATGTGGGCGACATAGCGGGCGCGCTGACAGTCCGGGCGGAAGAAGCGTCGATCCTGGCGGAGCTGAAGTCGGGGTCAGAGGAGGCGTATGCATGGCTCATCGCGCACTATCACCAGCCGGTGTATGGCCTGGTATATCGCATCCTGAGCGATCCGGCAGACGCGGCAGACACGACGCAGGAAGTGTTCCTGAAGGTCTTTCGCGGGATGAAGAACTTCAACGGTGAAGCGAGCCTGAAGACCTGGATCTACCGCATTGCGGTGCATGAGGCTTCCAACCAGCGCCGGTGGTGGTTCCGGCACAAGCGCCAAGAGACAAGCATGGAAGCGGAGCGAGGATTTGACGGCGCGGAGGGGGATGGAACGCCGCTGGGCGATTCCCTGGCCGACGCCCACGATTCGCCGTTTGAGTGCTGCGCCCATGAAGAGGTTCGGGCAAAAGTCGAGGCCGAACTAAAGGAAGTAGCTGAGCCGTACCGCACCGCAGTGGTGTTAAGAGATATAGAAGGCCTGGCGTATGAGGAGATCGCGGAGATCCTCCAGGTGAATCTGGGCACGGTGAAATCGAGATTGATGCGAGGGCGTGAAGCGCTGCGCAAGCGGCTCATCCCTTATGTGCAACAGGTAGGCGAAGAGCTGGGGCTGGAACAGCCGCAGGAGCCGGCACGGAAGAACAAGAAACATCCCACGATGATCCGGGTTGGGAGTGTGGTGGGGGTGAGGACTCGGCGATGAATTGTAAGGAAACCAAACCGCTGTTTTCGTCCTATCTGGACGGGGCCCTGACCGGGACACAGATGCACGGAGTCTCTCACCATATGAATGGGTGCCGAAGCTGCGCGGCGGAGTATCGGGCGCTGGGGCAGATGCAGACGATGGTGGCATCGTTGAAGCGGCCGGTGGCGCCGGCGGACCTGGCTCTCAAGATTAAAGCCTCATTCTCTCAGCAGCGCAGCATGACCCTGGAGCGCCGCATGCAAGGTGTTGCGGTGCGCTTAGAGAATGCCATGAACGCGGTGATGCTGCCGGCGACGGCGGGGCTGGTGACGGCAGTGGTCATGATCGGATTGCTGATCGGGTTCTTTGCGCTTCCCCATACGATGACGGTCTCAAACGATGTGCCAACATCGCTTTACACTCCTCCCAAACTTTCCAACGCTCCATTCTCAGATAACGTAAGCATCAGCGCGGAGAACCCAGTGGTGATCGAAGCGATGGTGGATTCCAAAGGACGGTTGCAGGATTACCGCATCGTTTCCGGACATGATACGCAGCAGATCCGCCAACAACTGGACCGGATGCTGATCTTCACCACGTTTGAGCCGGCAACGTCCTTTGGCGAGCCGGCGGACGGCAAGGTGGTGCTGTCATTCGGGAGCCTGAATGTGAGTATTAAAGGATAGACGCAGTTGCTTGCACCGAGTTGGCGGCGGGCTGAGGCCCGCCGTTTTTGTTTTCCATCGTCAATTTCAAGGGTTTCGAGCTTCAAAGGAAGAGATTGGAGCGGACGCTGGGTTGGACAACATGGGGGTTTGACCGGGAGATGGGGGTAGCCTAAAATTTCATTCATTCCCGCCACTCAATCGTCTCTGGAGGCGTTTCTGGGTCCCTATTGTTTATCCGTCCGCGCAGTGGCGGCCAGGGCTAAAGCCCTTTCATTCCCTGTTCTTTACACCCGGCCCAGGTTGGGTGCCCTCAAAAAGTTTGTGGCAACCATAGCGATCATGATTGCGCTGGGCGGCGCAAGTTTTGCGCAGAGCGCGGGCCGGGGGCCGGCGCCCCAGTCACAAGAGGCGCGGGTGGCACTGGAGACCAGTGAGACATTGTTCACGGTCACGGCGGCGATGAATGCCTGCGGATATGACCAGGAGCTGCAAGCGTCAGAGCCGGTGCGGGCGCAAGTACGGCGCGAGATCGCGGAGGTGATGGAAGCTTCATCCGCCGCAGCGGCGGTGCGGGACAACTTATGCCAATACTATCGGGATAAGCAGTTACCGGACGCTTCCCGAGACCTGTCTCAATATGTTTCATTCGGATTGAACCTGAATGGTCCGCCGCAATTCTCGTTCTCCGTGCGCGAGTCTGACCTGCCGCCGGATGCCTCAAACATCATCGGCTTCCTGCCGCAGATGCAGCGCTTTTATGACACTGCGGGGATCCACAAGATATGGCTCAAGCACCAGCCGGAGTATGAGGCTGAATTGCAGAGGCTGCATGAGCCGATCGCCGAGATGATCCAGCGGACGGACCTCTATCTGAAACTGCCGAGCAGCGGCTACCTGGGGCGCAGGTTCGTGGTGTATTCCGAGCCGCTGGCTTCCCCGGCGCAGGTGAATGCCAGGAATTTTGGCAACGACTATTTCATGGTGGTATCGCCGGGAAATGGGGGCAACGCCGGACTGCACCTGGACCAGATCCGCCATACCTATCTGCATTACACGCTGGATCCGCTGATGCAAAAGCGGGCAGGCACGGTGAAACGAGTGGAGCCGCTGCTGGCAGCGGTGCGGACCGCGCCGCTGGATGAGAGCTTTAAGAATGATGCATCGCTGATGATCATCGAGAGCTTGATCCGGGCGATCGAGGCACGAAATCTGCCGGTGGCTGGTGACCGCAAGGAGGTGGAGCGCGGGCGCAGCGCACAGGCTGACCTTTCAATGAAGCAAGGCTACATCCTGACGCGGTACTTCTACGACCAGTTGGAACAGTTCGAGAAGGTGCCGACCAGCCTGCGGGATGCCTTTGGAGACATGATGTACACGCTGGATGTTCTCGCGGAGATCAAGCGAGCAGACAAGATCGTGTTCAGCGCGCAGGGATCGAGTGAGGTGGTATCGACGCCGAAGGTGCGGCGCTTGAACGAGCTGGACCTGGCGGAGCAGCGATTGGGGGAGCGGGACGCGGTTGGGGCGCACCGCATCGCGCAGAAAGTGCTGGACGAGCGCAGCGATGACCCGGCGCGGGCGATGTTCATCCTGGCCCGGGCGGCAACGCTGCAACGCAATGTGGATGACGCGCGACTGCTGTTCGAGCGCACGCTGGAGATCGCGCGGGAGCCTCGGATGGTGGCATGGACGCACATTTATCTGGGCCGCATCCTGGACTTGATGTGCAGCCGGCCGCAGGCGGTGAACCACTACCAGGCGGCACTGAGCGCAGGGGACCCCACACCGGACACGCAGGCGGCGGCGGAAAAAGGTATCCGCGAGGCACCACCGGCACAGACTTGCGAATCAGATAAGCAATAGCTTCCGGAGAACGATATGAAGAGATTGTTGGTAATGGCGTGTGCTGCCTGCCTGATGCAAGCAGCGATGGCACAGAATGCAGCCGGGGGCACGAAAGCGGCAACTCAGGCGCCGATTGCGACACAGACCGCGCCGACCACGGGCGCGAGTCAGGCGGCGGCGCCACCCCAGGGGACGCCCACGACTCCGGCTAGCGGAGCGCAGACGACTCCAGCTACCGGAGCGCAGACGACTCCAGGAACTTCAGGCCAAGCAGCGCCGCAGGCGTCGGGAGCGGCGAAAAACTCCGCGCCACAGGCGAAATCCAAAGAAGAATTCGATGCGTATCAGGCTGCCGCAGCCGGGACCGATCCCAACGCGGCGGATGAGTTCGCCAAGAAATTTCCCACATCTGACCTACGCGCGCTTTTGTATGTGAACATGATGCGCAAATACCAGTCTGCGAATGATGCGGAACACACGGTGCAGATGGGACGCAAGGCGGTGGCGATCGAGCCGAACAATACAGTCGCCCTGGTGACAGTGGCGTCGGTACTGGCCGAGCGTACCCGCAGCACCGACCTGGACAAAGACGAACGCTATGCCGAGGCGAACAAGGATGCGGACACGGCGATCAACACCATTGATACCGGACTGGTTGTGCCGGCAAGCGTGACCCCGGAGCAACTGGTGACGGTGAAAGGAATGTTGCTCTCCATGGCATACGCGGCGAAGGGCAATGTTTCACTGGAGCAGGGCCAGTATGCGGAGGCGGAAAAGTCTTTGAATGCCGCGGTCACGGCGAACAAGGGGCCACAACAGGATGCGGTAACGTATCTGCGGCTGGCGATCGCCCAAGACAAACAGAACAAATTAAAAGAAGCGATGGTGAATGTGAATAAAGCGCTGGAGCTTTCCGCTGAGGATCCCCAAGTGTCTGCGATGGTAAAGCAGGAGAAGACCCGGCTGGAGCAATTGAGCGGAGCGAAATAGGAGTATCCCAGTGCTGAATCCCTGGAAAGGCGGGCATTGTGCTCGCCTTTCTGCTTTGCCCATCCGTAATAATCGAATCCCAAACCAGCGACTTCGCGGCCCCGCCGCGTGCCGGGGACCGCGGTTCAGGGGGCCATAGGTAGAATCGGGAGCTTAATCGTGGAGAAATGCGTCTAATGATGAGGCGGCCCGACCTGGCGACTGAATACGCGGCGCTGAGGCGTGAAGCTATATCCGGCAAGAGCGGATTGATTTGAGATGAGAAGAGCGCTTTCGAGCGAATGATGAAGAGGAGCAGTGACATTCAGGAGTTGCAAGCGGTGCTGGGCCATCGATTCGCGGAGCCGCGTCTTTTGGAGCAGGCGCTGACCCACAGCTCGTATGCGAATGAGTTGGAGCAGGATGAGATCCCGCAGCGCCGGCCTGGCCACAACGAACAAATGGAGTTTCTGGGTGACGCGGTGTTGGGGCTGGTGACGAGCCGAGCGTTGTATGAGCGATATCCGGAGTATGCGGAAGGGCTGTTGAGCAAGATGCGGGCGCACCTGGTGAGCGCACGGCATCTGGTGAAGATCGGGCGGCAATTGAAGCTGGGCGAGCAACTCCGCCTGGGCCGGGGCGAGGAACGCACCGGGGGACGCCAGAAATCAGCGCTGCTGGTGAATGCGGTGGAGGCGGTGATCGCGGCATTGTTCCTGGACGGCGGATTAGAGCCGGCGAGAGCGTTCATCTTGAACCATGTGATCGGGCCGGAGCTTGACCGGATGAAGGATCCGCGGGCGACGGTGGCGATGAGCGACCAGAAATCCGCGTTGCAGGAGTGGTTACAGGCAAGCGGAAGGCGGCAACCTTCTTATTCAGTGGTGCATGAAGAAGGGCCAGACCACAAAAAACTTTTTACCGTGGAAGTGCGGGTGGTGGACGCAGCGGGACAGGAATCTGTGATGGGGCGGGCGCAAGGGGCGACCAAGAAACGCGCTGAGCAACGGGCGGCACAGGAGACATTGGAACAGTTAAAGACCGCCGAGGCGATCACGCACTAGTGAACAGCCTGGAAAATCCCCTGCCTGACCCGCTGAAGCCATCGCCTGCCGAGACGCAGATCCCGGTGACGGCTTCTGCCGGCGTGCCTATGGAAGGCACGGCCTCACCGGCAAAAAAGACCGAGCCGCAGGGGGGCGTGCCGGCACTGCTGCAATCGATCTCAGTCACGCTGACGATCGTGATCTTCGTGATCACGTTCCTGGTGCAGGCGTTCCAGATCCCATCAGAATCGATGGAAAACACGCTGCTGATCGGCGACTTTCTGCTGGTGGACAAGGTGCAATATGGCCCGAAGGGGGTTTTTGGCGGCCTGCTCCCTTATAAGAAGATCGAGCGCGGTGACATTGTGGTCTTCCGCTGGCCAGTGCATCCGGAAGAGCATTTTGTAAAGCGCGTGGCGGCGGTGCCGGGAGACCGGGTGCGCCTGGTGAATGGAGCGCTGCAGGTGAACGGCGTTCGGGTGACGGAAGACTATGTGGTGCACAAGCTGCACAATCGCGATCTCTATCGCGATGAATTCCCCTCGGTGCGGATGGACGCGCCACAGGTGACGGCAAAGTGGTGGACGGAATTCCGGCAGTTGACCCGCAATAACGAGTTGTTAGTGCCGGAAGACCACTATTTTGTTCTGGGTGACAATCGCGATGAGAGCCTGGACAGCAGATATTGGGGGCTGGTGCCGCGGGAGAACATCATCGGGCGGCCACTGTTGATCTATCTTTCATTCAAGCAGCCGGGCGAGGATGGAGCGGTGCAGGTGGCGGCGGATGATAAAATCGCTCGTTTCGCTTACATCATTCGGCATTTACCGCAGATGGCGCGATGGGAGCGAACGCTTCGCGTCATCAAGTAAGCAAAAACATCAGCGAAAGATCCCCATTGGCAAAAACAGCTAAGAAGCAAGCAGAAGAAGAGAAGCCCAAAGAGACCGTTCCCGAGTTCATCAGCTCGATGGCGGTGGTGCTGGCGACCGGATTGTTCATTGTGACATTCTGTTTGCAGGCGTTCGAGATCCCATCGTCCTCCATGGTGAAGACGCTGCTGATCGGCGACCACGTATTCGTGGATCGGGTGACGGTGGCGCCGAAGACCCAGTGGATGCCGCTGGTTCCCTATAGCGAGGTGAAGCGCGGCGACATCATCGTGTTCATCTCGCCGGTGCAGCCGGGTCTGTATGTGGTGAAACGGATCATGGGCATCCCGGGCGACCGGATCCATTTGAAGGATGGCATCGTTTACCGGAATGGCGAGAGGCTGAATGAGCCGTACGTGATCCGGTCCGGGGACATCAATCCTTACCGCGATGACTTTCCCGCGGTCTCTCCGGCATATGCGAATGTGGATCCGGTGTGGCACGTGCAGCTTTCTTCGTTCATCCAGGGCGAGGACATTGTGGTGCCGGCGGACAGCTATTTCGGTATGGGTGACAATCGCGACGTGAGCTATGACAGCCGCTACTGGGGATTCATCCCCAAGGCGAATGTTGTGGGCCGTCCGATGTTCATCTACTGGTCATTCGAGACGCCGGAGCGGCAGTACGAAAAGACGGATGTAGTAAGCCGGGTAGGGTTTATGGCGCACATTGTGCTTCATTTTTTTGATGAAACCAGGTGGAGCCGGACTCTGCGGCTCGTGCGCTGATGCGCCTTGGGGGCCGGCGAGCGGCAGTGCTACTGAGCGTGGCGGCGCTGCTGGCAGTGATGGTGCCTCCATTCATCAATGTGAACCGTTATCGCGCGCGCCTGGCGGAGACCCTGAGCCGGTCCATCTCTCGGCCGGTCACCATGGGCAGGATCTCACTGCGGATGCTGCCTACACCACGGTTCGTGATCCAAAATCTGGTGGTGGGTGACGATCCGGCGTTCGGCGCGGAGCCCATGCTGACATCAGAAGAGGTGACGGCGAGCCTGCGGACCAGCTCCCTATGGCGAGGGCGGCTGGAGATCGCGAAACTCAGCTTCAAATATCCCAGCCTGAACCTGGTGCGCGACGAACACGAGCGCTGGAATCTTGAGTCGCTGCTGAATACCGCGAAACAGGTGCCCTCCGCACCTACGACCAAGAAACAAGCTGAGACCAGGCCCCGGTTTCCGTATATCGAATCGGATTCCGGGCGGATCAATCTGAAGATCGGGATGGAAAAAAAGGCATTCGCGCTGGTGGACGCCGACTTCGCCTTCTGGCAGGAATCAGAGAACCAATGGAAGCTGCGGCTGGAGGCGCGTCCGATCCGCACCGATGCCAATCTGGGCGATACCGGAACGCTCAATGTGGAAGGCAGCCTGGAGCGTGCACCGGAGTTGCGGTCATCTCCGGTGAAATTACGGGTGGAGGTTCGACGGGCGCAGCTAGGGCAGTTCACGCACTTTGTGCAGGGCGAGGATAAAGGGTGGAGAGGCGGCCTGAATCTTCTGGGCGAGGTGCAAGGCACGGCGGAGGAGTTGAACTTCCATGCAGAGGCGAAGGTGGATGATTTTCGCCGCTACGATCTGGCGATCAGCGAACCACTTTCGTTGACAGCAAAATGTGATGGGCGATGGTACGGGGTGGCGCGCCGACAACAAACACGGTCCGCGGACCCGGAGTTTGCGACGGTGGAGTGCAGGTCACCGCTGGGCGATGGCGCGGTCTTGTTCGATGCAAGCGTGACGCACGGCGGGGGATGGCGGTTGCCGAATCATCGACTGGTGATCTCCAAGGTCCCGATGGCCGCGGTGGGCACGATCCTGCGCCACGCAAAAGGAAACCTGCCCGCGGATTTTGCGATGGCGGGCAGCATTGATGGTGACTTCCATTGCGAGGGCACTTGCGACCCGGAAACTCCCTGGCGAGGCGGCGCCATGATATCGGACGCGGCGGTATCGTCTCGGGAGTTGTCCGCTGAATTGCACGTTCCCAACATCACGCTGGCCTACACGGATGTGAAGCGGAAAGAACGACGGAAGAAAGACAGCGCACCGGCGCTGCAGGTGCTATCCGTGCTGCCGCTGCGCATCGCGATAGGGGCCACGGGTGGCGCGGATGTATCTGGAGACGTGAGCCAGGGCAAACTTACGCTATTGGTCAAAGGAAGCAGCGACCTTCCGGCATTGTTGAGCACTGCACGATTGCTGGGGCTGCGGGCGACGAAGTCGCAGCTCACCGGCGGTGCGCAGTTCGACCTGATATTGAGCACGGCTATGGACCTGGCACAGCCGCAAATCACCGGATCTGCCCGGCTGCAAGCAGTGAGTGCGCGGGTGCCGGGGATGGCTGCGCCGCTGGAGATCGCGTCTGCGGATGTATTGCTGGGGCAAGAGACGGTCGCCTTACGGAACCTGCGGGGAGATATTGCCAGGACGCATTCGGCTTTTGATGGCTCCGTTCTGTGGCACCGATGCGATGCCGCTCCGTGCACGCTGGAGTTCGACCTGCATGCGACGGAATTGGACCTGGCGGATATAAACCGCTTATTGAATCCTTCGCTTCGGGCTTCCTCCTGGAAAGATTTGCCAAAGCGTTTATTCGGAGACGATTCGGGGCGGGCAGGCAGCTTTCCGGCGATGAAAGCCGATGGAAGCCTGCACCTGGATCGATTCGTTTTCCGGTCGCTGGTGGTGACGCGCGTACTGGCAAAAGTAAATTACGCCGATCGCGTGCTGCGGGCGCATGTACAGCAGGCGGAGACAGCGGGAGGATCCCAATCCGCGGAGTGGACTGCTGATCTCTCCCGAGCCATGCCTGAATATCAGGGGAGCGGAACATTGCGTGGGGCGAATGCGGCCACTCTGGGACAGTTGGTAGCAAATAATTATGCGTCGGGAAAGATCGATGTGCAGTATGAGATCAGCCTTGCCGGAGCAGATGCGGCAGCACTCGCGCAAAGCGCCGTGGGCAACGCGGGATTCCATTGGACGAACGGCGTATTACAGCAAGTCCAGGTAGGGCGATCGCCGCTCCAGTTCAAAAGCTGGGCGGGAAAGCTGGAATTCGCAAACAGTGCGGCAACTCTGCTGCCGGGCACGTTGCAAACGGCGCAGGGAGAGATGGGAGCCCGAGGGCGGGTGACTTTTTCCCGAGAAGCTGAACTCGTGTTCGCAGACGATTCCCAACAGATAACGGTTGCCGGCCCGCTGGAAAAGCCGAAGGTAAGTGTCCGGCGCACGCAAGCTGCATCTAATACAACAGATGCTGAGACCAATCCTAAGCAGTAAGATCCGCTCTCTTCTTGCAGCGTTGACCGTCACCGCGAGCCTGGCACTCTCACCGGCAGCGCATACCCAGGGCTCAGAAACCTCTCGCATGGAGCGCGCGGCGGCGGACGCGATGCAGCGCAAGATCGAATTCGTTGACCGCAACGGGCATTCAATCCATCCCAGCACGACACCGACCATCTTCCGGCAGAACGAGATCAATGCTTATTTTGAGCAGCGGCGGCTGAAAATGCCGGAGGGCGTGAAGTCCGTGGTGTGGACGCTGCGGGAGGAGCTGGTGACCGCGCACCTCACTGTGGATTTTGACGAGTTGACCGCCGCCAGGCAATCAGATAATCCGCTGCTCGCGATCTTTAGTGGGACCCACGATGTGGAAGTTGAAGCGCGAGCGTCCGGAGCGAACGGAATAGCGCACGTTCGGGTGGAGTCGGCGTCACTCGATGGCGTAAACATCCCGCGGCGCATCCTGGAGATGTTCATTGACCGCTGGGTGAAGCCAAAGTATCCGAATGTTGATCTGGAGAACGATTACAAGATGCCGGCAAGGATGGATTCGGTGGTGATCGAGGAACGAAGCGCGCGGGTGGTGCAGCGCTAGTTGTTGCGATCGCTGGGAATGAAAGATCTTAGTGATTGCGAGCTAAAGAGAAATTAAAGGGATTCTTCGCTGCGCTCAGAATGACAATCAAACGAAAGGTCCTTCGACTCGGCTTCGCCTCGCTCGGGATGACAGCATAGGAACAGTTTCGGGTTTCAAGTTTCATGTGAAAAGCGAAATGCATAGATCCTTCGACTCGGCTTCGCCTCGCTCAGGATGACAGATCCGGATAGATAGGTGATCAAAGGGATTCTTCGCTGCGCTCAGAATGACAAATGAAAATTTCGGTGGTGCTTACAGTGCTTTCGTTCGCTTGGGATGAAAGCAGTACTTCGCGCTCGCTTGGGATGAAAGATTTAACGTGGCAAGGCAGTGGGGACAGTGAAGGTGTTGTTGGAAATATCTGATTCCGGGATGCTGCCATCGTTCACTGTAACTTCTTCCGGAGGAGCGTTGGTCTCTATGCGGGCGGCGGCTTTATCTTTGGCAAGGAGTTCGAGGCGGGTGGTGACATCGCCGGATGCGGTGTGGATGCGGATGGGGACCTCAGCGCCGGCATTGCCGAGATTTTCCACCTGCACTGTCACCAGGTAGGTTCCACCTTTTAAATTCTGCCGGGGATAGACGGAGACGATGCGGAAATCGGGCAGCCCTCGGTCACGATAGACCCAATCGTCAAAGAATGGTTCCAGGCGGCGATTCGATTCCTTCTCAAAAAGGCGCTGAAGATACGCCGGCTCTTTGTCATCCTGCGGGCGATAAGCGATGATGGCGCGGTTAAAAGCCTCGTCGCCGACCATGTCTCGCAGCATCCACCAGACAAACATCGCTTTGGTGCGGTAAAAGATCTCATCATCCGCATTGATCAGTGATTGTGCGGTCGCCGATGCAGGTGAATCCATATCTGCCAGCGCTATTGCGGGCCTGCGCTCGCTTAAGAAAGCCAGGGCGGCGGCGCGGCCCTGCTGCTGCTCACGCATACGCGCCTGCGCAAAGTGGGCGATGCCTTCATAGATCCAGGGACGAAACGACTGAACCGACGCATGTGCCAGCGAGTGCGCGAGTTGGAAGGCGATCTCCCGCGGATCGGCGGCCTGCATCGGAGTGATGAGAGTGGCGCCAGACTCGAAGGTTGCGGAGTGGGCGTCAGCGCTCTGGATAATCTGTATTTTTTGATCCGCGGGGCCGAGCCACCCGCTTACGAGGCGGGAGCTGGATGCGGCGACATCCGCATACAACGAACCGGCAGAGGCACCTGCTGCGGTAAGGTGCGCGATCTCCGCCGAGGGTGAGGCCTGCGTTGTGTAGCCACCCAGCACGAGCAGTGGCACCGTGGAGGCGGAGAGCGGAAAATCGATCGTCCCTTCCTGCACCGCAATCCCGCTGTGCAAGAGTTTGAGATCACTGGGGTTGAGCCGCACCCGCAGAGTGGCGGGGTTCCGCGCCTTGAATTCACCGAGCGCGCGAAATACCGCGTTGCCCTGCGCAAGAGTCACAGGAGAGATAGCGACGGGATACCAGGTGACATAGCCAAGACCGCGAAAGGCAGTGTAGGCATTGCCGAGAACATCCCAATCGCTGTGCTGCGCCACGTCTGCGGGCGCGCCCAGGCGTTGCAATCTCACGCCACTCAGGGGGATGGTGCCCTGATACGCGACCTCAAGCTGCAGCGTTGAATGAGCTGCGACGGCGATGGGAAGAGTGACCACCGCTTCATTCACAGTGCCGGTGTGGTCGATGTCCGAGGTGAGAGGCGAGCTGGTGAATGCAAGCGGCTTCCCTTCCCTGCGGATGGATGCCCACTTCAGCGTGGATGAGACCTGGAGCGCCAACTCCGATCGGGCTGCGTTCGAGTCATTGCGCAAATCGACGATGCCACGCACCTGCATCGCCGCTCCCTCAAGGTGGACGCTGAGATCATAACCAGTGAATGTAAAAGCATTACGATCGACAGCGGAGACTTTCGGCGGCTGCTGGGCGAGCGCACCAGCTAACAAAAGCATGAGCGAGATGGACCGCATGATCACTTCTGCTCCGCTCTCCCGGCTCTTCTCTGGCGAACCACTTCATACATCACAATGGCGCCCGCGACGGAAACATTGAGTGATGGCACGCTACCCAGCATAGGGATAGAGACGAGGAAGTCGCATTTTTTGCGCACCTGCTCGTGCAATCCGTGGCCTTCCGCCCCGAGGAGGATGGCGCAATGCATTTTGTAGTCGAGCTGGTCATAAGACTTCCCGCCACGCTCGTCCAACCCGACAACCCAAATGTTCTGCTGCTTGATCTCTTCCACGGCACGGCCGATGTTCGTGACCTTGGCGACGGATACATGTTCAGATGCCCCGGCTGAAGCTTTTGCCACGGTGGCATTCACTCCGACGGCGCGCCGCTCCGGGATGATGACACCATCCACGCCGGCGGAGTCCGCAGTGCGCATGAGCGCGCCAAGATTGTGGGGATCTTTGACGCCATCAAGCAATAAAAGAAAATGCAGATCGCTGCGCTTGTTGGCGAGAATACTTTCAAGGTCGTCGTATTTTTTTTGCGCGGCGAGCGCGACCACGCCCTGATGGGCGGCGGTGCGGGCGATCCGGGTGAGCTGGTCACGGGGCTCGAAGCGGATGGGCACGCCCGCGGTGCGGCAGGCGGCGATCACGCGTTGCAGGCGGGCGTCCTGGCGGTCTTTGCTGACGGCAACATAGTCAAAGGCGCGTCCGCGGGATCTCAGCGCTTCTTCCACGGCGTTAATGCCGTAAATCACTTCCATGAAGAAAGTTTACTGCACCGCCCAGGAGGGCCGAGGCACACTGGCCCTATCTGGCGTTGGCAACGACGGAAAAATGTTCGTGGACGATACGCAGGTTGCCGTCAGGATCATGGGCGAAGACCTGAGTGGCACGTCCATTGCGGATGTCCTCTTCAATGTTCTCACCGGCGGCGTCCGCGCGCTGGGCGTGGAATTGGAAGGTGTAACTGGCGACGGCGGCGCTGTCACCGAGGATGACCACATCGATCACGCCGGGCTGGGCGCGCAATGCAGTGCGGGCGCGGAAGTATTCCCGCTCGCGCCGCGCGGCAGCGAGCCTGCCGGGCTCCGAGCGCGGAGTCACGGAGCCGAATACGGTCGCTTCCGGTGAATAGAAATCAGTGAGTTGGGCAGCGTCCTTGAGGGTAAAGGTGCTCCAGTAGCGTTGCACCTCGCCCTTGATCTGGTCAGCGGAGATGGGCATTGCAGGAAATTAACATCAATCAGGGCGCGTGCCTAGTGCCGTTTATGTCTCGCCGGCTTCGCGTTGCTTGCGCAGCTCTTCCATCACACTGGCAACAAGTTCCTTGGCTTCATTGATGTCACGAAGGATGAACTGCAAGTCCGTGGCAGGCTGCGACTGGTTGCGGTTGCTGCGGCAGTAGACTCCGTGCTGTCCGGCGAGTATGAGCGCATCGGTGAGCAGATCGAGCGAGACGGCAAGGCGCCCGCGGGCGATGCCGAACATCAGTTCGTGCTTTTCAAGCTCGGAGCGTTTGGTGTTGAAGACGGACATGGTTGCGTCCTCTGCGGTTAAATTATGGTTTTTTCCAGCGCAGCACGGGTTTTCTGTTGGCGGTGACTTCATCCAAGCGCTCGACGCGGGCGAGGTGGGGCGCGTTGAGGATGGTTTCCGGCGACTCCTGCGCCTCTTTGGCGATGTTGCGCATCGCATCAATAAAAAGGTCGAGTTCTTCCTTGGGCTCGGATTCCGTTGGCTCGATCATGATGGCGCCATGATCGGCGACGATCAACGGGAACGCGGTGGTGTAAGGGTGGAAGCCGTAATCGATGAGGCGCTTGGCTATGTCTCCGGTCTTCACGCCTTTGGGAGATTGCAAGCGATGGCTGAAGACGACCTCATGCATGCTCGGCGCCTGGTACGGGAGGTCGTATGAGCCTTCAAGTTTTTTGCGAATGTAGTTGGCATTCATGACGGCGTCTTCCGTGGTCTGGCGCAAGCCGTCTGGACCGTTGGCGAGGATGTAAGCCAGGGCGCGGACGAACATACCGAAATTGCCATAGAAAGCTTTCACGCGGCCGATGGACTGCGGGCGATCGTAATCCAGAGCGAGCGTGCCGTCCTGCTTGGAATAAATGACGGGCGTCGGTAGGAATGGCTCGAGGACCTTCTTGATGGCGACGGGACCGCTGCCGGGACCGCCACCGCCATGCGGCGTGGAGAAGGTCTTGTGCAGGTTGAGGTGCATCACGTCTACGCCGAAGTCGCCGGGACGTACTTTGCCAACGAGCGCATTCATGTTGGCGCCATCCATGTAGAGCAGTCCGCCTTTTTCATGCATGAGGTCGGCGATCTTATGGATGTCTTCCTCAAAGATGCCAAGCGTGTTGGGGTTGGTGAGCATGAGCGCGGCGATGTCGCCGGACATCTGTGAGGCGAGCGCGGAGACGTCCACCATGCCGCGATGGTTGGAGCGCAGGTTCTCGACCTCAAAGCCGCAGATAGCCGCGGTGGCGGGGTTAGTGCCGTGGGCGGAATCTGGGATGAGGATCTTTTTACGGCGCTCTTTTTTGGAGTCAAAGTAAGCGCGGACCATCATGATTCCGGTCATCTCGCCATGCGCGCCAGCCGCGGGCTGCAAGGTGATGGCGTCCATGCCGGTGATCTCGATGAGCGCGTCTGAGAGGTCACGCATGATGCGCAGAGTCCCCTGCGCCAGCGCTTCAGGAAGATACGGGTGGGCGTTCGCGATGCCTTCCATGCGGGCGACCGCTTCATTCACGCGCGGGTTGTACTTCATGGTGCAGGAGCCCAGCGGGTACATACCAAGATCAATGGCGTAATTCCAGGTAGAGAGCCGGGTGAAGTGGCGCAGCACCTCAAACTCACTGACCTCAGGCATGTTGCCGAGATCTTCGCGAACAGCATTGCCGAGAAGCTGCGCAGGATCGACTTCCGGCACGTCCAGCGGCGCAAGGCGGTAACCGCGCTTGCCGGGCGACGACCTCTCAAAGATAAGGCCCTCATTCTGACTGGTGTTCTGCCTGACTTTTTTAATATGTTCGTTCACTGGGCCACCGCCTTTGCTGCGGCGTCTATTTGTTCTTTGCTGACCATCTCCGTGCAGCACCACAGAGAGGCATTGCCAAGTTCGGGATAGAACTTCTTGAGTGGCAGGCCGCCGACGATCTTCTGGCCGGCAAGCTTGCAACTGATCTCCAGTGGGTCAACGCCGCTCTGGATAACGAATTCATTGAAGCGTGGGGACCCCGGGAAAAGCACTTTGGCATTCTTGCCGAACTGCTCCACCGCGTAGTTTGTTTTTGCCAGATTCTGGATGGCGAGTTCCTTCAAACCTTCCCTGCCCATCAATTCCATGTAGACCGTCGCCATGAGGGCGACGAGCCCTTGATTGGTGCAGATGTTGGAGGTCGCCTTCTCCCGGCGAATGTGCTGCTCGCGGGTGGAGAGGGTGAGAACGAAGCCGCGCTTGCCTTGCTTGTCTACGGTCTGGCCCACCAGGCGACCGGGCATTTGGCGGACGAATCTTTCCCGCGTGGCGAGCACACCCACATGCGGGCCGCCGAAGCTGGGAGCCACGCCGAAGGATTGCGCTTCCATGGTAACGATATCGGCTTCCACCGGAGGCTTCACGATGCCAAGCGAGAGGGCCTCCGCGATGGAAACAATGAGCAGCGCACCTTTCTTGTGGGCGATCTCAGCGATGGCGGCAACGTCTTCAATGGTTCCGAAGAAGTTTGGCGACTGGATGAGCACGCAGGCGGTCTGGTCAGTGATGGCGGCGTCCAAAGCTTTGAGGTCGACGCGGCCATGTTCACTGAAGTCCACTTCGTGGATGGGCATGCCCTGATGCTGCGAATAAGTACGGAGCACCTCACGATATTCAGGATGAACACTGCGGGCGATCACGGTCTCACTGCGTCCGGTCACGCGAACCGCCATCATGGCGGCTTCGGCGACTCCGGTAGATCCGTCATAGAGAGAGGCGTTCGACACTTCCATGCCGGTGAGTTCGCAGATCATGGTCTGGAATTCAAAGATGGCTTGAAGAGTACCCTGGGTGATCTCCGCCTGGTACGGGGTATAGGAGGTGAGGAACTCGCCGCGAGAGACGACGGCATCGATCACGACCGGGCGATAGTGGTAATAAACCCCGGCGCCGAGCATGATGCCATAACCCGCGACCATTTCCGAAGAGCGCGCGCGGAAGTAGTCCACGATCTCGGATTCGCCCATCTGACGCGGGACCTTGAGATCGCGCTTGAGCCGGTATTCGGCGGGGATGTGGGAGAAGAGGGCGTCCGTGTCAGGCACGCCGATCTCCTGGAGCATCTGGTGGCGGTCAGAATCTGATTTGGGCAGGTATCGCATCGGTCTCAATATAAAGAATGGGGCAAGGACGAACCTTGCCCGTGATGGTTTTCCAGTGAAGAGATGAACTATTTCTCTTCGGCGACGTATTTTTCGTAATCGTCCGCGGAGAGAAGGTCGTTGACTTCGGCTGCATCTTTGAGTTTGACCTTGATCATCCAGCTACCATGGGCATCAGAATTCACTTTTTCGGGCGAGGTTGCGAGATCCCCATTCACCTCAGCCACAGTTCCGCTGACCGGAGAAAAGAGTTCGCTGACAGCCTTGACCGACTCGACCGAGCCGAATGACTTGTGGGCCGTGACTTCGGCGCCTGGCTTCGGCAGTTCGACGAAGACGATGTCTCCGAGTGAGTCCTGCGCGTGGTCAGTGATGCCGATGGTGCCGATGGCGCCATCGACTTTGAGCCATTCATGTTCTTTGGTGTAGCGGTAGTTTTTGGGGTAGGCCATGTCTTTCCTGTTTTCGCCGGGGCTAAAGCCCGGCTTTATTTTTGCATCTGAACGCGGGGCTTAAAGCCCCGCTCTTCCACCCATATCGGCTGACACAGTTCTCATGATATGGCTGACTTCATATGGCTGACTTCCTGGGTTTCTTGTAGAACGGTGTGGGCACCACTTTAGCTTGAACCTTCTGGCTGCGAACCTCAACGTTCACCACGGTATCGATCGCGGCAAAATCAGGCGGCAGGTATGCCAGCGCGATATTCTTCTTCAAAAAGGGCGCTGGTGAACCGCTGGTGATATATCCGATCTCCTTGCCGGACCCGTCAAAAATCTTGTAATCGTCGCGACCGATGCCGCGCTCCACCATCTCCAGGCCGACGAGGATGCGCTTGATCCCCGCTTCTTTAGCTTTGAGCAGCGCGTCACGGCCGATGAAATCACCTTTATCAAATTTGGCGTAACGATCGAGCGCGGCCTCCCACACATTGATGGAGTCAGAGATCTCATGGCCGTAGAGCGCCATCTTGGATTCCAGCCGCAGTGTATTGCGCGCCCCCAAGCCGCAGGGGACGATGCCGAATTCTTTGCCTGCCTGGAATACTTCAAGCCAAACGCGCTCGCTGGTCTCAACGTCCGAGGGGACATAGATCTCAAAGCCATCTTCGCCGGTATATCCGGTGCGCGCGATCAACGTGTTTGGGATATCGCAGACGGTGCCGTGCTTAAACCAATAGTTCTTGATGGAGGAGAGGTCGACATCCGTCAGCTTACGCATCACGTCCACGGCTTTAGGGCCCTGGATGGCGAGCTGGGTGTAGTAGTCGCTGACCTCGCGCGGATGGCAGTTAAAACGAGAGGCGTTTTGCCGGACCCAGTTCCAGTCTTTCTCGCGGGTGCCTGCATTGATGACCAGCAGGTAATCGTTCTCACCTAGCTTATGGACGATCACGTCATCCACAAAAGTACCTTGCGGATAGAGCAGCGCAGAGTAATGGGCCTGGCCGATCTGCAGCTTGGAAGCATCATTCATGCTGATGTGCTGGACCGCTGCGAGCGCCTGCTTGCCGATGATGAGGATGTCACCCATGTGGCTGACATCAAAGACGCCTACCCCGGTGCGAACCGCCATGTGCTCGGAGATCAGGCCAGCATATTCAACGGGCATGTCCCAGCCACCGAAGTCGACCATTTTGGCGCCCAGGCGGCGATGCATGGCATTGAGAGCGGTTTTGCGGAGTTGAGCGGCTGCCTCAGTTGGTGCGGACAAAGGTGGATACCCTAATGTGTGAAGGTGATGAGCGGAACCTTTTACGTTAACACGCTGTGCGGATGCGTTGCTAGTGGGCCAATATCCAGCACTTGGTACCTTTTGGAGTCAAGGACAGAGGCCCAAAAGCAATTCAGCATTGGGCATCGGTCACTGATGCTTCATTAGAATCAATGGAAACAGCGGCGGGTAGACCTTAACCGTTTTGGTGCAAAGAAGCATATTTGTCACCAAACGTGCCTCCATTCTGAGTTCCCAGGCATCGGAAACGAGTAGCTGGAGATTTTGCGCGCCCGTCTTTCACTTCGTCTAAAAAAGGGTTATTATCTTCGGCTGGCGCTATGGCGTCCGTTTGTTGAAAGGCACAATCATGTTGTTTCGTCGGTCCCACAAAAGCTTGCCTGAGGACCTGCCGTCAGTCCATTCCGTTTATTTTTACGATCGCGATTCGGCCTTGGTGGAAAGACTCACCGGCATTGTGGACGCGGGATTGGGCGCGGGGTGGATTCCAAGGCAGCGGTGAGGGACGGCCGGCTGAACCTGATCGATGCGCAGGCGACACTGGATGGTTTTATGGCGAACAGCCGCCCGGACCGCAAGCGATTCGATCGATCGATGGGCAAACTACTGACGGATGCAAAGCAGAGCGCGCGCAACGGCAATTATGGCCTGACGGTTTTTGGTGAGATGGTAGCGCTGCTCTGGGCACAGGGGAACAAGCAAGGCGCATTAGAACTTGAGGCGCTTTGGAACGATGTGTTGAGCGAGCGCACTTTCTATCTGCACTGCGCCTATCCCCGTCGAGCGTTCTCGAATGAGGATGAATCGCGGCTGCATTGATCTGTGCCACAGCCATTCGCACGTGATCGGAGCTCCGGCACCTATTCAATAAGAGTTCCAAGCTAAAAAAATGCCGTCCTTGAGGGCGGCTTTTTATTGCTTAATTTTTTATCATTTTTACCAGCATCTTCACCAGCGTCGGCGGTCACCCTCTGGCATCGAAGAATCTTGTTTCCCTCTAAGAACAGGACTTTCTGATCAGTCGCCGGAAGGCTTTTCCTTCACCACAGATAAAGGCTGGCAGGGTTCGTCAATGATCACCTCATCGCTGGGGACTTCCCCGGTCCCTTCGCAGGTGACGCAGATGTCTCCCTCATTGCAATAAGCAATGCCGATGCAGGTGGGGCATTTGATCATGCGCGTGATAGCCATTGTTTGATTGTAGTCGCTTTGCCGGTGAGAAGGTATTCTGGTTTCTTCCCCGGAACCTTCTTATTTTGTTCCGAAGTGGCGCTCCGCAGTGGTGGCAGCCTCGCTCTGGCTTTTGGACCACGACCACAAAAAAAGCTTCCGTGACGGTAGTATCGTTGCGGACCAAGTTCATCTTGGTCTGTTTGTTCCAGACGGTGATGGTTTCCCCGGATTTTTTCTGGAGGTGCCAGCGGATGGGTTGGTCAGGAGCAGCGGAGGCGATCGCAGTCCGGGCGAATTCGACGTGCTCCGGAGAGACCAATTGCTGCCAGTCGAGGGCGATCAGCTCTTGTTCGGTATAGCCTATTAGGTCACAGAAGCGGGCATTCGCCATGATGAAGGTCTGCTGCACCGCGTCAAAAATAAAGATGGGAACGGGCAGCGCATCGAGCGTGCGCCGAAAATGTTCTTCCCTCTGCATAACTTTAAAGATACTAAATCCAGAAACGGGAAATAAACGAGGCTCAAGCTACTGACTTTTTACTGCGGACGGGGAACGCAGTACCTGTTCTCCGGTTGCGGTTTTTTTCCTCCAGCAACCTTACGATGGCCGCCGCGACGCTCCGGGGTTCAGAATGGGGCAGGACCAGATCCACCCCGCGAGGATTCTCATTGGTGAGCTGAGTAGCGCGGGATGCCAGGACGACGCACAGATGCGCCTTGATCAGTTTGAGGGATTGGGCAACCGACCAGCCACCCACCTCAAGAAAGAACTCCTGGTCGAGGAGCACAACATCCACGGCGTTCTGGACACACAGATGGCGACGGCCTGGTCCGTGGTGAAGCTCTCAACGACGATAAAGCCGGCATGGCGCAAGGCACGCGAGATGGCGTTGCGTCTGCGGTCTACAAGACAGACTACAGTGCGTGATTCGGGCATGTATAAGTAAGTTCCGACACGTCTTTCCGCTGGATGCCGGATTCGCAAGATATTTGATGCAGAAAGAGCCTCTAAGCGCTGGATGAGATGGTTTCACGGGTAGAAATTGTCACCAAACAAGAGTACGGTGAATATAGTTTTTTGGGTGCTTTGGGTCGCTATGAGCCGTGAATTCACCGTACTGATCCTGGACCACGATCCTGTGTCACTGGAAAGCGTTGCCAGATGCCTGGCAGGCGCCATGACCCTCAAGATCATCAGCACCACCAACGCGATCTCAGCGCTTGATAGCGCGCTGCGTTATAAGCCAGAGGTGGCGGTCATTGCCCGAAACTGCAATCTGGTGGAAGGGGTGGAGATCTCAAAGCTGCTGGCTGAGGTGAGTCCCGGCACACGAGTGATGGTGATTACCGAGCCGCAGGCATCCGATGCGAAGTCAGCCGAAGCTTAAGATACAGCGGAATGGTTGGATGTAAGAGAATGATGAAGCGAGCGAAGATTAAGTGACGCCAGTCACTTCCCTAAGCGCGAGTTCGAGCTGGGTAAGGTCTTGCGCTTTGACCACATAGGCTGCGACACCCAACATGGAGCAAATCTGGTGATAAAGCTTATCGGCCTCTTTGCTCCATACAACTATAGGGATGTCCCGCAGTTTGGGTTCAGCATGGCAGAGCCTTAATGCACTGAAGCCACTCTCAAGCGGAAGATTGAGATCGAGGATGAGAGCGTCCGGAAGAGGCTGCTCTCCACTTCGAACCTGCTCCAGGAACTCGAGGGTGCGCACACCATCCGCAATGATACGAACGCCGGAAAGGCCGATCTTGCGCAAAGTAGAGATCGCGGCGGCTGCATCCTGCGCGTCGTCCTCCACAAGAACGATCCGTAATGATGATAGAGGTTTCAAACAAGGGCCTTGGGTGCAATAGGGATTCTATCCCTTTTGAGCTTGGGCGCTCAAGAATGCAGAGCGGCAGGCGCGGGGGCGGAGAGCTGCCAAAGATCAGGCGGGGAACTTTGTTGCTGACAGGGCTGTGGAAATCACTTCGCGGATGCGGCACGGGCCTTGGGGCGAGCAGCGGGTTTGGCCAACAACTCAGAAACCGCAGCGACCAGTTGCGCCGGGCCTTCCAAGGGATCGATGCCGGCATTTGCCTGCCGGACGACCTCTGAATTACGGGACATGACCAGCACCGGCGGCCGGCTTAGGGAATGCTTTACCAGCCGGATCAGCGAGATCTGCTCTTCAGCCGAGAGGGTAAAGCCAAGCAGGATGCAATCGGCCTGATTCTGGGAGATGTATTCGGCGGCCTCCGCATGGGACTGCGCGCAAGAGACG
>JBBSFV010000031.1:0-35571 GCA_038254775.1 Terriglobales bacterium | reverse complement strand
TCTCGCTCTATGGCCTTTCATCCATCCGGCTCACGTTTCAGGAGAACACTAAGCCTTATTTTGCACGCCAGTTAGTGTTTGAACGATTGGCAGATGTCACACTCCCCGGCGGAGTGACGCCTTCCGTCTCCCCGCTATTCAGCCCAAGCGGCCTCATCTATCGATACGTACTCGAAAGTCCAGACCGGTCGCCGCAGGAATTAAAGACGATCGAGGATTGGGTGGTGGAGCGTGGCTATAAATCTGTCCCTGGAGTCGCAGATGATTCCGGTTTTGGTGGCGCCACCATGCAGTATCAGGTAGAGCTGGATCCGGCGCGACTTTATGGGTATCACATCACCATTCCGCAGGTGATCCAGGCTCTTTCCGCGAATAACTCCAATGCCGGAGGAGGCTTTTATTCCCAGGGCGGACAATTTATCTACGTACGCGGCTTGGGACTGATAAAAAACACCAGCGATGTAGGCAATATCATTGTAGGCAGTAACAAGGGAACGCCCGTCCGAATAGCAGACATCGGAATCGTATCGATCGGGCATGCTCCGCGACTGGGACAGTTCGGCTTTCAAAAGAATGATGATGCGGTGGAAGGCGTCATCTTGATGAGACGTGGCGAACAGGCGCAGGAAGTGCTAAAAGGCGTTCAGCAAAAGACTGCGGAGCTCAATTCGCGGGTATTGCCCAAGGATGTAAAGATCCGTCCGTTCTATGACCGTAGTGAACTCGTTCGGCTGACCACTTCCACCGTGGAAACGAACTTGGTCCGCGGAATGATTTTTGTCCTGCTCGTTCTTATCTTCTTCCTGGTGAACATTCGCGCGGCTGTGATCGTGGCCATCACCATCCCACTCAGCCTTCTATTCGCCTTCATATTCCTCCACCTGCATGATGTTTCCGCCAATCTGCTTTCCATCGGGGCTATTGATTTCGGCATTATCATCGACGGCACCGTCGTGATGGTTGAAAATATCTATCGCGAGTTGGCAGAGCGTTCCGGGCAAGAGTATGACCTGAATGAAGTCATCCTGGCTGCGGCGCGCGATGTGGACCGCCCCATTTTCTACTCCGTCGCTGTGATCATCGCCGGCTTCCTGCCGATCTATGCGTTGACCGGTGCGTCCGGCAAATTGTTCGATCCCATGGCGGACACCATGTCCTTCGCGCTTGCCGGAGCTCTGATCCTCACCTTGACGCTGGTGCCGGTGCTGGCATCGTTCTGGTTCAAAAAAGGCGTGCGCGAAAAAGAGAATCCGGCTTTCAATTGGTTGCGGACTTTTTATGCCAAATTGCTGGATCGCAGCCTCGCCCACCCGGCAGTGACGCTTACCATCGCTTCCGTACTGTGTGGATTGAGTCTCCTCCTGGTTCCCTTCATCGGCGGTGAGTTCATGCCTCATCTCGACGAAGGCGCCTTATGGGTGCGGGCGACGATGCCGTACACCATATCGATCGAGGAATCCGGCAAGATCGCGCCACAAGTCCGGGACATTCTCTTGTCGTATCCCCAGGTCACGGTGGTGGGTTCGGAACTTGGCCGTCCCGATGATGGTACGAACCCGACCGGTTTTTTTAACTGTGAGTTTTACGTTGGTTTGAAGCCCTATGATGATCCGGTTTGGCACGGCAGCATTGGCAACAAACAAGAACTGATTGAGGATCTCAACAAGAAGCTGAGCGCTTTCCCCGGTATTGTCTTCAACTACACGCAGCCCGCCGAAGACGCAGTGGATGAAGCCCTCACCGGTCTGAAGAGCGCCTTGGCGGTAAAGATCTATGGTTCTGAGTTGAATGTCCTTCAGGAAAAAGCGTTACAAATAAAATCCGTCCTCCAGCGCGTTCCCGGGTTTTCTGAACTGAGCGTTGCCCAGGAGATAGGACAACCAACCCTGCTGATCGAGATCGATCGCGACAAGATCGCGCGTTATGGCATCAACGTCTCTGATGTGGAAACCGTGATCCAGGCGGCCATCGGTGGACAAGCTGCCACGCAAGTCATCCAGAATGAGAAATTGTTTGACCTGGTGGTGCGGATGCAGCCTCAATTCAGAAGCAATGCTGACCAGATCGGGAATCTGTTCATCGGTACCCCCGATAATCAACAGATCCCGCTGAATCAATTAGCCACCATCAAGCAAGGTATCGGAGCCTCGTTCATTTACCGTGAGAACAACTCGCGATATATCGGGGTGCAATACAGCGTTGTTGGCCGCGACCTGGCACGTGCGGTCCGTGATGGGCAAGAGGCTGTGAAGAAACACGTAACTCTGCCGGAGGGATATCGACTGGACTGGGCGGGAGAGTTCAGCCAACTGCTTGAGGCCCGGCAGCAACTGTATGTGGTCGGGCCCATCGCAATGGCGCTGATCTTCTTCATCCTCTTCACGCTCTACGGGAATTTCAAATTTCCGCTGGGGATTGCGATCGGCGTTTTTCTGAACGTCCCGGTTGGAGCACTATTGGCGCTCAAGCTCACGCACACTCCGTTCAGCGTCTCTTCTGGATTGGGATTGTTGGCATTGTCCGGTGTTTCGGTTCAGACCGGAGTGATCCTCGTTTCTTACATCAACAAACTCCGGCTCGAGGGGATGGACATTGCGACCGCTACGCGGCAGGCATCTCTGCTGCGCCTCCGGCCCATCATGATGACGGGCCTTGTCGCCTGCCTGGGCTTGCTGCCGGCGGCAACTTCCACCGGGATCGGCTCTGATACCCAGCGCCCGTTTGCTTTGGTCATCGTGGCCGGACTGCTCTCACGTTTGCTCCTTGGTTTCTTTGTGAATCCGGTCCTGTACAAGATTCTCGCGCACAAAGACGACCTGCTGAAACTTTAAAACGTTCAGCCCAGCAGACACCTCATGCATCCTCGCTCAAAGACCGGTGCCTGGCCTGGACCCTGGCACTCAGCCGGTTTGATTTGCAAGTATATTAAGAGAGATGCTCCACCTCCCGTTTGTCGTGCAATGGTTGTTATTGGCGGGGGTGGCCTTCGTGGCTGCCACGCTTGCCGCAGTCTCCGGCTTTGGCGGCGCGGCAGTCCTGCTGCCCGCCCTGGTCGCCTTCTTCGGAGTCCGTGAAGCGATCCCCATCTTGACCGTCGCGCAGCTCATCGGAAACGGCTCCCGAGTATGGTTCAACCGCCGAGAAGTTGATTGGAAGATCGTGGGATGGTTCGCCCTCGGGGCCGCTTCTTTCGGGCTGCTCGGCGGCTACCTGTTTGCTTCCGCGCCTCTCTCGGCGCTCACCCGGCTGCTGGGCGCATTCCTGCTTTTTACCGTGTTGTGGAGACATTTCGGCGGGAAGAAGCAGCATCGCCCACCACTGAAAAGTTTTGCCGCGATCGGTGCAGGCGCAACCTTCCTCTCCGCGCTTCTTGGAAGCGTTGGGCCCATCATGGCGCCGTTCTTTCTGGCATACGGTCTGGTAAAGGCGGCATACATTGGGACGGAAGCAATGGCGACTGTGGTCATGCATGTCACAAAGCTAATTGCCTATCACCAGACCTCGGTGCTCTCCAGATCCGCCCTCCTGGTGGGCTTGGCTTTAGGACCAGTCATGATCCTGGGTTCATTTGTCGGTAAGAAGATCGTCGACCGCCTCTCCGAGAAGGTCTTCGTCATCATCATAGAAGCGGTCTTGATCATTGCTGGACTGATTTTCTTGCTACGCGGCTGAGTCAATAACTGCCGCGGCAGAGATGCACAATACAATCGGCTCCACAACCGGTATAGAGCCGAAAATGTGAAGCAACACTGAGCCGGAGATCAGAATTACGAAAAATCTGGTTGTTGTCGCCCTGCGGGGAGCTGAAACAGGGTTCGTCTAATCTTGTGTTGAGTTTGGGCTCGCGCTTGAGCTCCGCGACGAGCCCCGCCGCGGCGGAGGACATCGAGCGCAGGTCGCACCGCGCGAGATAGAAGACGCCCTGGCTGTCGGCCCCCAAACGGTTTTGAAAACTTAAAATTTGGTAAGCAGAGCTAGTTTAGTAAGACACTTTGAGCTATCTTTTAGGAGAGCTGCGGGCGACCACACATTGGGTGCGGGATTGCAAAGCTGCTACTGATAACGGCTAAAGTGGAGGGCAGTTGTCTATTACAGATTTGTACCAGTTTCGAGCCGCAGACCATAGTTGCATTTTCTACCGTAATGATCTGGAGCTATTGGACTCAGTCGCTCCTTTTTTACTGCAAGGTATTCGCCTGGGGGAACGCTGCTTTGCTGCCCAACAGGCAAATTTCCTTCCGATTCTGCGGGCACGGCTTGACGAAAATTTGGACACAAAAGCAGCCGAAGAAACCGGCTCTTTGACCTTACTCACGGTTGAAGAAACGTATTTCTCCGGCGGTTTCTTCTCTCCAGACGTGATGATAGCGAAGTTGCAGGAGGAAAGTAGAAAAGCTGTTTCCAACGGTTATTCGGGCTTTCGGACCGCCGGCGATTTGAGCTGGGTTAAAGATAAAGCTACTTTTGAACAACTTTTGAAATACGAGTCTATGGTCGACCAAGCAATGCGCGGGATCGCATTTCGGGGGTTATGCCAGTACCCATTTGCAACATATTCCTCTGCCGTGGTCGATCGAATATTCCTCCAACACCGATTGATGTTGCAAGAGTTGCCGGAAGATGGCAAAAAATACGGATTTTCGATCCGTAACGACAAAGTCTTCGCCGAGCTGGTTGCCGACAGGCACGATCCTAATACCCGGGTCTACTATACGATTCAGCGCATAGGTTCACCTGACATAGTGTCTATGGGTTCCGGAGATTCTTTTGACTGCGCCTTGCGAGAGGCTGAGTCGGAGATAGATTTCTTTTCGGTGCAGGGACTTAAGGCAGAGCAGATGGATTGCTAAACGAAGACCTTCTCTTCCATGAGTACCGACCGCTTCAGCGATGCCATTTCAACGTCTACCTCGACGCCAACAACAACCACTATGCGATCGATTTTCTCTCGGTCGGATCCAGACGTTTAAAAAATGCAGAGAACAAGTGCGACTCTCCTCCTGAAACCTCTCCGAAGGAGATCTCCACCTCAAGTTCTTCGCCGTTGCTGCGCAGGATCGGCAGACGCAGCCCGTCCCAACTAACTTTGCGCTGTCCGGTTGTCAGGTATCTTTTTACGCCTTCCAGGTGGCGTTGCCGATAACGCTCCGGGGTGATGATGCCGATCGATTGCCCCAGCACATCCTCTTTGCGAAACCCGAATAGATCGCAAGCCGCCTGATTAAGGGAAACAATGCGGCTCTGTGCGTCAATGGTGATGATGGGCTCAGTGGGAAGCCATCCGCGGGTCTTGCTACCTGCAGTCGATGTGAAGTTCTCTTCCAAACGCTGCTTGGATAAATATTCTCCCGCAATCGCTCCGCAGCGAATCACGTCTTGAATCACTTCGTCGGGCGGCAGCTCGGACGGAGAAACGAATTCAAATACGCCAAAGATCTTCCGTTCATGGCGTAGTGGTACGCCAATATACCGGCTCAATCCGCAGCGCTGCATCAGGAGCAGCCTCTGCGGAAAAGCGAAGCTGCTGACGTCGTCGAGAATGATGGGTTCGCGGGTCAACCAGATCTGCCCAGGGCCGGCTTGGCCAGGCGCAAGCCTTGTGTTCAGGCAGTAACGCATCAGTTCGGCGTACTTCTCCGGGTCTGCGGTTTCGAAGCAACTGCAGTTGAGAACGAGGCGATCGTAGTCTGCACGCCAGAATGCCGCCACCGGCCATTCGAGCGACTGGCGGATGCTCTCAAGACTGTCGCAGCAGGAAGAGACTGCATCGTCTGAAGAAGAAAGAATAGCCGCTAACTTTGTTGATACGCTCGACATCTTGAACGATAAATCTTAACGCCGTGAAACCGTTTTTGCAAAACAACGGCAGGGTCGAGCAAACTTGACAGGTCTCTGGACAGAGCTGCGAGGCGAGAGAACAGCAGGGATGAAGCACTATGGTCGGCCTCAGCAGACGATTTCCGAACTCTTCTCGTGGGTTAGTGTCCACACACTTTAAAGGAATAATCGGCCTGGCAGACAACTTAGGAACTTTTATGACAGCAATTAGGGCTTAGCATGTTGTGGTCAGAGTCCAACTGGGCTGTTTCGTCCCTGTCGACTACAAGATCGCCTCTGGAAATGTAATGACTCTAGTGGCTTATCCTAAACGTGCTCTGGGACGTGAGCCGATACACCGCAAGGCAGGACATCGGTGAGGCCGAGCCGAACAACTGCTGCGCAGCGAGCACTAAAGCGCAATAGATTTCAGAATGTTGACTGAAATGCGCATGACTGAGAAGCGAAGAACCAGAGCGAATGAAACGAGTAGCATTAGTTACATACCGGAAATGTCCGCAGCTCAGCGATGACGATCGCCTTCTTGCCGCAAGTCTGCGAGCAATGGGAGCAGAGGCAACACCTGCGATTTGGGACGATCCTACGGTTCAGTGGCAGACCTTCGATCAAGTCGTCCTGCGCTCTTGTTGGGACTATCATCTTCGGTCCCGTGAGTTCCTCGAATGGGTGTGTGCTTTGAAGCGTCGGGATGTGCCGCTACAGAATCCTGCTTCGATCGTGCTTTGGAATATGGACAAGCGGTACCTTCGCGAATTGGAAAACCGCAACGTTCTAATCCCAGGCACCTACTGGGTGGAGGAAGGCCAGCAGGCCGTGCTGGGTAATGTCATATCAGAACTCGGGTGGCGCGATCTGGTCGTGAAACCGACGGTATCCGCCACGGCATACCAAACGCGGAAAATGTCAGAAAGGGATAGAAGTGAAGTCATCGATGGACCCGCGATGATCCAAGAATTCTTGCCGGAGATTGAGACATCAGGTGAGTGGTCCCTCATGTTCCTGGGCGGCGAGTTTAGCCACGCGGTGCGTAAGTTCCCCACCGCAGGAGATTTTCGTGTTCAAAGCGAGTTCGGAGGAACAGTGCAGGCGACCGTGGCCAAACCCGAGTTCATCGAACAAGCAGCGACGATACTGGACTTCACACACCATCGGACGCTCTATGCTCGCATAGACGGCGTGGAGCGTGGTGTTTTGATGGAGCTTGAACTCATTGAGCCTGTGCTTTTTCTGGGATTAGGGGGTGCAGCTAATAGTATGGCGCGGAAAATCCTCTCTTCAATTTCCTAGCGGGTGTCTCCCTTTAATGAGGAGGCACAGCATGATTCAGACTTCACCAAGCAGCGCAGGCATCGCGGCGTTGAAACAATACGGCCCAAAGCAGCGCGAGCAGAATCGTGAGGCTAGTGATGATGTATGCGCTGTTCGCGAGGTGGGTCAGGAATTAGCACAGATTTAGCACAGCGGCTGATCCGTGCCGGACTCACCTTCAAGCTAGTACTGCGTTTTCAGGAATTTGCGAGTTTTGAGATTTTGGAGGCGCGGGTGGGAATCGAACCCACGCATAAAGGTTTTGCAGACAACTGGACAAACCTATCTTATTGATTCGTCTTGCCTTTCCTGCTCCAGTTGTTGTGAGAAGACCCCCTGTTTGGCAGGTTTTGTTCCCAAGTTGTTCCCAACTTTGCGCGGTGACAGTAAAGGTCTAAAAGACCTTTTTCAGAACAGTACACATGCCTGACTCGTGAGAGTAATAAACAAGAAACGTGGTGACCGTTATTGCGAAAATACGAGACTTGGCTTTAACGCTTCTTCCACTCCGCAACTTTCGCGGGCTTACCCCACCGTTGATAGAGTTGCACGATCCAGTCGTGCGCGAGATCCACGTGGTACCAATTCGGAACTCCCATCCATCCCATACGCTGTTTCCGTTCGGCCATTCCCTGATAGCCTTCGATCAACAGTGGCTCCGCTTCCGCATATTTGTCCTTGCCACTCAGGGCCGCTCCCATCAGGCTCTCGGCGCGGAATCGCTGCCATGCGTCAGGCTGCTTCTTTCGATTGAATTCTAGAACTTCACGCGAGAGACGCTCACTCTCAACGAACTTGCCTTCCGACAGATAGGCTAGTGCCAAATCGGCTGCGGAATCCATTGTTTCTGGGTTATTCGAACCTAGGACACGGCGGCGTCCCGCCAGTACCTGGGCGGAGTAGGCCTCTGCCAATTGATATTTCCCCTGGCGTTGGTACAGGGATGCAAAGTCAGTTAGGAAGCCGGCAGTGGTGGGATGTTCCGAACCCAACACGCGGCGGCTGATCTCGATGGTATGGCTGAAGAGTGGCTCGGCTTCAGCGTATTTGCCTTCTTTCGAAAAGGCATCGGCCAGATTGCCCATGGAAAGAAGCGTCGAAGGGTGCTCAGGACCGAGCACCCGGCGCTGAATCACCATGGCCTGCTCGTAGAGTTTTTCAGCCTGCGAGTAGTTGCCCTGTGACCAATAAACGTTGGCTAAATTGTTTATCGAAGTGAGCGTGTCTGGATGCTCTGGACCCAAGACACGTCGCCGAGCTTCTAAGGTTTGCCTGTACAGTGCCTCTGCTTGCTTGTCTTTGCCGAGTGCCCGGTACGCATTGGCGAGATTGTTCATAGAGAGCAGCGTGTCAACATGCTCCGAGCCGAGCACGCGACGCTGAATTTCGACCGCTTCGGCGAGAAGCGTCTCCGCCCGGGCATAATTGCTTTGCTGCCAAACCGTTCGTCCCAGTGCGTTCAGCGTATTCAGCGCCTTTGGATTCTCCGGTCCCCACAGGCGCCGCTCTAACTCCAGCGCACGTTCCAACTGCTTCTGCGATTCCGGATACTCTCCGAGCTTAGAGTATGTTCTCCCGATAGTGTCGCGAATCGCGGCTTCCACTTCGGGTTGCTTATTGAACTTGCCTTCGATGCGGGCGGCAGCCCGATCAAGAGCGGTTCTAACCTTGATTTCAGGATCGGGCTTGTCGCTGAGGCCAGATTGATTGCTTGCGCTGGCCTGTGCGAGAAGATCGTTCTGAAGGAAGTCGTTGACGGCTTTGGCCGCCGCCGCTTCCGCCTCCGCTACGTGCTCCGCCCTTCGTGCCCGCATCGCTTCGCGCGTACTCGCGACGACTCCAGCGATAAGAACCAGAAACACCACCGCCGTTGCTGTGACCAACGCCTTGTGCCGGCGCATAAACTTTTGGAATCGATAGCTCGCACTCGCAGGTCTAGCGATGATTGGCTGGTCGTTTAGATGCCGGCGAATGTCGGCCGCGAGATCGGCGGCCGACGCGTAGCGCCTAGCCCTGTCTTTCTCGAGCGCCCTGGCCACAATCGTCTCAACATCACCGCGGTACATGCGACTTACGGCACTCAGCCGACTTGGATCAACTTGCTGGATCGTCTGCACCGCCTCGTGCAAGTGCCGCGTCAGTTCGTATGGTAGCTTTCCCGCTAGCAGCTCATACAGAATGACGCCCAGAGCGTAGACGTCACTCCGTGCATCGATCGCCGATGGATCAGCCAGAACTTGCTCCGGACTCATGTATGCAAGAGTGCCCAACAATTGCCCCATATCGGTCTGGCGGGTGGCTTGGGCATCACTTTCGGTCAACCGCGCCAGTCCGAAATCCAGGATCTTGGGCTGCCCGTTCTCGTGTACCAGGATGTTGCCGGGTTTGAGATCGCGGTGGATGATGCCGCGTTCGTGTGCGTGCTGAACGGCTTCGCAGACTTGGATCATCAAGGCGAGGCGCTCTCGCGTGTTAAGCCGGCGTCCATTCGCATATTCAGTCAACGGTTCGCCGCGGATGATCTCCATCGCGAAAAAAGGTTGCAAGCCGAAGCCGCTATCGGCGGTGCCAGCCTCGTAGATTTGCGCGATGCCCGGGTGGTCAAGTCGGCCAAGGATTTGGAATTCCTGCTCGAACCGGCGCAGGAGTTCGGGGCTGGCCCAGCCGGCTTTGATAATCTTCAATGCAACCCGACGGCGCGGCTGATCCTGCTCGGCTTCGTACACCGCCCCCATTCCACCTTCGCCCAACAGACGAATAATGCGATAGCGCCCTACACTGGCCGGAAACTGCCGTGTACCGGATTCCAACGCCGGGGCTCGGGCGATACCCGGCGCCGTCTCGGAATTAAACTCGTCGTCGGACACATCAGATCGCAGAGGCATCTAGGCTCCACCATATCAGAGCCGGAGTAGATGGGTCAGGCACCACGCCTGTGGCCCCGGCGACGGCACCTGAAGTGCCTATAGACCCAAAAGCGGCCGGATGCCCCACCGTTTCCCGCAACACTATAAAACGGGTGACGGGTGCTCCGGCTTTCGCCAGCGGAAGGCGGAGTACCGGCGCTCGGCATTCCAAAAGTTCCTATGCTCACATGAAAGACCCGGCGACTTTATTTCTTGAGTTCGCTGGCCCAGTTCAGGACGACGTTTAAGGAGGTGGCCCCTTGTTTCGCTTCCTGTTTCATGATGAAGAACCGCTTGCCGGCAACGCCAAAGTTGCGCCCGCTATACAGAAAGCTCTTGGTAAAAAGCTGACGCGCGGTGCTGGAAGAAAAGTGGGGCTTCGTCTCAACAGAGGCGGCCATCATCAGGTCTCCGTTACGGTAGAAGATCTGTTTGCCGTCGGAGGACCATTGCGCCTGCGTCGGCATGCCGCCACCGTTGGAAATCTGCCACTTCCCCCCCAGATCGGGATAGGGCTGCACGTAAATCTCGTCTTGCCCGGATTCGCTCGATTGGTACTCGATCCAGTGCCCGTCAGGGGACAATGAATCTGAGCTCGAATTGAGAGAGATGCCTTTCACGGGAGTGGCGACGGCGTCACCTGTGGTGGGTACCTCCCATGTATTAGTTTCCGCGTCCTGTTGAGAGACGTTAAAAATCAGTTTTTTGCTATCCGGGGTAAAGGTATCTGCAAAGGGTTCCACGTCCGAGCGTAACAATCGCTGCTCGGGTGCGCTGCCATCGACGGTGCTCCAGAAAAGTCCGAATGCTCCGTTGCGATAGGAGGTGTACACAATGTGCTTTCCGTCGGGCGCCCAGAGCGGATCGCGATTGTCCCCGGCAAAAGTAAGACGATTCAAGGTGTCGCGTTCAAGGTCAAGGGTCCAAATGTTCCACACAGGGGTTCCGGGAATGGTGAATGCCACGCTTTTTCCGTCGGGCGAGAGGCTCATATCCTCGTAGGGCCGCAGCGTCTTTGAGGCAGGAATCTCCTTGCCATCCATGGATAACCAGGAAAGGTGCGTGTTCGGCCACTGTTGAGACTCTGCCGATCCTTTAACAAAAACCAGCGTACCCGAATCGGAGACGGCCAAGGCAGAGTAGCCAGAGTCCGGTTCGCTCAGGACGTCATGGAGCCGCTGCACAGCCGGGCCGGTGACGGTCAGCGACTTCAGATCAAAAGGCACAGCCATCAAAGTACCGGCGTGAACGTAGAGCAGATGCCCAGTGGGCGAATAATGCGCCTGCGCAGCATTGGACAAGACTGTCTTCCAAGTATGGGTTTTTAACGAAAGCACCGCGATTTCAGCGTCCTGCGCGCCGAAACTTTTCACAATGGTGATCAGGAGGCTCTTTCCATCAGGCAGCGCCTCAGGCCAGCGATGGCTTTGCTCGTGCCGCTGCGCATCCGGCCACGAAAAGATCTCGGGCTTGCCGCCATTTTGCGGAACGCGGGACAATCTCTCCGTCCAAAAGCGGTTGTAGTAGATGTAGCCATCCGGTCCCCAGGTTGCGCCTACCGAACCAGATACCACGTTAGCAAGCTCTGTGATGACGCCGCCATCCACCGATACTTTCTTCACCCGGCTGACGGTAATGAACCCGACCCATTGGCCATCGGGAGAAAAGAACGGTGCGCTTGCTTCCTCCGTGCCGGGAATCAATGTAGCTTCGAGCTGGTCCATCCGCCGGAGGTAGAGCCGGGATACCTTGTCCTTCCCGGTTACGGTAAACGCCAGACGCTGGCCGTCGGGGGAGAGGGCAAGCATGGGACCGAGATCGATGTTGACTTGGGCATTTTCGGGTGTAGGTATGGTGAAGCGCACGACGGCGGGCTCTGCTTGTGTGCGACGCTCCACAGTCCAAAGCAGCGCGACGCAGAAAATCGCCAGAGCCCCAGCCGCCCACAATGCCCAGCTGTTCTTCGCCCATGGCCCAGTCTTTGGTTTTAGGACAGGCAGGCTGGCAGCGCTCGAACCGGAGATCCACACGAGTTGCAGCTTCAGATCGTGCGCGCTTTGGAAGCGGTCTTCCGGGTCCTTGGCGAGGCAGGTCCGGACGGTGTGTTCCAAGGCGGGAGGCGTGAGTGGCTGGCTGGCGGAGATCGGATCTGGTTCTTTCTCCAGGATGGCCGATGCCATGCTCAGTTGTGATTTGCCCGCGAATGCGCTCTTCCCTGTCAACATCTCATACATAAGCGTGCCGAAGGCGAAGATGTCGCTGCGGGCATCGGCTTCCTTGCCCTCTATCTGTTCCGGGCTCATGTACTGCACGGTGCCGACGACAGCTCCGGCCACGGTGATGGGAGACTGCCCCGGCGACAATGTCATGGCGGCGGAGAACGCCGGAGCGCCCGATTGTGGAGCGACAAAGGACTGGCGCTTGGCGAGGCCGAAGTCCATCAGCTTGGCGCCGGACTTGGTCAGCATCACGTTGCCGGGCTTCAGGTCACGATGCACGATGCCGAAACGGTGGGCTTTGTCCAGGGCGTCCGCGATCTCAATTCCGATCTTGATCGCCTCTTCCGCACTGAATGGCTTGCGCTGAAGGCGCTGGGCGATGGTCTCGCCCTCCAACAGTTCCATGACAAGATATTCGACGCCATCGTGAGCGCCAACGTCATACAGGACACAGATGTTTGAATGTTGCAGACATGAGATTGCTTTGGCTTCGCGATCAAATCGGGCTTTGAAGTCAGGGCTGGAAGAGAGATGAGAGGGCAAGACTTTGACGGCGACATCGCGCTCGAGGCGGTTATCACGCGCGCGGTAAACCTCGCCCATGCCGCCTGCGCCTAACAAAGAAACGATCTCATAAGGACCTAATCTGGAACCTATGGAAAGACCCATTGCATTGCTCCTGACGGTGGGTGGATTCTATCGTGAAAGCAATTTGGAGTTTGTACTTTCCGACGGGAACTCGGTCGGCTCGCTGAGACCGCAATCGTCGCGCTGCACGCTCGCTCCGATGACAGCTGTCTGAAGCGGCGCTCAATCGGTATGAGATGTCATACTTTTCAGCATCCAACGAAACTCAAATCGCAATCCACAAACTTTGGTGTTGTGTCCCGGCTGAGCGCGACCCTAGCACGGATGCTGATCACCACATCGAATGATTGATGACCCCCTTTGAATGCACAGTTATGCAATAGTAGATTGTGCTAGTAGATGGGTCAGGCGCAAAAGCAGGCGCTTACCGCGCTTGAGCAGCCATTGTTCCCAAGTTGTTCCCAATTGTTCTCAAATTGTCACCAATGGTGACAAGGAGGAGGACGCAATGAATTGATTCTGAAAGTTAGTTTGGAGGCGCGGGTGGGAATCGAACCCACGCATAAAGGTTTTGCAGACCTCTCCCTTACCACTTGGGTACCGCGCCTCATATTGTCCGGCAGAGCGCCGTTCCTTCAGCGGCTGAGCAGCCACCGTATGCACAAAACCCCTCGCTGACCGAGGGGCACAGAGTTTACTTGGAGCGGGAGACGGGATTTGAACCCGCGACTTCGACCTTGGCAAGGTCGCACTCTACCACTGAGTTACTCCCGCCCTTGCTTCACAGCTGGTTGCTGAATCCTCATTATACAAACCGCCGAAACCACCGGTCAAACCAGCAGCCCGCATACCGATCACTGCTCTCCGTGCCCGCTCGTCTCCGTGTGCCGGGCAGTGTTCACCAAGTCAGTGATCTGGTTGCGCACGTCCCACAGATCTTTGTAGAAAACATGCTCCTGGCGTTGCCGAAGCACATCCACGGGCGTTCCCATGGTCCCGATCACTCCCCCGCCAATGATCCTCTGCGCCAGTTTTAAGTGGTGATAGCGGAAGAGCTGCACTCGCTCATCGAAGTCCAGCAGATGTTCCGCCAATTCATGCAATGCGAAAAACTCCGCATGCCGCCGATACATCTCTTCCACGCTCACTCGCGCGCGCTTGAGCTCCGCAAAAAATGCCTCTCCCAGCCGCGGGCCAATATGTAACAGGGCTAAGAATCCCGGCGAATCCAACCCGCTACCGTGCCCTAGCCCCGCGCGTATCAGATGATAGTCATACGGTGTGATCGTCTCCAGCGCGTGTAGCAGCGTGATCGGGATCTCCAGCATCGGATTCGCGCGCTTCAGTAATCGCGACGCATTCTGCAAATCTCCCGCCGCAATGAGTTCGCGCGCGCGCCCCAGATCGAACGCCACTCCCTTGAGCAACAACTCTGAGGCCTGATGCACTACTTGAAATGTCATCTCATCGGGATGGCTCATCGCTTCCGCGGACTTTTGCAGCGCCAGCAATTCATCGGTCCGGAGGTAGCGCTCGTAGTCGCTCGCCGCCGTGCCCGGGAGGATTGGGCTGCGCATATCACTCATCGCGGGTCCTCCACTTCCGCTTGCGGACCCACGATCGCGCCATCGCGCATGTTGATCACGCGATCCCCGAATCCAGCAGCTTCAGGATTGTGGGTGATCATCAGCACCGTTTGCCCGAATTCCTTATTCGACTGCCGGAGCATAGAGAGCACCACTTCGGAATTCTTGGTGTCCAGATTCCCGGTTGGCTCGTCCGCCAGGATGATCGCCGGCTGGTTTACCAGCGCGCGCGCCAGCGCCACTCGCTGTTGCTGTCCGCCGGAAAGTTCAGATGGCCGATGGCTCAAGCGGTCTTCAATCCCTAGGAGCGATGTGATTTTTTTCAGGAACGCCTGGTCGATCTTGCCTTTTTTCCCGGCGATATCGTGCGCGATAGAAATGTTGTCCTGCGCGCTCAATGTAGGCAGTAGATTAAATTTCTGGAAGACAAATCCGATCTTGCGCTTGCGCATGTCCGTCCGCTGCGCGTCATTCAGCGTGGCAAAATCCACTCCCCCGATCATCACCCGGCCAGAAGTGGCTCGTGTCAGGCCGCCCAGCACATAGAACAGTGTGGATTTGCCGCTACCGGAGGGCCCCACAATGCTGACGAACTCGCCTTCTTCCACGGCAAAGCTCACGCCACGCAACGCCGGCACTTCCACTTTGCCTACGTAGTAGACCTTGGCCAGATTCTCTGCTTGGATAATGGCTGCCATGCGAATCCTTGATTTTACACGGCAGTCCTATACAAACATTTTCCCGGCTACTAGGACGCAACAGCTTTCTGCGGCTCTTCCAACAGGATGGGCTTGGTCACTTTCTTCGGGCCGCGCTTTCGCACCATCAGCAAGCGGATGCGCTCCAGAAGCTCCGTGGGCGCGTACATGCCCTTCGGCAGAAAAACGTCTGCCTGCAAGTCCTTTTCATAGATCTTGATCTTGCCGGAGAAAAGGATCGCCGGCGTCTCCGGAGAGAGCGTCTTGATCTTCTTGATCACCTCGGCGCCGTCCACTTCCGGCATCATCAGGTCCGTGAGCACCAGGTCCACGCCCCCTTTTGAGAACTGTGACAGGCCTTCCCGGCCGGTGGTGCAGGCGATCACGTGATAGCCGCGTGTCTCCAGCATGAACTTACGGATGGACAACGACTGTTCGTTATCGTCGATGCAAAGGATGGTCTTTTTTGGTCTCATTTTTATCCCGCGCGGGCGCACGCCAGCCAGCGCCTGCGACGGCGTTCTAAAAACGCGCAGGCGAACAAGCAAGGGCGTTACCCTTCCCTCTCAGCTATTCAATTGTTCAAAAAGTTAGGCGAAGCGCTTCGATCACTCGAAGCGAACAACATAAAACGTGAAGGGGATAGTAGAGAGCGAGGGAACTTCTGTAAAGCAAGAAATCCAAAAAATTTTTGTTGATTTTTTAGTCTCTTGCGCGCCGACTCGCCGTGTGCTTCTCTGGATTTTTCAACAGCTGTTCCACATAGGCTGCACCGCGACATGTGAAATCACGGAAGAACAAATTCTCCGCGGCCTACTTCAACCACATGCCCCCCAACGCGCACGTCGCTCACCTTGTCAACGGATTTTTTTGCCGCAATGTAGATCTCGCTCGCTCGCTCCATCTCCAACCCCTGCTCTATCATCACCCGCGTGTCGGAAGGCACAACATCGTGATGCACCGCCCATGCAGCGCAACATCCTGCGGCGGACCCCGTAGCCGGATCTTCGCCGTTATAGAAGATCATGCGCGCATGCAGTTTTGCCGCATCGTTTACCGTCTCCTGCGAGACAAAGTAAAGGAACTTAGCATCTGTCTTCATCAGATACTCTTCCGCCGCAGCCCAGTTCAGGTTTAACTTCCGCATGGCCGCCAGCGATCTCACCGGCACGATCGCAAATCCCATTCCCGTCGATGCGGTCTGGATGGGAACATCCTCGCGAATATCCGCCAGCGAGAGATTGGTCACGCGCGCAATCTCTTCCCGCGCATGGACCTGCCCCAGCACCGGGTCGCGTTGCCGCATCTCGCCGAAAGATTTCAGCGCGTCGGACTCGTACGTGACCGGGATCTTTCCCACTCGCAGGTCCAGTTCAACTTTCAGCGCGCCGGAGTGGCCGCGCAAGACATATGCCGTGCCCAACGTAGGGTGCCCGGCAAATTCCAGCTCCTCGGCGACGGTGAATATCCGGACCTTGATGCCATTCTGCCGCTCTGCGGCTGGGTCGCCGGGCAGGATGAACGTCGTTCTCCGACAGGTTCGTCTCTTTTGCGAGCATCTGGAGCTCTTCTTCGCGAAGACCGCGCGCGTCCGTGAATACTGCTAGCTGATTCCCGTGCAGCGGGCGGCTGGTGAAGACGTCAAGATAGACACATTCAAAGCGGCGCATGGGATCTCCTGAGCACCATCATAAAGGCGACTCGCCGCGGCTTTTAGAGAGCATTACGCCAACGATCATCAGTTACCTGCATCATCGCTATATTAAAATTCACAACTTTCTTCAACTTCGCACAAGCAAGTGCCATCAAAACACGTCAATCAAACCTCGAAAATGGGACTTAAGTTCTTACGCGCCAAGCGCTTACAGCGTCAGAGCGAGTAGTACAATATATAGGGATTAGTTCTTGACAACATCTAAGTCCCGCGCCAACATGTTTGTGGGTTTGCTTCTGAAACATAATGAAGAGGTGAACCTAAGTGGCACGAAGCAGCAAGTCCAACCGCAAGAAACACAGCCCCCGCCCTCAACTTAAAAAGCGTTCAGATTCGCTATTCGCACTGAAAGCCACCGCTCTGCTTGTGACTATTGCGAAGGGCTTTCTTTCAATTTGGCACGATCTCACAAAGTCATAAACAAGGATGTCGCGGCTGAAGCGGCGGCTGACCGTCCACAAAAATCCAAGAGCGTTTGACCCTGCGTCGCAGCGCGACGCGATGAGCGTAGCCCGGCAGTTCAATGCCGGGTAGAAAAGCATCCGGAGGAGTCCCGCAGGGGACGACTCAGGGTTTTTTCGTTAGACTGGATGCAAGCCTAATATGGAAGCGAATGGGATCCGGTGATCCTCCCGGTCTTCAAAACCGGCGCTTCGTGCCTTCGCGGTACGAGGGGTGTGTTCGACTCGCACACGCTTCCGCCATTTTTCGTCGTTCCCTCACTGAGTTCGGGATTTCGGCAGCGGGCTCAAACGCCCGCTGAACGCCTCAACTTCAAAACCGGCGCTTCGTGCCTTCGCGGTACGAGGGGTGTGTTCGACTCGCACACGCTTCCGCCAGCTTTCGGATAAGGATTAACCCTTACCAACGAATGCTGTCGCCACCCGGGGTCGCTCGAAACTTGGGAACCTTTGCTTCAGCCGTTCTACTGTGGATCTCCATTTCGGAGTTGTCGGCTGGCAGACAGAATTCTGATTGCCGAACAGCCCAACCTCATAGATAGCATTCGCCTTCGGCACTGTTTCTAGCCATTGAACGGGAACGAAGTGTTCGCACCGAACTGGATCCTCTAAAAATTCACGATGATAGTTTGCGCGCTTTGCGAATTCGAGAATAGATACCTCACCCTTTGGCGTTGTCACTTTGAAAGTAGAAGCTGGCTGCGCCTTTCCTGTGACTATTCCGACGCCAACAAACCCACAATCTGGCACTTTAACCCAGACCCGGTCGCCAGGATTGAGCAATTGCAGCGTCCTGCTATACCAAGCTCCCCCGCCCGCAGAAATAAAACCAAATTCGATTGCGTCTTCCCACGAACGGTCCCCTCCTGCTCCGAACGAGCAATAAAATTCTCCATTCCATGGTTCATTCGGCCCTGCGACTGCGCTACTCGCGGTTGCTTGCGTGGATATCTCATCCAACAGCCAAGTGCGGCTCAGTAATTGTTCGGTGCCGATGCTGAAGACTTGAAAACAGAGAACATTGATGGGGATATCACGGTCATTAAGGTATTGGACAATCCGCTCTGTGCTCTCGTCGATCGAGCCAGCAACGATGATGATTTGATGATTTTGATTTAACGTGTCCTCGTCAAGCGCGTAGCCGAAGCGAACCTTGAAATCTTCAGCCAAACTTCGGCCAGGTGCAAACTTTCCGTAAATGGCGTCAACCTGTTCCGGCTTAAGCTTCTCGACCCATGCTGCATAATCAAGCGCTTGTGCCACAACTTCGCGGGGAGTGCGATCTCGTTTGATCTCGACTAACATTAGCGATCCATCCGGGGCGAGACCAAGTAGATCAATTCGCCCTCCGAAATCTGTATCTTCCTGACGCCCGATAACTAGCCATTCCTCTGACACAAGCCGTGGCGCAGCGAGAATCATTTCTTCAAGCAGCTGTTCTTTGCCAAGATTTGTTTCCGTCAAACATTTTGGTTGGGGGTCGACGGTCCATAAAGCCGTACGAATTGGCATGTTATCTCTCTCCGTGGATCTTGGGACGCAGCTTACCATGCTCTTGGCTCGAGGTTTGTTTACTTGACAGAATCGAATAAAAAACGAATACTATTTTGTATTCCAGCGGGGCACTCCTCTGGCTTTGTTAAGCTCTTTGAAATCTATATTTTGCCTCTAAGTCCTCTGAATCCAAGTATTTGTCCGGACTTCCTAGCCCAAGCTCATGGTTCTAAACGATTTCCACAGAGGGGAGGGGGGAGGGGGTATCCGATATAAGGAAACAACGGAGTTAGCCATGGCTGCGGAACCGATATCTGGAAACAAAGGAATTAGTTACCGCGCCTTCGCTCCTTCCCGGACCGCAAGCCGCTCATACACCTCTGCCATCTCCCGCAAACGAGCGGCGTGCTGCGGGGCGAGCCCGCCCGCCTTCATCCGCCACAGCCAATTGTTGCCCATGGTAGCGGGAGTGTTCATGCGCGCCTCGCTGCCCAGGCCAAGGACATCCTGAAGCGGGAAGATCACGGTATCGGCAACGCTTGCCATCAGCGTGCGGATGAGGGTCCAGTTCATCTCGCTGCCATCGGTGTCCAAATATTCCAGCGCGAAAGCCCGCTCGGCGCGGATGTCTTCCACGCTGCGCACGCTGCCGGCACCCGCCACGGAGTTCCACCATCCTATGACGGTGTCATTGTCATGGGTACCGGTATATGCCACGCGATTGCGCACATAGTTGTGCGGCATAAAGTCGGGAGCTTGCGGATCATTTCCAAAGGCGAACTGCAGGATGGACATTCCGGGAAATCCAAAGCGCTCGCGGATGGCTTCCACGCCGGGCGTGATCACGCCCAGGTTCTCCGCGACGATGGGCAGCCTCCCCAACTTGGCTTCCACTGCGGAGAAGAGCTCCGCGCCCGGGCCCTCGATCCACTTGCCATTCGCGGCGGTGGACTCATTCGCCGGACTCTGCCAATAGGCTTCGAAGCCTCGGAAGTGGTCAAGCCGCACGGCGTCAAACATGGTGAAGGTCGCGCGGAAGCGCTCGATCCACCAGGCAAAGCCGCGGGCGCGCATCGCGTCCCAGCGATAAATAGGATTGCCCCAGCGCTGGCCGGTGGCGCTGAAATAATCCGGAGGCACGCCGGAGACGGCGGTAGGTTCGCCATTGGCTTCCAGTTGAAAGAGCTCGCGGTTCGCCCAGACATCCGCGCTGTCATGCGCAACATAGATAGGCAGATCGCCGACAAGCCGAATGCCGCGCTGGTTCGCATATTTTTTGATGGCGTTGAACTGCTGAAAAAAGACGAACTGCTCGAATTTGCGCGCGCTGATCTGCTGGCGAAGTTTTTCCCGCCATGGATCAAGGCCACTGCGGTCGCGCGCGGAGGCATCCCACTTTGTCCACACCGCGCCACCATAAAAATCTTTCAGCGAGATGAAGAGCGCGTAGTCGTCGAGCCACTCGGAATGCTTTTGGACAAATGTCTCGAACTCCGCCGACGAAGAGTATCGCTCCGCTGCTTTCCGCAGCAGGGGGAGCTTGAACGCATACACTGCGGCAAAGTCCACGTGATCGGCCAGCAGCGCCCTTCCCTGCTGCACTTCGTCCTCCTGAAGGAGTCCTTCACTCACCAACTCATCAAGCGAGATCAACAACGGATTCCCCGCAAACGCGGAGAAGCATTGATACGGCGAATCGCCATAGCCGGTGGGGCCCAGGGGAAGCATCTGCCAGATCGATTGCCCGGCTGATTGCAAAAAGTCAGAGAAATTTCGCGCCTCCGCGCCAAAGTCGCCAATGCCGTGGCCCCCGGGCAGAGAGGTGGGGTGCAGAAGGATTCCGCTGGCGCGCGGGAATGCAGCTTGAGCGGTCACGAGGTGCGCAGGATCTCCAATATTCCCTTGATCGGAATGCGTACCCAATCCGGCCGGTTCTGGATCTCAAATCCGATCTCGATCAGCGACCGCTCGAGCAAATAACTTTCCAGCAGCACATCCAGTCCTTCCAGATCGCGCGGCAGAAAATCCGCAGACGCTGACCCGGAGAGATATCCGCCCAGAAATGCAGCCGCTGACCAGCGATACCAGAACTCGACCCACTTCTCGATGTCGCTGCCTGATTCCGGCACCACCCCCGGGACCTGCCCGGAGAGCGCTGCGTGCGCCGCATAATGGAACGAACGCATCATGGAGGCAACATCCCGCACCACCGAACGCTTCAGGCGCCGCTCTCCCTGCGGCTGGCTGGGCGTTCCCTCAAAGTCAATGATCACAAAATCTTTTCCGGTATAGAGTGCCTGGCCAAGATGCAGGTCACCATGGATCCGGGTGCGGGTGGCGTGGATGCGATGGTCTCGCAGACGCTGGAAGCGTTTCTTCACCTCCGGTTCGCTCCGCAACAATGCCTCCAGGGACTCTGCTGAGGAACTTCCTAACTGGCGTTTGCGGGCTCGCAATAGGTCAAAGCTCCGCCCCATAAGCGCCAGCATGCCGTGATACAGACTCTGGCGATAAAAGTCAGTGAATGCTTCCGGCGTGAAGTCGCGGTCTTCTGTGTTTGAAGCCAGCGCCACATGCATCTCCGCAACCCGCTGCCCTAAAAGGCGGGCCATCTCCAGGAATGATCCATTCAACTCAATCACCACCGGAGGCGTTGCTTCGCGCGCCAGCACCAGCGGTGAGGCGATGGGTACTTGCAAGAGCCGCGGATCAGTGCATGCGGCCAGCACGCGATGCAGGAACAATCCAAGATTGTCGAGCGTGAACCGCCAGGCATCGCCTTCATTGCGCTCAAACTCCTGAAGCAGCCCCAGCGTCACCGATTCTCCGCGCTTCGGTTGATACTGCAGCACTCCGGCAAGCGCCGGCGCATGGCTGTATCCGGCTTTCAACGTGAGATGCTCCATCAGTTCGATCTCCGGGCTGATTCCCGCTTCCACTTTGCGATAGAGCTTCATCACAAACGTCTCGCCGAAGGCGACGTTAGTATGGTTCTGCGGGCACTTCATCGCCATAGGAGTCAGTTGTGAAACGCCGGCGAGCAACCGGTGGAATGCGGGAGTGGCCACTCCGGAGAGCTTTCCCCGAAGTCCATTGATCGAGTGTTGGTTCTGCATCAGCGCCAGCAGAGTGTTGGCGAATTCTGTTTCCCCCGCAGTGGCATATAAGATGCCGGACCTTCCCTGGGCATCGCGCAGGGTGGCGATAACAGATTCCGGCGCCCGCTCGCCCGCATCACCGATGGTCAGCGCCACCGGCAGCAAATAATGTTCAGCATCCCCTTCATTGAATTCCACGCGGACGAGCAATAATTGTGCAGACCCACCCACCACGATCTGGTCTTCCACTTCCATGGCACGCAGCCGGCGGTTGCGCCCCAGGAACCAATGCCGCTGCACGATGTAGGCAGAAAGCGACCGCTCAAGCGCAAAGAACCCCGCGGGAGTAAAGACGTCATCAAGCGATGCGATGCGCACTGCTCCGCGACGTTCGCCGGGAATGCTGACCTCTTCCGTCGCGACTTTAGGCTGGATGATGAACCAGTGGAACGCATGCGGCCCCAGCGAAAGGAAATATGGCTTCTCGGTGATCGCGGGGAACTCCGCGCCGCCGAACATCTCCGTCATGGTGGCGCCCTGGAATCGCGCCAGGTCCAGCTCACAGCACTGGGTGAAGCGCGACAGGTTCGCCACCACCAGGATGCGCTCATTCTGGAATTCGCGAACGAACGCCACGATCTTACGATTATCCGGATGCAGTATCTCCAGGCTGCCTCTGCCGAATGCCATGGAGCGCTTGCGCTGCGCGATGGTGCGCTTCATCCACCAGAGGAGTGAATTCGGATTGTTCTGCTGCGACTCTACGTTCAGCGCTTCATAGTGATATTCAGGGTCGATGATGATCGGCAGATAAAGCTTCTGCGGGTTGGCCTTGGAGAATCCGGCGTTGCGGTCACCATTCCATTGCATCGGCGTGCGGACCCCGTTGCGGTCGCCCAGATAAAAATTGTCTCCCATGCCGATCTCATCGCCGTAATAGATCACCGGAGTGCCCGGCAATGAGAACAGCAGCGCATTCATGAGCTCGATGCGGCGGCGATCATTGCCCAGCAGCGGCGCCAATCGCCGGCGGATCCCCAGATTGATGCGCGCGCTGCGGTCCTCGGCATATACGCGGTACATATAGTCGCGCTCTTCATCGGTGACCATCTCAAGTGTGAGTTCGTCATGGTTGCGCAGGAACATCGCCCATTGGCAATCCGGAGGGATCGGCGGGGTGAGCCGCAGGATGTCAGTGATGGGGTGGCGGTCTTCCATGCGCAGCGCCATGAACAGCCGCGGCATCACAGGAAAATGGAATGCCATTTGGCACTCGTCGCCGTTGCCGAAGTAGGCGATGGCATCCTCCGGCCACTGGTTCGCCTCCGCCAGGATCATGCGGCCGCTGTACTTGCTGTCCAGGTGGGCTCGCAACTTTTTCAAAAAATCATGCGTCTCCGGCAGGTTCTCGCAGTTGGTGCCTTCCCGCTCGAACAGGTAGGGCACCGCGTCCAAGCGTAGGCCGTCCACTCCCAGGTCAAGCCAGAACTCCATCGCCTGGGTCATGGCCTCACCCACCGGCGGATAATCAAAATTCAAATCCGGCTGGTGAGCAAAAAAGCGGTGCCAGTAATAAGATTTCGCGACCGGGTCCCAACTCCAATTAGACGGCTCAAAATCCTTGAAGATGATGCGCGCTTCCTGATACTTGTCCGGGGTGTCGCTCCAAACGTAGAAGTTTCGCCAGTGGCTGCCCGGTTCGGCGCGGCGCGAGCGCTGGAACCAGACATGCTGGTCAGAGGTGTGATTCAGGACTAGTTCAGTGATCACGCGGAGGCCGCGGCGGTGCGCTTCGGCCAGAAAATCTTTGAAGTCATTCAGCGTGCCGTACACCGGATGAACATCCGTGTAGTCGGCAATGTCATAGCCATCGTCTCGCCATGGCGAAGGGCAGAAGGGCAGCAGCCAGATGGCGGTCACGCCCAGGTCCTGGATGTAATCGAGCTTCTGCGTCAGGCCGGCAAAGTCACCCATGCCATCGTCCACGCTGTCATAGAACGAGCGCACGTGGACCTCATAAATGATGGCGTCTTTGTACCAAAGGGGATCGGCTTCGAGCGGGAAGTCCCTTCGAGGCATGCGAGCTTTCTCCTCAACTCCAGGACGACGGCGTAAGCCGGACGAATACTGGGTAAAACAGGTAAGAAGTGGTTTAGCTGCTTACGGTTGCAAGCGGCGGTATAGAACCGGAAGTTAGTGGGTGGTATCGGTCAGCAGCACCACGTCACTATTCACAACGCCGCGGTTAATAGCCACGTTCTTGCCGTCTGGTGAGATGGCGAATGCACGGATGCTCAGTGACTTGAAGTGAGTGAGCTGCTGCATGGGACCGCCGGAGGGTGGCTGGAGGAAGAGATTGCCGGGGCCGTTGTTGATGGCCAGGATGAGGCCCTTGCCGTCCGGGGTGAAGCGAATACTGGTCACAAACTGCATGTTAGGGCTGAATTTCTGCGGCGAGGGCGCGCCGCCGGCAGAGGGCATCACCGCCAATTCATAATGAAAATTTTCCGGATTGATGGCCACCGTGGTGGTGAATGCCAGCCACTTGCCATCGGGCGAGATTGCCGCGGGGCGATGCAAGCCTTCCAGTAGCTTGACGCGGTTTCCGCCCTCCAGGTCCGCGCGCCACAGGGTGGGGTGGTTGCCTTCAGCGGAATTGTAGACGAACCATTTACTGCCGGGAGCGCAGATGGGATTCTCCTCGCTGCCGCTCCCAGAGGTGATCTCGCGGCGGTCAGAGCCGTCGGTATTCATGCGAAGGAGATGTTTACTCCTGAACGGATCGCTGAAGATCACGTGCTTGTTGTCGTCACACAGGTAACCGGTGATGGAATTATCAAGATCGGTCATGACCACGTTTTCGCCGGAGCCATCCAGGCGGGTAGCGACCACCTGAACGATCTTCCCGGCGGTGGCACTCAATACGCGGTCGGCATCCAACCAGCCGACCGATCCGCCAACCTGTTTTGCCGAGGTGATTACGCGAGGCTCGGCGGTGTTCAAGCGGTCGTAGGGGAGGACATCGATATGGGAGCTGGTCTCGTTGATCACTCCGGCAAAGATCTTATCGTCGGCGGCGAGTGACACGGACGCCCCGCCATAGACATTCACGTCATTGGTGATGGGCGTGAGCTTCCCTTCCGGATACGACAAGAAAGCGATCTGGCGCTGGTTCCCGTTGCTGGGTCCCTGTACGGTGGTGATCAAGCCGCGCCCATTGCGCAGAAAAGCAAAACGCACGGGAGCTTCGATGCTGGCGAACTTGATATCTTTTTGTGAAGAAAGTTCGAAGGCATGGACTCCACTGGCAACTCCATCTGCGGGGCGTTCGGCAAAGACGACTACCTTGCCATCGGGAGACCAGACTGGATCCGACCCAGCGCCGCCTACCCTGAGAGGCATTGGGTATTTGACCAGCACCTTTTCATTGCCGCCATTGTTCGCATCCGCGGTGACGATGCTGGCAGTACCATCGGACGGCATCTGGCGTAGGAAGACCACGGTGTTGCCATCGGGCGAGATGGAGAAGCCAGTGTCAATGTCAGTCACCAAGAGCTTTGGCGTGCCGCCGAGAACGGGCACGCGATACAACATGCCGATGCCCTGCCGGCTGGATTCATAACGGGAGAAGTAGACGTAATTTGCGTCCGGGGAAAAACCTAATCCAATATATTGTCCGGCGATTCCCGGCGCGATCTGGGTGTTGCTGGCAGTAGGAATGTGGTGGATCCACAGCGTCTGCTCGGCATTGTCTGCGCGGGAGACATGGACCACATATTTTCCGTCGGGCGAGATGGCGGCCATGCTTGCTTTGCCGGTATCCGTGATGCGGGAGATGGAGAAGCTCTGAAAAGGAGTGCGCTGAGTGCGGGTTGCGAGCGAGTAGATGCCGAATGCCGCCGCTGCCAATACTGCGATCAAGATGACCGCAATCAATCCAACGCCAACCTTGTGCTCACGCGCTCCCGTGGCCAGCGCACCGGAGGCATGCGTGACGCCGGACTGATGCTGCGCGGACTGCATTCCCGATGGCGCTGCGGGCACCGCCACAGTGTGGCCGGAGGAAGGCTGCGGGCTGGCGATCTTCTTTCCTGAATCCGTGTCACGCTTCACCCGCTTGAGTTCGGCGCGCATCTCGGCTGCGCTCTGGAAGCGCAGGTCGCGGTCTTTCTCCAGCGCGCGGGAGACCACGTCAATCAACTTGGGCGGCAGCGCGGGATTCAGCTCTTCGGCTGAGACGGGCTCGTGGTTCAGGATGTTGTCGAAGATGACGGCGGAGGTCTCGCCGGTGAAAGGCACGTTTCCTGTCGCCATCTGGTACAGCACCGCGCCAAAAGAGAACAGGTCCGTGCGCGCGTCTAACTCCTTGCCGCGTGCCTGCTCGGGAGACATGTACGCGACGGTTCCAACCGCAGTGCCAGGACTGGTGAGATGCGCATCGGCGGTCGCCATGGAAGTAACGCCCGCGGTCATCAGGCGGCGGTCGAGCGAGACCTTCGCCAAGCCGAAGTCGAGGACCTTTGCTTGCCCACGCGAGGTGACAAAGATGTTGGCCGGCTTGATGTCACGGTGAACGATGCCCTGCGAGTGCGCGGCGTCGAGGGCGTCAGCGATCTGGATGCCGAGGTCGAGCAGCTGCTGCAGATCCATGGGCCCCTGGATCATCTGGTCGAGCGGCTTGCCGCTCAATAATTCCATTGCGATGAATTGCGCATCTTCATACTCGCCGATGTCATAGATGGTGCAGATGTTGGGATGGTTGAGCGCGGAGGCGGAGCGCGCCTCGCGATGAAAACGCTCGAGCGCCAGCGGGTTCTGCTTCATCTCCGGCGGCAGGAACTTGAGCGCCACCTTGCGGCCCAGGCGCGTGTCCTCAGCTTCATAGACGATGCCCATACCGCCGCTGCCCAGCTTGCCAATGATCTTGTAGTGAGAGACGCTCTCGCCGATCAACGAATCAATTCTCCGGTGTACGGAAGGATGGACTATGTTCGCACGAGAAGTGGGTTTTGGCGCGAGATTCTCGTTGTTCCCCACACAACGAAAACCGCGTTGTGTGAGCCACCCGCGGGTGGGACTTACTTCTGGGTAAGTTTAAACTTGTTGGCTTTTTGGAATTCTTCGCGCAACTCGGGTGAGCGCAGGTTCTCGCGGATGTGCGCCAGCTTTTGTTCGAGCGCGTGCAGTGCCTCTTCGATATTCGCGGTATTGGTGAGCGCGATGTCTCGCCACATGGAATACGGACTCGACGCGATGCGCGTCATCTCGCTCAGCGCGCGCCCTCCGATGCCATTGATCGCGCCCTCACCTCTCTCCGACTGGCGAAATTGCTGGTCAAAGTCAGCGATACTGTTTGCCAGAGCTGTGGCGATCATCTGCGGAAGGTGGCTGATCCAGGCACAGAGCTTGTCATGTGCTTCGGGATGCAGAGTGACCGGGTCGGCGCCGAAGGCTTGCACAAACTGGACAAAGCGTTGAGCACCAGGTGAATCCGCAGCGGAATCCGCGCCCGGCGTGATGAGCCACTTGGCCCCGCGAAAAAGTTCCGCATCGGCGTGCTCGATGCCGCCATGTTCCTTGCCTGCCATGGGATGGCCACCGAGGAAGCGTCCAGCAACGCCCGCGCCGAAGACAGATTTTGCGCGCGAGACGATCTCCGCTTTGGTACTGCCTACGTCCGTGATGAATGTTTGCGGGGGAAGCACCGGGCCGAGGCGCTCGATGAGATCCAGGATCGCGCCCACCGGAGTGCAGAGGATGACGAGATCACTTCCCTGCGCGGCGGATATGGGATCGGGGTCGCCGGCATCGAGGGCGCCGCGGGCGTTAGCTTTGAGCAGCACATCCGCGCGATCGCAGCCGATGACGCGCTCTGCGAGCGAATGTTGTTTTGCCGCCAGCGCAATGGAGCCGCCGACCAGACCACAGCCCACGATCGTGATCTGGCGGTAAGGCGTCATAGATTTCAGGCGAGCTTGCGCCCTACGGCTACCGCGATCAGCCGCAACTCGCCCATCAGCTTTTCAAATTGCTGCGGGTAGAGCGACTGGGCGCCGTCTGACATGGCTTTCTCGGGGTTGTGGTGCACCTCCACCAGCAGCGCGTCGGCGCCCGCGGCCACGGCGGCGCGCGCCATGGGCGCTACCTTATCGCGGCGCCCGGTGCCGTGCGAAGGGTCAGCGGCGATGGGCAGATGCGAAAGTTTTTTGATGATGGGAATGGCGCTGATGTCCATGGTGTTGCGGGTGTAGGTCTCAAAGGTGCGGATGCCGCGCTCGCACATCATCACGTCATAGTTTCCGCCGGCATAGATGTACTCGGCGGAGAGCAGCCACTCTTCAAATGTTGCGGCGATGCCGCGTTTGAGCATGACGGGCTTGCGGACCTTTCCCAGCTCGCGCAGCAGGTTGAAGTTCTGCATGTTGCGCGCGCCCACCTGCAGGATGTCCACGTAGGGCAGCATGATCTCGATCTGCGAGATCTCCATGACCTCACTGATGATGAGCAGGTTGTATTTGTCGCCGGCATCGCGCAGGATCTTCAGCCCGTCCAGGCCCATGCCCTGGAATGAATAGGGCGAACTGCGGGGTTTGAAGGCGCCGCCGCGAAGCACTTTGGCCCCCGCGGCGGCAACCAGTTCCGCCACGGTAAACAACTGCTCACGCGATTCCACCGAGCAGGGCCCCGCCATCACGACCACATCATTGCCGCCGATCTGCACGCCGTTCGCGAATTTGATGATCGTGCCTTCCGGGCGAAAGCCGCGGGCGACGAGTTTGTAGGGCGAGCTGATGCGATGCACTTCCGCAACCCCGCTCAACACCTCAAGCTCGCGCACGTCGAAGTCAGTGCGCGCGCCCACACCAGCGAGCACGGTCTGGCGCTCACCGGTGGTGCGGTGCACATCAAAGCCCATGCTCACCAGGCGCTCGATCACCTGTTGGATGAGCTCTTCGCTCGCGAATTCCTGCATTGCTACGATCATGGAAAAGTCGCTCAGTCGTTCACTTCAATGTCGAATTCTGTCTCATGCGATCCCGCGCTGCTTTTGGCGGCGATCTCTTCTTTCTGCAGCTTGCGCATCACGTCAATGATGCGTTCAAACACGTGCCGCAGCTCCAGATCAGGCAGCGGCCCTTTATTCGCGGCGCGAACATTGTCAAAGATGATCTTCTCGCGGTCCGGCTCATAGATAGGCAAGGAACCATCCCGCTTCAATCTGCCGATCTGCTGGGCGGCGCTGGCGCGCAGGTTGAGCAATTCCACCAGCTTGCGGTCAAGTTCATCGATCTGTTTGCGCCACGCAGGAATGTCCTTCATCGCATCAACCCCTAGCCGCAGCCATGCCGCCTGCGGGCTTCAGAGATTTTATCCATTTGGAGACCGCTGCGGCGGCATGCGCTGGATTTTCTTCGATCAATCGCACGATGGCGCTGCCCACCACGGCAGCATCTGCAAACAATCCGACTTGGCGAAAATGTGCGGGGGTGGAGATGCCGAAGCCGACTGCGACCGGCAGCCTGGTGTATTTCTTGAGGCGTTTGACCAGCGATGCGGCGTCCAAGGAGAGCTCCTGCGATGCGCCCGTGATGCCGGTACGGGAGACTGCGTACACAAATCCGGTGCTTGCCTGGGCGATCTTTTTCAGCCGAGCATCAGTGCTGGTGGGCGCGGCGAGGAGGATGGTGCCCAGGCCGTGTTGTGACATCAACGCGCGATACTCCGCGGACTCTTCCAGGGTGAGATCGATCACCAGGGCGCCATCGATCCCGGAGGACTTAGCGTCCTCGGCAAACTCCTTCATGCCATAGCGATAGATGGGATTCAGATAGGAAAAGATGATCAGGCCAGCGTGGGGGCGCGCATTGCGAACATCGGCGGCCAGATGCAAAACGTCGCGCAGAGTAGTTCCCTTGGCGAGTGCGCGCTCGCTTGCGCGCTGGATCACCGGGCCATCCGCCAGAGGATCGCTGAAGGGCACACCGAGTTCGATCACATCTGCGCCGGCATCGATGGCGGCGAGGACCACCTGACGCGAGGCGCGAAGGTCCGGATCACCACAGGTGACGTACACCACTAACCCCGGCTTGTTTTTAAACTGGATCATCAAAGTCTCAGGTGATCGCGCAGGATCCCCATGTCTTTATCTCCGCGGCCAGAGATGTTGATGATGACCGTCTGCGACTTTTTCATTCTGGGGGCGCGCTTGATCACCTCAGCCACAGCATGCGCGGATTCAAGCGCGGGGATGACGCCTTCAGTGCGCGAGAGCAAGGTGAGAGCAGAGAGCGCTTCATCGTCTGAGGCGGAGACGTACTCCGCGCGTTTGCGATCGTAGAGGTCGGCGTGCTCAGGGCCGATCGATGGATAGTCGAGCCCGGCAGAGATGGAATGCGTCCCGGAGACTTGTCCGGCGGCGTCCTGCAAAACGTAAGACATGGTGCCTTGAAGCACGCCTGGCGTTCCGCCGGTGAATCGCGCAGCGTGTTCGCCGAGGCTGGTGCCTCGACCTCCGGCTTCTACTCCGATCAGTTGCACGCGTTTATCGGCGAGGAATGCGGAGAATATGCCGATGGCATTGGAGCCGCCGCCCACGCAGGCGATCACGGCAGTGGGCAGCTTGCCTTCGGCTTTCAATATCTGCGCCCGCGCTTCTTTTCCGATCACGCTTTGAAAGTCGCGCACCATGGTGGGATAGGGATGCGCGCCCAGCGCGCTGCCTAACAGATAGTAGGAGTCGCGGACATTCGTGACCCAGTCGCGCATGGCTTCATTGATGGCGTCTTTTAGCGTGCGCTGGCCTGCATCCACGCCGCGCACTTCCGCGCCCAACAGTTTCATGCGGAAGACATTCAACTGCTGGCGACGCATGTCTTCGGTGCCCATATAGACAACGCATTGCAAGCCGAGCAGCGCGCAGACGGTGGCGGTGGCGACACCGTGCTGCCCGGCGCCGGTCTCCGCGATGATGCGCTGCTTGCCCATACGCTTGGCCAGGAGCGCCTGGCCCAGGCTGTTATTGATCTTGTGCGCGCCGGTGTGGAGCAGGTCTTCGCGCTTGAGGTAGATCCTCGCACCGCCCAGATGTTTAGTGAGGCGCTCGGCGAAAAAGAGCGGGGTCTCACGCCCGGCATACTCTTTCAGAAGTTTGTCGAGGGTTTTCTGAAAGCCGCGATCGCGTTTGGCTTTGCCATAGGCCGCCTCAAGCTCTTCGAGCGCGGACATCAGCGTCTCCGGCACATACCTTCCGCCATAGCGGCCGAAGCGTCCGGGTGCATCCAATTGTTTTGCCGCTGCCATGTTTAAGTGCCCACCTTGGGCTGATCGAGCTCAGCGGCACGCACCGAAGCCACGAAGGCGCGTAATTTCTCAGGATCTTTCCTGCCCGGCCCACGTTCCACGCCGGTGGCCACATCCACTCCGAAGGGGCGAAACAGAGCGACCGCGCCACCAACGTTTTGGGGATCCAATCCACCGGCAATGATCACCGGCGCTACTTCCTGAAGATCGTCAATGAAGTGCTGGAGTTCGAGCCAGTTGAAGGTTTGACCGCTGCCACCGCGCTCGATCGCGGTGCCGGAATCGACCAGAATGGAATCGACAGGGCGAACCCCGGCGGTAAAAAATAGGGATGCCTCTTCATGGATGTTGTGCGCGTGCAGCGTTTTGGTGATGCGAGTGCCTTGAGGAAGCTGCATCCGCATTTCACTCACAAACCCGGGTGATTCATCGCCCTGGAGTTGGATGCCGGTGAGTGCGCAATCATTCACGATGTTCACTAATCGGTCCGCCGGCTCATTCACAAACACGCCGATCATTTCTTTTCCGGCAGGAAGTTGCGCGGTGATGGCTTTCACCTGAGCAGGAGTCACGCGGCGTTTGCTGGGAGCAAAGACGAAGCCGACAGCATCGGCCCCGGCCTCATAACTGAGCAAGGCGTCCTCCACGTTCGTCTGCGCGCAAAATTTGATCCAAGTCTTCATTCGGGGTCAAGCTACTATTCCGCCGCTCCCATCTGAAGCTGCTGCGCCGGCAGCACCCAGCGGCAGGGCTTTGGCTTCCGCCAAGATGCCTTGCAGGGCTTCGCCGGGATGGTCGGCGCGCATCAATGATTCACCCACCAAAAACGCCTGGTAGCCGAGCCCTTGCAAGCCCCTCACCTCAGCACCTGAGCGGATGCCGCTCTCGGCGACACGGAGCACGTCTTTGGGCAGATTCGCGGCCAGCCGTTCATGGGTCTTGGAGTCCACTTGCAGCGACTTGAGATCGCGGCTATTGACCCCGATCATGTTGGCGCCGACGGCGATGGCGCGCGCGATCTCCTGCGCATCATGCGCTTCGACCAACACATCAAGTTGCAGGGCGGTGGCTTCGCGAAGGAGCCTGCCGAGATCGGGATCCGGCAAAGCGGCGACGATCAGCAACATGGCGTCCGCGCGACTCGCCCGCGCTTCCCAGAGTTGATATTCGTCCACGATGAAATCTTTTCGCAGGCATGGCAACTCGGTTGCCGCAGACGCCTCACGCAGATCCTGCAATGAACCCTGAAACCATTTCTCTTCGGTCAGCACGCTCAAAGCATTAGCGCCGCCCTCTGCGAGCGAAACCGCCAGGCCGGCTACGGGAAACGAACCCCGGATCATACCCTTTGAAGGGGATGCCTTCTTCAACTCCGCGATGATGGCGAAGCCGGTCTTCTCCGCGGCCTGCAGCAGAGTCCGCCGGAAGCCTCGCGGCAGATGCACGCGAGCTTCGCGTTCAAGTTGCGCGATGGGCATCGAGACGCGCGATCCCGCAACGCGACTGCGGGTGTGGGAGACGATTTGTTCAAGTGTGCTGGACATTATCTTTGATTTTGTTCAGATCTTTAATTTTGTTCAGAGAGGTTGGCGGTGTTTGTCGCGCCAATTTGCGGGCGTTACCAGCAGTAAGAAAAAAGCCAGCGCTGCGCAAAGGGCGCAACGGACAGGGGGTCGCGAACTGGGAGGGTCGAGAGCATCTTCGGTTATTGTACTGCGTCGCACCGCTGTTAAGACAGATTGGAGGTTATCCCCAGTATTTTTCCATCAAAACCTTCGCCCAAGGGGGCTCCCGCACAGCGCCCCTGGGGGCAAACTCCGGCATGTACGGCTTGAGGTCCAGCACTGGAGTGCCGTCTATCGCGTCCAGTCCTTGTACTTCCACCGTTAAACCACCGATAGAGAGAATCTGGCAGACGGTGACGCCGATGCGGTTGGGGCGAGCGCGTCCGCGCTGCGCGAAGATGCCAACTTCGGGCAGGTCCTGGCGCCCGCGCGGATGGCGCAACCCGAACTCGATCTCCGACTCCGCCACGGAGTGCAACAAGAACACGACTTCGACATGAGAAAACTCGTTCAGTCCGAGGAGCGCGTCCGTTGTGAACCGTGTGTTGTCGAGCTCCAGCCGTGAGATGACGCTGCCCCATATATTGTTGACGGCTTCCGGAATGGAATTATGGACGGTGGCGATGGCTTGAAGATCAAAGTGATCCAACATGCGGCAGATTCTAACGGCGAATCCGTTTCAAAAGCGCATCCAGCTGCATGGCATTTTCCGCAGCAGCGCCGGAGGCGGTGTTGTCAAAGATGCACCAGGCTTCCCTACCAGCAGTGGACATACCCCGCGCAATCTCATCGAGGAACTCTGGAGAGTAGGACGAGTAATACATCCTGGGCGATCCATGCAGCCGGTAATAGGGCAGCGATGTTGCTCCGCCGGGAGACGCTGCGCTGGGAACTCGCGCCGGATCTGCCGCCACTCGAGCTATCCCAAGATCACGCAAGAGCGCGCCGGCATCTGGGGCGAACCAGGATTCGTGGCGAGGCTCACAGACGGTTGCGCCGAAGTGGACCCTCTGCCAGACAGTAAAAAAGCCCTTTGCCAGAGCCGAATCGAAGACGAGGCGCGGAGGAAGTTGGAAGAGCACGGGCCCGAGCTTTTCGCCCAATCCCGTGATCTCCTTCGCAAATGGTTCTAAGATCTCCGGCCCGCAGGCAAGCAGCGCCTGGTGGGTGATGGCTTTCGGTGCCTTCACGGAAAAGCGGAACTCCGCGGGCACGGTCGCCGCCCATCGCGCCCAAGTCTCAGGCTTGTGGAAACGATAAAAAGTGGAGTTGATCTCACAACAGCAGAACAAGCCAGAGTAGCGCTCCAAGTGCGATCCCTCGGCGGGGAGGGTGGCAGCCAGCGGCCGTGGGACCGTCCATCCGGCGGTGCCAATACGATGTCGATTCTTGCACCCGTCCATTGGGATTGAGTAGATGCGCCGGGGTTGACGGAGTTGCCGCTGAGCATGGCTCAGAGCTTATGTTCAGCGCCTGGCTGAGGACTGCCGGCAGAGACTCTGGCCGGAGATGCTGAGCGCGGGTACTTGCTTTTTCGATGCAACTAGCCACACGCTCAAGGGTTCTATCTATGTGAGGGTAATCATCATGAAGAAGACATTTTTAGCGATGGCGATGCTGTTGGGGAGCACCGTGGCAATGGCGCAGTTCGGCCAAAATAACCCTTACGACCAGAATACAGGCATCTACAACGGCGGCTATAACGATGGAAGCCAAGCCGAGCAGATCGGGTACACGGACGGAATGGAACATGGGCGAGTCGACCGGTCTCAGGGTGTTTCATCCAATTTCAGGGACGAGAACTACAAACGCGGCGATCATGGCTATTCCAGTGACATGGGTTCTCGCGACCAGTACAAACAGGCTTATCGATCCGCTTACGAACAGGGATACAACGACGGATATACCGGGAACAACCAGAATGGTGGGATCTACAACGGTGGCCGGGGAAATCGTGACCATCATCATGGGCGCCGCGGCAATGGCAGCTACAGCAACGGCAGCTACGGAAATAATGGGTCAACCACCTCGCGCGCCGCTTCCCAACTGGGATACAGAGATGGAGTCTGGTACGCGCAGCAGGACATGGCAAAGGGCCGCCGGGAAGATCCTTCCCATGCCAAGGGCTATAAAGACGCCGACCACGGTTACACCTCTTCGTATAACCGCGAAGAATTCAAGCAGGCATACCGCCAAGCTTTCATTCAGGGCTACCAGCAAACCGCGGGCGGAAATGTGAATGGCAACAATGGGGATTACGACAACGATGGTGACAACCATAATGGAAGCTACGGCAATGGCAGCTTCGGCAACAATAATGGTTACGGATCTGAGACTTCACGCGTAGCCGCTGACATAGGTTACAGAGATGGCGTGTGGTATGCGCAGCAGGACCTTGCCAAGGGCCGTCAGCAGGATCCGTCTCAGGCAAAGGGCTATAAAGATGCGGACCACGGATACACTTCGAGCTACAAGCGTGAGGAGTTCAAGCAGGCTTATCGTCAGGCGTTCACGCAAGGGTATCAACAGACCATCGGCAACGGTCGGTACTAGTCGATCGGGTAATAACCGGAAACGGCGGAGCACAAGCTCCGCCGTTTTTTTGTGTCTGGGATCTTCCCTCCAAACCAAAGGCCGGCAAAAGCAGCGGTAATGCGGGTCCCAAGCCATTCCCCGGGAGCTGCGTCCGCGAGACATGATCGAAATCCAGTCATTCCTTTGGGTGCAAGGCTCCGACGAATACGAAGAATAAAAACTATGGACGCCGAAGCCAATAGCTGCTTCCCGGGTTCAAGG
>JBBSFV010000030.1:0-36790 GCA_038254775.1 Terriglobales bacterium | reverse complement strand
GGGCTCAGTATTGCGGCTTGTTAGCTTTTCCGGAACTCTGGATCGACGTGAAAGAACTATAAGCTAAACGGTTTCAACTAGTTAGAAAATTTATCTTCTCGGCGGGGTTTTTTTGCGGGGTTGGGCAACCACATTGCAATTACTAGTGTCGAGCCGGGGCAACCCAGCGAGAAATCAATCGAAAACGAAGAGGGTCTTCTGCAAATGGGATATAGCGTACATGAGGCACATTTTCCGGCTCTAGTTCGGTTTGTTAAAGCGGAAACATCGGATCTTGCTTCTTACAAAGCCATTTACGAAGAGAATCGGGATCGTGTTTACTCGCTTGCCTTTTGGATGACTGACAACGAGATCACCGCAGAGGAGATCTCAACGCGTGTATTCAGCCGCGCCTTCAAGGCGAACAATGCGACCCCGGAAGTGCTTGACCAGATGTTGCTGGCTGAGCTTCGTGAACTGACCCCGATCGGCTTCGTCACTTTAAAAAATGAAAACATCACGAATGTAGCTGTCAGGGGAAACACGAAAAGAATCCATTTGGAACGCGCCGTGGTCCAATTGCCGGCGACCGAGCGTCTTGCGTTCCTGCTGCATGACGTGGAAGGCTATAGCCACGAGCGCATCGCCCGCACTTTGGGACTTACGGAAGAGGAATCGCAGCGGGGTGTATTTGAAGCACGGCTGCAAATAAGGGAATTAGTTGCGCAGATGCAGTAAACGGTTGTTCATCTCCTCTCCTGAAACCTGGCCCCTCTTAGAGGGGCCGTTTTAATTTCACTTCATTTAATTTCACGTCAACTGTTTAGGCGACGCGGCCATCTTTTTCATCTTTGGGCGTCTTGCGTGAGTCACCAACGCCCTCTTTCCCAGGCTTGCGGGAGGCAGGTTTCCTTTCGCTTTCATCCCTATCCGCTGAAGAATTACCGGTTTTTTCGCCGGCATTGATCGCGTGGCCGGTATCTGTTGCAGGGGGATTGCTCATTTTGCCCATATCCAGATTTCCTTTGGGGTCGGGGTGGTAGATCTCTCCAATGGCATCCGAGTTGGGATTGCCGGGGCTCGCAAGATTCGTGCTGGGGCCTTCAGTAGATTGCGTGGGGGCACTGGGGTTGATGGCGCCCTCACGATTTTCAGGGGTGCCACTGCGAAGCGGCGCATTCGTGTTAGCAATGCCGGGATTTTTGCCGGTGGGCCCAACCCCGCTTGGTTGCTGCTTTTGATCCTGTTGGGTGGTGCCGCGTGGGTCTTGAGCGGATGTGCCATCTGCCTGGCTGACGCTCTCCTCGCTGCGTGGGCTGCTTCCGTGCTTAGGACTGGGATTGATCTTGGTCATGCTGCCTCCTGAAACCTTCTACAGGAGATTGGATGACCAGGGCCGCTCGGCTGCTGCCAGTATCATTTGGCTTTTGCGGCGGCACGCTCCTCGCGCTTCCGCTTCGCCCAACCTTCTTTGATAGTCTGCGGGGAACGTCCCAGCGCCAGAGCGTCAACGGGTACATCGTGAGTAATGCAGGATGCCGCTGCCACATAGGATCCAGAACCCAAGCGTACCGGCGCAACCAGGGTGGAATCACTGCCAACAAAGACCCCATCTTCGATCACGGTGGGGTGCTTGTTGATGCCGTCATAATTGCAAGTGATGGTGCCGGCGCCGATATTCACTCCGGCACCGATCTCCGCGTCGCCAAGATAGCTGAGGTGATTGGCTTTGGATCCGCGACCCATGCGAACCTTCTTAGTCTCGACAAAATTGCCTATGTGAGCGCCTTCGCCGATCTCAGTACCTGGGCGGAGATGGGAATACGGGCCGAGCAACGCGCGAGATGCGACCTTCGCGTTATCGATGATGCATCCCGGACGGACCAGCACACCATCGGCAATTTCAGAGTCGCTGATGACGGAATATGACCGGATGCGGCAGTCAGAACCGATGTGTGTTTTTCCGAGCAATTGCACAAATGGTTCGATCACGGTATCGGGACCGATTTGAACGGTGGAATCAATCACGCAAGTCTCGGGCCGAAAAATAGTCACCCCACTTGCCAGCAACTCCAGCGCTTTATTCATACGCATGGCTGCGTCTAGAACCACGAGTTCCCGAAGGGTATTGGCGCCCAGCACTTCCATGATGTTCCCCGCAGAAAGCGCGACCACCCGCTTCTTCGCTTTCACCAGAATGGATGCCATGTCCGTGAGGTAATACTCGCCATGGGCATTCTTCGTGTTCAGTCGATCGATATGGCTGAAAAGGTCCGCAGTGCGAAAGGCATAGATCCCCGAATTGATCTCGGGAGCCTTGAGCTGTGATCTTTTAAGGGCCTTCTGCTCGACGATGGCTGTCACTTCAGGGCTGTTCCTGCTCTTGCGGAAGACACGACCGTATCCGCTGGGGTCCGGAGGAACGGCGGTAAGAATCGTCATGGAAGCCCGCTGCGAGAGATGGAACTGCTGAATGGATGAGATCGTCTCTGGGCGGATCAGCGGTACGTCTCCTGAGAGCACCAAGACATGGGCGAAATCCTTTAGGACCTCTCGCGCGCACATGACCGCGTGGCCGGTGCCGCGCTGTTCGGCCTGCACGATAAACTTTATCCCGGTGTGCTCGACCGCGGTCCGGACGCCGGCTGCTTCATGTCCGATGATGGCGATCATCCGCTCCGGCGGCACAATGGTTCCGGCGGCATCGATCACATGTTCCAAGAGCGGCTTGCCGCCGATCTCATGCAGGACCTTGGGGCGTCTCGATTTCAGGCGCGTGCCCTTGCCGGCGGCCAGGATCACCACCACGAAATCATTCGCGGAGTCTGGGACTGCAATGCTTCGGGCGCGTTTCGATTTCTTGGGCATGGGGGAAACTATGTTAACTCAGACGAGCTCGAGGAGCTTTCGGGCTACCTTGTCCGTGGCATGGCGGATGACCGCGCCTTCATCGAGAAAATCCCCGAGCACGCAGCGCACTCCAAGAGCTTCAACCCCGGTGCATTCCGGGAGGATCTGTTCGCTACTCTGCGCACGATATTTTTCAGCCAGCTCAGAAGATACAGGTACAGCGTTGATCAGGGCGCAATCAAAGATAGGGCGATGCGCATGCTTGTAGATAGCGCTCACATGGTCCGCCGCGGACAAGCCGACGCTTTCATTCGCTTGCGTCATCAAGTTACATACATACACCTTGACCGCTTTAGACCGGGCAATCGCCTCAGGAATCCCTCTTACCAGCACATTCGGGATCAAACTCGTGAAAAGCGAGCCAGGACCGATCGTGATCAGATCCGCAGAAGCGATCGCCGCCAGCGTCTGCGGGAGAGGCCGAGCATTGGTAGGCACGAGCCGCAAGTCAATGATGCGTCGCTGGCTGGCAGTGATCTGCGTCTCACCCATCACTCGGGAACCATCATCCATCCAGGCGTCGAGTTGGACGTTGGACATGGTGGCGGGATAGATGTGGCCCCGTGATGCCAGGATCTGCGACGACTCGCGCACGGCTTCGCCGAAATCTCCGACGATCTCACTCAACGCTGCTAAGAATAAGTTGCCGAAATTGTGGCCTTCGAGTCCGGTGCCGGCTTTGAAACGGTATTGAAAAAGCCGAGAAAGAAGGGCTTCATCCTCTGAGAGCGCCACCATGCAATTGCGAATATCGCCGGGAGGCAACATGTTGAATTCTTTGCGCAGGCGTCCGCTGGAGCCGCCATCATCGGTGACGGTGACGACGGCCGCCAGGTCCACGATGGATTTTTCAGGTAGACCGCTGGGAACCGATGCGGACGGCCGAACGAATCGTTTCAGCCCGCGAAGCAATGTGGAGAGCCCAGTGCCACCCCCGATGGCAACCACCCTGAGTCCGCGGGTCGTCGTGAGGTCTTTCTCCGGGGAAGCCATTGCTGAAGATGGCAACATCTTCAGTGCTTAAAAGCGTTTGCTGCCGCTATTGCCGATGGCGGCAGCTTCCGCGTCTGGTTCGGGATAAAGCAATTCCGTGAACCTGGGATCATCCGCCATATTGGCAAAATCAGAATCATTGCGTGCTTGAAAGCGATTCGACGGATTCAACCTGACCGCATCAATCAGATATCGCAGGCACTCCTCGGGATGGTTTGTGAGCGATTCCAGGATCGCCATTCCGTAGAGGATGTAATCTGACTTCGAATTCTGTTTCACCAACTTTTCTAAATGCGCGCGGGCCCCGTCATAATCAGAAGTATTCATCAGCGAGACGGCGTAATCGTAATGTTCTTCAAGGTTTTTGAAGTTAGTGCTTACCTTGGCAAGTTGCTGATTGCAGATATTCAAATGCATGCGAGCGCGATCCGCCAGCTCTCGGCTGGGACCGGTCAAAACTTTTTCCAGGATGGTTCTTGCGCGATCGAATTTGTGCTCTTGCATGGCCCTTACGCCAGACTCGTAATTTTGCACAGCCTGTGTAAAACGGGGATCCGGCTTGGGCGGGGGAAGAGCGGCGGTCTTGGCGCGAGCCATTCCTGGAGTGGGCTTGCCTTTCGTAACTGCCTTTGCCTCCTTCAACTTAGGGGGCAAAGTTTTATCCTTCTGAGGAGCTTTCTTTTTCATTCAGTTACGCTCGGAGTTGCGGCAGAATTTACTGTTTAGCCAATGCTTGTGAAAAACGTATGGATGCGGGAGCACAGGAACGCCGCGATGCGCTCATTTATACGCAGAACAACAGATGGCGTCAACCAGTGACTCCGCTTAGCAAATGCAAATTTGAGGCGAGGCCTCTCCTTAGTTAAGGGAGACGTTCTGCAGGTCGATCTTGTCGAACTCGCCCCGCATCACGCCTTGACGTATCTGCTTTGCTGACTTGCCCTTCTTGGTCTCTTTGTAAGCGTAAAGAGCTTCCTTCATGCAGACCGAGCAGTGGGCGCCATGGTCACTTTCAAAGCAACTGTGCAGGCTATTGTGGCCAACGCTGCGATCACAGTAGCAATAACAGGGAAGCTGATGCAGGACGCCGGGAATCTTTGCCGCGGCTTGATAGGCTTTCACCTGTGACGGATGTTGAAAGTCAGGCCCGGAGAGTTGTTTCCCACTCATGATGGGAGGCAGGGGGTGGCCTTTGGCGGGAGGCGCTGCGTTATAAGCAGGCACATCCGCTGCGGGGCCGAATTGGGCGGAACCCGTGACTGTGAGCATGACTGCAGCAGCAAGACCGATCAGATGTTTGCGATTCATGGGATGACCTATTCCTATCTTACAACCCCTTTCGCTCCAAAAATATGCGGTTGTGGGCTATCGAGCGGCCCTTGAGCCGCGTCTATAATCCGGGGCAGGCACGATGAAAGAACAAGCGGATACCGCGGCATTCGGAGCGAAGCCTGAGAGTGCAGGCAAAGTCTCCGTATTGAGGTCCTGGTTGCGGGACCTGCTGATCTCAATAGGAATCTCGACATTCCTGATCATCTTTCTGTACCAGCCGGTAAAAGTGGAAGGCACCAGTATGTTGCCGGGGCTGGAAGATCAAGAGCGGATATTCATCAACAAGTTCGTTTATCGGATTGAGCCGATCAGCCGCGGCGACATCGTTGTCTTCCGCTATCCCCACGATCCTGCCAAAAGCTATATCAAGCGCGTGATTGCCGCGCCGGCTGACCATGTCCAGATATATATGGGCCGGGTGTATGTGAACGGATATCGGGTCCTTGAACCGTATGTGCCGATCGAATATGCGGACCAACGGTCTTATCCCGAGATCGTGATCCCGGCAAATTCCTATTTTGTATTGGGAGACCACCGCTCGATGTCGAGTGATAGCCGGGACTTTGGTCCGGTCGATCGCAGCTATGTGACCGGCAAGGCTGTTTTTGTTTACTGGCCTGTGGCGAAGCTGGGTATCTTGCACTAACCTGTTCGAATGAAGCGAATCGAAATATTTCTTCCTTTCATCCTCAGCACAGTACTTCTCGCGCAGCTACCGCACCCCCAGCCGGAGCCCGTTGATCCCAAGCGGGCGGTGGTCCCGGAGAAAGTCATAGATCCCGCAGAGGAGGGGGCCCTGTTCAAGTCGATGGATGATGTACTCCAGTTCGTCTCAAAAGACAGCGGGCTGCCGATTCGCGCCCAGGTAAAGCGAGAACTCGCCAGCCGTGATCAAGTGGCTCGGTACATCGAAGACAAAATGAATGAAGACGAAGATGAAAAACGGCTCGAACGCTCAGAGATCGTCTTAAAGAAATTCGGATTATTGCCTCGCGACTTCGCGCTTCGTAGTTTCATGATCGCGCTGCTTCGCGAACAGGTAGCGGGCTTTTACGATTCGAAACAGAAGACAATGTTCCTGCTGAACTGGCTTCCGACTGAATCGCAAAAGCCGGTCATGTCACACGAATTGACGCATGCGCTTCAAGACCAGGCCGTACATCTGGACGATTGGCTCAAGGACGCTAAAAAACATGATCCGAAAGACAAGAACTCGGATGATGCTGAGATAGAGAACGATGAAGTGACCAGCGCCCGCAGCGCTTTAGTGGAGGGCCAGGGTATGGCAGTCATGATCGACTATTACCTCAAGGAGACGCAGCATTCTTTGGCGGACTCTCCCCAGGTTGCGGAGGCGATCAAAGGCTCCATGGCCTCACCTGAGTCCGGCACGTCTCTTCTCGCGCACGCGCCCAAGATGATCCAGGAAGCACTCATATTTCCTTACAGGGATGGTTTAGGTTTTGTGCAGGAACTTTTGGCCGCGGGGGGCAAGACCGCGGCCTTTTCTGGCGCGTTGCAACGGCCCCCGTTGAGCACGCATGAAATATTGTCTCCCAAGAGTTATCTGGCGCATGAACATATCCCGCCAGTGCAACTTCCGGATGTGGAGAAGATCCTGGGCAAAGGCTGGAAAAGATATGACGTGGGCTCGATGGGGCAATTGGATGTATTGATCTTGCTGAAGCAATTTGCGGATGAAAGAGCCGCCCGAGAGATCTCTCCGACCTGGCGGGGCGGAGCTTACTACGCCTTCACCAGGAAGAGCGCCGTTGGCCCATTCATGAAAACCTCAGATATTGCACTTGTCTATGTCTCGCGCTGGAAGGATGCGGAGACAGCTTCACGCTTCGCGGAGCTTTACGGCGCGTCGTTCAAAAAGCGATATAAGAATGCGGTATTGAAGTCACGTGATGAAGGACGCTGGGAGTCCGAAGAAGGGTCGCTCTACGTGGACGCACAGGGCACGGAGGTGTTGATCATGGAAAGCGTTCCGGAAGATGTCGTCGCAAAGTTACGCCGATCGGCATTTTCATACAAAGCGGCAAAAGCGGCGGTGAGATATGGCGATCTAACGCTGCGGGCGGTTGCACCCATCTTCGCCGCCACCTCGGCCACTAACGGGAGATGAAAAAAACTCCGACGCAGACCAGGGCCGCAGCAAGCCATCGGCGCCCGGTCACCTGTTCCTTCAAGTAAAACTTGCCCGCAAAAGTATTCAGGATAAAAGTGAGTGCCGAGGATGCGGGGCCGACAAAGCTGAGATCTGCCCAGTTCAGCGCCGTGAGCAGGCTGAAGAAAGAGCTCGCCATGGCGGTCACGGCGAGCCAAAACCACCCTGAAACGAAAATGCGGCGGATAGCGCCGAATGTCCCTTCGCGTTCGCGAATCTTTCCCAGGTCACCGATGAGTCCCATTGCCTTCGCCATCAGTACGTCACCGGCAGAGGTCGAGAGGACGAACAGCGCGAGGACGAGCCAAACCTCCGGCCTCCGGTTCATTCTGCCTCCACGGATATTTCTGGAGGCGGGACGGTCTTTGCGGGTCCGCGAGTGACAAAACCGACTGCCATGCTGATCAGTAACACGCCAGTCCATCGGCTGGCACTCACGTGCTCGTGGAGAAAGACCGCCGAGGTAAGCGCGGTGAGGACATATCCGAAAGCTGTCGCGGGCATTACGTAGGTCAGATCAGCCCATGACAGGGAAGAAATGTAGGCGGCGAAGAAGCAGCAGAGGATCAAGACCCCGAAGATGATCCAGGGGTTTGCGAGGGCGTACAAAAGGACCCAGGGATGAACCAGGCTGATGATTTCCGCCTGGTTCATTCCTTTTTTCAAAAACAAATCGCCGACCGTGGAAAAGACGGTGATGGCAAAAAGTATGAGGTATTTCTTAGGCGTCATCCGCCGGGCTAATCCCCAGAAGCGCTGACGGTCTGCGCCTTGCTTTGGGTCTCCGCGCGAATCTCTTTTGCCACCTTATTGCGCTTGGAGCGAAGGTCCATGAATTCGCGGGCCTCTTTGTAAAGCCGCTTGCGGTCATTGTGACTGACCATGGCACGCTTGACGATGCGCCAGATCTGCTTGGGGCGGAAATAGTATTCGTCATAGAAGCGGTGGACGGCTTCTAGAGCGTACTCGCGAGGCAGATTGGGATATTCGATCATCGCGAGCTGGTGGCCGCCATCATCCGCCATGTTCTTCTCATGCAGGATGAAGCCGTTCTGCTTGGCAAAATCGTACAGTTCAGTGCCGGGATAGGCATGGGCGAGTGAGACTTGGATGGTCTCGCAATCCAGTTCTTTCGCGAACTGGATAGTGGTCTCAATGCTTTCCTTGGTCTCGCCGGGCAGGCCGAGGATGTAATCGCCATGGATCGTAAGACCCAGACTGTGCGCGTCCTTCGCGAACTGGCGGGCGCGCTCGACGGTTGCGCCCTTCTTGATGTTCTTCAGGATCTGCGGGTCGCCAGACTCAAACCCCACGATCATCAGCCGGCAGCCGGCGTCGCGCATGGCTTTGAGGGTCTCGTAATCAGTGGTGACGCGCGAGGTGCAGGACCAGGTAAGGCCCAAAGGCTTTAGTTTGGCGCAAAGTTCGATGGTGCGAGCCTTTTGGATATTGAAGGTGTCATCATCAAAAAAGAATTCTTTTACGTTCGGCCAGAGTTCTTTCGCCTTTGCCATTTCCGCGGCAACACGGTCCGTAGAGCGCTTGCGCCAGGCATGTCCGCTGAGCGTTTGCGGCCACAGGCAGAAGGTGCAGAGGGCGGGGCATCCGCGAGTGGTGTACAGAGAAACATAGGGATGCATCAGGAATGGCACGTTGTATTTGGTCACGTCCAGATCGCGTTTATAAACGTCGGTGACATCCGGCAGCGCGTCAAGATCCTGGACCTGAGGGCGATCGGGTGTATGTACCACTTCGCCATTCTTGCGATAGGAGATGCCGAGGATATCCTCAAAGGGCTTTCCTTGCGCAAACTCCACCACCGCATAATCAAACTCGCGGCGGACGGTGAAGTCGATGACCTTGCTCTCATTGAACGCGCGCTCGGGAGCGATAGTCACCGGGGGGCCAACGAAACAGATCTTCAGTGCCGGGTTGGCGTCTTTCATGCGTTCGGCGATCTTGACATCCACGTCAAAGCCGACAGCGCTGGTGAATAAGACCAAGAACTCGTAATCCTTGCCGATGGAGACAACGTCCTCAACGGAGAGATGATGCGGCGGGGCATCTACCAGGCGAGAGCCCTCGAGCATTCCTGCTGGATAAGCCAGCCAGACCGGGTACCAATAGGACTCGATCTCACGGGTGGCAGGCCAGCGGGAACTGGCTCCGCCATCGAATTTCTCAAAGGAAGGGGGATTCAAAAAAAGCGTCTTTAGAGGCATAGGAGTAATGCTTGATTCTAACAAACGTGGAAAAGGGAGGTTTTAGGCAAACCAGTGAACTGCGTGAGAGAAGAGGTGAGCGGAAGTTCAGGCGGCTCAATGACTTTGCGGATCCGGACTGTTGGCGCCGAGGGCCCACGCCTCGATCTGCCCGGCGGCCTTCAAGAGCTGGAGCTGAGCACGCTCGAGTTCAAAACTGGAGTCCAAGAAAATTGCATATTTCTGGCTTTCCGCCAGTCGGGCGTTTTCCTGGTCTTTCAGTGTTGCCGATCCCGCTTCGACCCGCGTCTGGGCCGCCTGTGCATCCGTACCTGCGATCTGGTACTCCAGTTTAGCGATGTCCCTGGCGGCGGAGAGTAAACGAATGCTGTGCTGTAGCTTCGTCATATCGCTGGTGACCTGCTGCCTGGTCGCTTCCGCGGTCTGGAGAGCCTTCAGCGCATCCAGATCAGCCGCCACCGCGTGCGCCTTCTGTGCGTAATTAAGAAAAGGAAAACGAACCACCACCCCCACCGTGATGTTATGCCGCTGGAATCGGCGAAAGAATTCGTCGTAATTGTTGTAGCGGGCGAGAAGACCGTATTGCCCGGCGAGATCCAAGGCAGGGTAGAGCTGCTTATGCTCACCCTTGGCGCGTATCTGCGCTGCCACGGCGTGCTCATTGGCAATCTTGATGGCATTGCTCGACTCAAGCGCCCTGGCCACGACATCAGTATTTGGATCTGGCTCCGGGATCTGCGGAATACTCTCTGTCACCGTCGCGATCTGCTCCAGAGGCAAACGGGTCAACTGTGAGAGCCGCAGCCGAAGAAGATCCGCCTGCGTCTCACTTTGAGCGATGAGGAAGCGGACACGGGCGAAATTCAATTTCGCCTTTGTGACTTCCACCTCAGGATCGACCCCAGCCTGAAACCTTTGGGACGCGACCGACTCGGCGTTTTGTGCGGATTCAGTCTGTTGTTTCAGGATGTTTAGCTGGCCATGGAGCTTGTCCAGTTCGGTATAAGCTACGGCGGTCTCAAGGATCACCTGATCTTTTTGCTCTCCCGCAAGGAGACCAGTCGCACCCCACTCGCGCTTGGCTGCCCGGATGAATTCACGCTGGGCGAAATTCACAAGGAATTGCTGCGAAGTGACATTCAGCAGCGAAGGCGCGGAACCCTCCACGCTTAAAGGGAAACCATTGGAATATGCCAAACCGGAACCCACGTTCATCTGGGGAAGAAAAAGATTACGGGCTTCCAGATAGCCTTGCTGCGACCGGTTCTCGTCGACTTTGGCGATCGCCATGGAAGTACTGTTCTTGACCGCTAACTCTATCGCGCGATGAAAGGTGAGCTGTTGCGCGCAGGCGGCGGTCGAAGCTGACAGCAACAGGCACAGCGAAAACCTAAGAATGCCCTGGATCATTCGTTTTCCATTCATTTCGCCAGAAACGTCCGATTGTAGATCACAGCCACAGCCCACAGGATCAACGCCGGACCCGATTCAGAGCGTCACGGGCTTCAGAGAATTCCTTGGAGAGGGACAAGGCCGCCTCGTACTCTTTTGCGGCCCCGGAGATGTCGCCCTGCTTCTCTTTGATTTGGCCCAGCAAATAGTGCGCTCGAAAGAGCGGGGCTTCTTCCACAAAGTCTCCATCGCTGATGTACTTCGCGAGCATCTGTGCCGCCTGGGGTAAACCTCGCTCACTGCGCAGATAAATATTGGCCGCTTCCAGTGCCGCAGCTCCCGGCTTCCGCTGTGCGTTCAATGCTTGCCGGATGGCTTCATCCATCTGCGCGAAACGTTTCTGCCGGCGATAGAAACTGGCAAGGTCGATGAACGCTTCTGGTTTATTGCCGCCGACATTCGCCGCCTTGAATTCCTGCTCGGCGTTGGAGGCGTTATTCGCGCGTTCCGCCACCCGCGCCTTTACCCAGTGTGCGACAGACGCGTTGACTTTCTCCATGGCTTCCGCCTGGGCCAAAGCTTTGTCAGTACCACCGCCGAGGAACGACGGTGCTTCGATATAAAACTCCGCAAGATCAGCCCGCGCATTTGAATTGTTGCCATCAAGCTGGACCGCTTTTTCGAACTGGTCACGAGTCTTTCGGGCCAGGCCCAGGGCTGTAAACCAACTTGATTTCTCCGCCTTCTCGCCATAGGCGCGTCCCAGCCACAGGTGGTATTTGCTATCTGAAGGAGAGAGCGACACAGCTTTTTCGCAATTTTGGATAGCTGAATCGAACTTGCTGATCATAAGGTCTGCCCGGCAAAGAGCGTTATAGATCTCAGCGCTATTGGCGGGCCCGGCAGCAAGTTGCCGGCGCAGCGCGATCACCGCATCATCAAGACGTCCTTGCCTGAGCAGGTCCTGGCCGCTTGGCGCATTCGCGGCGAAGGCAGGCAAAACTGATACGAGAAGCAGGAACGCGGCCTTTGGTAAGTGAGACTTCACTTCTACTCCACGATCTTGACAGGCGCACCGTCCGCCAGAGGCTGAGCATTCACCGCGCCAAGCGATACTTTGGCATTCTCTTTGATCCCGTCGGTTATTTGGATTCGAACGAGGTTTGAGATACCGGTCTGAACCTCGCGACGTTTGAGTTTCTTGCCAACAATCTCGTAAACAAAACGCTTTCCCTGGTCCTGGATCACCGCTTCACGGGAGACCGTGACCGCGTTTTCTTGTTGATCCGTGATCACGGAGACGCTGACGTTCACGTTCGGCAATAACGCCAGGTCAGCATTGTCTACGGCGCAAAGCAATTCACCTACGCTGCGTGTTCCATGCATGATCACCGTGCTGGGTACGCGAGCAACCACACCATTCCACACACGGCTCGGAATCGCGTCCCAGGTGATCCGTACTTTTTGTCCGGTCTGGAGCTTTCCGATCTCCGGCTCATCCACAAATGCCCGTACCTGCATCTTGCTCAGCTTGGCGACCTGAACCAAAAGTTCGCCGGCTTGGACATAATTCCCGACGTGAACCGGAAGGGAATAAACCACTCCATCGTGAGGGGCTGTCACATTCGCGGTCCGTAGAGCTTCATTGGCCGCCAAGTAGGCGGCCCGCGCTTCCACCGCTTTGGCTTCAACCCGTTGCACGTCAGGTTTGGAATAACGATTGGATTGGCGCTGTTCCAGCAGCTTTACTTCTGCTTGCGACCGTTTTAAGCGGTTCTGAGCTTCATTCAACTCGCCGGTGGATGCTGCACCGCCGGCCTGGAGTTTCTGCAGCGCGGCAAGATTCCTTTGAGCAGAATCCAATTCCGCTCGCGCTTTGGATAAATCAGCCTGGATCGTAAGCACCTCTTCCTGAGTACCACCGCGGCTGACGACGCTGGTATCCGCATCTGCGGACTTCACCTGCGAAGCGGCTTTCGCTGCCTGGGCTCGAGCCTCCGCATCATCCAACTCAACCAGTAATTGTCCGGCACGGACATGATCGCCTTCCTTGACCAGGACACGCTTGACCGCGGCCGCGACAGCGGCGTGCGCTTCAAAATTGTCCGCAGGTTCGATCTTGCCATTGGTCGAGATGGTATTCAGGATGTTTTCCCGGCGCACCATCTCGGCCCGGATAGGAATCTCCGTCTTGCGGGTCATGAGGGCCGCCAGCGCGAGGATCATTACGAGCAGAAGCAGAGCACCCCAGATTCGAGGGGAGTTAAATTTAGCCGTATGTTCGGCCATCTACGAGCAAGCCTTTATTTATCTAGAATTTGCGAAGCCAAAGTATATCTGAGCGATTCCGGTGGGGCGGACTAGCCCGACAGGTGGTAACTGCTTGATAACCCAGAGCCATGGATTTGGTTCCTGCATATCGATGAGCTTTCTGCACGGAAAGGTACTTAAATCGTTCAAATAGTGCATCTTAGTTTGGGTGCGCTGCTGGGTGCGCGCCACCGGACAGAGAATCAAATGGGCCTAAGGAAGCACAAAAACGTTCCACAAAAGGTGTATTGCGATATCCAGCGGAACCATTTGCTGGCAATCGCCGCAGGGTTGTCCTACTACTTCCTACTGTCTTTATTCCCACTTCTTATCTTTGCTTCAGCATTGCTGGCATATCTGCCGGTTCCCAATCTCTTCGACCAAATACTTCAAATAATGGCCAGAGTGGTGCCCCATGATGCTATGGGATTGGTACGAACCACCCTGGACACCGTGCTTTCGTCTCCACATTCCGGGCTGCTCTCTTTTGGCGCCCTGGGAACTCTGTGGGTGGCCACAGGCGGCTTCGCCGCCCTGATCGAGGCGATGAACATCGCCTATGACGTTGTTGAGACCAGAGCCTACCTGGCGGTAAGGGGTCTGGCACTATTGCTCGCATTCTTTGTTGGAGCGCTCTCTGTTGTTGCCTTGGCTGTGACCCTGGCGGGGCCGCGTTTTGGGGAATTCATTATCCGGCATGCCCATCTGGATCCGATATGGATAGCCGCCTGGCCTTACATGCGCTGGCTGATCCTGTTTTCCAGCGTGGTGGTGGCCATCGAGATCATCTATTTTGTGGCACCGAACGTGAAACAGCATTTCAGCTGCACTCTGCCGGGCGCCATTTTTGCCACTTTTAGCTGGGTAGGCGCTTCATTGGTTTTAGGAATCTATATCCGGGATTACGCGCACTACAACCGTACGTATGGTGCGCTGGGCGGCGCCATCGCGCTGATGCTGTGGTTCTACGTGTCAGCGATCGCGATCCTGGTTGGAGGAGAAATCAACTCCGAGCTCCTGAAAGCTGCAGGATCACGTTTGCCGGTGAAGGAAAAGACAGCGGAGATCAAGACTCAGGGTGATCTTCCGGTCGGGGAAAGAGAAGTTCTCCAGGAAAAACTGGATGAAGCGGACGCCGCCTAAGTTTGGAAGCGGTGGCCGGCTACCGGTTTGTTATTTAATATCCCCGTTAACTTTCGCAGCACTTGGGAGTCCATCACTCTGATGGCGACCCAAAAAAAAGTAGTAAAAAAACTTCCTAAAATGCTTTCCGGTGTTCCTGGCTTGGATGAGGGCACGTCTGGTGGTCTTCCTAAGGGAAAAGCTGCTGGGATCCAAACATCCACTAAAATGGAGACATGCCGTCTGCACGCTACACTGAGACCCATGCTAAGTCGGGGCTGGACCATTCTTTCCCTGCGATCGAGACCTGGCCGAATCAGTTTTCCGGGTATGAGATTGTGATCGATATCCCCGAGTTCACATCGGTCTGTCCAAAGACGGGACTGCCGGATTTTGGAACGCTGATCATCCGATATATGCCGGATGGCGACTGCCTGGAGCTGAAGTCGTTGAAGGAATACCTCCTGGAATATCGAAATCTCGGAATCTTCCAGGAAAACATAGTCAACCAGGTACTGGAAGATATGGTGAAGGCAGCCCGCCCGAAGTGGGCGGTTGTGACCGGCGACTTTCGTCCGCGGGGCGGGATCGGCACCCGGGTGGAAGCACGCTGGCCCCGACCTTCCGAGTAGCGGACAAAGCGTCACGCATGCGGTGATATTCTTCCTGCATTCATGCGTGCTCCCAAAGATGATCCTCAAACCGTGTTCGGGTGGTGCATGTATGACTGGGCGAACTCCGCTTATATAACCACCGCTGTGGGCCTGCTTCCCATCTTCTTTGCTTCAACCGTGGTCCCGAAAGATGGCGCGGTCATCATGGGTCATCTCTACCGAGCCGACACCTTGTGGGGATTTGCCGTGAGCGCGGCCGGATTTGTGAGCTTTCTGTGCGCGCCGGTCTTGGGGGCCATGGCGGATTTCTCCGCTTCCAAGAAGCGGTTCCTGCTGGCATTTGCATATAGCGGGGCACTGTTTTGCATGCTGCTCTATTTCTGCCATAGCGGGAACGTGCTGAGGACCTTGTTTCTCTTCCTGCTCTCGCAGATCGGATTCGTGAACGCCAACGTCTTCTACGATTCATTCCTTCCGCATATCGCCAGCGACTCGAAGATGGACGAGGTCTCAGCCAAGGGATATTCGTATGGCTACGTGGGCGGAGGATTGCAATTCGCGATTGCGCTGGCGCTGGTCTCACTCAATGACAGGTTTGGACTCACGAAGGAACACGCCGCGAGGATCGGCATCGCAATGGCGGGCGCGTGGTGGGCGGGCTTCACTCTCTTCTGCATGCGGTACGTTCACGATGACGGAGAGACCCAGCTCTTGCCGGAGAAGTATCGTAAACGTCCGGAGTGGCTCGGCCTCTTAAGCGTTGGCGTGGAAAGAACGTGGCGCACGGCGCAGCACGCCCTCCGCTTTCGCCACCTGATGATCTTCCTGGTCGCCTTCATGCTTTATAACGAAGGCATCCAGACGGTAATCAACATGGCAACCACTTATGGAACGGTTGAACTGCATCTTCCAGCATCGGCATTGATGCTAACGCTGCTGATCATCCAGTTTGTCGCGATTGGCGGCTCCATGGGGTTCAGTCGGCTGGCGGACCGCATCGGCACAAGGAATGCGATCGCCACCAGTTTGGTGATCTGGTGCGGGGTGGTCATATATGCTTATTTCATCCACAGTACGGCCCAATTCTTTGCGCTTGGAGTGGTGGTGGGCATCTGCATGGGAGGCGCCCAAGCGTTGAGCCGGTCTTACTATGGCGCGATGATCCCGGAGGAATCAAGCGCGGAATTCTTCGGTTTTTATACGGTGTTCACCAAATTTTCAGCGATCTGGGGCCCATTTGCTTTTGCCCTGATCACGCATCTTGCGCATTCTGCCAGGACCGCCATCGTGTCCTTGATCTTCTTTTTCCTCTCCGGATTGGTCTTGTTGTTATTGGTGAATGAAACCGAAGCACGCAAGGCGAAGACCACCCCGGCATATTGACCGATGCATATATTTCTTTGGTCTTTCGGAGTGCTGTTAGCGGTGGTGTGGCTGGGTCGCGTATTGGAAGCGGCCTTCGGCATGCGAGCCATCGCGAACATCACCCTGCCGGAATTTGATCGAGCACTTGACCTCGAGCCGCGGATCACGGTGGTGGTGCCTGCCAGAAATGAAGAACAAGAGATCGAGCGCTGCCTGCGCTCGCTGTTGCAGCAGGAATATCAGAATCTTGAAATCGTAGCAGTGGATGATCGCTCTACCGACCGCACAGGAAGCATCATGGATGCGCTTGCTGCGGAGTTTCCGCAAAGCCTTCGCGTGTTGCATGTGCAAGAACTACCGCCCGAGTGGCTGGGCAAGACCCATGCCATGTGGAGGGGCGCGTCCGAGTCAAGCGGGGAATGGGTCCTGTTCACCGATGCCGATGTGATATTCCGGCCAGATTGCCTGCGGCTCGCGATCCGCTATGCCCAAGACTCCGGCGCCGATCACCTTGTGGTATTTCCGACTCCTACGGTGCGGAGCTTTGGCGAGCGGATGATGATGAGTTTTCTGCAGGTCTCAGTGATGCTGGCAACACGTCCGTGGAAGGTTTCCGATCCTGATGCCTGGGACCACGTGGGCGTAGGCGCTTTCAATCTGATAAAACGCCGAGCCTACGAAGCGATCGGCGCCTACGAAGCGCTTCGCTTGGAAGTGGTTGACGATCTGTGGTTGGGGAAATTGGTGAAGAAGCATCGATTCCGCCAGCGCGTCGCCCTTGGAAGCGGATTGCTGCGATTGCACTGGGCCAAAGGCGCGTTCGGGATCGCGCACAATCTTACAAAAAACATCTTTGCTGTGTTTCGGTTTCGTATCTGGCTGTTGCTGGCGGCAGTGTTGCTGGTTGCCGCGTTCCACGTCGCCCCGTTTGTGGGGGCGCTGTTGGTGAGTGGTTGGGCACGGTTGGGCTATGTGGTTGCCGTTATCGCAATCGGTATTAGTTATCTGCGGACTGCGCACCGCTGGGGGATCTCCCCGGCGTTTTTTGCTCTTCACCTGGTAAGCGCATTGCTGATGATGTATGCGATGCTGCGCTCGATGATCCTGACCATCGCCCAAGGTGGAATCACGTGGCGAGGGACGAAATATCCCTTGCGAGAGTTGCGCCGCGCGGCGCGCTAGAGCCACTCGATTGCGGATGCTGAGAGCCGAGTGTTAACGTAAAGGTTTGCACCTTAGCTCAAGGAAGCAGTCATAGATGCCCCAGTCTTACAATGGCGTTCCGGTCCCAAAGGACGGCAGCGCAATCTCCTACCAGAACGGCACGTTCACGGTGCCGGACAACCCCATCATCCCGTACATCGAGGGCGACGGCACCGGGCGTGATATTTGGCGTGCTTCCCGCCGCGTGCTGGATGCGGGCGTGGACAAAGCTTATGGCGGCAAACGAAAAATCTCATGGTTTGAAGTGTTTGCCGGCGAGAAAGCGTTCAAACGATTCAATAATTGGCTTCCGCAAGAGACGGTGGATGCATTCCGCGATTTCCGTGTCTCCATCAAAGGCCCGCTCACCACGCCGATCGGCGGCGGGATTCGTTCTCTCAACGTGACACTTCGCCAGACGCTGGATCTCTACGCCTGCCTGCGTCCGGTGCGTTACTACGAAGGTGTGCCTTCGGCGATGAAGAACCCGGAGAAGGTGGATGTGGTGATCTTCCGCGAAAACACCGAGGACATCTACGTTGGCATGGAGTGGAAGCAGGGAAGCGATGCGGCGAAAAAACTGATCGACTTCCTGAACAACGACATGCTCAAAGGAACCAAGAAGCAAGTGCGGGCGGATTCCGGCATTGGGATCAAGCCCATCTCGATCTTCGGAACCAAACGGCTTGTGCGCAAGGCCATCCAGTTCGCAATCGACAACAAGCGCAAGAGCGTGACCCTGGTGCATAAAGGCAACATCATGAAGTTCACCGAAGGCGCCTTCCAGGAATGGGGATATGAGCTTGCAAAGGAAGAGTTCCGCGACCAGGTCGTGACCGAGCGCGAAAGCTGGATCCTGGGCAACAAAGATGCCGACGCGAACTTAAGTGTCGAGAAAAACGCCGAGATGATCGAGCCGGGCATGGCGCTGGCTCCGCCGGAATATCGCAACAACGTCGAGACGGAAGTGAAGCAGGTGCTGGAGACGATCGGTAAGACGCACGGGAATGGCGCCTGGAAGAAGAAGATCATGATCAACGACCGCATCGCCGATTCCATCTTTCAGCAGTTGATCATCCGTCCGGAGGACTACAGCGTTCTCGCCACCCCGAACCTGAATGGCGACTACATCTCAGACGCTGCGGCGGCGCAGGTGGGCGGGCTAGGCATCGCTCCTGGCGGAAATATCGGCGATCAGTACGCGGTGTTTGAAGCCACGCACGGCACCGCGCCTAAATACGCTGACAAAGATGTGGTCAATCCGGGATCGGTCATCCTCTCCGGCGTGATGTTGCTTGAATTTCTGGGATGGAATGAAGCAGCCAAATTGATCGAGCAGGCGTTGGAGCTCACCATCAAGAAGAAGACCGTTACCTATGACTTTGAGCGGCAGATGCCCGGCGCAACCAAAGTCAAGACCAGCGAATTCGCCGACCACATCATCCGCAACATGGACGCGGTCAAATCGGCGGCAAAATAATTGATTCCTCAGCACTGATAGGAGATCTATGCGTAAGAAAGTATCCATCGTAGGATCAGGAAATGTGGGCGCTACTGCCGCTCACTGGATCGCGTCAAAGGAATTGGCCGACGTAGTCCTCATTGACATTGTGGAAGGTGTTCCTCAGGGCAAGGGCCTGGACCTGGCGCAGTCCATGCCGATCGAGAAGCGCGATTGCCATATTACCGGCACCAATGACTACAAGGAAACGGCGAACTCTGACATTGTGGTGATCACCGCCGGCATCCCGCGCAAGCCGGGCATGAGCCGTGATGACCTGCTGAATACGAATTACAAGATCATGCAGGACGTGGTGGGCAAAGTGGTGGCGAACTCGCCAAACTGCATCATCATCGTGGTCTCCAACCCGCTCGACGCAATGGCGCAGGCCGCTTACAAGATCAGCGGCTTCTCCAAAAATCGCGTGCTGGGCATGGCGGGCGTTCTCGACGCGGCGCGCTTTCGCACGTTCATCGCCGAAGAGTTGAATGTGAGCGTGGAGAACGTGACTGCTTTCGTCCTCGGCGGACACGGTGACACCATGGTGCCGCTGCCGCGGTATTCGACTGTCGCGGGGATCCCGGTCACGGAATTGCTGTCTGCAGACCGGCTGAAGGCATTGGTGGACCGCACCGCGAATGGTGGCGCGGAGATCGTGAAATATCTGAAGACGGGAAGCGCGTATTACGCTCCTTCCGCGGCTGCCACAGAGATGGTGGAAGCGATCCTCAAGGACAAGAAGAAGATCATGCCCTGCGCCGCATATCTGGAAGGCGAGTACGGGATCAATGGCTTGTTTGTGGGCGTGCCTTGCAAGCTGGGCGCAAACGGCCTGGAGGAGATTATCGAGATCAAGCTGACCGATGAAGAGCAGGTTGCGCTGAAGAAAAGCGCAGCATCGGTTGAGGAGCTGGTAAAGGTGATTGGGGTGTAGCTACTATGCTGCCTAAACAACGAGAAGTGGAAATTCCCCTGTTGACTGCCCTGAAGGAATTGGGTGGAAAAGCAAAGGCGAAAGATGTGTACAAAGCCGTCACGTTAAAGTTTCCGGGACTTCCGGATTCTGATTTGTCAGAGGAATTGCCTTCGGGAGGAAACAAATGGACAAATCGAATTCAGTGGGTGAGAAATTCCCTGACGGAACGAAACGAACTGAAGAGCGGAGGACATGGGATCTGGGAGATTACACCTTTAGGTCTATCCCGACTCGATGCTGTCGTGTCACTGGGTAACAATTCATCTGAGATACAACAGCTCCAGATTGAAACGAGCAATGGAAGTGCGTTTGAGGAAACTGTTGAGGATTATGTTCAAGCTTTCAAGAACAAACTTATCCAAAAGCTATTGGATCTCAGCCCAATGCAGTTCGAAGAATTTGCGGGTTACTTGCTTAGGGGATTCGGTTTTCAAAACATAGTTATTAGCGGCAAATCGGGCGATGGAGGCATTGATGGTCACGGTCAACTCCGAGTTGGAATGGCAACCATAAAGGCTGCATTCCAATGCAAACGCTGGCAAAACTCTGTTGGCTCTGAAAAAGTGCAAGCGTTTCGCGGAGCTTCCCAAGGTCAATTTGAACAAGGCTATTTTTTTACCACTTCCACTTTTACGAAGTCTGCTCAAGCTGAATCCCTAAAAGCAGGCGCCATTCCGGTGATTCTATTCGGCGGGGATGAAATAGCGGAGATCATGCTGGATAGGTCAATTGGCATAAAAAGGCGTCCCGTAGAGATATACGACGATCAGCTAGAGAGCCTTTTCGACAAATAGACGCTAGCTGCGTTCAATCTTCACGCTCTTTACCACTACATCTTTCACCGGCTTGTCATTGCGGCCGGTTGTGGTCTTGCCGATCTTCTCCACAACGTCCTGGCCTTCCACCACTTCACCGAAGATGGTGTGTTTGCCGGTCAACCATGATGTGGGCGCCAGGGTGATAAAGAATTGTGAGCCATTGGTATTCGGGCCGGCATTCGCCATGGCGAGCTTGCCTGATTTATCAAACTTGTGGGGCGAGCCTTTGGTCTCATCCTCAAACTGATAGCCCGGACCGCCGAAGCCGGTGCCTTGCGGGTCGCCTCCCTGGATCATGAAGTCCGGGATCACGCGATGAAGGATGGTGTTGTTATAGAGAGCTTCTTTGGTCTTGCTTCGCGTGGTGGGATTGGTCCACTCCCGCTTGCCTTCCGCCAACTCAGTAAAATTGGCGACTGTCTTGGGCGCATCTGCTTCAAATAGCTTGCAGACGATCTGCCCTTCAGAGGTATCAAAGATCGCGTATGTTCCTGCTTCGCGTGCCATAGGTCCCTTTCTTTCTATTATTGCGGTTTGGGTGCTGCCGGTCTGCGTTTTACAGTCTGCTGCGTTGTTGAGGATCTATGGTGCGGAGCGGGAGACTTCTTCTTCACTGCCGGCGCGGGTTTCGCAATGCCCTGGAAGGTGATGTGGTTGATCTTCACCGGTTGGTCAGGCAAATCATTTTCGCCACGCGGCATGCGCGCGATCTTACGCACCAATTCAACCGATGCGTCATCGCACTGCCCGAAGATGGTGTGCCGGTTATCCAGGTGAGGCGTGGGTACCTCAGTGATGAAAAACTGGGAGCCGTTAGTCGCAGGGCCGGAGTTCGCCATGGCGAGCCTGCCGGGACGGTCAAAGCTGAGGTCTGGAGAGAACTCGTCTTCAAAGCTGTAACCGGGATTGCCTTGGCCATTCCCTTGCGGATCGCCGCCCTGGATCATGAAATTCGGGATCACGCGATGGAAGATGGTGCCGTCATAGAGCGGGACACCCTTTTGCTGCTGATGGGAGAAGGGGTCTGTCCACTCTTTGCTGCCGTTCGCCAAGCCGATAAAGTTCTCTACCGTTTTTGGGGCCTGCTTCGGGAAGAGCGTACAGGTAAGTTTTCCCGCAGTGGTGTCAAAAATGGCGGTTGGCTGGTCGGTGGTGTAACTCGGGGCGGGCTTTGCTGCCGGCTTCCTGGCCGCCGCGGCAGTGCGGTGATGCATTGCCGTCCCTGGCTTCTTCGCGGGAGCGGTTTGCGCGAACGCCCCGGCGCTGAAAGCTATCACGAAAGAATAAGAAAGCAGTCGGTTCATACTTCTCCTGGTTTTACTTGGCGCCCTTGCGGTGGAGCAGAGGCGCCTGCTGGCCCTCCGCGGTAATCGTTTTCTTCATCGCCTCTACTTCACGGAAAACCCGAAGCAGGTTGCCGCCGAGGATCTTGTGAACATCTTCCGCGCTGTATCCGCGCTTCAACAATTCCTCTGTGATCTTGGGCAGATCCGCAGCGGAGTCAATGCCTTCGGGAAGCAGGTAAGAGATGCCGTCGAAATCCGATCCAAGGCCAACGTGGTCAATGCCGGCGACTTTGGCGATGTGATCGATGTGGTCAATCAGTGATTTCAGCGGAGGGTGGGAGATCGTCTTCGCAAACTGGCGGTTGACCTCGTTCAAGGCCTCAGCGCGAGTCTTTGGATCGGCACCCTTGTACTTTTCTTCCACAGCGGACTGCTCCTTATCCCGCTGCTCGCGCGTGGCATCGTATTGCTTGCGGAAATCGTTATCTATGAATGCCGCGAAGAAATTCACCATACAGACCCCGCCATTGCGTCCCAGCGCCACCAGCATCTCATCCGTCATATTGCGGGGATGATCTGTAAGCGCGCGGGATGAACTATGGGAGGCGATGACCGGCGCTCGACTGGTGGAGAGGACCTTCCAGAAGGTGCTGTCCGCCACATGGGAGATATCCACCATCATGCCGAGCCGGTTCATCTCGCGAACGATGTCTCTGCCATGCTGGGAAAGGCCATCGTGATGTTCGATGGTTTTGTCATTGATATCACCACTTGAATCCGCCCACTCATTGCTGTTTGACCAGGTGAGAGTCATATAGCGGACTCCAAGGCGGTAGTAATCGCGCAACAGGGGAATGCTGTCCTCGATAGAATGCCCGCCCTCGATACCCATGAGCGCGGCGAACTTGCCAGACTTGTGAATGCGAACGATGTCGTCACTACTGAACGCCATCTGCATCTGGTCAGGATGTTTTTCCGCCTGCTGATAGACGGAATCGATCAGCTCCAGCGTGCGACGAGCGTAATGGCCCTTCCACTCTTTCGGCTCTACCCAGATAGAAAAGAACTCCGCGCCCAGATTGCCGGCTTTGGCTTTCGCAAAATCGATCTGCCCATCATCCCGCTGGGGAGGTTCGGCAAGGTCGAACTGCTCGTCCAGCAGGCGCTGCGGAGTATCGGCGTGAGTATCAATGATGAGGGCAGTGCGATGGACTTCCTGAGGCGTCATTTTCCTCGCATTGTGAGGCTTGTGCTGTTGCCCGAACACACAGCCAGAGATCAGGAGCAATACTGCAGCCAGCCGGATTTGTTTTCGCATAAGTGAGTCACGGCATTTTCAGCCGAAAGAGATTTTATCAGGCTAAAAGCGAAATGGGCGCCCAGCTCAAGCCGGCGCCCATGGACCCACCCAATGAGATCTATTCTCCTGCAGATGCGCTTATGCGCTCCTCACGCCAGTTCACATAACGCTCAGAGACCATCACATGGAAGCAGGCCTGGTGACGTTCTTCGGCAGCTTCAATCAATCCCTGCTCGCGGAGGTCAGAAAGGTAGTTCTCAATCCACTTGTGCTGCTTGCGGCTCAATCCGCGCTTCGAGATGTCTACGGTCAGCCCGGCGAGATGGGAGGAGGCAGTCTCTCCGGTGTCCGGCGCGGCATTGCGATTCACCCGCCGAAGCCTGCGCTGCTGCTCCACGGTGCGCACCGCGGAATTCACCTGGATAAAGCTGTGAAACTCCTTGTAATAGCTGAGGCTCATATCTTGAAGGAATTCGAGCGTCCAAGGGCGGCAATAGCGCCGCTCAGGATCCAGACGAGGATCCACGCGAAGAGCTTTGCTTTCCTTGATGCTGACCAATTCCTGGCGGGACTTCAGATCCTCGAGCTGCGCTTCATCTTCAATGCGGGGCAGTTGCAGACGGTCGATCTCTTCATTCTGGCGCAGCAGGGACTCGTGCGAGCCTCTGATCAAAGGGTTCCAGACGATGTGGCGGCGATGCCCGCGGCCGTGATAGCGAGCCGCATGAGCGGAATGGCGGCTCACAGCCAAAACGCTGCTGGAGGAGACGGTTAGCATCACGACGAAGGAAGCGATGTTGCGAATTCTCAAAGTTGGGCCCCGTGAATCAGACACTCTGAAATCAGAAGCGGAATCTTAATCCAGAGCTGCCCAAAAACAATAAGTAAAAAGGCCTACGTACCAAACTAATCAGCGATAGGGTGGCAACTTTTTTCGCATGCCCTGTGTAGAGTTGCCTGCGCAAAATAGAAGGCTCGCCGGAGTGAGTTGTCAGTCTTCCGAATATTTGAAGGTCATCGCGTGAAGAAATCTTTTACCGCCTGAACCATTACATCTCCCGCGACGCGCGAGATCGAGCGGGTAAGAGGAATGTCTTTCGGGCAGGACTCCACGCAATTTTGCGAGAAACCACACTCGTGGATGCCGCCATCGCCCATGAGGGCGTGCAGACGTTCTTCCTTCAGTACTTTTCCGGTGGGATGCTCGTTGAACAAAGCCACTTGAGAGATAGTCGCCGCACCAACAAATCCTGTTTTTTCATTGAATTGCGGACAAACCTCCATGCAAATGGTGCAGGAGATACAACGGGATAGCGGGTAAGCCTCCTCCTGCTCTTGCGGTGTTTGTCGTGGACCAGAGCCAAGGTCGTAGGTGCCGTCCACCGGGATCCATGACTTGGTGCGTTTCAGATTCTCGAAAAGCACGCTGCGGTCGACCTGCAAATCCCGGACGATGGGAAATTTCGAAAGCGGAGCTACCGTTATTGGTTGCTCAAGTTTATCCACCAGCGCCGAACACGCCATCCGCGCTTTGCCGTTGATAAGCATGGCGCAGGAGCCGCAGACCTCTTCCAAACAGTTGGAGTCATACGCTATTGGTGTACTGCCTTTACCGTCTTTGGTAATGGGATTTGCTGCGATATCCATCATCGAGGAGATCACGTTCATGCCCGGCTTCCAGGGAAGTTCAAAATCTTCCCAGCGTGCAGGTGCATCCGGAGAGGGCTGGCGTTTGATGCGGAACTGGACGGTTCTATCTGCCACTAGTATTTCCTCGGACGCGGGGTGATGTATTGAGCGTCAATGGCCTCATATTCGAAGCGGGGTTCGTCTGCATCGGGCGCGAAGTACGCTTTGGTGGTCTTCATGAAGTTGGCATCGTCACGGTCAGGGAAGTCAGGCTTGTAATGGGCTCCGCGGGACTCGTCGCGCAACTGCGCTCCTTGAGCGATCACTCGCGCTAATTGCAGCATGTTGTAGAGCTGCCGCGCAAATATGAATGAAGTGTTGGCCCACATCGTTTTATCGCTGAGATTCACGCGCTGAAAGCGGTGCAGCAGATCCACGAGTTTGGCATCCGTCTCCTGCAGATTCTTGTTATAGCGGATCACGGTGCAATTGCGGGTCATCAGCTCGCCTAACTCGCGCCAGATGCGGAAGGGGTTTTCAGTGCCTTCAGATCTAAGCAGGCGCCCGTTGATCTCTTCTTGTCTTTTGCGTTCACTCTCATGGATACCGTTCGAAGCACTGGGTGACTGAAGTCCTTTGGCGTATTTCACCGCTTCCGGGCCTGCTGTAAAACCGCCGAATATGCAGGAGACAAGAGAATTTGCGCCCAAGCGGTTCGCGCCATGGATCGAATAGTCACACTCTCCGCAGGCGAAAATTCCGGGAATGTTTGTGGCTTGCTTAAAGTCCACCCAGAGCCCGCCCATGGTGTAGTGCATGCCGGGGAATATCTTCATGGGCGTCTCCCGCGGATCGTCGCCGACGAATTTCTCGTAGATCTCCAAAATGCCTTCGAGCTTGCGGTCCAAGATCTCGCGAGGGATGTGCGTGAGGTCGAGGTACACCATGGGTTGACCGTCGATGCCGAGATGATGCTCGTAAACAACTTTATGGATGGCGCGGGTGGCAACATCCCGGGGAACAAGGTTCCCGTACTTGGGATACCACTCTTCCAGAAAGTACCAGCGGTCACTGTCAGGAATGGAATTCGGGTCGCGCTTGTCGTTCAGCGTTTTCGGCACCCAAACGCGGCCACCTTCACCGCGCGCGGACTCTGACATCAGACGCAGCTTGTCTTCCCCTGGTATGGAAGTGGGATGTACCTGGATGAATTCGCCATTGGCATAGAAGGCGCCTTGCTGGTAGAGGGCAGACTGTGCGGAGCCCGTGCAAACCACGGAGTTGGTCGACTTGCCAAAGACCGCGCCAATACCGCCGGTGGCGACGATCAGGGCGTCGCAGGGAAATGTGCGGGTCTCCATGGTGCGCAGATTCATGGCGCAGATGCCACGGCAGACGCGGTTCCCATCGAGTACGGCGCTTAAAAACTCCCAGTGCTCGTACTTGGTGACACGGCCTTCAGATTCGTAACGCCGCACCTGCTCATCGAGCGCGTACAGTAGCTGCTGGCCAGTGGTGGCGCCAGCGAAGGCGGTCCGGTGATAGAGGGTCCCGCCGAAGCGGCGAAAATCGAGAAGACCTTCAGGAGTACGGTTGAAAGGCACACCCATCCGGTCCAGCAAGTCAATGATCGCGGGCGCCATCTCGCACATTTCTTTGACCGGAGTCTGATTGGCGAGAAAGTCGCCACCGTACACAGTGTCATCAAAATGTTGCCAGATGGTATCGCCTTCACCTTTAAGGTTCTTTGCGGCGTTGATTCCGCCCTGCGCGCACACCGAGTGCGATCGCTTTACCGGAACAATGGAGAACAGGTCAACATTGCCGCCATGCTCGGCGATCTTGATGACCGCTGATAATCCGGCGAGGCCGCCACCGATGACGATGATCTTGGGATTCGTTGCCATAGGGAATCGCGCTATTTCTGCGGTTTCGCCGTCTCCTCCGGCTGCATCTGTTCAATCTCTCTTGAATGTTTTTCATCCGAGGGCTGGCGGTCAAAGCGGTAACGAAAACTATAAATACTGCCGAGTCCAACCCCGCTGATGAGCAGGAAGAGGCCAAAGCATGCGATGAAGGTACGCTTTCGCGCGCGCTCGCCTGTGACGAAACCCCACTTCACAGCGAACAGCCAGACTCCGTAAGCAAAATGCCAGGACGCGGCCAAGAGGCCCACGATATAAAAAGCGGCTTTACCTGCCACGTAAAGCTCAGCTTGAACCTTGCCGAAGGCGGCGCCGGGGTATAGATGCAGATCAATACCGGCGAATCGCATGGTGTAGGTATGCCAGAGTATGTAAGCGAATGCGATGATGCCGGTCCAGCGCTGCACGGAATAGAACCAATTGCCGGCGAAGCGATAGGTCAAAAGATTCGGCGACGCGCGGTACCAGATGTAAATGCCGTAAAGGGCATGAAAAAGGATCGGCAACCATATTCCAAAGGCCTCAAGCAGGAAGACCAGCGGCAAGCTGCCCAGAAATCGCACTTGCTTGGCATATGCAGCGGGCCCTTGCATGCCGAATGCGTTCGAAAAAAGAATATGTTCCAGAAGGAATGCGCCCACAGGCACGATCCCACTAAGGGAGTGCAGGCGACGCATCAGGAATTCGTGGCCTTGGCCCGCGCGCAATGGCGCAACACCGGAAACCTGGCCCTGGATGGGGGCTTTCACTTCTATGGGATCCACCACTGTGGCCATTATGTGACGCGACTCCTTGCGATTCCAACTCACCACAACCAAACCGTCCATTATTCAGGCGCATAGTTTGCAAGTCAAGAAAGCTGCGGTATACGCCAACCCACGCTATCGTAGACTGGTGCGCGATGAAGCTGGTCATCGCATTACATCATCCTTTCGTGCTCTGGCGTGCGCCCTCCTGGTTGGCGGAGAAGCTGGCGATCGATTTTCCGCAGATCACCGTCTATCCCACAACTTCTTATGACGATCTGACCAGTGGGATCGTGGATGCCGACGCTGCCATTTTGTGGTCGATCCGCCCGGACCAGCTCGCTGGCGCCACCAGATTGAGATGGATACACTCCCCTGCGGCTGCCGTCCATCAATTGATGTATCCAGAGTTGGTGAACAACTCTGTGGTGGTCACCAATGCCCGTGAGGTGCATGGTTTTGTGGTGGCGGAACACGCGATGGCATTGTTATTCGCCTTGGGTAAACGCCTGCCCTCCGCAATGCGATATCAGCAGAAAAAGATATGGGCGCAACAGCAGATATTCGACGAACAGCCAGGCCCATGCGAGATAGCCGATGCCACCATCGTCCTCTTTGGCATGGGCAGCATTGGGCGCGAGTTTACGAAACGCGCAAAAGCCCTGGGAGCAAAGGTGGTGGCAGTGCGTGAGCATCCTGAACGCGGCGCTGACGGAGCTGATCGCGTGCTTAGCAATCTGGATATTGACAAAGTGCTTCCGCAGGCTGACTTTGTGGTGCTGGCAGCGCCGGTCACACCGCAGACGAGGCATGTCATTAATGAAAACACTCTTGCATTGATGAGGCGGGATGCGTATCTGATCAACGTCAGTCGAGGACCGCTGATCGATGATCTCGCATTGGCTGATTCACTTCGCAGCGGAGGTATTGCCGGCGCAGCCCTCGATGTCTTCGCGGAAGAGCCCTTGCCACCCGACTCGCCTTACTGGGATATGGAGAATGTTTTGATGACTCCCCATACTGCGGCAGTGACGGAGAAGCTTTGGCCAAGACAGTATCAGCTGATCGAGGAGAATCTTCGGAGGTTCCTGGCCGGCGACCCGCTCCGTAGCGTGGTGGACAAACATAAAGGCTACTGAGCCAGCTAATCACCGCGCTGTTAAAATCTCTGCATGCAAGCAACTGCGATCGACACGAATCAGATCTGGAAATATATGGGTGAGGACCGCCGGCTCAGGGCGGCAGAATCGTTTTACGCGGACGAGACGCTTCGTCAATTCCAGCAGGCTGCCGACCAATTCATTGCGAGAACCAAGAATTTCCGCGTGCCTTTCGTGCGGCGGCTTCCGGTGGAGAAGCGAGCCTGGTATCTAGCCCATTTGAATATTCCTGGTGATGTGATGGCGCAACTCATCATTTCCTACCATTTTGCGCACCAGCGTCCCATGATGGCTGCGCTGCTGGAAGGCCTGGGGATCGCCAACAAAGAAGGGCTGATCGACGAGAAAGTTGAAGTCACGGCGCCAGACAAAGCGACACTGGATTCCGCCGTGGAGGCAGTGCGATCCAGATTCCCGACGGAAGATGTGAACATCTATCTGGCAACACTGTTCGCGCAAAACCAGGATGTTTGGGGAGCTTTAGCGCCGCTCATCCCGGACCTGTCGAATCAATGACCGGACTATTTCAGGCGGATCGAGTGCCGGAACCGGAGTTGATGGACTGCGCGGATGAGGTGGATGCGTATACCAGCGCCGCCGCACAGAGCCATCTCGAAAAGATCGACTGTACGTTTGTGGACCGGCTCGCTCGATTGTTTCCCGCCCCCAGGGAACGCTTCACTGTTCTGGATGTGGGCTGCGGTCCCGGACAGATCCCTATCATGATCGCGAAGCGGTGGCCACAAGCTCGGGTGACTGGCATTGATGCTGCTCCGCACATGATCGAACAAGCGATCGCGAACGGAAGCAAAGCGAATGCTCTTAACGTGGCCTTCGAAGTCTTCCGCGTCTCGCAACATTCCGCAGCAAGCCAGTTGCCGTTCCCCGATCAATCGTTTGATGTGGTCACTTGCAACTCAGTGGTGCATCATCTTTCTGATCCGATCGCAGCGTTCAATGAGATTGCGCGGATCGTCAAGCCAACAGGAGCGGTGCTGATCCGCGATCTGCGGCGCCCTGGCAGGTTGACGATCGCCGCCCACTCCGCGTGGTTCGGACGTCATTACTCGGGACAAATGAAACGCTTATTCAATGCATCTGTCCGTGCCGCGTACACCGCAGCGGAAATGCAATCGATGTTGCAGCTCTCAAAGCTGAGTAACAGCCGCACCCGCGTGTTTTGCCATGGGCGAACACACTTGGGCATTGAGCGGAGCTCACTCTAGCGCAGGTATAATCACTTTTTCCCAACACATCTTTAGGAGAACTGTTTGCAGCATGCAGAGATAGGAATCATTGGGGGCAGTGGACTGTACTCCATGCCCGGATTGTCGGAACTCCAGGAGGTAAAGCAAACCACCCCATTCGGAGATCCAAGCGACTCGTATTTTCTTGGCCTCATGGATGGCCGCAAGGTGGCATTCCTCTCTCGCCATGGCCGGGGACATCGCATCAGCCCCAGCGAATTGAATTTTCGAGCGAACATTTACGGCTTCAAAAAGCTTGGCGTGGATGGGATACTTTCCGTGTCCGCCGTGGGATCTTTGAAAGAAGAGCACAAGCCCACAGACTTCGTGATTCCCGACCAGTTTTTTGATCGCACCCGCCATCGTTCGGACACTTTCTTCGGAGAGGGCATCGTTGCCCACGTCTCGTTGGCCGACCCGATTTGCCCCGAGCTTGCGAAGGCATTTTTCGCTGCCGGCAAGAAGATCGGAGTGGTTGGAAAACAAGGCGGGACATATGTCTGCATGGAAGGCCCGCAGTTTTCGACCCGGGCGGAATCGAATGTGTATCGCTCATGGGGCATGGATGTGATCGGAATGACGAATCTGCAGGAGGCAAAACTTGCGCGCGAAGCCGAGATCTGCTACTCCACGCTCGCGATGGTCACTGATTATGACTGCTGGTATCAAGGACATGAGGACGTGACGGTTGAACAAGTGATCAGGGTCATCACTCAAAACGCGGAGAACGCTCAGAAAGTATTGCGCGAGGCGATCGCACTAGTGCCCAAGTCTCGTTCCTGTAAATGCAGGTCTGCCTTGAAACATGCGGTCATGACGGATGCCGCCAGCATCCCCGCGGCAACGCGCGAGAGACTATCACTGCTTCTGGACAAGTACATGGGCCAGCATAAGGTGGGAGCTTAAATGTCGATCGTCGCAGTCGGCTCAGTTGCTTTTGATGGCATCACCACGCCTTCCGGCAAGGTAGACCGCTGTTTGGGCGGCTCCGCCACGTATTTTTCACTGGCAGCAAGTTACTTCACAGATGTAAAAGTAGTGGCGGTGGTTGGCGAGGACTTCTCGCCTGCTGATGAGGGAGTACTTACCAGCCGCGGAGTAGACGTGAGCGGGATCACCCGGGCGAAAGGGAAGACATTTTTCTGGAGAGGCGATTATTCGGAGAATCTCAACGAAGCAAAAACCCTTCAGACCGACCTAAACGTTTTTGAGCAGTTTGATCCGCATATCCCGAAAGCGTTTTTGGATGCTCCATTCCTGTTCCTGGGCAATATCCACCCCACGCTTCAAACCAACGTGCGAAAGCAGATGCCGAACGCGAAGCTCGTCGGCGGCGACACCATGAACTTTTGGATCACTGGCACACCCGTCGAACTGAATGAAACACTCGCGGGGATCGATGCGCTACTGATCAATGATGGAGAAGCCCGCATGTTGGGTGGCACCAGAAGCTTGCCCGTGGCTGCTCAACGGATCCTTGCGAAAGGCCCACGCGTGCTTGTGATCAAACATGGTGAATACGGCGCCACTGCATTTTTCCGTGAAGCCGATATGCATCCATTTCGCGCGCCCGCATTGCCTATTGAAGAGGTAGTGGATCCCACTGGGGCGGGAGACTGCTTCGCCGGCGGGTTTATGGGTTACATCGCTTCTCAAGGCGAGCTCAGCCGGGAGGTATTCAAGCGGGCGATGTTTTATGGAGGAGTGATGGGGAGCTTTGCGGTTGAACGCTTTGGCACCGAACGCCTGCAGCAACTCACGCGGGAAGAGATTGACGCGCGGTTCCAGAGTTTCCGCGAATTAAGCCATCTAGAGTAGTGCTGATGAGCCGCCAGTCCGATCTACGACTCGTCGCACTGGTGGCCACCTTTGTTTCGACTGTAAGTTTCATTTACTTTTTCCGCACAGATCAGATATTGCTCTATGGAGACGCCGTCGCGCACATCAATATTGCGCGCCGAGTCTTCGATTCGCAGACTCCCGGGTTGCTGCAACTCGGAACGGTATGGTTGCCGCTACCTCATCTTTTGATGATGCCATTCCTTCTGAGCGATTCCGCGTGGCGGAATGGCGCGGGCGGATCAGTGCCATCGATGGTGGCATTCGTCTTGGGTGCCGTGGGCATGTATCGGCTGACAGCGAGCGTTGGTTCGCGAATGGCAGCCTGGATCGCTTCACTCGCCTTCACCTTTAATCCAAATTTGATTTACATGCAGAGTACCGCCATGACGGAATGCATGGCTCTCGCAACAATGATCTGGGCCATGGTGTACCTGATCGACTTTGCGCAGAATGTAGAGGCTGAGTCCGCTTCCGCCACGCTGCGAAAGGCGGCATTGATACTGGCTGCGGGGATCCTGGTCCGCTATGACGGGTGGTTTTTCTCCGCGTGTGCCGGTATAGCTGTCCTCGTAATATGGTGGCGGTCCAGAAAAGTCGCTCGACGGCTGACCCAAAAGGCGCTCATTCAATTCTTAGTGTTATGCGCGGTCACGCCGGCTCTCTGGTTTGCTTTTAATTACGAGGTGTATGGGAACGCTCTAGAGTTCATGAATGGCCCCTATTCGGCGCAGGCCATCGCCGCACGCAGCAGCTCATCCGGCGGTCCGCCGCATCCGGGATATCACCGCCTTACCGAGGCGACCGTCTATTTCCAGAAATCGGCAAAGCTCAACCTGGGAGAAAAGCATATCGGCGATTTGATCGGTTTGCTTGCATTAGTAGGTGCGATGCTTTGTTGCGGGACGAAAGATAAAAGACCCGTGCTGTTGTTATGGGCGATCCTCCCGTTTTACGCGCTTTCAATCGCGTATGGAGGCGTGCCTATTTTTATGCCGCAATGGTGGCCACACTCGTATTACAACGTCCGTTACGGATTGCAATTATTACCCGCCATTCTCGTCTCATGCGCCCTCTTGTTGGATCTAGCCCCGGTCTCAACCCGAAATCGGAAGGCAGCGGCAGTAGCTCTTGCGCTCACATTCGCGGTAGCAGCGGCCACTGTTTGGCGAAACACACCCATCTGCCTTCGGGAGGCGCGCGTCAATTCCAAGAGTCGGATCGTTTTTGAAACCAATCTAGCGGCGACGCTTTCGCTGTTTCCGCCGCAGACGCGCTTCCTGATGTATACGGGGGACCACAGCGGAGTCCTGCAGCGTGCCGGCATCGCTTTCAAGCGAGTCCTGAATGAGAGTAATTGGCCGATCTGGGAAGATGCTTTGAATCATCCCGCAGGGTATGCAGACATTATGGTGGCAATGGATAACGATCCCCTTGGCCCAAGTGCGGCGCGCAATCGGGAACGCCTGGAGCCCCTAAGTGTTATCCATACGGCTGGGCAGCCCACTGCCACGATCTATCGAGTGCTTCCTTAGTTTCGGAGAGCTGAATACGTTGTACAATCCCGCCCATCCATGACAGAACTTATGCATTCCTTGACTCCACATCTTCCGGTCGCCGACTTCGTTTCGGAAACTATCCTGCGGCTGATACTTGCCGCTTTTCTGGGCGGCGTTATTGGGCTGGAGCGCGAATTGGCGCGCAAGCCTGCCGGCCTGCGCACGAACCTGTTCATCTGTTTTGGCGCAGCGCTTTACACCATATTATCGTTCCGATTCTCAGAAGGAACGCCGGATCACAATCGCATCACGGCACAGATCATACCGGGCATCGGATTTATCGGTGCGGGCTCCATCCTCAGAGACAAAGGCAATGTGGTGGGCTTGACCACGGCGGCAACACTTTTTGTGGTGGCGTCCATCGGGATGGCAGCGGGGGGTGGTGAATATCTTCTGGCGACCTTTGCGACGATGCTTATCCTGGTGGGACTGGAAACCCTGGGACGGATCGAGAATAACTTCAGCATCAAGCCAGTTGTTATGTCTTACGAGGTGACGGGAGTGGATGCGGAAAAGGTGTTCACCGATGTGAACGTTGTGCTGGAGGGTGAGCACCAGATCATGCAGACTGTGGAGATGGGCGGTACCGACGGCCGCCATCGCATCGTGTTTACGGTAGAGGCCACAAGGCGACAGCATAAGTCCTTGATGGCAAAGCTGGAAAAGTGCGCCAACTTGTCTTCTGCAATGATGAGGCGCGGACCAGAGCATGAATGAGGTAGCAACGAGTTTTGCGCCCCGGGTGGCTTTCATAAAGGCCTCCGGGGCGGGCAATGACTTTCTGATCATCCAGGCTGAGGATGCGCCTGCGGACATTCACGAATTCACTCGCCGGATATGTGATCGCACTCGCGGCATAGGCGCAGATGGAGTGGAGTATGTCTCTGCTGGGTCCGATGGCAAGGCTGATGTCATTGCCCGATTGATCAACTCCGACGGAAGTGACGCTGAGCTCTCAGGAAATGGTACCCGCTGCGTGGCGGCCTATTGGATCGCTTCCCATGGCACTCGGGTCGTGCGAGTACGCACCGGCGCGGGTTTGAAGTTCTGCACTCTGCTGGACCGAAAAGGCCCCGAATTCCGCTTTGAGATGCCAATGGAAAAAGCAACCGTTTCGGCAGAAGAGCAGCTTTCACTGAAAGATCGATCCCTCGCAGGACTTGCGGTCGACCTAGGAAACCCTCACTTTGTGATATTCGTGCCGAGTTTTGAATTCGAATGGCAGTGCATGGCAACAGAGATCCAATCGAATACTTCACGGTTTCCCAAAGGAACGAACGTGGAGTTTGTCCAAGTAAAGAGTGAGCACCAGATCGAAGTGCGATTCTTTGAGCGTGGAGCGGGCGAGACGCTTTCATCAGGGACTGGCTCATGCGCAGCCGCTGCAGCTGCCTTGGCGAATAGCAAATGCATCTCTCCCGTTGCCGTCTTGGCGCCAGGCGGAACGCAGCAGGTCCGAGCAGAAAATGGGGAACTCTCACTGCAGGGGCCGGCGCAGCTCATCTGTGCTGGAGAGTTTTTCATTTAGTATGCGGTAAGTGCGCCCACCGCTCATCAAACCGCAATCCCTCTCTTCCGGAGACAGCATCGGTATCATTGCGCCTGCGAGTCCGATCTCTCGGGAGCTGCTGCAGCAGGGCTGCCTGGCGATTGAGCACCTCGGTTTTAAGCCGGTATTCTATGACTCGATTTTTTCCGAAGAGGTGTATTTCGCCGGTTCCCACGAGCTGCGGATGCGGGAGCTGCATACGATGTTCTCCGACCCTCAAATACGTGGGATCTTCTGCGCGCGCGGCGGATATGGAACAAATTATCTCCTTCCGCGGATCGATATGGAAATCATTCGCAAGAATCCAAAGGTTTTTCTCGGATACAGTGATGTGACCGCGCTGCTCACACACTTTTACGATTCAGCAGGACTAGTGACTTTCCATGGGCCCATGGTGACCAAAGACTTTGCCCAGCCGGACGGAGTGGACATCCATAGCTTGCGGTCCGTTCTGGGTGGGGAACCATGCAACTTTGATACCCGCGGCGTTGAGGTACTGAGCGAAGGCGAGGCGGAAGGTGTTTTATACGGTGGTTGTCTCTCCATGCTCGCGGCTTCCTTAGGAACGCCGTATGAGGTGCGGCCCGCGGGAACGCTTTTATTCATTGAGGACATCGCGGCCAAACCGTACCAGGTCGATCGAATGCTCACCCAGCTAAAGTACGCGGGAAAATTAAACGATGTCCGCGGGATCGTTTTCGGTGAGATGGTGAACTGCATCCAATCTCCAGACCAGAGTTATACGCTGCAAGAAGTGGTTTTAATGACTCTCAAGGAGCTGAACATCCCGATGATCTTTGGCCTTCGATCAGGCCATGTCTCCCGCTCCAATATCACATTGCCTTTGGGGATACGCGCAAAGTTGCGGGCGCAACGCAGTTCAGCGACGCTGGAGACGCTTGAACCTGCAACCAGGGCGCACTGAGACCATGCCCGAAGCAAAACACATACATCTCATCGGCATCTGTGGCACCGCGATGGCATCGCTGGCGGGATTGCTTAAGCAGCGCGGCGTGCGGGTTACGGGCTCGGACGCGGCTGCTTATCCTCCGATGTCAGACTTTCTCGCGGCGATCCATGTGCCCATCTCGCAGCCGTACTCAGAGAGCAATCTCAAACCGCGACCGGACCTGGTGGTGGTGGGAAATGCTATTTCGCGGGGAAACATCGAATTGGAGCATGTTTTAGACCAGCGGATCCCATTCGTTTCATTGCCTCAAATGCTCCATGACGACTTCCTGAAAGGGAGAGAGGTGCTGGCAGTCGCCGGGACCCATGGCAAAACGACGACCACATCGATGCTGGCATGGATCTTCCAGACCGCGGGCCTGAATCCATCGTTCCTGGTGGGAGGGATCGTTGAGAACTTCGGCAGCAGCTTTGCCCTGAAGCCCACCCAACACTTCATCATTGAAGCAGATGAATATGACTCCGCTTTTTTTGATAAAGGACCGAAATTCCTGCACTACTTTCCTGACGGACTGATCCTGACTTCTGTGGAATTCGACCATGCTGACATCTATAACGATCTTGAAGCGGTAAAAACGGCGTTCAAGCGATTAGTGAATCTGGTGCCGCGGCGGGGGAGGATCGTCGCCTACGACTCCAACGTGAATATAGACGAATGTGTTGCGCAAGCT
>JBBSFV010000029.1:0-37122 GCA_038254775.1 Terriglobales bacterium | reverse complement strand
TTCATTCGTCGTCAGGATGGGGCACCCATCGTATGATTGTGCTCGCGAAAAAAGGCTGGGGCACCCGGCCTTAGCGCCATGAGCGGCCGGTCGCAATGGGTAATGATCGGAGACGGGATATTTTGGTTTCAGGCAGCATCCAGAGACCCGAAGGTCTCCGATTGACGGTGGTTAACTTGTACCCGGTGAAGAAGGACGCATTGGTTGACACCTGCACGCTATGAGTATCCGCAATGCCTAAACAGACGATCCCAGCTCGCGAACCTCACTGGCCATTCTTGCTTGCCTTGGCGGCGGTCTCCGGGTTGGAATATGCCCTTCCGGATCAATTGAGTCTGGGACCGCGATGGCTTTTAGGCATCGTGCTTCTCTTCCTGATCGCCCTCGCAATGGCGGCACACGCAAAAGGCTCAGAAAAAGTGGCATTCGCGATTGGGATCGTGATCAATAGCATTGTCACGGCTGCTCTGTTCACCTCGCTGGCATTGCTGGTGAAGTCACTTCCGGCGCACCGGATAGACCCAGTCCAGTTGCTGCTCGCAGCCGGCTCTCTGTGGATCAGCAACGTGTTGGTGTTTGCAACCTGGTATTGGAGGCTCGATGCCGGGGGGCCGCACCTGCGCATCCAACAGCAGTCGCATGAGGTAGGAGCATTCCTTTTCCCGCAGATGATGCTGAATCCTGATTCAGCCATCAAGTTGGATTCCTGGCATCCGAACTTTATCGACTATCTTTTTCTGGCGTTCAACACCAGCACGGCACTTTCACCCACGGACACCCAAGTACTCACCCGCTGGGCGAAAACTTTGATGATGATGCAATCGCTCCTTTCTTTAGGCATCATCGTCCTGTTGGCGGCGCGAGCAGTCAATATCATGTAACGTTTCCGCGTCAGAAGTGCAGCCGAAGGGTGGCATCCACCCGGCGGCTGGGCAACAGATAATACTGCGCGTCTCCCAGTTCACTCTCCGCCACAGGGTCTCTCCGGTCCGCCAGATTGTGGCCATCCACGCGCAACTCCCAACGCGGCGCGCGATATCCGATCCCCGTCCCCAATGAGGCGAACCCGCCTGCCGTCGCGGTATTCCTTTTGGTGAGAAAGCGGCTCCCGGTATAACTGACTTCAGCGCTGCCTGTGATCCCGCGCACCGGAGTGTAGGCAATGGTCATGCCACCGGAATGGCGGGCAGACATCTCCAGTCGTTTTCCTGAGAGTTGAGTGGGCACACCATCAAAGTCCTGAACAAAATCAACGAACCGGGCATCGTGGAAGCTGTAGCTGGCGCGGGCGAAGACGTTGCGCGCCAGGAAGATCTCCGCTCCAGATTCAAGTCCCTTGAACCGCTGCGTTCCCGCATTGATCAGCGCCGGTAGCCCGCCGATGTTGGTAGCGGTCACCAGATTTGAGAGATCCATCAAAAAGCCGGAGATCTCTGCGTCCACTCTGCGATCGAAGAACCTTCCCTTGATGCCACCCTCCACGCTGCGTGAGGTCTCCGGCTTCAAGATCTGCGATCCGGCTTGCGATTCTCCGATTCCGAAATCAATGGCTGCGGGTTTGAATGTATCGCGATAGTCCGCGTACAGCCGAAGGGTATCGTTATCGTGCTGCCATGCGGTGAACATGGCGCCCACGTTGGCCCCCGCGCGCGCGTCCGTGCGGCCGCTGGAGGCGCTGGTCCCGGCGCCACCGTCCTCGTCATGCCGATGCTCATGCGTCACATTCATGCGCAATCCGGCATCGAATCGCAACCGCTCAAAGGGATTCCATTCGAGCGAACCATAGGCGCCGAAAAAATTCCTCTCATCCGCAATGCGCACATCAAGGTCGCTGGGAGCATTCACCTGGACCGCCTGGCTCCCGTCAAGGGGCACTGTGAATTCAAAATCCGCGCCGCGCGCGTTGCCTGTGCCATGCAGATAATCCGCGCCGAGCAGGAATGACACTCCATGCGCTGGCTTCCACGCAAGATGTGAATCCAGGTAAGCATCCGTGAGATGAATATCTTCACGCAGGCCGCGGGCATTGTCGGGAGCGTTTGAAAGATCCTGCAGGAAACCCCGTAGACTCCCTTGGCGGCTGTGCGAGATCATCGCGCTGGTGGACCAATCCCCACCAAAAGCGTGACGGTCAAATCCAAAGCTGATGGTTCCACGGTGGTCATTCAGGAATGCGCCCGCGGGATTATGGTTGGTGTCCACGGGAACCAGTGGTGACAAGACCTGGCCGGCGCGAGGGCGCGGGCTTGCAGGGTCCTGGTCGAGCCAATCGAGATCAGAGTTAATCCAAAATCGCCCGGAGTCGGTCTTGCGAGAGATTCGCCACAAACCGTGGCCGCGACGGAAAGCGGTGCGGTCGTCACTGAAGCCTTCGCGCTGACCCTCCACCGTCAACCGGGAGACCCATTTTCCCGCTAATGGGACCGGCGCTGAAAAGGACCCGGAACCGCTGCCAAAGGCGCCGCCACTCAGGCTAAGATTGCGCTCCGTGGAAGCTGCATCCTTATGCACTACCTGGATCACGCCCACAAATGAAGTGGCGCCATAAGTGACTGCCGCAGGCCCGCGCAACACTTCCACGCGTTCGATATCAGAAAGATTTAGAGACGTGAGCGCCGGATTAAAAGCTCCCCCCATGGGCACACCATCTACCACTAAATGGAATGCGTCAAACTCTTTCAATCCCCAGAACTCAGGCACACTGCCGGCAGGGCCGGCATCCCCGCCGGGCGCAATATCCACGCCGATCGCGGAGGTAAGCGCGCTGCGAAGGTCTCGGGCTCCGCGCGCCGCTAACTCATCGCCGCTGAATACTTCAATGGGGACCGGTACATCTTGCGGGTCTTCTGGCAAGCGGGTCGCCGTGACCTCCACCCTCTCCTGGACCGTTGGGATTCCTTGAGTGGTGGGGGGGGCGGTTTGCGCCAATAAAGTGTTTCCGCAGAGGAACAGCAGAAAAAATATAAAAGCAGATGTGCCGCGACTGATTGCCATCATCACCTATCAAAAATGAGCCGCTATCGGCCCCAAGGGGCAACAATAGCGAAACAGCGGATTTACTACCATAGGTAGTAACAAGCTCCGTGCCGGATCACTTCTGCGGACGGCCGGTCACGTCGCGGGAACTCACGATGATTCCCTGCACGCGCTCATCATGCAACATGTTGGTGCTGGTCACTTCCAGATATCCCGGATTGGAGAGGGAGCGCTTTTATTTGCCTGCAAGGGGCAAGACCCGCCACCTCGAGTAGGCGATCCAGATCAGCAGCGATCCAACCACAAATGGAAGCATGGCTTTCGCAGCGCCCAGGGTGGCAACAGTGATGGCCACTGCACCGACCATGATCAGCAACAATCCGACTGCCGCCAATGCGGTCAGCCTCGCCTGAGTGCGCAGCATTCCCGGAAGCACCAATCCCAACCCGCCCAGGACCTCCGCAATTCCGATGAATCTCATGAATAAGACAGGAAGGGTTGATTGCTTCGACAGCGTCTCTGCCGGTGAAACCAATTTCATGCCGCCGGCAAAGAGGAAGAGGAGAGCGAGAAGTGCCTGGGCCGTCCATAACAGATAGTGGATAACAGGTTTCTTTCCTGCTGGCGCGTATCTCTCAACCATGTCACCTTCTCCTCGGGCAATCACCTGCAAGTCTTTATCGGGCGCGCCACTCACGCATGATATCGCACTGTTGAGCCTTCTTTACGGCCGCACGCTTGCTACACTCAATCCATTCAATGTCATTGATTGCCTACTTTCTTTTAGCGATCGCGATCGCCGGCACCCTCGGCAGCACTGTCTTTTTAACGTTGGCTGTCATCTCCGCGGTCCGCTTCAAGCACCTTGCACCGCTGCAACAAAACGTCCCTTGGGCGGGAGGGCTTCCACCGCTCAGCGTGATCAAGCCGGTGCACGGCTTGGAACCCCGGCTATGCCAGAATCTGGAAAGTTTCTTTCAGCAGGACTATCCCGCGTATGAGATTCTTTTTTGCGCTCGCACCGGAAACAATGCCGCACTCCAACTCGCAACGGAGATTGCTGCCCGCTATCCCGAGCGCCCGGTAAAAATACTTAGTTGCGGTGAGCCTCCATTTCCTAACGCGAAAGTCCACTCTCTTAGCACGATGCTCCTTGAAGCCAGGAATGACATCCTGGTGATGGCGGACAGCGACGTTTTCGCTCGACCGGATTATTTGCGCGCGGTATCCCGTCCGCTGCTTGATTCGGCAGTCGGTTTGGTGACCTGCCTCTATCGGGGGGTGCCGACCGGTGGTTTTTGGTCCGGCTTGGAGGCGCTTGGCATGACCGTGGAGATGAGTTCGGGTGTGATCATCGCCAACATGCTTGAAGGCATGAGGTTCGGCTTGGGCCCAACTATGGTCATGCGCAAAGATTCCGTGGAGAAGATCGGCGGCTTTGAATGGATGGGCGACTACTGCGCCGAAGATTTCATGATGGGCGAACTCGCCGCGCAGCGTGGTTACCGCGTATTGCTTTCCAATCATGTGGTGGACCATATGGCGGGCGATTACGGCTTTCTGGAATCCTGGAAGCACCAGGTGCGCTGGATGCTGAGCACGCGCTTCTCGCGCCCCAAGGGACACTTGGGGACCGGCATCACTTTTGCTATGCCGTTCGGGATACTGGGATGGATCGCAGGTTCTCTGCTGCACCACCCTGCCTTGGGCGCCGCATTATTTCTGTGGGCATTTTTCAACCGTGCTCTGCAATCGCTCATCGTTGGTGGATGGGTATGCCAGGACAAACGAGCGGTCCGTCTTTGCTGGCTTTATCCACTGCGTGATCTGTTGGGATTCTTCGTTTGGATCGCCAGCTATAGCGGAGACACCGTATTGTGGCGCGGCGAGCATTATCGCCTGAGCAATGGCGGCAAGATGGTGAAGATCAGCGGTTCGTAAAGATCGTGTTCTCGCCCGAATGTGCGAATAGTTTCATGCGAGGCCCCAGCACTTCTTCCACATGATTTAACTTGCTCCCAGGGACGAACAGATAAACCCTCGTGCTCTCGCGCCAGGCATCGCGCAATTCTTGGTCGTTTAGAAACACCTTAGGTGCATCGGGGAAAGTAGAGCCAAAATACATCGAAGTCGTATTCCCGTTCACCAGATAGATCGGTTGCCTCAAATAGAAGAGCATCGATGAGCCGTAAGACTGGTCACCATAGATCATCACGCGGTCGCCCGATCTGAGTTGCTGCTCGAGCTTTTCCGCCATCCCCTTCGACGAAAGATACGGCTCAAATCGCACCAGCGCGATATGAGCGGCCAAGAGGAACACTGCGGCTGTAGCTCCCATCGTCCAAGTGGCGGCATAATGCTTGCTGCGTAATCGCAACCAAAGTGCAAAGAGTGGACCCGTGAACATGGCGATCGCGGCGATGGTAGCCGGCAAGCGCAATGCCGCAAATGAGGCATCCGTCAGGTCAAAGAAATGCGACATTGACAATGTGTAATCGCCTACGCCTCGCTTTGCCAGGACGGTGCCGATGTCAGGGACGAATGCCATCTGCCGTGACGACCAAAGGCCGCTGAACAATGCCCCTGCGATCAACACTCCCAACCCGGCATATGCCCACTGCGCGCTGAGCAGCCATCCGCGATTACCATTCTCGCTCTGCTCCTGCCGAGCCAGCCCTGCACTGAGCAGAATGATCAGCGGGATATATGCGGGAAAGGTGTAGTACTCCTGATTGGTTGAGATGGCGAAGAAGATCAACACCAGTCCGGCATAGATCCAGCAAATGAGCTGGGTCTTTTCGGCAAACGTGCGCTCGGATTCGCCAAATCGCACCCGGGTTGCGGCGAGCGGAAGAAACAGGCTCCAGGGGAACAACCATGCCAGATGCGAAAGCCAGTAAGCGGCCGCCGGCATTTTGTTGTAATCCCGCGGCAAGCGTCTTCCCAGGAATCGCAGGTAATGTTCGTTGACAAAATAAAACCAGAAAAAACCATGACCTTCGGCGCCGCCGGTGTTTCGGATCCCGGCAAGAATGTGCCATGGCGCGGCGATGGCTGCGAAGAGGAGGATTCCTGTGGGCAAATGGAATTCGCGCCACCGCCGCCATTCTCCAGCCGCGATCAGATAGATAACCGCAGTGCCGCCCGCGAATACCGGTCCTACCAATCCTTTGGTCAGCGCTGAGAGAGCAAGCGCCGCGTAACCGGCATACCAGCGCCATGCTGAGCGCTCATCCAGGGCAGTCAGCCAGAAGTAAAGCGTGCTCGCGATCAGCAGCCCCAGGAGCACTTCCGGAATGAATATCCGCGTGAAAAGATAAAAGCCTGCTGCGGTCAGCACGAACAATCCCGCATACACCCCGGCACGCACTCCGAAGGCGCGGCGTGACCATGCCATCGCCAGCACCATCGAAAGCAATACTCCCAGGCAGAGTGGCACTCGCAGCGCCGCTTCATTCTGCCCGAAGGATTTAAAACTCAAAGCCGCGGCCCAATACGGAAGGGGCGGCTTCTCCAGATAGCGGATCCCGTTCACCTTCAGCGTCACAAAATCATTGCTGGCCGACATCTCACGCGCTGCTTCCGCGTGCGTGGCATCGGCATCATCCAGCAGCGCGGGCGAGAAGAGCGAGCCTATGTAGACCACCGCAAACAAAAATAGCAGCGCCATCCACGCGGACCGTGGAATGCGCTGCTCAGACTTGAGTGGGATGCGGGTCTTCAAATCAGATGGCTGACACTATTTCTGCTCGGGCACGAAACCTTGAGGCGCTGCTGAACCGGTACCAAAAAAGTAGTTGTTCATCTGCTCCGCGATGAATTCCTGGGCCTCCGGCTTCCAGGGTTGCAACCGATACTCATTCAGCAACATCTTTTGATGCTCCATCCACTGCTGCCACGCCTGCTTGGAGACATTCTTGTAGATCTTTTGCCCAAGCTCGGAATCAAAGGGCGGCTCATCCAGCCCCTCTGCCTCTTTGCCCAGCTTTACGCAATGGACCATGTGCGCCATATCTCAACAATCCTCTCTAAAGAACAGTCGATTTTACAGGATGAGGCTCAAACTCCACGCAAAAGCTTGGGATGAAGCGGCTCGAAACTGGCGAACATTTCCTGCGCTTCCGCGAGCTCGGCAAGCTTCCCAAAGGTTGAGGCTTCGTCGAAGCGCTTCCACAATGCTTGCACCGCTGCGTTCGTATGCGCGGCCTGCACAGCTTCCGCAGACATCCACTCAAAGACTTCAAGGACAGAACCATCTTTCGCGCGCATCACCATCGCCGGACGATGCGTTGCCAGGCCCTCTTTGCGCAACACATCGATGTGGTCGCGCACACATCCCATCAACTCGGCATCTTTTCCGGGTTTAGGCCTGTAATTCACCATCACGATCTGTCCCATCAGCGCCTCCGCTTGATATCGCCTTTTTTCTTGGCCGGTTTTCCAGAGCGACTTTCCATTCCCTTCGGCTTCTCAGACTTCTTATCACTGTTCGCTGCCCGTCCGGGCTTTCGCTCCTCCTCGACGATCGCGAATTGCAGTTTGCGCTGCATCTGGTCGATACGGTCCAGCAGCACGCGTACCCGGTCGCCGATCGAATACTGCTTGCCCCAACGCTCGCCAATGATCTGCCGCGTATTCTCACGGAAAGTGTAGTGGTCGTCCGTCAACGATTGCAGAGGCACCAGGCCCTCGATGAACATATCAGTCAATTCAACAAAGAACCCGAATTTAGTCACGCTGGTCACCAGCGCATCGAATTCCTCGCCCACGCGGTCACGCATGAACTTCACTTTCTTCCATTCCATCAGTTCACGCTCCGCCTCATCGGCGCGGCGCTCAGTCTGGCTGCTCTCCTCGGCAATGTCATGCAGGATGTGCTCCGCAATAGGCCCACTGCGTTCATCACGGTGCTGGTCAGCGATCTGCTGCTGGTGTTTACTGCGGCGCCTGCCTGCGTGGCGGTCATCGCCGCGCTGTTGCTTTGACCATGGCGAGGATCCCCGCATATCGTCCCCATTGCCGCTCAGGTTGTTGTGACTCTGCTCCGCAAGCACGGCCTTCAGTATTCGATGAACGATCAGGTCAGGATAGCGCCGAATAGGTGATGTGAAATGGGTGTAGGTGGTGGCGGCGAGCGCGAAGTGGCCGTCATTGATCTCAGAGTAGCGCGCCTGCTTGAGCGATCGCAGCATGAGAAAAGAGAGGATACGCTCCTCCGGAGTGCCTGCGATCTTCTGCGTAAGCTTTTGATACATCCGCGGCGTGATGTGGACTTCCTGGGGAAGATCGATGGTGCGGGGTCTCCCCCGGCCCCCCTCCCGATTGCGCCGCTGATCATAGAATTCCACTTTTTTTACCGGCAAGGCTCCCACTCCGAGCGAGTAGCCAAAGCTCACCGCCAGCATCTCAAAATCATAGATCTTCTTTGGGTCTGGCTTTTCGTGGATCCGGTACAGTGACGCGAGATCACGGGAGTCCAGGTAGCCGGCGACGCACTCGTTCGCCGCCAGCATGAACTCTTCGATCAGGCGATGCGCGAACTTGCGCTCGCTTCGGGTGACCCGCTCCATCTCGCCTTGTTCGTCAAATTCAATGATCGGCTCAGGCAGATCGAAATCGATGGAGCCCCGGCGGATCCGCTTGCGATTCAACAACTCCGCCAGCGTCTTCATGCGCTCGATCTCCGGAATAAGCGCTTCATATTCATTGCGCGTCCGCAGGTCACCATCCAGGACCGCCTGCACACTGTTGTAGGTCATGCGCGCCGCGGAACGGATAACGCCCTCGTGAATGTGATAGTTCACCACCTCTCCGGCGCGATCGATCTCCATGATGCACGAGAGCACCAGCCGCTCCACATGGGGGCGGAGCGAGCAGATGTCGGTCGAAAGCTCCAGCGGCAACATGGGTACGGCTCGATCGGGAAAATAAACAGAGGTGCCGCGCAGCCGGGCTTCGTCGTCCAGCTCAGAGTCTTCCGTCACGTATTGCGCGACGTCGGCGATATGGACTTGCAGCTCAAAGTTTCCATTCTCCAGTTCGCGCGCGAACACCGCATCGTCAAAGTCGCGTGCGGTCTCTCCGTCAATGGTCACGATCGGCAGCGCGCGGTAATCCTGCCGCCGCTCGATCTCCTTATGCGAGACCGTGGGATGAATATCTTGCGCCTCCCGCAGTACCTCCGCCGGGAATATATGCGGGATATGGTGCTTGCGGATGATGATCTCCACATCCACGCCAAAATCATCTTCGTAGCCCAGGATCTCGATCACCCGCCCGCGCGCGGGCTGGGTATGCGTGGGCCACTGCGTGATGCGCACATCCATCACCACGCCTTCCAGGTCCTCGGGATCGACCTTGCGTCTGGCTTCCGCGCCGATCACGCGATGCGGCGTTTGGCTCTTGACCTGCCGCTTACCGGAGAAGCGCCGTGGAAGGATTGCTGGGCCTTCGTCCTCCGTTTCCTCTTCTTCCTCGCCGGGAATCTCCATTCCCGCTGGAATAATGACATCGTGGGTGATCTTCTCGTCGATCGGCGAGACGAAGTTGAACGCCTTTCCCGCTTTGTCACCATAATGAAATGTCCCGACTACGGTTGCATGTTTCCTGTCCGCCACCTTCACGATGCGCCCTTCGGCGCGCCCGCCCGGCTTGCGCTCACCAACTTCCACCAGCACGATGTCACCATGCATCGCCATACCCACCGCATTCGGCGGGATGTAAACGTCACCCTCAATGCTGTGCCTCAGCTCATCATTCTGTGGCGTGACGAAGCCATAACCGTCGCGGTGCATGCTCAGCCTGCCCACAGCAAGGTTTTTATTGGTTGCGGCATTGGGTAGCGTGTATCGCCCGCGCCCGATCTCAAGGAGTTCTCCACGCCGCCGCATGCCGCGCAAACGGTCATCGAGTTCGTGGCGTTCACTGCCCCGCAGCCCCAGTTCGCGGACCAGTTGTTTGAATCCGGCTGTGCCTTTCGGCTGCCGGGCAATATGCTGCAGGATCTGTTTATCAGTAATCATCCGCTTCCTAGACTACTGCCCTCTAGTCCATAGGTTAAGCGCGAAAGAGATTTTTCCCTAAGTGCTTCGCCTGATATCTACAATGGCAACAGCGGCGCAGTATTTACAGGACGCAAGCGGTTTTTTCCCAGCTCAGCAATTTCGCCGCTGCTGTGGAAAACGCCAGACATCAGCGCCAATTCAGCAGTTCTGAAATTGGGATCGTGCTTCAGCGGTTTGGCAAGCGAAATGCACAGTTTCGGCTGACCCCCAGAGCTGAAAAGCACTGAACAACGCGCTGTAACCGCGCCAATAGTGCGCATTTCCCGATCTCTTAATGGAGGAGACCCGCACCATGTGGAAGCCCGCTAACCCGCAGCAACCAACTCCAAACGCGCAGAATAACCCTAAACCGCAACCGCAGCCGCAGCCGCAGCCATCTTTGACTGCCCAGAAACCTCTTGAAACGGAAAAGAAACCAATCATGACCACCCCCAATACACCGAATCCGACCACTTCGGCTGAGCCTACCCCGGCAGCCGCCCCCCGCAACGCCGTCCTGAATACTCAGGAACAGGCCACAATCGGCAAATCACTCGTCATTAAGGGTGAAGTCACCGGCTCCGAGGCGCTGTATATTGACGGCCGCGTGGAAGGCTCCATCAATCTGGCCGGCAATCGCGTCACCGTCGGCCGCAACGGCCAGGTCTCTGCAAACGTGCAAGCACGGGAGATCGTGATCATTGGAAAAGTGCGTGGCAACCTGGTCGCAACCGACCGCGTTGATATTCGCGCGGAAGGTTCGCTGACCGGCGACGTAGTTGCCCAGCGCATCAGCATTGAAGATGGCGCGTTCTTCAAGGGCGGCATTGATATCCGCAAGCCCGGACATGAAGGCAAGCCAACCGGCAAGGCTGATGCAGTGCCTGAGCAGAAGGAATTGGCGGCTGCCCGCGCTTAGTTCTCTCCCATTGGCATGTCGGGCGTGATGCATGCAGGTCGCGCCCGCCTTGCCGCATCTGTAAGGAGTGATCACCATGGTCGAAAGAGTTTTACAGTTTTTTAATATGTCCTGCGGCCACAAAAAGATCTCACAGCCGTTCGCCGCCTCGATCGCGGTTGCGCGCAACTCGCGCTCCGAGTGGGATGCCGTCGCTCCCGCGGGCAAGCACTACGTTGTCTGTCTGGATTGCGGCTCTAAATTCGATTACGACTGGAAAGAGATGCGCGTCGTGCGCTAGATTTCCTTCATCAGCACTCTTCCCTGATAACAAAGATAAAGACCGGCGTTCCCGCAGATCTTTATCTTTTGCGGGTTCCTTGCGCACTGCGTTTAGCATAGGTGCCACATGCGACGCATCGCGATCATCGGCGGGGGCATCTCCGGCCTGGCTGCCGCCTATTACATCGGGCAGGCTCGCAGAGCGGGATCACCGCTGGATTGGATGCTTTACGAATCGAGCGACCGCCTCGGTGGAGTGATCAAGACCGAGCGTCGCGATGGCTTCCTCATGGAAGGGGGCCCCGATTCTTTTCTCGCCGCAAAGCCTGCCGCCGCCGAGTTGGCGGGCGAGCTCGGTCTGGCTGATCAGCTCATCCCTTCCAATGACGCGCGCCGCAAGACTTACATTCTTCACCGGGGCAGATTGGTTGCCATGCCGGACGGCCTGCAGATGATGGTACCTACCAATCCCTGGGCCACCGCACTCTCTCCGCTGTTCTCCTGGAAGACCAAATCCAGGATGCTGCGCGAATTCCTATTCCCTCCGGAGGCGCTCGCAATAGATGAGGATGAATCCGTTGCCGGCTTCGTGGAGCGCCATTTCGGCAGTGAGGTGGTGGATCGCCTCGCCTCCCCCCTTCTGGCTGGCGTCTATGGGGGGGATGCGGCACTCCTGAGCGCCCGCTCCGTGCTTCCCAGCTTTGTCGCGATGGAGCTTGAGCACCGCAGCCTGGTTCGCGGTGTACTCCGTTCGCGGAAGAGACTAGGGGCGCCCCTACCGCTTTTCACCAGCTTTCGCGGAGGGATGCAACAATTCACGGACGCGATAGAAGCCACCCTGCCTTCCTTATCTCTGCGGAAGAATACTCCGATAGTTGCGATGCATCGCGAGAATGAAAGCTGGCGAGTGGTCAGCCGTGACGGAAGGTATGAGAATTTTTCTGACGTGGTGATCGCCGCGCCGGCTTATGTCGCAGCGACTCTGCTGCGGACCGAGGACACTCAACTTGCCGACGAGTTGTCGCAGATCGAATATGCCTCCAGCGTCACTATTTCTTTAGCCTATGGGAATGAGCTCAGGATTCCCGGCGGCTTCGGCTTCCTCGTACCCAGAGCTGAGAACCGCCGCATGTTGGCATGCACCTTCGTTCATCAAAAATTTTCCGGGCGCACTCCCCAAGGCAGTTCATTGCTGCGTATCTTTCTGAGCGGCATTCAGCAAGAGAATGACGCCTCACTGGTGGCATTGGCGCGCGCTGAGACCGCGGAGATCCTGGGTGTGATCGAGCCCCCGATGTTCGCGGCCGTTACCCGCTGGCCCCACGCGATGCCGCAATACCCGGTCAGGCACGAGCGCCGGCTCAGCCGGATCGAGGAGCGCACAACCCACTTGCCGGGCGTCCATCTGATCGGCAATTCTTTCCGCGGGGTCGGCATATCGGATTGCATTCGCACGGCAAAAAATATGGCAGCCAAGCTCCTCGCCTAGCTGCCCTCAGAGCAAGTGACTTTTACTGCTTAGGCGGAGGCGGCGGGCCGTCTTCGTGGTCTGGACCACCGTGGTGCTTCTTGTGGCGCATGCGCATACCATCGCCATCCCGGCCCATTCGCTGGTGCATTTCTTTAAGTTTTGTCATCTGTTCCGGCGTCAGGAACTTTGACATCTCGTCCATGCCGGATTCATGAAGCTGCTTCATTTTGGCTTCCTGCTCTTCATGCAGGGTTTTCATCTTCTCCATCTGGCTCTTCATCACAGCGTCAAACTGCGGCTTTTGCTGATCGTTAAGGTTCAACTCCCGCGCCGCTTTTTCCATATGACGCTGCATCATCTGCCCATGGCGGGCTTCTTTGTCCCCGGCCTTATTGGCTGGCGGCGCCTGCGGGGTCGCCGCTTGCTGCGCAACCGCTGCCCAACCGGCAACGCTGAACGCAACCGCTGCGAATCCTGCCATCATCTTGTTTCTCATCATTTGATTTCCTCGATTGGGAACGCATCCCTGATACTAGAAACACCCTCCGGAGTGAATGTTGCGCCTTCCTACGATTGATTTTTCGGGGCGAAACATCCCAAGCCATTCTGTGTTACTTCCGCCAGAATGTGCCACTGGGAGGGCTGGATGCCCGTTTCGCCACTGCGTCGATTGATCTGGACCCTCGCCATGGGGACCTTGCTGCTGGGGATGGCAGCCTACGCCCAGCATGACCATCGTTCTTCAGCCACTCCCTCCCGTGCAACGGAAAAGGCCGATAAGCAGGAGCTTGCGACCTCCGAAGATGCCATGTCTGGCATGCAGCACGGACATAGCGGCGATTCCATGGGCGACGACGCCGCCCACCAGCATCACAATGGTGCGCATATGCGCATGAGCACCTTGGCAGCGCAGAAGCCCGGTGACATGGAGCGCGCGCAGAAGATAGTTGATGAAGCCCGCGCCGCGTTAGAGCATTACAGGAACTTTAAAGACGCTGAGGCCGAGGGTTTCAAGATCTTCTTACCCAACGCCAGGCAAAAGATGTACCACTTCACCAATTGGAAGTATGCGATCGAGGCGGGATTCAGCTTCAACCCTTCCCACCCGACTTCCCTGCTGTATGAAAAGATCGGCGCGGATGATTACAAGCTGATTGGCGCAATGTATACCGCGCCGCAGCGGTTCAGTGAAGCACAACTCAATGACCGCATCCCGCTGAGCATAGCCCAATGGCACCAGCATGTGAACTTATGCCTGCCTCCCCGGGAACGCCGCCAGGAGATGCTGGCACCGCAGGCACAATTCGGCTTGCAAGGCTCTATCGCCACCGAAGACGCCTGCAAAGCTGCCGGCGGCACTTTCAAGCCGGTCATCTTTGGCTGGATGGTCCACTTCTATCCCTACGAAAAACCATGGACCAGATCTGGTCGGTAGAGCGCCAATTGGCAAGCACCCCCGCTCCTGCAGCGCACCAGCATTGAACGATTTGACACTCAAGCGGTAGAACGCTGAGACTCTTGTGGAACTTACACAGGAGCCTCCTCCCGCATGAAGAAGCTGAATCTCTTTTTACCGCTGCTGTTGATCTCCCTGTTCTCACAATCTCAGGAAACGCCACCCGCCGCCAAACCGCAGCTTACGTACATAAAAGCGGGACACCTCTTTGATTCCACTTCAGACAGCCTCAAGAACAATCAGGTGATCGTAGTTGAAGGGGACCGGATCCAGCAGGTTGGCGGCAACATCGCGATACCAACGGGCGCCACGGTGATCGACCTCTCGAACGCGACTGTTCTTCCCGGGCTGATCGACTGCCATACCCACATTGGAGCGCGCGCGGACCGCTACGACGAGATCAACAACTTCAAAGACACTCCTTTCGATTCAGCCTTTGCCGGAGTTGTGAATGCGCGAAAGACCCTCAATGCCGGTTTCACCACCATTCGGGATGTTGGCTCAGCTCCCTTCCTCGCCGTGGATCTGCGCAAGAGCATCGATTCCGGCTTTGTCCCGGGCCCGCGCATCGTCGCTTCTGGCCCGGGCATCTCCATCACCGGCGGTCATGGCGACCTCAACAATTATTCGCCGCAGACCAGCGTGATGATGTTCCCCCACGAAAAAGATTTCGGCATCGCTGACTCGCCCGATGAGGTCCGCCACGTGGTTCGCGCACAGGTCAAGTACGGCGTGGATGTCATCAAGATTCTTGCCAGCGGAGGCGTGCTCTCCAAAGGCGACCAGCCCGGCGCGCCTCAGTTCACCTTGGAAGAACTCCGCGTGGCCGCTGACACTGCGCACCAGGCCGGACGCAAGATCGCCGCACATGCCCACGGAGCCCAGAGCATCAAGGACGCCATCAATGCCGGGATCGATTCCATCGAGCATGCCAGTCTCGTTGACGATGAGGGCATCGCGCTCGCCAAGCAACATGGTACGTATTTCGTCATGGACATCTATAACGATGACTACATTCTGGGCAAGGCCCGCGAGTTCCATATACCGGATGAATTCATCAAGAAGGAAAAAGCCCTGGGGCAATTGCAGCGCGACAACTTTGCCAAAGCCTTCAAGGCCGGCGTGAAGATGGCATTCGGCACGGATGCCGGCGTCTATCCCCATGGCGATAACGGCAAGCAGTTCTTTTATATGGTGAAGTACGGCATGACGCCTGCGCAGGCCATCCGCGCCGCTACCTCCAGCGCCGCGGACCTGCTGGGTCGCAGCAAGGACGTAGGCAGCATCGAAGCGGGGAAATTTGCTGACATCATCGCCGTGGACCAGAATCCGCTCGCCAATATCCGGGCGCTTGAAAACGTCTCATTCGTGATGAAGGGCGGACACGTCTACAAACAGAACGGACAGCCGCGGGAATGATCGGCTGCCGCATTCAGTCCCGGGCCGGAGTACTCTTCGGCCCGTTTTCTTGCTGCCGACATTCATGCCCATGGAGATGCTAAAGTCAAAGCAGTGTCCGCTCCTGATTCCACCTTCATCAAAGCCTGCCGCCGGCTACCGGCAACTCACACGCCGATCTGGCTCATGCGCCAGGCCGGGCGATACATGCCGGAGTACCGCGCCATCCGCAAGCAATATTCCATCCTTGAGATCTGTAAGAACAGTAGCGTCGCCGCTGAGGTGACCATCACCGCTGCAGAACGCCTGCAAGTGGATGCCGCCATCATTTTTGCCGACCTGCTGCTCCCACTTGAAGTCATGGGGATGCCATTTCGATTTGCAGCCGGCGAAGGTCCCATTATCGAGCGTCCTATTCGCGAGGCTACACACGTCGCCGCCCTGGACTCCACCCGTGCCGCCGAACTTGGATATGTCGCCGAATCGGTCCGGTTAGTCGCCAAGCATTTCTCCGGCAAGCTTCCGGTGATCGGCTTCTGCGGCGCGCCGTTCACCCTTGCAAGTTACATGATCGAGGGCGGCGGTTCGCGCAATTACATTCACGCCAAGCGTTTGATGTACACCCAACCTGAAGCATGGGCTGAGCTGATGCAGAAGCTGGTGCATGTCCTCGGCGCCTATGCAACCGAACAGGTCCAGGCCGGCGCTGATTGTTTGCAGGTCTTTGACAGTTGGGTCGGCAGCTTGAGCGTCGCAGATTATCGGCGTTTTGTTCTGCCCCATACCACTACTCTCATCCAGCGGCTGAAAGCATCAGGTGTTCCCGTGATCTACTTCGGCACGGATACGGCAACTCTACTGCCGCACATGCAGGAGACGGGCGCCGATGTGATCGGCCTCGACTGGCGGATCCCGCTCGATGAAGGTTGGAAGGCCCTCGGACATTCCGTGGCCGTCCAAGGCAATCTTGATCCCGTGACCCTCTTCTCCAACCCGACCGAGGTCCGTCGTCAGGCAAAACGCATCCTCGGCGAAGCCGCCGGCAGGCCGGGCCATATCTTCAATCTGGGCCATGGCATACTGCCGGAAACACCGGTTGAGACCGTGATCGATCTGGTGAAGTTCGTGCAGGAAGAGTCTGCCCACATGCAGGTCCAAGGCTCGTCCACGTGAAACCGGCGATTCTCCTGCTTGCACATGGCACACCCGACTCGCCCGCCGATGTTCCCGCTTATATGCGCAACATTACCGGCGGTCGTCCCATCCCAGATTCGGTGATGGAGGAAGTTCAGCATCGCTACGCACTCATCGGCCGCTCTCCGCTCACGGACCTTACTCTGCAGCAGGCACGGGCGCTGCAACAAAAACTTTCTACACCGGTGTACGTGGGTATGCGTAACTGGCATCCCTTCATCGCCGATACCGTGACCCAGATGCGCAAGGACGGGATCACCCATATCACTGCCATCTGTCTTGCGCCGCAGGCGTCGCGCACCAGCGTTGGGCTTTATCGCCACGCGCTCGAGGCCGCTGATGTCAGCTTTGCGCAACTGAGATTCGTGGAGTCCTGGCATGACCATCCACTATTGATCGAGGCCTTTGCAGAGCGGCTAAAGCTATCCCGGGACCTGCTTCAGGATGCCCCAATCATCTTCACCGCGCACAGCGTGCCTTGCCGCACCATCTGCTCCGGAGAGAGTGGGCCCGGCGATCTCTATTCCACTCAGGCGAAAGAGACTGGATACCTCGTCGCCGCGAAGGCGGGCGTCCCCCGGGCCCGGTGGTTCTTCGCTTTTCAAAGTCAGGGAATGTCTGGGGGGCCCTGGATAGGCCCCACCGTTGAAGCAACCATCGAAGGGCTCAAAGAGCGGGGTGAAGCCCGCGTGCTGGTGCAGCCCGTCGGTTTTGTTTGCGACCATGTGGAAGTTCTTTATGACATTGACATCGCCTTCACGCAGTATGCAAAGCAAAAAGGCGTCGAGCTCAGCCGCACTGAGTCGCTGAATACGTCGCCACGATTCATCGACGCCCTCGCAGATCTCGCCACTTCAACGGACCGATAGGCAGCGACTCGTCAGATCGCAGCGAAGGGTGCCTGACTGAACCTTGAGTATCTTCTTTACGACTGGCAGATCGCAAAACAAGGGCAGCCGACTTTAGTCGGCTGAAAAAGTTACTAGAGGAAAGGGCTTTAGCCCTGGAAGCCTACAAACCTAGTCACCTCTTTTTTTTCGTCCCCACAGCAACAAACCGGGAATCTCTGATTTCATCACCCTCAGGCAAATCAAACTTGCCGCCAGCCACGTGAGCGAGATGATGCCCAGATTTGCCAGCACCACCGCGCGCTCAGCGCCCCCACCAAACGCGTGAGACACCGCATGAGCAGCGCCCCAGGCAACGAATCCCGCAAGCAAGGCCTTGCCGAGCTCTTTAAACTTGAGTCCCCGCAAAGGCACCAATCGCCGCTGGTGCGCCATGACCGCCAACACTACGGTATGCGTGAGGATCGCGATGTTAGACGCATAGACCAATCCCTCTACGCCAAAAGTGCGGAAGAGCTGCCAATACACTGGGATCGATACACCGGTAATGATGGTTCCCGCCACCATGGGCCGCACCATGTCCCGCGCCGCATAAAACGCGCGCGCATACAGTCCCTGCACCGCCCAAAACACCAAAGACAGCGAAAAGATGGCGAGGTACTGTGCCGTCTCATGCGTGTCCGTGAGATTGAACCGCCCACGGCGGAATGCCAGATCGGTGATAGGGATGGCAGCGGAGATCATCCATGCGGAAGCCAGCAGGCAAACTGCTCCTAGTCGGGAGACCGATTCGTTCACCCGGCCCGCAAATTCCTGCCGCTTGCCCTCGCTGAACAAACGCGCAAAGAACGGCAAGGAAGCCTGCCCTACCGCCTGGCCCAATACCGCGATCGGCACCTGCAGTAATCTCTTCGCGTAATTCAAGCGCGTGATATCGCCGGCGCCGAATGAAGCGAACTTGCGCAGTATCCAGTCATCGGCAGCCACCACGGACACACCCAACATGAGTGGCACGCTCATCCACAACCATTCGCGAAAGCCTTCATCGCGGATATCAAAAGATGGCTTGAATCCGATGCCGGTGCGCACCGCGAACCATGCATTCAGCACGAATGGCCCTATGAAGCTGCCCACCACCGCCCCATATGCCAGCGCGGCGATCCCCGCCTGCCGATGGAACGCCACGCCTCCGCCAATGATGCACACCGTATAAATGATGGGGGCAAGCGCCGGCACCAGGAAGCGGCGCCAGGTCTGCAGCACTGCGGATACCACTCCTCCCAGCAGAAAAAAAATCTGCGCCGGCAGCAGGATGCGCGTCAGCCGCGTACATAACTCAAGCTGTTCCGCGCTGAAGCCGGAAAACATCCAGCGCACGAACGGTTCCGCGAAGACCTCGCCCGCAACAATCAACAGCGCGAAGAGCGCTGACATCACTGTCATGATGATGGAGAAGACTTGTTGTGCCCGCTCCGGCCGCTGTTCCGCCAGGTAGCGCGTATAGATCGAGATAAAAGTGATTGACATCGATCCCCCTGCTGCCAGATAGAACAGCAGGTCCGGCAGGGTGAATGCGGCCACATAGGCATCCGTGGTGGGCCCGGCGCCGAAGGCGGCGGCGATGTATGCGTCCCGCAGGTAGCCCACCATGCGGGAGAGCATGGTCGCCCCCATCAGCAGGAACGCGGCGCTCGTCACCGAATGCTCGCGCGTGGGGCTGAGCACCCGCGCCGTGCGCCTGAGAAGAGAATCCGCCATGCCTATGGGGATTGTAACGTTCGCACTTCCTTCAGCCGCGCGAAAGCCGCTGATCCCCCCGAATCAGCGGCTTTCGCGTTTTTGTGTTGCCTTACAGTGGACCCAGAGTAAAGGTCGCGGCCTGCACCTGCAAATTACGCGCGTAACGTGACGCATGTAACGTCTCAGGAATGGTGCAATCCGATTGCGCTCCGACCCTTTCCCATTCATTTGCATGGGCAGCTCCGCCATCTACAATCATTCCCGTGCAGAGCGAACACATTTTGACTGAAGCGCCACCCGCCGCCGACCGTCGAGTCACCTACGGCAAAGATCCGAACCAATTCATCGACGTCCGCATTCCCTCAGCCAAAGGTCCGCATCCGTTGGTGATCTTTATCCACGGCGGATACTGGCGCGCCCGTTACGACCTTACCCATGCGGGCCATCTATGCCATGCACTGAAGCTACACGGCTTCGCAAGCTGCAACGTGGAATGCCGGCGCGTAGGAAACTCGGGGGGCGCGTGGCCCGGCACATTTGAAGACGTGCGCTCAGCCTACCGCTTCATTGCGCAATCCGCTGAGCAGCTCCACTTCAACTTAGATCGCTCCTTGGTGGCCGGACACTCCGCCGGAGGCCAACTCGCGATGTGTCTGGCAGCCCATGAGCCGAAGGTGCATTCGGTCCTCTCGCTTGCGGGGGTGCTTGATCTTCGCCGGGGGTGGGAGCTCCACCTGAGCCATGATGCGGTCTCGGAATTCCTGGGGGGTTCCCCGCAGCAGGTTCCGGAGCATTACAAGGAGGCCTCCCCTATCGAACTCTCCATCAGGAAGGCGAAACAGAAGCTCGTGCACGGAAAACAGGATGAGGTGGTTCCCTTTGAGATCGCTCAGCGCTATTTCGACCACAAAAAACAGGATGGCGAAGATGTGGAACTTATCTCCCCGGCGGGCGCGGGACACTTCGAGTTAATAGATCCTGGATCCAAGCCGTGGCGGGAGATTGAGCGCATCATCCAATCGCTCCTCAGCCCCGGCGTTCCTTCGCGTTAAGCTTCGCCGCCATGTTCGCTGACCGCGTCCGCCTCTTCTTCGAGCGATCCATCATCACGGAAGCGCAGGACCCTGGCAGGCCTCGGCTCAATGACATTCAATTCGCGATGAGACGGGATGCGCGCGGACGCCTGGCGTAGATCTGCGTCAAAGCTGAAGCTGGGCATGGCTCGGGGGTCGTTTTTCATACTTTGATTGTGCGCCCTCGCGCCTCTTTCGCATCCCGCAAAATTTTGATAGCCGCCATCGAAATTGCTTATAGTCAGGATTTTGCACCATTCTCGCTTAACCTAATAACACGGCCATGGACTTTGACCAGATCGCAACATTCATTGAAGTAGCCAAGCTGCATAGCTTTTCGCGCGCAGGCCGCAAGGTCTATCGCTCGCAGTCTGCGGTGAGCGCGCAGGTGCGCCAGTTGGAGCATGAGTACGGTGAGCGATTGCTGGACCGCAGCGGACAATCCGTTCAGCTCACGGCAGCCGGCAAAGTTTTCCTTGAATATGCGGAAGCCATGCTCAAGATGCGCCGCGAATCGCTGGTTGCGGTCGCCGACCACGGAAAGCACGTTCGCGGTGTTCTGACAGTGGGTGCCAATGAAGGGACCTGCCTGTACGTATTGCCGGAAGTCATCCAGCACTTCTCTAATAAATATCCTGACGTACAGTTGAGCATCTATCGAAACTTCACTCGCAAGATAGTTGAAGGCCTGGAGGAGAGCACTCTCGATATCGGTATTGTCACTTTGCCCATCAAGTCAGCGGTACTGAAGACATATCCTATTTTCACGGACGAGCTTTTGTTGATGGTCAGCGCCAGTCACCCGCTGGCGAAGTTGAAAAGCGTTCCGCTCAGCCTTCTGGCGCAGCAACAGATCATCATGCCGAAATCCGGCTATACCCGCCAGTTGCTCGATAAATTATTGCGGCCCTTTGCTTCCACCTTGCATGTACGGATGGAACTGCCCAGCGTCGGCATGATCAAAAGCTTCGTCACCTCCGGCATGGGAGTCTCGCTCATCAGCTCCAGCTTCGCCGTCGAGGAGGTCCGCAGCGGCAAGATTCGGCTGCTTCCCATCACGGACATGCCGCTTTCCCGTAAGCTTGGGGTGGCGCATCGCCGTAATGTCACGCTCACCCGGGCGGCATCGGCTTTCCTCGCGATGGCCCGCAAGCTCCACCGGGTCGAGTGACACCATCAGCCATCGTTTGACACCGCTGAAACGCGGCTTTTACAATCCATGTTGCGTCACGCGCACCGCCGTCCGGCTGTGCGTTCCTCCTAACAAACGCTGGCGGTGTAGCTCAGGTGGTTAGAGCGACGGTCTCATAATCCGTAGGTCGGAGGTTCGAGTCCTCCCGCCGCCACCAAATAATCGTTTCGAAAACCAAGGCAGAGTCGCTCTGCCGGGTGAGCGCTTCGCGAGCGCCGTTCCGCGCGAGCATAGCGCGAGGGCGCAGCAGCTTGCTGCGGAGCCCTCGGTAAAAAAGCCCGACGGTCTCATAATCCGTATCGTCGGAGGTTCGAGTCCTCCCGCCGCCACCACATAATCGTTTCCAAAACCAAGCAGAGTCGCTCTACCGGGTGAGCGCTTCGCGAGCGCCGTTCCGCGCGAGCATAGCGCGAGGGCGCAGCAGCTTGCTGCGGAACCCTCGGTAAAAAAGCCCGACGGTCTCATAATCCGTAGGTCGGAGGTTCGAGTCATCCCGCCGCCACCAAATAAAATCAACAACATCGGAAGGAATTTGCATTTCGTCCGAAACCGCAAGGTGCGCGGGAGGTGCGTTTTGGCGCAGACTTGTTGCTTCCTCATCAGGTGCTTTCACGTCCAACCTGTCCACATGCGACACATCCGCGTTAGGGTGAGATGCCCATAGGTGTCCACCGTTCACTTGGATTGAGCCGTGGCCCATCTGCTTTTTCACGTAAACTTTTCCCAACCACTACCAGGTCGTGAGTGTCACCTTGTCCAGCCAGACGTTATAGGGCTGCTGCGTCGAGTTGCCGTCCATCTGGAACGCCACATCAATGTCTTGTCCGAACCAGTTCGGCTGGAAGTTATAAAACTTGTCCAGCGTGAACTTCTTTGAGCCGAGTGTCAGGCTCACGTAGTGGACTTGATCTCCCACGCGTTCAAACTCCCACACCAGATGGACCCAGGTATTCGCGGGAAAGTCAGCGGGACTGCACGGGATCGCTTGCGGTTGCCAGCCGTTGATGCCGTCCCAAACGTCCCATTCGCCCACCGGATTGCCGCTGCCCTTGAAATTGCATTCCGTTCCAAAGACCCAGCGGTTGTTGCCAAACGTCTGGTTCACATCGAACTCGAGCGCCTGCGGCCGGGTTGGATCGTCAACCATCACGTACATGTCGTACACGAAGTGGGAGACGCTTGATCCGCCGGCAAAATACTTGGTGTACAGCTCATTTGAATACGGCGTATTGCCGCCCATCGTGAACTGCGCAACGGATGCGCCTGAGCCGCTCACCGGCACCGGCTTGCTGAGTCCTTCCGTCATGGTGGAAGCCGCGCTACCGAGCCCCGCGGCACAAATCTGTCCCGCGCGAGGATGCCCAGGCGGATACAGTGCGGAACACGGCTCCCATCCTGGGATGGTCTGTATGTTGAAGAAATCTGCAGGTTGGGCCGCGCTCTGCGTGCCCGTCACGTTGACGGTGATAGTGGAACTCGCCGTGCCGCCATTCATGTCCGTCGCAAGGGCCTCCAGCGTGTGCGATCCAGCGGAGAGCAGCATTTGCGCGTCCACGGTGTTGAAGAAGGTGAAGAACTCCGCCTGGCCGTCCACGAACAACCGCATGTATTTGATGGGAGCAGCCATGGAAGCTGGGGCGACTACCCGAACGGGAGATGTGACCGTGGCTTTATCACCCGGCGAGGAAAAACATACAGAGCCCGCGGAAGTAGTTCCCGGATTAGGCGGCGGCTGCGGCGCCAACTCCGGGAATGGAGCGACTCCGGACGTCGGTCCTGAGGCAAACTGCAGAGTGACTGTTGGGCATGAGGGTGCAGGCGCAGGCGAAGGCGTTGGATCTGGCGAAGCCGGAGGAACGGGAGCGCTGGGAATGGCGCCCATCTTCCCGCCGCCGCACCCGCCCAAAACCAGCAGTGAAACGAGCAGCGCTGTGCCCAACGTGACTTTCATTGGGCGGACGTAGCCGAACAAGTGCAAGACCCACATTCCAGCAGCATCTCCAGAGGTTTTTCTATAGATGCGCTGCCGGTGTTACCTAGGTAGTGGGGTAGGAGAAAATTTCGAATCGGCATACCTGCGCAAAAACTGAGTTAGGCCCAGGGGCAGGTCGCTTGTCACCTCGGAGGTTGTTCGGCGGTGACTATGCCTACCTACCCCTCCGCGACCTAATGGAGCAGAGGTAGGGCGAGAGACACTACCGAAATTTTAGGGGGAGACTCGGCAACGGTTCTAATTCACAGGTCAAGTGTCGCTGTATTTTCAGATACTTCTCTGCGATTACGTAAGATGCTCACTACAACCTTTACACGGATGTCGCGGTCAGTCTTTGGATAGCAGCGCTGGCACCGCGGTGATCAGCGACAGCTATGTCCTGCCTAGCTCCGCCTTAGGCAGGAACAATCATTTTCCCGGCCCATACACCAGCAAAGTAAAGGTCCCTAACTTGATCGGAGGCCGCCCTCGCCCTTCCATCGGCGGACCGAATTCGGCGGTCACGGTGTACACCTTATGGCTCCTGGGATCGACTGTTAATGTTCGCGCGCCGCGCTGAGTCGGGATGTTCTCCGCCAATTCATATTTCCCCTTCAGGTTGCGCACCACACTCAGCGTCCCTTCGCCATTGGAAGCGAATGCCAATCCCGTCCCGGGATCGAATGCAGCGCCGTCCGTGCCCGCTCCCGTTTCTATGGTGGAGATCACGCTGCCATTCGCAGCATCGATGACCAGCAACTTTTTGTTCCCGCATACCGTGAACAGATGCATTGACTTCGCGTCGATCGCCAGCCCCGACGGGGATTCGCAGCCACTCAACTTCCAGCGATGCAGCACCTTCCAGCTTTTGGAGTCCACATCCGCGATCTCAGCGCTGTCTTCCACATTCACGTAAACGTGCCCGGCGGCGGCGGCGGCAAACTCTAGCTTGCCTCCCAGCCGGACTGTGTTGGTCACCTTCAGCGTCTGCGGATCGATTGCCATTAAATCTTTGCTGCCGCCATGCATCACCACCACTCGTTGCGAGACCGCGTCATAAATGATCGCGTCCGGATTCTCGCCCACCTTGATGTCTGCAATAGGCTTGAGCGTCTGGGCGTCAAATACCGTCACCGTTCCCGCGCGTCCGTTGGTGGCGAAGCCCCTCCCCTGGGCCAGTGCCACACCATGCGCGCCATTGGCCGGCACGGAGCCAAGTGGCTTCCCGCTCCGTGCATCTACTACCAGGAACTCTTTGTTATGTGCAATGAATAATCTGTTCCCCTCAGGATCCAAGGTCAGATAATCCCAGCCACCCTCGCCGCCCAATGTGACTTTGGCGACCTGCGAATAATGTTCTGAAATCGCAAAAGAGTCTTTCGGGAAGACGATAAGAAGCGCAACAGCAAGGGAGAGAATAGTTTTCTTCAAGGGGACCTCAGGTGAAAAGTTCAGCCGCAGTATCTAGAAGCTGAGCTCATTTTTTCTTGCGGGCCCTTTTCTTCTGCTGCTGCTCATCCATCTTTTTTTCTTTGGCTTCACTCGCGGGTGATTCCTTCTTATCTTCAATCAACTTCCCGGTCCTGGCATTGATGTTGATCTCGTGGATCCCATCGCTCTCCGTCTTTACATCAAAAGAGTAGATAAGCTTTCCGTGCTCCCGCTCGAGTTCTTTGCTCTGGATGGTGCCCGGTTGCGTTTTCAATGCCATGGATTCAGCTTGGGACATGGTCAATGCAAGCTTCGTCTTAGCGGTCTTTGCGAATGTGAACGGTGAAATGGCCATTGCTGTCATACAAACAACTGTATAAATGCTTTTCCGCATTGGGTCTCCTCCATGTTTCAAGTCTGATTTTATACCTCGTTAAAGGCGAGAGTCGATTCATCGTCAACGTGTTTTAATAAATAGTTCCGCGCACAATGACTCGCCGCCTCACCGTTGATCGTGATCCCGGTCTTTTACAGCACTGTCAAAGGTTTTCGCGCCGAACCAAAGACATAGATTTAGCCCCCCAGCGCGTGAGAAACTGTTCCTATGCGAGCAGTCGCTATTATCCCCGCGCGAATCGCTTCCACACGCCTCCCCCGCAAGGTCCTTCGCGAGATCGCCGGCAAAACCATGTTGCAGCGCGTCTATGAAGCTGCCGCCGCCTCGCCACTCTTGAGTGAGGTCGTTATCGCCACTGATTCGCAGGAGATACTTGACATCTGCCGGCAGCACGGATGGCCCGCCCTTCTCACCTCTGACCAGCACAAGAGCGGCACTGACCGCGTTCATGAGGCTGCGCAAAATATCAAGGCGGAGGTCTACGTCAACGTGCAGGGCGATGAGCCGCTCGCGCGCCCTGAACACATTGCCGCCCTGCTCGGGCCCATGAATGATTCTGAGGTCCAGGTCGCTACCATCGCTACCCCCGCCGGCGCGGAGGACATCAGCAATCCCAATGCGGTCAAGGTCGTGACCGACAACAAAGGCCGCGCTCTTTATTTTTCGCGCGCCACCATCCCGCATGACCGCGATAAGACCGCCTCATTCGCATATCGCAAGCATCTTGGTTTTTATGCATACAGAAAACCCGCACTGGATTTTTTTTGCCTGCTCCCGGAATCTGCCTTGGAACGCAGTGAGCGGCTGGAACAGCTTCGATTCCTCGAGAACGGCGTTTCTATTTACGTGGCGGAGACTCCCTTTGACACCATCGGCGTTGACACCGAAGACGACCTCAAGCGGGTCCAGGGCATCTTAACCAGATAGCGCAATGGCTACGGATCAGCAACCGACTCAACGTATTTTTCCGCTCGAACACTTCGAGCTGCTGGTGCGCTCCTACCTCGATAATCTGGTGGAGTGGGAGGTGGTCCACAATTTCGCCATGGCGCATTTTCATGACGAATATCAGCCCGAGTACCAGCGCCCGGTCGAAGACCTTCACCTTATGTTCTTCCCAGATGTTCGCCATGACGCCGAATCCGTCTATGACAAACCGCAGATCCAGTACCTGCTCGCCGTCCTGGACGCCCTACGGGAAGACGTAAAGCAATTCGGGCTGGAAGTCGTGCGCAGTCGCGAACGCCAGAAGATGGAGAATGAGGATCCCAGCAAACATAGCAACCGCGCCGAATATCGCGCCCGCTTCCGCCGCGACCAAAAATAGCCTTCCTTAAAAAACCCTTGCGGGCTTTCGCCAACCGCAGTATCTTCCCTTGCATGACACCTCGTCCCGGCGGAGTGACCGCCATCGCAATCCTTGAATTCATTGGCGCAGGGCTCTTAACCTTATTAGGCATCGCGCTCGCGCTCGGAAGCAGCTTCGCCGGAATCTTGTTGGGCAGCGCCAGCCAGAAGATCGGCGGCGGTGTGCTCGCTGCCTTAGGGATCGGTGTTGCTATTTTTCTTTGGGTATTGGCTGCGGTTTATATCTTCGTGGGCAACGGAATGCTCAAGTTAAAGAACTGGGCGCGCGTTGTCACCCTCGTCTTTGCCGCGCTCAGCGCGTTTACTGCACTGGGTGGCTTTTTCCTTAGCCATGGATTGCTTTTTATGTCGCTCTTCCGTCTCGCGATCGCCGGGCTGGTGATCTGGTATCTGTTGCAGCCCAACGTGAAAGCTGCATTTGGCGTCACCGGCTCCGGCCTATGACCGCTGGGTCAAAGTAACAAGCAGCGCGCAGATCTGAGGACGCCGATTCGATCAATCACTCGTCACCAGGTACTGGGTTCCAGGTACTAGGGACTCGATGTTCTCCGCCACGCCTCCGCCGCAGCAATCCTTTTGCTGATCGCCGGATGTGAATGAAACAGCATCTCTACCCACTTTGACGGTGTGGTCTCAGAAAGATTCTGCGCCGCCAGCTTCTGCATGGCGCTTACAAAGGGCTGCACCGCCGGTATTGATTTCCAGCAGTAAAGGTCCGCCTGCCGCTCGTTGCGGCGCGAATAAGCATTCACCGCCGGCACCAGCAACAGGGAAAGAGCGCTCGCCACCAGCAGCAGCAGCGGCATATTTGCAAAATCGTGCGGCCCTCCCAGGCTGGGCCAGAATCGCGGTGCCGCGTCGAGCGCGAGCGCCACCGCCCAGAAACCTACCAGGCTGATCACCCCTTGCACCACGATGCTGCCCAGTATGTGTTTATGCACATGATGTCCCAATTCGTGCGCCAGCACCGCCTCGATCTCATCATCCGAATAGTTCTGCAGCAGCGTGTCGGCAAGGATGATGCGCCGCGTGCTTCCCAGGCCGGTCAACGCTGCGTTTGCCTTTTTGCTTTTCTCAGAGAGCTTCCACTCATACACACCGCGCACCCGAGTACCTGCGCGCTCGCTCAGCCGTACCAGTCGCGCCCTCAGTTCTTCATTCTCAAGTGGTATGAATTTGTAAAAGATAGGCAATACCACGATGGGTGCGATCTGTGCGAAGAACACGACCAGTAAACTGAATGACAGCCAGGCATACACCCACCAGTGGTCTCCCTGGGTCCGTATCAACCAGTAAACCATCTCTCCTAACAGCCCGCCCAGCACCAGGCCCAGCAGCAGGCCCTTGAACTCATCCTTCATCCATGCGCTCAAGCTTTGGTTCGACAACTGATAGCGATGCTCCAGCCGGAATCCATAGAACTCAAGCGGGATCCCTGCCAGCTTGGTCAATAGCGTGAGCGCAACAATATAGAGAAAAAGCGCGAGCGAATATTCTCCGCGGCTCATCTTGATCGCCAAGTCGCGCATACCAGTTGTCCATCCGCTCAGCAGGAGCCAAAGCAGCACGGCGAATCCGAGCACAACATCCGCAACCGTGCTCCACCTCTGCAGCCGGCTGTACTCGCGCGCCTCTGGGGAATCTGGCGGCAGATGGTTCTCGGAAGGGTTCTGGTTCGGCAACATCAGCAGCTATTGAAACACAAACAATGCGAGCTGAGTGCTGACTGCTTAACTCGCCGCCGCCTTCTGATTCACAAATTGCTCAGCGGCGCTCAGCAGCTCCCGCACCACCTCAGAAGATGCAGCTTCCGAATACACCCGCAAAAGCGGCTCCGTGCCGGAAGCGCGCATCAACAACCACGCCTCAGCATCTTTCTTATCGGTCGGCGTCTCCAGAAAGAACTTGATGCCATCCAGGTTCTCGGTGCGCAACACTTTATAGGCCCCAATATGTGTCAGCGCACCGGATGCCGCCCTGCGAATGGCGCTCTCCTTCACATCATTGGATATGTGCATGTCGATGCGTGCGTAATGGTGCTCGCCATATTCCTTTTGCAGGTCAGCAACCAGCTCACCCAGGCTTTTGCCGTGGTCCGCCATCACATTCGCCAGCAGCAGCGAGTTCAGGATGCCATCACGCTCCGGTAGATGTTTGGTAATGCCGATGCCGCCGGACTCTTCCCCGCCGATCAGCACCTCGCGCTCCAGCATCACGTCACAGGTGTATTTGAAGCCAATGGCGGTCTCCACCAGCTCTCGCCCATGCTTGGCTGCAATGCGATCCAGCATCTTCGTGGTATTGAACGCTCGCACTACGCATCCCGGCCACTTCTTATATTCCAGCAACCACTGCAGGATCACCGCGTAGATCTTGTGTGAGTCCACAAAATTGCCATGCTCATCCACCGCGCCAATGCGGTCAGCATCACCGTCAGTAATGAATCCCGCCTGGCACTTCTCACGCACCACCGCCTCCTGGCACGCCTTCACGTGCGGGATGATCGGCTCAGGATTGATCCCCGGAAAGAGCGGATTCACTTCATTGCGGATCTCAATGAACTTGATTCCTTTCTCCGCAAATATCCCCGCCAGCACTCCGCGGCCGGACCCGTACATGGTGTCAATGGTGAATTTGAAGCCCGCCTTTGCGATCTTGTCCAGGTCCACCAACTTCTTCAGCGCTTCAACATAGGGTGCCTTGAAGTCCGCCTCAGTCACTGTGCCCGGCTTCTTCGCCGGAATAGTTCCTGCGTATAGCTCCGTCTCGATCGCTTTGATGATCGATGGCTTCGCCGAGCCGCCGTAATAGGCCTTGAACTTCACTCCATTCCACTGCGCCGGATTATGGCTGCTGGTGATCATCACTCCGCCCGTGGCATTGAAATGTTTTACCGCGAATGAGACCGCGGGTGTCGGCGTGTAATCATTGGCGAGCTTCATGTTGACGCCGTAGCTCGCGATCGTTTCGGCGCAGAGTTCCGCAAAGCGCCGCGAGCCGAAGCGCGTGTCATAGCCGATGACCAGCCCCTTCTGCCAGTCCTCGTGCTTCAGCACATAAGCAGCGATCGCCGTCGCCACGAGCCTTACATTTTCATAAGTGAAATCGTCGGCGATGATTCCCCGCCAGCCATCCGTCCCAAATTTAATGTCTGTGACCATCTTGAGTTTGATTCCGTTGAAGTAAGGATTTTAAAAATGGGTCTTAAACGATCAAATCGAGTTCTAGCGACTAGCGGCCCAGCTAACGACCAACGACAAATGACAAACGACTGACCACTGGCTACTGACCACTGGCTACTGGCTACTAAATCAACTTCTCCAGCTTCTGCTCTTTTAAATGCTTCACGATCTTGCCCACATCCTGGGAGTGGTCGCGAGTGGTGATCAGGATCGCATCCTCCGTCTCCACCACCACCATATTGCTCACCCCCACCGCAGCCACATATTTGCCCGGCGCATGAATGTAATTGCCATCAGAGTTCAGGGTGAAGTGTCCGCCACCGTCAATGATGTTTGCTTTCCCCCCCTTGGCATGATGCTCATATAAAGCGGCCCAAGAGCCCAGATCATTCCAGCCGAAATCTGTCCGGATGCAATATAGGTTCGACGAATGTTCGCCCTTGGCGCTGCGCGGTTCCAGCACCGCATAATCAATGCTGATGTTTTCGCACTTGGGATACAGCTCGGCAAACTTTTTTTCGAAATGTTTTGTCCCGAATGCCGCCGCGATCTCTTCCAGATACGGGGTCGTCTCTGAAAGATGCTCGCGCATGGCATTCACCAGCGTTCGCGCGCTCCAGATGAACATCCCGCTGTTCCAGTAATAGTTCCCCGCGGTTGCGAATTCTTCAGCTCGCTGCTGGTTGGGCTTTTCCGTGAAGCGGCGCACCCGGGATAGGTCCCGCTCTATCTTGTCGCCTACTTCAATGTAGCCGTAACCGGTCTCCGCCCGTGTCGGCTGCACACCCAGCACCACCATGTTCTCCCCAGAGTCCGCCAGCTTGACCGCCTGCTCCAGGTCCTTCCTAAACTCCTTCTCATTGGCAATCACGTGGTCCGCCGGGAACATGCCGATCACCGCCTCGGGATCCCTTTGCGCTAGGAGGAACGCGGCCAGGCCGATCGCAGGCGCCGTATTGCGCGCCTCCGGCTCGGCGATGATCTGCTCCTTCGGCAACTTCTTCAGTTGCTCGCCGATCACGTCTTTCAGAAAACCATTCGTGATCACCCAGAAGCGCTCCTCTGCGGCCAGCGGACGTAAGCGCTCCACCGTTTGCTGGATCATGCTGTGCTCGCCATCCAGATTCAGTACCTGCTTCGCTAGGCGTTGGCGGCTGCGCGGCCAAAAGCGGGTACCGCTGCCGCCGGCCAGGATCACGGGATAGAAATGCTTGTTTGCCAAATCGTTCGCCAATTCTCTCGCTTGATTTTCAATTGTCAGACGGCAGTTGCTTCCACCAACTGCGTCGTCGGCTCGTTGACCGCTTCCGTCGGAAGGCTGGCTCGCACAAATTCCAGCGCCCATTGCGGCCGGATGCGGTACTCGCGCACTTTCGCCGGCACAACTACAGTCTCACCCTTCGCAAACGTGACCGGGGCAAAACCATCTGCTTCCATCACCCCGCATCCATCCAATGCAACCAGGATCTGTATCCCCGCTTTGCTGCGCGCCGGAAAATCTCTGACCTCGCGCACCACGAACTTGTCTACATGGAAGCAAGGTGATGATACGAGATTGACCTCACCATCGGATCCCACGCGTCGGACTTTCCCCGCATGAGTTGCCAGTTTCGTGGCCGCCAGTCCTTCTTGGATGTGCAGTTCTCGCGGACGGCCGTAGTCATAGAGTCGGTATGTGGTGTCAGAATTCTGCTGCGTCTCCAGCAGGATCGAACCCGGCCCGATCGCGTGCACCGTGCCTGCATCCACATAGACCATCTCTCCTGGGCGCACATCGATCCAATTCATTAAGCTCTCAAGCGTTTTGTCTTCGATCCCGCGCTCGATCTGTTCGCGGGTCACGCCCCGCTTCAGTCCCAGCCCAACCTTCGCTCCCGGCTCCGCCGCCACCACGTACCAGCATTCGGTCTTGCCGCAACTCTGCCCCATGCGCTTTGCGCCTTCATCATCCGGATGCACCTGCACGCTCAACTTCTCTTTCGGGAAAAGGAATTTCAGCAACAGCGGAAAGTGCGTTCCGGAGTACTCCTCGCCCAGTAATTCTTTAGTGTAGTTTTTGGCGACCGCGCCCAGCGTCTGCCCTGCGAGTCCCCCGTTTGCCACCCGGCAGTCATCGCCCGTCAGCCACACCTCGCCGATCGGCTCTTCAGATCTCGCCTCCACGCCGCGCGCGGACTTATGTGGATATAAAACAGAGATGTCTCGCGAACCCCAGACGCGTTCGCGGAACTCCGGAAGCAACAAAAGTGGATATAGGTCAGCCATTCAGTGTGGAGGGCCGCTGGTGCAAGTTTTGGACTGCTTGGGATTAGAAGCTGAGCTGCTGCTTAATGTTGCCGCGCCGCCCTGCCCGCAAGCGGAGTTTTAGCTGAATATCTTGCTAACCAGTCCTTTACAGCGATTCCAGGTACGCCTTCATGCGCCGCAGGCCCTCTTTCAGGTCCTCGCGGGTCACCGCATACGAGATGCGGATGTGCTCGTCCGTCCCGAACCCCTCCCCGGGGATGGTAACCACGTGCGCCTCATGCAGCAGCCGATGCGCCAGCTCCGCCGCCGTCTTGATCCCACCCTTCCCAAAATACTTTTCGATTCGCGGATAAATATAGAAAGCGCCTGCGGGGCGATAGCAGCTCACGGCGGCGATATCACAGATCCCTTGCATCGCGATCTCGCGCAGCGCCATGTATTCGCGCTTCATCTCCTGCACGCAATCCTGCGGGCCGTTCAGCGCCGCCACCGCCGCCTTCTGCACAATATGGTTCGAGCTTGAGGTCATCTGGCTCTGCAATTTCCCGATCGCCTTCGCGATCGGCTCCGGTGACATCGAATAGCCCATGCGCCATCCCGTCATGGAATACGTCTTGGAGAGCGACCCCACCACCACAATGTGCTCTTTGTACTTGGTCAGTGACCCCGCTGAGAACGGCTTTCCCTCATACGCCAAATAGACGTAGCACTCGTCCACGATCACATAGATTCCGCGCTCATGCGCCAGGCGCACAATGGCTTCAATCTCCTGCGGCGGAAAGACCGCCCCGGAAGGATTGCCCGGGCTATTCAAAATGATGGCGCGGGTACGCGGCGTGATCGCCCCGGCAACCATCTCGGCGGTAAGCTGGAAGCCCGCGGCTTCGTCCGTGGGCAGGTACACACACACGCCGCCCGCGTACTGCACAATGTCCTTGAATGACACCCAGTACGGCACGGGAATGATGACCTCGTCACCGTGGTCCACCAGCACCTGGATCGCGTCAAACAGCGCCAGCTTGCCACCCGTCGATGCCACTACCTCGAGCGGCGAGTAGTCAGAGCCAAAATCCGCGCGATGCCGGTCCACGATCGCCTGCCGCAACTCGGGAATCCCCGCCACTGCGGTGTACTTGGTGAAATTCTTCTCGATAGCGTCGATGGCGGCGTCTTTGATATGCCGAGGCGTGGGAAAGAACGGCTCGCCGGCGCCGAAGTCCACCAGGTCAATGCCCTTGGCGCGCAGCTTGGACGCCTCATTCACCACCGCCAGCGTGGCGGAGACTTCGATCCGGTTGATGCGGTCACTTACCTGCTTGGCGGCGTTGAGTGTAGGCATAAGGACAGTTTCCAGTTTCTGGTTTCAAAAATCAAAACCTTTTAACCACGGAGGCACAAAGACACAGAGAAAAACCTTCTCTAATTAAAACCTAAAACCGTTTTCACCGCAGAGGCGTGGAGACGCAGAGAAACCTTTTAAAGATCTTGAACTTCTTCGTGCCTTCGTGTCTCCGTGGCGAAAGCTCTTGACTAGCGACCGAGCAACAACCAACTATCAATGACCAAATGCGCGAAGAACCAAGAACCAATAACCAAGAACTTCTCGGCGCCTCCGTGCCTCCGCGGTAAAAGCTCTTACTAAAAACTGCTCTTCAATCTCTTCTCCACCGCTTCGGGCACCAGGCCCTTGACTGACCCGCCCAGCCTGGCCACTTCCTTCACCAGCCGAGAACTCAGATAAGAGTATGTGTCCGCGGGCATCATAAAGACGGTCTCGATCTGCGGCTCCAGCCGGCGATTCATCAGCGCCATCTGCAGCTCATACTCATAATCACTCACGGCGCGGATGCCGCGCAGCACCGCCTGCGCATTCTGCTGCTTGGCATAGTCGATCAGCAGGCCGTCAAAGGTCTCCACCGTCACGTTGGAGAACTGGCGCGTGCAGTCCAGCAGCATCTGGCGACGGTCGTCCACGGAGAACAGCGGGTCCTTCTCCGAGTTCTTCAGGATGGCGACCACCAGCTCGTCAAAGATCTTGCTCCCGCGCGCGATCAGGTCCAAGTGCCCGTTGGTCAGCGGGTCAAACGAGCCGGGATAGATGGCTTTCACCGTGGTCGGCATGGTCGCGACAATTCTATCTGACAAGCCCTTTTCACCACGGAGACACGGAGAGTTCTAGTCGTTGGTCGTTAGTCGTTGGCTAAGAACCCTTGAACCACAAAGGACACAAGGGTTCTTGTTAATTCTTAGTTCTTCGACGATTGTGCTATTAGTCGTTTGTCGTTGGTCGTTGGCTGAAAGACCGGGTCTCACCACAGAGGACGCGGAGGACGCAGAGTAGCCCCAAAACTTTAACCATAAAGGACACGAAGTATACGAAGAGGCTTCGGGAGCATACGGCAAGCTTGAACTGTCATCCTGAGCGAAGCGCGTTCTTAGCGCGAAGTCGAAGGATCTATGCAGTTGCCTTTCGATCAGCGACTAGAGTCCTAGAGACTAGCGACGCACCATTGAGAAACCAGGGACCAAAAAGGAAAACCCATCTTGCTGTCATCCTGAGCGAAGCGCGTTCTTAGCGCGAAGTCGAAGGATCTATGCATTTAGCTGTTGCAAAGCAAAGTGCTCTTAAGGCCACGGCATTGTCCCTCGTCGCGATCTTGCGGAACGAAAACGTTCCGGCTCGAATCGTCGCTCGCTCGGGATGACAGATTGAAATGGTTTGGCTGAGTACTGGGTACTGTGTACTGGGTACTGGGTCTTCTATACTGACCACTGGCTACTGCTTTAAGAGCCTCCACGCCTCCCGATACGGTGCGTAACAGCTTGCGGGATCGCGCGGGTCGATGATCGCTCCGGTAGTGCCTCGGATATTTACGGGAACGATGTACCAAGTGTCCTCGGGAAGCAGGTAGTAGGCGAAGAAGTCGATCTGGTCTTTGGTGTACATCTTGCGCGGCAGTCCAGGTTTATTCCCGACCCGCTGCGTGGTGTAGATCATGTAGTGCCCGTTCGGGCGCCGGTGCGCGGTGGACTTCACTTGCACCCGGCTGACGCGGCCTTCGCTGTCGACGAGGAAGTCATAGCGGGCGGTCTCGCCCCAGGGCTTGGAGACGACCAGGCCGTGGAGTGAGGCGCGGGACTGGAACTGCATCTCCGCCCATTCGCCCCAGTGCTTGCGTCGGAGCCACCAGATGCGCTCTTTCTCGTACGCGCGGGGGTTGATGGATGCGACGGTGCGTCGGCGGGCGCGCTCGGAGACGGTGCGCTTTGCTTCTGGCTTGATCTCGATGGTGTTTTTGTCTTGTTTTGTGCGTGTGGCTGTTTCTCGTTTTGTCTTGTTCATACGTCCTTTGGGCAGCAACAAAAAAGGGCAGCTTTGTGGGCTGCCCTGCTTTGGCTGGATTTTGAAAGAACAAAAGCTGCGGACCTGATGGTCCTACGGCTCTGGAAGAATTATAGCATAGGGACTCTCAAGGAGGGCAACAGTTAGCTAAGAAGTAACCAATGTATTACAATGCTGTCATCAGTTCGCGTTCTAAATGCTCAATCAATTCAACATGGATTTTGGTTCGCACGGGAGCAACCGAATAAAAGCGCTTGTCTTGGAATGGCGCGGACAATGCGCGTTGAATGGAAAACGGCGCTGGACCCGCCTGGGTTTCTGAAGGATCATATTGCAGCGTTAAAGTGCTTGGAAAGTAACTGAGATGCTGTCCGAAATTTTCAGCCACCTGTTCGGAACAAATCTTTGCAACTGCGGCGAATGCAGCTTGCAGCTTTAGCAATGGAGCGTCGGAGTAGAAGTAAAGTTGGCTGATGTAGGCTCTCCGCTTGAGAGCTTCGGAAGGGACTTTAAGTCTGAATTGTTCGGCGGTCCAATGTAGAGCACCTCTTAGAATTTTTTCGGAGGCTTCGGTCGAAGCCAGTGTGTCTACTACGATTCCACCGTTGTAGATGATGACTTTCTCGATGACAAGATCAAACACGAGGTGCCTCGGCTCGGCTACGTGCTCGCTCGGAATGACAACTCACAGCCGAGGGCGGCTGTGCCACACAACGTTTTAGGCCAGCCACTAGCGGCCAGCGACCTTCTTCATGTACTTCCAATTCCTTTGTTGACTAACATTTTTCATATACTTCCAATTCCTCTTTTTCCCCTCCGCCATCCACTCCACCGCCTGGCTAAGCCGGCGGTCGCGGGTGTCTTCGGTCTTTGCCTCGGTGATCCAGTCAATGTATTCGCGCTTGGCGCTGGGGCTGAAGGCGGCAAACGTAGTCTGCGCCTTTTTGTTCTTCTTGAGCGCCGCCAGCAGGTACGCCGGGGCCTTGGGCGCCGGCCGAGGCTTGGGCTTGACGGGCTTTCCCGCGGAGTCCACGCCATGGGCTTTGGTCGCCACCCGCTTGGTGACGCCCGCGTCCTTCAGCTCCTTGGCCTTCTTGATGTAGCCGATGAGCTCGCGCTTGGGCGGCAGGTCATCCAGGCTGGTGATGCGCCCGAAGAACCCCATGGCCTTGTGCGCCTGGCTGCCGGTGCGGTTCATCTCAGCCAAGATCATGGGCGCGTTCCAGAAGCCGAAGGCGCAGTGCTGCTTGAAGCCGGCCATCATGCAGAACATGCCTTTGTATATGTAGTGGGGACAGGACCATTTGATGGCCTCTTCCACCTCAGGACAGCCGGCGTGCACCACCTCCCGCAGGTACTTGAGGATGGGCTGCGCGAAGGGCTGCGCCTTGGCGATGTAGGCGTCTACGCGGGGATCACGATCCATGTTTGCGGGCATGGGAAGCAGTTTCTAGTTTCTGGTTTCGAGTTTCAAGAAAAATCTTGAACCACGGAGGCACGGAGGCACAAAGGAAGCTCTTGGTTGTTGGTTCTAGGCTCTTCGGCGAGTTGGGCGCTAGTCGCTAGTCGATCGTCAAAACTCATCACCGCAGAGGACGCGGAGGAAAAGCT
>JBBSFV010000028.1:0-37372 GCA_038254775.1 Terriglobales bacterium | reverse complement strand
CTCGATACCCGCGTGCAAGGCTTGAGCGTGGTTGTCTACAACCCGTTGGATGTGGCTCGCGAAGACATTTCGGAGGCGACGATCTCTCTTCCTGCCGGCGCGCCCCACCCAGTCAGCGTCGTCGGGCCCGATGGGAAAGAAGTGCCCTCACAGCTCGAACCGGGCGCCGCCGGAACGTCAAGAGTACTTTTTCTGGCAAAGGCTCCCTCCGTTGGTTATGCCGTTTATGATGTGCGCCCCGTCGCTTCCTCCCTGCAAAGTGAATTGAGGGTCACGGAATCATCGCTCGAGAATGCGCGCTACAAAGTCGAAATTGACCACAACGGCGATGTGCAAAGCATCTTCGATAAAAGTATCCAGCAAGAGCTTTTGTCCGCTCCAGCACGTCTCGCGTTTCAAACGGAAAAGCCGCACGATTGGCCGGCATGGAATATGGATTGGGCAGATCAGCAGAAACCGCCTCGTGGATATGTGCACGGCCCTGCGAAGATTCGCATTGTGGAGAGCGGCCCAGCGCGGGTAGCGGTAGAGGTGGAGCGCGAATCGGAAGGCTCAAAGTTCGTGCAGACCATTCGCCTCTCGGCCGGTGACGCCGGAAATCGCGTGGAATTCACCAACGATATCGATTGGCACACCAGGGAAGCTGCGTTGAAGGCCACGTTCCCGCTGAGCGCGAGCAACGTGAATGCCACGTACAACTGGGATGTGGGCACTATCGAGCGCCCCACCAACAATGAACAGAAGTTTGAAGTCGCTTCCCATCAGTGGTTTGACCTGACAGACCAGAGCGGCACATTCGGCACCACCGTACTCTCGGATTGCAAATATGGATCGGATAAGCCGGACAACAACACTCTTCGCCTGACCTTGATCTATACCCCCGGATTAGGCGGCGGCATTGCATATAACGACCAGACCACGCAGGACTTTGGACATCATCGCATCGTTTATGGCCTCGCCGGCCACGCGGGTGACTGGCGTAAAGGCGCTACAGACTGGCAGGCATATCGCCTGAACCAGCCGATGATCGCCTTCACCTCTGATCAACATGACGGAGCTTTGGGTAAGCAGCTCTCGCTTTTTAATACCGATAGCCATCATGTCCGCACCCTCGCCTTCAAGAAAGCTGAACAGAGTGATGAGATCGTGGTGCGCACCGTGGAGACCGCCGGCGCCGGCGCTGAGAACGTTCGCTTGGCCTTCGCGGCCCCGGTGGTCTCCGCCCGCGAAGTGAACGGACAGGAGATGCCTGTGGGTGCCGCAAGAGTGGTGAACGGCTCGCTGGTAACTTCATTCACTCCGTACCAGTTGCACACCTTCGCGGTGAGATTAGCCCCGCCCGCTAAAAAAGTAGCGGCTCCCCTATGGAAAGCAGTCTCTCTGCCCTATGACACCCAGGTAGCCACCGAAACCGGAAAACCATCCCAGGGCTGTATGGATTGCCCGCTGAGTGATCCCACTGCGGATGGACAGGGCCACGCGTTTCCCGCGGAGATGCTGCCCACCCTTATCGATTTCGCTGGCGTGCGTTTCCTGCTGCCGGCCGCGGGCAAGCCCAACGCGGTCACCGCGCGGGGACAGCGCATTGCCTTGCCCAGCGGTGATTTCAATCGCATCTATTTGCTCGCCGCAGCCGCCGCTGGAGACCAATCCGGCGACTTCCGCGTGGACGATCATCCCGTGAACCTGAAAATTCAGGATTGGACCGGATTCATTGGCCAGTGGTATGTGCGCGGATGGACCACCCGGCAGGTGGTCGTGCCGCACCGTCCCGGCTCGCCTGAACCTCGTCCCGGATCTCAGCCCATCACGCAGGCCGTTACGGAGTTCAACGGCCAGCTTGCCCCCGCATTCATCAAACCTGCGGAGGTGGCATGGTTTGCCTCGCATCGTCACAATACCGATGGTGCGAATGAAGAGTACTCGTACTCCTATCTGTTCGCGTATCCCATCCAGGTTCCTTCCGGCGCGAAGACACTGGTCCTTCCTTCGAATGAAAAGATCCGTATCCTGAGCGTCACCGTGGCGAAAGAGAATGCCGGGATCGAGCCCGCACAACCCCTATATGACACCTTCAGTCCTCCACCAGGTGGCCCGGTGGGTGACCGCTAAAAGCGCCCCGTAGATAATTCCGCCTATGCGGCCAGGAGCATTGCGCTCTGCCTTATTGCAAAAAATGGTAGGCACGAGGAGACTCGAACTCCTGACCTCTACCGTGTCAAGGTAGCGCTCTAACCAACTGAGCTACGCGCCTGTTATGAGGTGGTCTCGGCTATTCTAATTCTGTTCTTCGGAAGCGGCAAATCTGCTGCGCCGTTCAGCCACAGATCAGATAATTGCATCACTCTTTGCGCAAAACACCCTATTCGTAAAACAAATACCGGGAATCAGGATTTTTTCTGCGCATTCCAGCCCTTCGCATGGAAGACTCTTCTTATCCCGAGTCTTGTCTCGGGGTCCGTCGTTTACCTACTTGATTGACCCACCGAAATCTTCCGGAGGCTTCTCTGTGCTGCGCAAAACCCGTATTTTCACTCCTGGCCCAACTCCGCTCTTGCCGGCCGCACAATTCGCCATGGCAGCAGCAGACATGCACCATCGCACCCCGGAATTCCGCGCGGTCTATTCTCGCGTGCTTGCCGGGCTCAAGGAATTCTTTGATACCTCGAATGACGTTATCGTCTTCACCTCTTCCGGCACCGGAGCCATGGAAGCCGCAGTTTCAAACCTCACCAGCCCGGGTGAGGAAGTCCTGGTGATCACCGCAGGAAAATTTGGTGAGCGTTGGACCAAGTTGTGCAAAGTCTTCGGCTGCAAGGTGACAGAAGTCAAAGCCGAATATGGGCAGACGCCTTCCCTCGCGGAGATCAAAGAGAAAATTACTTCCGCTACGCGCGCCGTTTTCATGCAGGCTACAGAGACCTCCACCGGCATCCGCCACGACGTGCCCGGCGTCGCTGCACTGCTGAAGGGGACCGACACACTTCTCATCGTGGACGCCATCACCGGGCTGGGCACCACCACTCTCGACGCCGGATCCGTGGACATGCTGATCGGCGGCTCGCAAAAAGCTTTCATGATCCCGCCGGGATTGTCCTTTGCCGCGGTGAGTGAGCGCGCATGGCAGCGCATGGAGACAAGTAAGCAGCCCCGCTATTACTTTGACTTGCGCGCGGAAAGAAAAGTGGCCAAAAACGGTGAAGCTGCGTTTACTCCATCAGTGGCACTTATATGTGCGCTGGATGCCGCGCTGCAATATATCGGCAAGATGGGCAACGGCAGCATCGGCGATGGGCGCAAATCCCTTGTAGCCAACGCGGAGCAGTGCGCCTATGTCACCCGGGAGGCGGTTGCGGCAGCCGGACTTGAACTTTTTGCGCCGGCTTCGCCCGGTGCTGCGGTCACTGCGGTGAAAGCGCCGATGGGGATCTCTTCCACTGACATTGTCAAAAAAGTGAAGAGCGAATTCGGAGGCATCATGGCGGACGGTCAGGGTGACATGAAGGGCCAGATCTTCCGCATCGCACATCTGGGATTTTTTGATTACATGGACACCATCGCGCTGCTGGCCGCGCTTGAGCACGCCCTGGTTTCGCTCGCGCCAGATCGCTTCCGTCTTGGCACCATGCTGCCCGCCGCGCAACGCGCATTCGCCGAGCCCGCGCATCAACAGACGCAACCAGCGACCTTGAAGCAAACCCATGCCGAGGTATCGGCATGAAGATCGTTGTCGCGGAAAAGATCGCAAAGGGTGGCACTGAAGCGTTGAAACAGATCGCCGGCGCCACCGTGATCGGCCCGGAGGAGTTCGCCGCAGATCGCCAAAAAGCGCTGCTGGATGCGGACGCACTCATCGTTCGCTCCGCAGTTCAAGCCGACGAAGCGCTTCTCTCACTCGCCAAACAGCTCAAGGTAATCGGCCGCGCAGGCGTAGGTGTAGACAACATTGATATGCCCGCCGCCACTCGCCGTGGCATTGTGGTGATGAACACGCCCGGCGTGAACGCAGTGGCGGTTGCCGAACATACGCTCGGGCTCATGCTATCGCTCGCCCGCCAGATCCCGCGCGCCGACGCGACGATGCATGCCGGCAAGTGGGAGAAGAAATCCCTGCAGGGCAGCGATCTGAAGGGAAAGACGTTGGGCATTGTCGGCTTTGGGCGCATTGGCCGCAAAGTCGCGCGCCGAGCGCTCGCCTTCAACATGAAGGTCATCGCGTACGATCCCTTCGTTTCGCTGGAGGAGGCGCATCGCGAGCACGTGACCATGCAATCGCTGGATGAGGTCTTCTCCGCCGCGGATTATCTCTCGCTGCATCTTGCGCTGACCCCGGAGACCTCCGGCATCATCAATGCGGCAAATATTCAGAAGATGAAGCCGGGCGTGCGCATCGTGAACTGCGCGCGCGGTGAACTGGTGAATGAAACGGACCTTCTCGCCGCCATCGCCGCAGGAAAAGTCGCGGGCGCAGCTCTGGATGTCTTTGTTGAAGAGCCACTCAAGTCCGACGCGCTTCGCGCTTCAGACAAAGTCTTGCTCACTCCTCACATTGCGGGATCCACGGCAGAAGCGCAGGATGCGGTCGGCGTTGCCATCGCCCAGCAGGTCAGCGCTTATCTGACGCGAGGGGTCGCGCAAAATGCGGTCAATGTTCCGTCGCTGAGTGACATTGAATATCGCGAACTGCAGCCAGTGCTCGAACTCGCCGAGCGGCTAGGCGTGGTCATGGCGCAATTGATCTCAGAGCCGGTGACTGCGGTCGAGATCGCGGTCACCGCTAATTACGAAAAGCGCGCCCCGCTGATCGCCAATGCCGCGCTGAGCGGACTGCTCGCCAACATCAGCCAGGACCCGGTGAACCTGGTGAATGCCGCCACTGTTGCCAAAGACCGCGGCATTGAGACGAAATCCTCCGCCGACCTCGACGAGCCTTTCTGCACGCTTCGCCTGGTCTGCCGCGGTAAGCAGACCGAGCGCTCGATCTGCGGGCTCGCTTCGGCGAATACGGGTCCGCGCATCGTGAAGATACAGGAGACTCATGTGGACGCACCGCTCGAGCGTGACCTGCTGGTGATCGAGAATGAAGATGTTCCCGGCGCTATCGGCAACATCTGTTCGCAACTCGGCGCCGCCGGCATCAACATCGGCTTCTTCTCGCTGGGGCGCGGCTTGAACGGCAGCGGGCGCGCTATCGCCGTGTGCTCCACGGATGTCTCCGTGCCCAAGCCGGTGCTGGAGAAGTTGCAGGCGCTGCATGAGGTGCGCAACCTGCGCAGCATCCACATACCGCGGTGATAGACCATGACTGATGCTGTTCTCATCGCGCTGGCGGAAAGTTTTTCACCGGCGCAGCGTGAAAGCCTGCGAGATTTCGTAACCGAGATCGGCGAATTGCGATCGGAGGAAGAAGTTGCCGCAGGCGCGCTTGTATCCTGCGCTTGCCTGCGGTTCTTTCTGCGCACTTCCGACAATCTGGTCGCGCTGCGCCGCAGCGCCAGCCAATTCTTTCCGCAGTTCGACTTTGCGGTGCGCACGCAAGCCGCTTACCAAGTGCCGCCGAAGCTGGTGGCATTTGATATGGACTCGACGCTCATCACCTGCGAGGTCATCGACGAACTAGCCAAACTCGCCGGAGTTGGCGAGCAGGTTTCCGCCGTGACGGCTGCCGCGATGCGCGGAGAAATTGATTTTCAGCAAAGTTTCCGGCAACGCATCGCGCTGCTCCGGGGACTGCCTGCGCAGGAAGTGGAGCGGCTGTTAGGTAGCATTTGCATTTCGCCCGGCGCGGAGAGCTTGTTCCGCACGCTTCGGAAAAAAGGCGTGAAGACCGCCGTTCTGTCTGGAGGATTCTCCTTCGTCGGACGCATGCTGCAACGGAAACTCGGCGTGGACTTCGTCCATACCAACGAACTTGACCTGACAAATAGCTCCGTCGCCGGAACCGTGACCTCGGCGATCATTGACGGCGCCGGCAAGGCCGCTCATCTCGAGCGGATCGCAAGCGAATTGGGCATTCCGCTCAACCAGACTGTTGCCGTGGGCGATGGCGCGAATGACCTGGCGATGTTGCAACTGGCGGGCCTGGGAGTGGCGTACCGGGCAAAGCTGGCGCTGCGGGAGCAGGCGGAGGCGGTAATCGACCACTCGCCACTTGATGGCGTGTTGTATTTCGCGCCTTCGCTCTAGCTTCGAGCAGCCACTGTGGCGTCCCTGCGGGACTCACGCCGTTTTCGCGGGCTGACCCGGCACTCACGTGCCGGGCTACGTAATGTCGCCCTGCGGGCTCTTGTGTTTCCTAATGAGCGAAATACATAGATCCTTCGACTCGGCTTCGCCTCGCTCAGGATGACAGATCATACGACCGAAATATATAGATCCTTCGACGCGGCTTCGTCTCGCTCAGGATGACAGATCATACGACCGAAATATATAGATCCTTCGACTCGGCTTCGTCTCGCTCAGGATGACAGATCATACGACCGAAATACATAGATCCTTCGACTCGGCTTCGTCTCGCTCAGGATGACAGATCATACGACCGAAATACATGATCCTTCGACTCGGCTTCGTCCCGCTCAGGATGACAGATCATACGACCGAAATAGATAGATCCTTCGACTCGGCTTCGCCTCGCTCAGGATGACAGATCATTCAGTTTGACGGTCCAAGGGAGTCTTCATCGGACATCGCGTTATGTGAGCAGGTGCCAGGCTCCGATGAAGCGGGAATAGCGCGAGTCGGGGTCGGCGGGCTTCAGGTAGATGGTGGTCCCGCGTAGCTCGTTGCGCGGAACGATCAACCAGGTATTTTCTGGCGCGATGTAGATGGCAAAGTAATCGACCTCATGGCACTGGTAAGTGCGGTAGATGCCGGCGGCACCTCTTCTGCGGACCGAGCATGTATATGTGCGCGGGTTGGCGCTGCGGGCGTTGGTGGATTTGACCTGCAGACGGAGAAGGCGGCCGTCGGCGTCAATGATGAAGTCATAGGGCAGTCCTCAAGCCAAGGTCGAGCGACATAAAAGCCGAGGTCATGACACTTGGCTGCAAAGAGGAGCTCCGCGCATGCCGCGGAGGTTCGGCTGCGAGGGAGGGTAGGCATGTCGGGGAAAAGAAAAAGGGCGCGAATGGGTCGCGCCCTTTTGTTATTTGACTATAGAACCATTATAGCACGTTGGAACAGGTAAATCCGCCAACTTTGCAGATTTATATTTCTCGGCAGTTCAGGAGCTTAGCGAGTTTTCCACCGATTTTGCCCCTTGACAGAATTTGGGTGAAAGCATGGGAATGGCCTTTGTGTTGAGCCGGGGCTGAAGCCCGGGTCTTCTACGGTGATCCCGCTGGCAGAGGCGGGGAGGAAAATGCATAGATCCTTCGACTCGCGCTTCGCGCTCGCTCAGGATGACAGGGCATCAAGAGGATGACAGCCCAAAAGCGCAAGGTCCCTCGACTCGCTGCGCTCGCTCGGGTTGAAAGTTCAGTTGGTGGTTGCAGTGGGTAGTGGGTAGTTGGTAGTTAACAAGGTCAGAGGCAAGATCAAAAGCAGATTCCTCGCTACGCCACCCCAGCGGGCTGCGCTCGCTGGGTACCCCGGTTTGCTCGGAATGATAAGGGCAGCTACCAGATGCCAGCCGCCAGAAAAGCAAATGCAGATTTCTCGCTTCGCTGGGAACAACAAATCCACGCAAAAATTGACATTCCGGGCGGCTGACCGCTAAACTATTGTCTTTGCAGTTCCCTGCAAGTGCCCGTCTGGGGCTCCCTCCGTTGGAACACCAATCAGAGTGGAACAGCTTCCGCGGTACTCATAGCGTTCTTTTTTATCAAGTTTTGGGAGTTTGAGTTATGTCTACGTATTTCCCCGCAGAGGGGGAGATTGCGCGCAAATGGCATGTGGTGGACGCGTCCGGCGAAACGCTGGGGCGGCTGGCCAGCCGTGTGTCGCGGATCCTCACTGGAAAAGATAAGCCTGAGTACACACCGTTCATCGATACGGGCGACCACGTGGTAGTGATCAATGCCGCTCAGATCAAGGTCAGCGGCCTCAAGGCAGAACAGAAGATGTATCACCGCTACACCGGTTTCCCCGGCGGATTGCGCTCAGAAGAGTTCAAGGCTCGGATGCAGCGCCGCCCGGAGATGATCGTAGAAACGGCGATCAAAGGCATGTTGCCGCATACCAAGCTGGGCCGGTCGATGGCGAAAAAGCTGAAGGTATATGCCGATGACAAGCACCCGCATCAGGCGCAGGTTGCCGGCCCGTCCAGCAAGAAAGAAAAAACCGAGCCTGCGGTAAAGGCGTAAAGATTAACGAAAGGTTTATGCCGGATGATCCCGGCAACTGAGTGAAGCATGGCTGATCAAGTTCAGTATTACGGTACGGGACGCCGCAAGTCGAGCGTTGCCCGTGTATTTCTGCGTCCGGGCGATGGCAAGTTCTCCGTCAACGGCAAAGGGTTTGACGTCTACTTTGTGACGGAAGCGCAACGCGTTGCGGCAAAACAGTCACTGGTGAGCTCTGATACCCTGAGCACCTTTGACGTTCTGGCCACCGTCTCTGGCGGCGGCGTGAACGGCCAAGCCGATGCCGTCCGCATGGGGATTGCCCGCGCCCTTCTGGAGTTCAACCTTGAACTGCGCAAAGGATTGAAAGCTGCAGGTTTCCTCTCCCGCGATGCTCGCGGCAAGGAACGCAAAAAGTACGGCCAAAAAGGTGCTCGCAAACGCTTCCAGTTCTCAAAGCGGTAAACGATTTTTTGCTTGCTGCGCTTGGCTTCCGCAGCTCTCAAAGGGCTAGACCAATGAAGTCAAATCTTCCCGCTCCTGCTTTTAAGGTAGGGCGGGCTCGGGAATGAATCCGATCACCGAATCCTTCGGCCGGATGCAATCCAACTAAAAGGAGATATACCTTGGCGAACATAACCATGAAAGAGCTGCTCGAAGCGGGCGTCCACTTCGGGCACCAGACCAAGCGCTGGAACCCAAAGATGAAGGAATACATCTTTGGCGAGCGCAATGGGATTTACATCATCGATCTGCAGAAGACGCTGAAGATGTTCAAAGATGCGTCTAAATTCGTTACCGAACAGGCAGCCAAGGGCAAGACCGTGCTCTTCGTCGGGACCAAGCGCCAGGCGCAGGACGCGATCGCTGAAGAAGCGAACCGTTGCGGCATGTTCTACATCAATAATCGCTGGCTCGGTGGCCTGCTGACCAACTGGGTGACTGTCCAGAAATCGGTAAAGCGCTTGAAAGAGCTGGATGAGATGGCGACCGATGGCCGCTATGATCTGCTTCCTAAAAAGGAAGTCATCAAATTGGAACGTGAGCGCAAGCACCTGCAGGCGAACCTGGCGGGGATCAAGAACCTGAATCGTTTGCCGGACGTGCTTTTTGTGATCGATTCAAACAAAGAAGGCATTGCGGTGAAGGAAGCTCGCAAGCTGGGCATCCCGGTGGTCGCGGTGGTGGACACCAATTGCGATCCCAGCGAAGTGGACCAGGTTATCCCCGGCAATGACGATGCTCTGCGCGCGATCCGTCTTTTTGCTTCTAAGATCGCGGATTCAGTGATCGAAGGCGTGAACGCCGCCACTGACAAGATGGTGGATGTGGAAGGCGGAGTCTCCGCCGGCGATGCCCCGGAAGCTACGGGCGCTGAGGAAGCCGCAGTACCCGCGGAAGCGGAAGTGCTTAAAATGGAAGATGTTGTGGAGGGTGTTCGCAAGGCGCCCGCTGTAGCTCACGCTGAACCGGCCGAAGCGGAGGCCGCTCACGCCGAGTAATCCCGGCAAAGGCAGTATCAAAATCCCTGGCCCGCGCGCTGAGCACATTGCGCGGGCTGTTTTATGCACAGAGACAGGAAGGTCTTCATAAGAAATGGCAAACATAACTGCATCCCAGGTAAAAGAACTTCGCGAGAAGACGAATGCCCCGATGGGCGACTGCAAGCAGGCGCTGGTCGCCTCCAACGGCGACATGGAACAAGCGATCGTCTGGCTGCGCAAGAAAGGCGTTGCCACGGCCGCGAAAAAAGCGACCCGCGTCACCAGTGAAGGTTCAGTGGTCAGCTACATCCATGCGGGAGGCAAGATCGGCGTTCTGCTGGAAGTGAACTGCGAGAGCGATTTCGTGGCCCGCACCGAGGATTTTAAAGAGCTGATCTATGACATCGCCATGCACATTGCGGCAACCGATCCTAAATTCGTTCGCCGTAAAGATGTATCCGCAGATGCCTTTGAGAAGGAAAAAGACATTTATCGCTCGCAGGCTGCGCAGACCGGAAAGCCGGCAAATGTCATCGAGAAGATCGTGGAAGGCAAGATGGGCAAGTTTTACGAAGAAGTCTGCTTGCTGGACCAGCCCTTCATCAAGGACCAGACGGTGACCATCAGCCAACTGATAGGCACCAAGGTGGGCAAGCTGGGCGAGAACATCTCCGTGCGGCGGTTCGCGCGTTTCAAGGTCGGCGACATGGGCGAGACGGTGGCGATCACCCAGTACGAGCAACAGGCAAAAGAAGAATAATCTAAAAGCCGGAGCAAATGCTCCGGCTTTTTAACGTGTACTGGAAGAGAAAGACGATGGCACTTAAATACAAACGCATCCTGCTCAAGCTCTCCGGCGAAGCGCTCGCCGCGCAGCAAGGTTTCGGCGTGGATCCCGATCGCATCAAGGACATTGCCGCGGAGATCAAAGAGGTACGCGATGTAGGCACGGAGATCGGCATCGTCTGCGGTGGAGGCAACTTTTTCCGCGGGGTGGCGGTGCAGGCAAAGGGCATGGACCGGGTTGCCGCCGACCACATGGGCATGCTGGCGACGGTGATTAATGCCATCGCCCTGCAGGACGCGCTGGAAAAACAGAATGTACAGACGCGCGTGATGTCCGCCATCGAGATGAATCAGGTAGCTGAGCCGTTCATCCGGCGTCGAGCCATGCGGCACCTGGAAAAAGGACGCGTCGTCATCTTCGCCGCGGGCACCGGCAACCCTTACTTCTCAACCGACACGGCAGCCACTCTGCGCGCGATGGAGATCAAAGCCGACGCCATCCTGAAAGCCACCAAGGTGGAAGGTATCTATGACGCCGATCCCATGCTGCACAAAGATGCGCGGAAGTTTGACACCATCAGCTACCTGGATTTCATCCAGCGCGGCCTGAAAGTGATGGACACCACTTCCGTGTCGCTATCAAAGGACAATAAACTTCCGATCATCGTCTTCAAACTGGGCGAGCGGGGAAATATCAAGCGCGTGGTTCAAGGCGAGGCTGTGGGTACTCTCGTTACTGCCTGACCCCCAGCCACACCCGGCGTTTCCCGCGCATCTATTCCTTTATCTCGAGGAGGATGCATGCGCAGCAATACAGCTCACACTTACGAAAATCCCTCAACCACTTTCCCTGTTTATGCTGAACGGCCTGTAGCAGATCGCTCACGCTCGCTTTTGAAGGGGGCCCTTGCCGGCGCGGTTGCGGGGTTGGCCGCAGGGTACATTATGGGCGAGTTCCAGGGACTCTGGTCTAAGCTCACTGAGGACGAGGCAGCAAAACAGAAGGGCCAGGAGGCTGAAAAGCGCAGAAGCCCGGAGCAATCTTCAGACTCCACCGTCAAGACAGCAGCAAACATCAGCAAGACGTTCGGCCATCGGCTCACCAAGAAAGAAGCGAAGACCGCGGGCCCTGCAGTGCATTATGCGTTCTCCGCCACGATGGGCGCTTTGTACGGCGTATTGGCCGAAGCGGACCCTAAGGCTCGGGCGGGATTTGGCACGGTTTTTGGGAGTGGTCTTTTTGTTGGGGCTGACGAGATCATGGTCCCGCTCCTCGGATTAGGTAAGCCTGTCCAGAAAGTACCTCTTTCGAAACACGTTTACGGATGGGTGTCACATCTGGTCTATGGGGCGAGCACTGAGGGGATCTACCGTCTCAGTCGTGCCGCTCTGGGGAAGATATGAACCGTGGCAACAGCTCTCGAATCGCCGCGCTTCATTGCTGCTTTTAGCATCTTTAAATAAGTAGCACTCAAGAGAGGTTGAGCCTCATGAATTCTTTTCTTACCCCGGAACGCGATCCTACGATCTGGAAGGGCATCACCGCAGGAGCCATTGGCGGGCTTTGTGCCGCGTGGATGATGCTTGAGCTGCAGGAACTTTGGAATGACCACGTGCAGCACCAGGATTCCACACCGCTCCACGAGCATGGCGTTCCCGAGCACCGGGTAGAGGGGGAGAGCGGCACCGATGAGGCAGCCGGCGACGATGCCACGCTTAAAATCGTGGAGGCTGTTCTGCGAAAGCAACTGACTGAAGCGGAGAAGAAAGTGGTCGGCCCGCTCATGCATTACGGCTTCGGTGCTGCCCTCGGCGCGCTCTATGGTGGCGCTGCGGAGCTGGTTCCCGCGGTCCGCACGGGGTGGGGGTTGCCCTTCGGCGCAGCGGTCTTTGTAGGCGCGGATGAGATCGTGGTTCCCGCGCTGGGTTTCTCAGCTCCGCCAAATGAAGTACCCATTACAAAACATGCTTACGGTTTGGTCACGCATCTTGTCTTCGGCTTGACCACCGAGATCGTGCGTCGTGGGGTGCGAGCGTCACTAAAACGCGACAATGTTTTTTCGCGCTCAAGCGGCCGCGTGCTCTCACGGAAGGCTGCTTAACGCGAAATACTTTACCGCTCGAAGGCCTACCCGCGAACGTCGCTCCGGCCATTGTCGTCGTTTATAATCACCCCTTCCGAAAGACGAGGACAGGATCCTAACGATGGCACAGTCTGTCATGTTGAGCATTCCCGCATTGAAAGATACCTATCAGCAGCTCAAGATGCGCATGGAGAAGGCGGTGGATGACTTTCGCCAGCATCTGACTTCAGCACGCACCGGCCGCGCCTCCGTACACATGCTGGATGGGATTAAAGTAGATTATTACGGTTCGGAGATGCCGCTCAACCAGATCGCGCAGGTGCACGCGGCGGAATCCCAACTGATCACCGTCCAGCCGTTCGATCCATCGTCGCTACCCGCCATTGAAAAGGCGATTCGAGAGAGCAATTTGGGGTTCAATCCCCAGAATGACGGCAAGATGGTCCGTGTGCCCGTGCCCCCTTTGACTGAAGAACGCCGCAAGGAGATGGTCAAACATTTACAAAAGGTCCTGGAAGACCATCGTACTGCCGTGCGCAACATTCGCCGCGACGGCAATGAGATGGTGAAGAAAGCGGCAAAGGACAAGAAGATTACCGAAGACGATGAGAAGCGCGCGCTGGATGAGGTGCAGAGATTGACCGATGACGAGATCAAGAAGATGGAAGAGATGGGCCGCAATAAAGAGAAAGAAGTGTTAACTGTTTAACCGTTGCCCTTGAAAAGAAAAGCCGGAGCATTGCGCTCCGGCTTTCGTACGTCAGCACGAGTATTTATTCGAAGATGCTGATCTTCACCGTAGCGTAGCCGCAGGCAGGCTGATGGAGGTGCCCGTGGTCACTGAACATGCCCGCACCGTCACCGTTCCCGCGGCAGAGACCCACCCGGTCACGGTGATGCTTTAGCTCGCGGACATCCAGGTGGCGGGGATCCCCAGGGAAACTGCGTCCCCCAACTGCGTTCCAGTTACTGCGACGGGAATGTCCGTGCATCCCGGGGCGGTGCCGATGGTCCCGCTCACGGTAGCGGACGTTGTGATGTATTTGTTCATGGTGCCGCCGCCGCCCACGGAGAGCGTGGTCGTCGCGGTTGAGCCGTTCACATCCAGCGTAGCCGAAGGAACATATTTTCCGATCGCCAGCGGATGCGACATGGCGTTGTAGATCACGTTCGCGCCATTCTCGTAAAAGCCATAATTTGAGTTGCACAGCGAGGTCTGCTGGTTGGGCACGTCAATGCCGAAGTTAACCACGCACTCCGAGCCGTTGACCGCGATCGGCGATGAAGATTGGATGTTCACCACCGTGTGGGCGATGTTGCCGCCCACCTTGGTTCCCGCCCCAACTTGCAGGCCCACGATGACGTTCGCATACCCCAGGGAGGTGTCGTAAGTCGGATTAATCTCCAGTCCCCGGAGGTAGGCTTGGCCGGTTGCGGAAGCGGAAGCGTTCCCATCGATGGCTAGCAGCCGGGCCACGAACGAACTCTCGGTGATCGAACCGTTTATGTCCACCAGCGCCGAAGCCGAGGGAGCTACCGCGCTGCCCAGCGCCACTTGGCTGCCGTTCAGCACGATGGGCGCATTGCCCAGCGCGCTTGTGCCCGTCCATGCCGCCAGCTGATTGATGGTGCCGCTGCCGCTGATGCCGCCTCCACCGCTGAGGGTGGTCGGCGCCCATTGCGAACCCGAAAAGGCCAGCACCTGGTTGGTGGTAGGCGCGGTGGTCGAGACCGGCTGGCCGTCGATGTAAGCCGCGGACACTCCCGTCAGATAGGCGCCGCTGCCGGTGAACGTGGCTGCATTCACGTTGCCCGCGGGGGCAGTGATGTTGCCATTCACTACGTTAATCCCGCTATAAGCCTGGATGTTGCCACTCACGTCCAGCGTAGCCCCTGGCGTATACGTGCCGATGCCCACGTTGTGCGCGAAGTAGTTCTTGGTAGCGGCATTCGAGCCATTCTCGAAGAAGCCGAAGTAGCGCGGCGTCCCGGTGATGGCGCACGCGCCGCTCTGGTTAGGCACGTTCACGCCGAAGTCCACCACGCAATCTGAGCCGTTGATCGCGCTCGGCGAATCCCAATTCGGGCTGCCTTCTTCAAAAATCCATTCGTTCAGTTCGGTGGTGGTGCTGTGCAGAAAATGCCCGCCGGAGGTATTGTTCGCAATCTCAGAATTATTAAGCGTGATGCCACCATTGAACTGTTGGGGGGTGCTAAAGATCGTGGTGGCATCGTTGCGCGCGTAGCCGGATGCGGGCACGCCGCCGAGAGAAGAAGCATCGGCGCTGCTGGCGGCTACGACGCCGGTGAGATTGGAGCCGTTACCGAAATAGGAACCCGCGCTCACATTGCCGCTGCCATCGACACTGAAGACCTGCGCGCCGCCGGAATTGCCGACGAAGAGGTTGCCACCGGCGGGACGATCGGCGTAGAAAGCGGCGCCGTTGGCGCCGAGAACCTGGCCGCGCACTGCAATGGGATATCCGTTGGGCGCTCCGTTCACGCCGGAGATGGCGATACCATTCGATGCGCCGGAGTTGGTGCTGCCATCGGGGTTAATGCCAAAGCGTCCAAAGACGCCGGTACCGGAGGCGATCACATCGTTAGGATTGAGGGTTGAAGAGATACCTGCCACGCCAGTGCCTTGATCGCTGAGGGTAACGCCGCGTACGCCGGTGGTGGCGCCCGTGAGGGACTTCGCCTTGCCGATGACGCCGACGCCGCTATTACTGTCAGCAGAGCCCAGGACAGCGACAGTGAAGCCGGTCGTGGAGCGGGCGCGGCCTAACACGCCGATACCGGAGTCATCGGATACGCCGCCGAGCACGCCAATACCGCCGCTGCCGGGGCTGGTGTTCAAAGATTGGCCGATGACGCCGAAGCTGCCCGGGCTGTTGGTGTCGCCCTCCACGCCCACCGTTTGTGTGCCCGGAGTCACGGTGTTTCCCACGCCGTATACGCCCGCTGCAAAATCTCCGTTGCTGCGTCCGAAGACGCCGACTGCTGCTCCAGAAGCCTCACCGAATACGCCCGCCGAGTCATTCGTGGCCGTAGTGTTGGTGACACCGTGTACGCCGTAGGAGATCCCGCTCGGTGCATTCGCTTCGGCAACACCCTCCACGCCGATCCCATTGTCAGATTTTGAACTGCCGCGCACGCCGACGCTTTGCCCTGGACCTGTGGCATCCGCATTCGCCTCAACGCCCCGCCCATTCGCGCTCATGGTAACGCCCACAACGCCCACAGCCTGCCCGACGGTAAGGGTATTGACGCCGATCACGCCGCCGCCATCCGGAGCAGACGCAATACCCAGAACACCCGCAGTGGCGGCTGTAGTGCCAGTGGCTACACCTTGGATAGCGGATGGAGGCAAATTGGTAAGGCTGGCATTTAAAACTCCAGGCGCCGACTGAGTGGCATATACGATCGAGTTGCCGGCAGCGTTCACCGCAAAAACCTCTTGGCCGTTATTCCGGCCGCTCAGGACCTTTCCGCCCGCGGTGTTGTTGAACACACCGGCGATGCCCCCGGCGCCGGCCGCTTCTCCCAGGATGCCGATGCCGTTCCCGCTGGGATTTTGCGCCCTGCCCGCCACTCCCACACCGCTCAATCCGGTATTCGATCCCACCATCCCGGTGCCGCTCCCGGTATTGGTCGCGCTCACGGTTTGAGAGCCGGAATTCGAACTGAATTGGGCCGACGGGAAGTTCACGATCGTGCCGGTCACGTTCAATCCCGCGGCTTGTAGCGTGCCGGTGGTGACCACGTTGCCCACCGTATCCACGGTGAATTTAGCGACTGCGCCTTGTGAAGCGCGCAAGATCAATCCTGAGCTGGCAGTTTGCTGAAAGTCGCCGGCGACGCCGCCCGTGGACGCCGTCTCTCCGTGCACGCCGATGGATGCGCCGGATGTAGCGCTGGCAACGCCACTCACGGCTGTTCCGCCCGAAGATGAAAAATTCTCGCCACGCACGCCCACGCCGGTGATCGAACTAGCTGCACCCTGCACGCCGATGGTGTTGCCGGAAGTGGCCGTGGCGATGCCTTGAACGCCCTTGCCGCTGGTGCTGGGCGATTCTCCACGCACGCCAGTCACAACTCCGCTGCTGGCCTGCGCCAATCCGTAAACCGCATTGCCGTTGGTGCCGGACATCACCGCCTGTATGGTTGTGCCGGCAGAGCTCGCCTTGATCGCCGGTCCGGAAACTGCCTGGGCTTCAATGGCTATTCCAGATCCGTTCTGCTGCACCAGGAGCACTTGCACCGCGCTATTGTCTGAGAAATTTGTTGGCACTCCGGGCGTTCCGGAATTGATCACATTGGACAGGATCTCCGGCGCTCGCTGCGCATCCGCATTACTGGTGATGCTCTTGGCGACGGCATTCGCCACTTCCTGTTTCAGGGACTCCGAGAGCACAAAGTCATTGATGGAGCGGCCGGCAAATCTCTCTGCGTCTTCCGCCTTCAACGCATAGGGAACGCTGACCATGAGCAAGCGTTGCGCGCGTTCGGCTCCCTGCTCACGCACTTCCAGCCAGCGCGCTTCACCACTGGCGAAAATATCCTGCGGGATTCCTTGCTTTTGCGTGGCACCAAGGGTGACAGTGAACTTCCCGTCAGACGAGACCGCCACCGTCTGGGTCTCACTCCAAAGCGCGCTGCCCTGGTCGCCAAAGACGCTGAAGGTGACTTGTCTCGAGCTTTCACCTTGTACATCCAGGACTCCGGAGAATTTCACCAGACGCGGCACTGCAATGCCCGGAACCGTTGTCCGGAGCGCGGAATCGTCCGCTAGTGGAGCAGCATTTTGTGCGACCAATGAGGCCGAAACGGTGAGCAAGAGGGTGAACAACACGCATCTACGGAGCATGGGAGCCTACCTGATAGAGGATTTAAGGGGCCCTGGAGGCGGGAGGTTACCTCCTATCGCTTGTGGGGGCAAGCGGGTCTAGCTATGTTGCTGATTAGTCCCCCAACGGTAGTGCTAAGACCAGCCAGAGTCAAATGAAAAGATGCAGTTGCCGCTAGCCGAGGGATACACCTTAGAGCGACTCAAGCCGAAGAAAAGGCAAGGGTCTTTGCGGAAGAATGGTTTATCAAGTACCTTCGACAATTGCCATCAATTTATAATCAGTATTGACGATGCAAAAAGTAGTCCACGCCGCGTGTCCGCACGATTGTCCTGACGCCTGCGGTGTGCTCATTACCGTGGACCAGATCACCGGGCGTGCGGTCAAACTACAGGGCGACCATGATCATCCTGTCACGCGCGGCTTCCTGTGCGCAAAGGTGGCTAAATATCTAGATCGCGTCTACTCGCCGGACCGCCTGTTGTACCCGATGCGCAGGGTCAAACCTAAGGGACAGCAAAACTCCGGCCCTGCGGCGTTTGAGCGCATACCCTGGGACGAGGCGCTGAATACCATCTCGGCAAAGCTCCGCGAGGTCTCTTCCGCATACGGACCGGAAGCAATACTCCCTTACTCATACGGCGGCACGCTGGGCGTTTTGAATAATGCCTCCATGGACCACCGGTTCTTTCATTTGTTGGGGGCTTCACAACTGAACCGAACCATCTGCGCTAGTGCCGGCGGCGATGCGCTGATCAGCGTTTACGGCAAAAAATACGGCACTGAGACGGAGCAGTTCCGCCATTCCAAGTACATCATCGCCTGGGGCGCGAACATCCACGGCAATAATATCCACTTGTGGCCTTTCATTGAAGAGGCGCGCAGGAATGGGGCCAAGCTTGTGGTCATCGATCCGTATCGCACGCGGACCGCGCGGATCGCAGATTGGCATCTGCAGATCAATCCGGGCACCGATGTCGCGCTTGCGCTCTGCATGATGCGGATCATCATCGAGGACGGCCTTCATGATGCTGATTACATCGCACGGCATACCGACGGGTTCAACGATCTTCAGCAACGCGTGAATGAGGAGGCGTACTCCGTTTCAAATGTCTCCCGGGTCACCGGCATCTCAGAAGCAGACATAATCACCCTGGCCCGCGAGTACGCCACCCGCAGGCCGGCTGTGATCCGCGTGAACTATGGAGTGCAGCGCTCGGAAAATGGCGGAATGAATGTGCGTGCCATTGCCATGCTTCCCTGCATCGTCGGCGCCTGGAAGGAGATCGGCGGCGGATTGCAGCTCTCGACCAGCGGAAGCTTCCAACTCGACAAAGACAAGCTCCAGCGCTTTGACCTGATGCTTAAGAGTCCGCTGGGTCGCCCTGCCCGGACTGTAAACATGTCCGCATTAGGCGAAGCGCTCACCAAGCTAGACGATCCGCCGGTGAAGCTCGTCTTTGTTTACAACTCCAATCCCGCTGCGGTGGCCCCCAACTATAACGATGTGGTCCGCGGTTTTATGCGTTCGGATCTATTTACGGTCGTCCACGAACAGTTCTTTACGGATACGACTGATTACGCGGACATTGTTCTTCCGGCAACCACCTTCTTCGAGCACAAGGACCTGCAAACGTCTTACGGCCATTATTTTCTTCAATCCTCAGAGCAGGCGATCGAGCCATTGGGCGAGTCGAGATCAAATGTCGATTTGTTCCGCGCGCTGGCGCTGAACATGGATCTGGACCAGATCGACCCTTGCTTCCGTGATTCTGCTGAAGAGATGATCGATGACGCACTCGATGCCGTGCTGAATCCCTGGCTTCAGGACATTGACCGCCCGCGCCTGGAGCGCGAAGGACACGTCCGTCTGAACTTTACCGGGAGCGGTGAGCAGGACTATAAAAACGAACCCTTCCTGCCATTTGCGAATGGCTTCCCCACGCCCAACGGCAAGGCGTTGCTCCGCAATGACGCACTCGCCAAAGACGGACTCGATCCCGTGGCTTCATTCATTGCTCCCAAGGAATCGCGCCACAGCCCAAGCGCCAGGGATTACCCGCTGGAACTGCTGGCGCGTAAAGCGGATAACCACCTGAACTCTACGTTCTGCAATCTTCCCAGCCATGCCAGGATGGAAGAGTCACACATGCTGGAGATGAGCCCCGAAGATGCTTCGCCGCGGAAGATCAAGGACGGGGACACCGTGCGCATCTTCAATCCGCGGGGAGAGATCCTGCTCACGGCACGCGTGGATGGCACGGTGCGGCCTGGCGTGGTAGCGACGAAATTAAATTGGGCGAAGCTCGCGCCCACCGGCAAAAGCGTGAATGCCCTCACCGCTGAGACCTTGACTGATATCGGCGCTGGAGCTACGTTTTATTCCTGTCTGGTGGAAGTCAAAAGGGCCGGCGATTGACCACAACTTCTTTTGCCGCATACTGTTTTAAGCCGTCAGCGTTTGTAAAAAGCATTCTCAGTGGCTACTTAAGGCGGAATTCCTTATAATCAGCGTTTTCCCATACCAACAAGCACCTTTAGAAGCCATTGGATCGATTGACCTGCGGACGTTCTGTGCACTCATTGCCTATTCATAAAACCTCTCGTTTTCTCGCAAGCTGGACACTCCTTCTGCTCTGCCTTCTGACTTTCAGCGGGCTTGCGCAGGCGCAGCAGTCGAACCTGATCTCCGACATTACCATCCAAGGCAACCGCCGGATACCGGGCGAGACCATCCGCGCCCGCCTCTTTACCCGCGCCGGTGACGTTTATGACGAGGCAGGCATGCAGCGGGACTTCGCCTCGCTCTGGAATACCGGCTATTTTGAGGACATACGATTCGAGCGTGAACCCTCAGAAAAGGGCTGGATCATTCACATTTACGTGAAAGAGAAGCCAACCATCCGCACCCTGGAATATCGGGGATTGAACTCAGTCACTCAGAGTGACGTCCTGGAACGCTTCAAAGACCGCAAAGTCGGGCTGAGCGTGGAAAGCCAGTACGATCCCACCAAGGTCAAGAAGGCTGAAGTGGTCTTAAAAGACCTTTTGGCGGAGCACGGAAGGCAGTTCGCCAACATTCGCACTGAAGTGCGGCCCATCCCTCCCGCCGCGATCGCCGTTACCTTCGTGATCAAAGAAGGCCCCAAGGTCAAGGTTGGGCGCATCAAGTTTGAGGGAAACAAGCATGTGCCTGCGCGAACGCTGCGCACGGCAATGAAGAACACCAAGCCCATCGGCATCCCGCGTTCGATCTTCCTGGAAAATATCTTCTCGCGCACTTTTGACTCCACCAAGTTGCAGGAAGATGCCGAGCGCGTCCGGGACGCCTATCAGCAGCGTGGATACTTCAAGGCGGTCATCGCCGATCCAAAAACGCAGATGCGCGATACCAAGGGCCTTTTCCTCAATCCTTTTGCCCGGGGCGGCGGCAAGGTGGTGGATATCACCATTCCCGTGGACGAAGGTGACAAATACCGATTGGGCGGTATCACATTCAAAGGCGGCAAGGCGGTCACCAACGAAAAAGCCTTGCGCTCTCTCTTTGCCATGAAGGATGGTGACTTCTTCAATACCAGCGAGGTCCGCAAAGGGCTGGACAATATGCGGAAAGCCTACGGAGAGTTGGGCTATATCAACTTCACCCCGGTGCCGGACACCAAGATCGATGACGATAAGAAGCTGATCAGTATCGCGGTGGATCTCGACGAGGGCAAAGCGTACTCAGTACGCCGCATTGAGTTCACCGGAAATTCAACCACTCGTGACAAAGTCATCCGCCGGGAACTCGCTGTGGAAGAGGGCCAGGTATACAACAGTCGCCTTTGGGAGCTGAGCCTGCTGCGTTTGAACCAGTTGCAGTATTTTGAACCGTTAAAGCCGGAACAGGATTCAGAGACCCACCGCAATGACCAAGATGCCACCGTCGATCTCACCCTGAAAGTGAAAGAGAAGGGTAAAAACAGCATTGGCCTTACCGGCGGCGTGAGCGGCTTAGCCGGCTCTTTCATCGGCATCAACTATCAGACCAACAATTTTCTCGGCTTGGGTGAGACTTTGACGGTGGAAGCAAACGTTGGCAGCCGTGAACGCAATGTGCTGTTCGGGTTCACTGAGCCTTACTTCCTTGATCGCCCTATCCAGACTGGATTTACGGTCTTCAATCGCAGATACAATTTCAATCAGGCAAAAGAGACGGCGATCCAGTTCAACCAGCAGCTGAACGTCTCCCAGGATTTCCTGAACACGCTGCAGAATTTCAGCCAATCCAGCACGGGTTTCACGGTCTCTGCGCAATATCCGTTGCGCCGCTCGTTCAAGCGCGTGGGCATCACTTATTCTTTTGACACTTCTTCCGTCACCGTATTCAGTGACGCTTCGCGCAGTCTGTTTGAGAGCCTTGCCTTCAGGAATGTAAGCGGGCCTAACGCCCTTAAAGGCGTTGTTACCAGCAAGATCATTCCTTCTTTCTCCTTCAGCACCATTGACAATCCGCAGCGTCCCCACCGCGGCAACAGTTTGTTTGTGGGCGGTGAGATCTCCGGATTGGGAGGAAACGTGGCTGCACTTCGGCCCATCGTGGAGTGGAAGCAGTTCATTCCCCGCGGCACTCACACCATTGGATATCGCATCCAGGGGTCGTACATCACCGGATTCCGGGGATTAGTGGCCCCCCCGGCGGAACGCTTCTATGCAGGCGGAGAGAACGATATTCGCGGCTTCGACATTCGCACCATCTCTCCTTATGCCTTCCTGCCGGACGTGGCGAACGTGACGCTGCAGAATCCGGACCAGAGTCCAGTCCCGATCGATCCTACCAATCCTCGGCGAGGCAATGTCACCGTGCCGGTCCCGGTCTACCGCATCACCTTCCCCGGCGCGGATACCAGCCTCATCACCAACTTTGAATACCGGGTACCGATCGTTGGGCCGGTCAGTATCGCCGCATTCAATGACTTTGGCCTCAACTTTGTAGCCAATAATTCTCAGTTGCGCATCACGAATACCCAGGTAAACACGTTGAATACCACGAATTTTGGCTGCCCCATCATCACTGGCACCTTCACTTGTGGCGGCACCAACAATCTGAAATTCACCAGCGATCTCCATGCCATTTCGGGTACCAATTTCGTGCCTCGCATGTCGACCGGCCTCGAGTTGCAGGTGATCTTGCCGATCGTGAATGCGCCATTCCGCATTTATTACGCTTACAATCCACTGCTTTTGGATACCCGCATCCATACTCCCAACCTGATCACCCGCAGCCTGTTTCCCGTGGGCGGCGCCGGAGACTTCACCTATCAACAGACGCTGCAATCATTTGCCCCCGATTTCCGCTTGAAGGAACCGCGCAAGACCTTCCGTTTCACCGTAGCGACTACCTTCTGAGCCTGAGAGAATCAGGTTTAGGATAGAAAGCGTCCGGGGGAGAGCGTTTGACCCTGCTGTGAGCAGCTCCTATAATAGGTAGTACTCGTTCCTGCAACTCATAGCTGTATGCCTCCACGGCAACGTGGTGAGGGTCTGAACGGGTTGCTGGGAGAAGATGCCCTTGGTGTCAATCCTTCCGAACAAATCCACTCATTCTGACAAGATCCAAGGAGTTACCCCATACCTATGAAACGCAACATTTTGAGCGCGATAGTGCTCAGCCTGGCTATTTCTGCCGCCGCTTCCGCACAGACCGGAACCGCAGCTGCTGCCGGTTCCAATAAGATCGGCGTTATCAATATTCAAGCTGCCATCGTGAACACGAACGAGGGCAAGCGCGATTTCGATGCGCTTCAAAAGAAGTTCGAACCCAAACAGAGCGAACTGAAGACCCTGAACGATGAGGTCGATAACCTGAAAAAACAGCTCGACACTGCGGGCACAAAGTTGACCGCAGATGAGCGTGCCGAGCGCGTCCGGGCGATCGAGCAGAAACAGAAGAACCTGCAGCGTGCCCTGGAAGATGCCCAGAACGATTTCCAAGGGCAACAGTCAGAGCTCGCGAACCGCATCGGCCAGAAAATGGTCGAGGTCCTGGATAAATACGCTAAAGCGAATGGCTTCTCACTGGTTGTGGACGCCTCAACGCAAAGCAGCCCTGTCCTCTGGGCTTCCGAGCAGGTGAATATCACTCCCGCTATCATCGCTGCTTACAACGCGCAGTCTGGCGTCGCGGCTCCGGCTACTCCGGCGGGAGGCCGCCCCAGCGCGACGGCGACTCCGCGACCGGGTACGGCTCCGGCTACAAAGAAGCCAGTAGCTCCAGCGAAGCCCCAGTAGCTCTCCTGTAGCTCCTAAAAATAACGGCCATCGCTCAGCGATGGCCGTTATTTTTTCGCCTGTGGACCTATTTAGGGCCGGTATCGCTGGATTGTTCGGAGGTGGGTTTGCCTTCGCGCACATGGTCGTGGCTGATGTTTTTCTCGTCCACGGTATTCATGCGCTTCGCTCTTGAAGACACTTCGGATGCTTTGTCCTTATAAAGCAAGTAGACCCGCTGCGCTTCATCCAGGTCAGATTGGCTGATTCCTTCATTGTCTTCCTTCACTCCATCAATCATCACGCTGTACTGGTCGGCGGTATCGCGATCTCGCATGGGTTGCGGGTTAAGGAAATGCTTGTAAATACCGTCCTCCACTTTGCTGTTCACCTTCTTCGCGTCCAGAGCGAGCAGCTTCCAGCTCAGATTGCGGGCCTTTGCGATCTCCAGCACCGGTCTGCCTGAATTCATTTCAGCTTCCAAATCGCTCAATTTCGCGCCATCGGCGGTGAGTTGATGCAGCACAAGCAGTTGTCCATAGTTGACGCCCATCTGCCGGCGTTCTATCACCAATTGAGGCCGGGGAACATTCAGAGCGTCAGAGACGGCCAAACTGACCACGCGGCGCCCAGTGGCATCCGTGGCCATGGCTACAATCTTACGTAATTCCTTCTCGGCTTTGCCTCGATCATCCGCCAACAGTGAAAATGAGCTAGTAAGTAGAAAGAATAAGGTTACGGCCTGCCTCACCATGGGTAGCTTCTCCTTAACAAAGTGCCTAAAAACGATAGCATCCAACCTGATTTTGTATGCTGTGGGAAAAAATATTGCAATTGTCAACTTCTTGCCCCTCCGAACGCATCTCACGGAAGTTCGCGATAGTAGGACCACTTTACAGAAGTGGTACTACTACGATAGATTTGCTATGGCCTTGAACAGGTCAGCGGTTGCTCTCCCTTTACCGCCTAAATTCTCACTTGAGGCTTCCCCCATGGTTCGTTCCGCCTTCAGCCGGCTTACAACTTTCCGGGCGTTCTTCCGGGCATTCTTTTTGTGCGCAACACTCATCAGCGTCCCAGCGTTCGCGTCAGATCCGCAATCGGGATCGGTAGACCCCTCCACCGCATCCCCGGTCACCTGGACCTCCAATTCGACCGGGGTGCCCGCCTCCGGCGGAGAGAGCACCTGTATCGATGGCACCAGTTGCGACGTGTTTGTATTGACCGTGGCTCCCGGAACGTGGACGGGAAAACGCGTGGCAGTGAGCATCAAGTGGACGCTTTCGGCGAGTGACTATGATCTTTTCGTGCATAAAGATTCAGTGGATGGCCCCGTGGTGGGGCAATCCGCTGGCGGCGCCCCGCAGACCAGTGAGAACACATTTATCGATCCGAACGTCTCCGGCGCGGGAGTGTATTACGTGCATGTAGTGAACTTTGCCGGCGTGCAGCCCACGGACCAGCCCAAGGGCAGTGCCACGGTTATAACGGCGGCGCAGCCTCCGGTCCCGACACCCCAGGGAACCTTTCCCCTGGCGCGTTATCAAACATATCGGCCGCCGGTGGGTTCCGGACTCGGCCTCCACGCGGGAGAGCCCTCCATCGGTATCAATCCCCGTACTGGCCGTGCGTTCTTCCAGTCTGACCTTCAGACTTTGCGCGTAACCTTCTTGGACAATGATGCTCGACGCGCACTTTGGGAAGACAAAAGTCCGCAAAGTTCGGTTGAGGATTCTGACCCCATCCTCTTCACGGATCAGGCGACCGGGCGAACGTTCGTCTCGATGTTGTTGTTGCTGAGCGGCCAAAGTGAAGACTCCTATACGGACAACGATGGCGACCTTTGGGTGCCGCAAAAGAACGCTCCCACCTCAGCAATCGATCATCAGACCGAAGGAGCAGGCCCGTATAAGAAAGCCACCGTGCCGAACACGGTTTATCCGAATGCGGTGTATTACTGCTCGCAAGATCTGGTGACCGCGCTATGTTCACGCAGCGACGATGGCGGTCTTACCTTCGGCCCTACCGTTCCCATCTATGTGAGCGAATGCGGCGGCTTGCACGGCCATGTGAAGGTTTCACCCTCCGGGACGGTGTATGTTCCAAACAAAGATTGCAATGGCGAGCAGGGTTTTGCAGTCTCCTTTGACAATGGTGACTCATGGACGATCCGGACGATCCCGGGCTCCACGACCGGGAATAGCGATCCTTCGATCGGCATCGGCGCCAACAACCGGGTTTACATGGGTTTTGCGAACAATGACCACAATGCCGGCATCGCATATTCTGACGATGAAGGCCTGACTTGGTCGGCCAGCTATGACGTGGGAGCCTCATTAGGCGTCAATAATGTGGCTTTCCCTGAAGTCACCTCTGGAGACAACGACCGTGCCGCATTTGCGTTCCTGGGAACTCCTGCCACTGGAAACTCTCAGGATCCAAACTTCCGCGGCGTATGGCACATGTATGTTGCGCACACTTATGACGGTGGCAGCACCTGGCAGACGGTGGATTCAACGCCTAACGATGCCGTGCAGCGCGGTCCCATCTGGTTCCAGGGCGGCGCGGTCAATTACCGCAATCTGCTCGATTTCAACGATGCGCAACATGATGCTCTGGGCAACGTGGTTCTCGCCATGGCAGACGGATGCGCCGGAGGGCACTGCAATCAAGCCGGTTCGACCGCGGTCGGCAACGCTTACACCCAACTTGCGTCCATCATCCGCCAGACCGGCGGACTGCCTCTGTTCAAGACCAACGACTCGCCGCAAACTGTCGTGCGCCCGGGCACTCCTTCGCTTACCGTCCGGAGAAGCGGTCTGGCCGCGGCGCTGAACTGGTCGCTTGCTGATAACGGTGGCGCTAGCATCAAGAAGTACCGTATCTATCGCGGAACAGCCAGTGGCCAGGAAACCGGCCTGGTGGCAGTCTCCGGCAGCACTACTCACTATGTGGACACCAGCGCCACCGACACCAGCGCGACTTACTTCTATCGCGTGACCGCGGTGAATCCGGCGGGAGAGTCCATTGGTAACAATGAAGTGGCGGCGGCTTTTGTCGGCGACACCTGCAATGGATTGAGCGTAGCGAAGGATGCAGCCAATGATCAGACCGGCGCGCCGCTGAACCCTGATCTGGATCTACTCTCCGTCACCGTGTCTGAGCCCTCCGCAGACAAGCTGAAGTTCGTTCTGAAGGTGAATGGCTTGACCGTGCTGCCCACCGGCAACACGAACCCTGACCGCAAATGGGTCGTAAGCTGGAACTACCCGACGGCTACCTCCGATGGCGGACAGTACTATGTCGCCATGGTCTCCAACAGCGCCGGGGTGGTGTCGTTTGAATACGGAACCACTAAGACCCAGGTTGTGGGGTTTCTGATCGGTGTGCCCACCAAGACCGCAACAGGCACAGCAGATCCCACCAGCAACTTCACCGCTGATGGGACGATCACGATCGTAGTGCCGAAGAGCGGAGTCGGGAATCCGAATGCTGGAGATCTGATGGGCGCCATCCTGGGACGCAGCTACGCGGACTCAACCAATAATCTGCGCTCCACCTTAACCACTGACACTACTTCCAATGGAAAGAACAATGACGCTGCCGCCAATGTTGCCATGTATACCTTGGCGGGAAACGCATGCACCACGGTTACCAGCAACGGCAAAAAGACCAAAACCAGTGATCCGACCTCTGATTTTTCAGCGCTGCAGGGGGGCGTGACCATCGTAGCGTTCTAAAACCGACAAACTCCGGCTACAGCCTTGAACGGTTGTAGCCGGATCTTTAGCCCGCCACCATGAACCCTCTTCCTATCATGCGAAAACCCTGTGGCTTTGCTGTGCTGTTGCTCTCGTTGTCTGCGATGGCTTCGACCTTGGATCCTTGCAGCCTGATCAGTTCGCAGAGCCTTGAACGTTCGCAGAATGCCAAGTTCTACGCCGCGCAACCTCATTCTCATGATGCGGGCAGCTTTACCGCCTCACAATGCTTTTTCAAGTTGCTGCCCGAAAGCAGCTCGGTGAGCCTGCAATTGCTGACGCGGTCAGTGAAAGACCGGTTAAACCCGCGTGAGTTCTGGCGCCATAAGTTTCATCCGACTAAACCAGAAGAAGCTGCTGATAAAGGCGACGAAGCAGAGGCACAGGGATCTAAGCATCAGAAGCCTCCGCAACATATCGCTGGGATCGGTGATGATGCTTTCTGGGTGGATACAGGCCGAGGTGGTGCGCTATACGTTCTCATCGGCGACCAGATCCTTCGGCTGAGCCTGGGCGGAAAAGCCACACAGGCTGAAAAGACGCAGCGTGCTACTCTGCTGGCGAAAGAAGCCATTGAAAAGCTTCTCCCACCGAGTGTTCCAAAAAGTAAATAAAAATCACGGGTGCGGTCGTCTTGGTCAAAAACGATCCCTGCGGCTCTGGTAATATCACGACTCCCGATGCGCCGCGTTTTCCCAGTTCTTCTATTTCTCCTGCTAACGGTGGCTGCCGCACTGAACGGTTGTGGCGGCGGCCAGACACCTCAGTCCGCGCCCACTCAAACCACAAATCCGTCCAATCAACTTTCGTCTGCTGACGTCCAAACAGTGATCCAAAAAGCTGCTGAAGCAGCGGACGCCGCTTATACGATTGCTGTGACTGACCGCTCGGGCAGGATTCTCGGGGTATATCGCAAGAGCGGCGCGAGTCTGATTGCGACAGGAGATTTTGGAACTACGGTTGATTCCGCAGAGCTGGCTGTAGCGCTGGCTCGTACCGCATCCTTCTTCAGCAACAACGAAGCTCCACTTTCATCCCGCACCGTACGTTTCATCAGCGGCATTCATTTTCCTCCGGGCATTGACTTTGCGCCGAATGCGGCTCTTTACGGTATTGAGAACACCAATCGCGGCTGTCCGCTGAATGTCACGTTCCTGCCCGGTAAGGCGATCGATCCCGGACGTTCTCTCAACGGCTCATCCTTGGGCCTGGGCCCGACCACCGGCAAGGCGGATGATTTCGATTCTGACCCCACTGCGGTCAATCCTGGGGGCGTGCCGCTTTTCAGGAATGGCGAACTTGTGGGCGGGGTAGGCGTGGCTGGTGCCGCACCACCCATCGCGGAGTTCGCGGCATTCACCGGGGCCATCACTGCGGGCTTTGTTCCCCAACCCGCCGCACCGGGAGTGGTGATCATTGATGGCGTGGCATTGCCTTTCGTGAATCAGCAGGCCCGTCCGGCGGGGAGTTCGCCGGGGGTTTTCGCAGGCAGCTTTATTGTGCCGGCGACATCAAGTCCTGGACCTGTCCCGGACGGCGACCTGATCGCGATCACCGCCGGCACGGGCGGCCTTTCCCAGCAAGAGGTGCAATCCATCATGGATCGCGTCGTAGAGACTGCGAATGCGACCCGCGCGGTCATCCGGCTGCCCATTGGCCAGCGCGCGCGCTTTGCGATTGCCGTAGCGGACCTGGATGGGCGACTTCTCGGCCTGCGTCGTATGCCGGATAGCACCGTGTTTAGCCTGGACGTAGCAGCGGCGAAGGCGCGCAACATGGTCTATTTCAACAGTGCGGCGGTGGATCCCAATGATCTGCCGGGCGTTCCTGTGGGTACCGCAGTCACGAATCGTACCATCAGTTTCGGGGCCCAACCATTATTCCCAGCAGGAATCAATGGCACCGCGCCGGGTCCGTTCTTCCAGCTTTATCAGTATGACCGGGCCCATCCCTGCACCAATGGCAGGAAGCCGGCGAACCCAAATCAGAGTGGAGTCGTTTTTTTCCCCGGCAGTGTAGGTCTATATAGGAACGGGGTGCTGATCGGCGGGCTGGGAGTCAGCGGCGACGGCGTGGAGCAGGATGACTTTGTTTCCGCTCAGGGGGCCATAGGATTTGAACCTCCCGCCAACAAAACAGCAGACAACGTGACCATCCGCGGGGTGAGGCTTCCATATCTGAAGTTCCCGCGCAATCCTACGCTTTAAATCTATCGCAAGGCTGCGGCAGCTTCCTTCAATCTCACTGCGAAACGAGGCGCGTTGTAGCTTGAGGGACTCTCCAGTTCTTTGAAAGTCGCCTTCATGGCAGATTCAAACTGAGAGTTCTTGTTGCCCCCGGTGGCGGCAGCCAGAGATTCCAAAGCCATGGCAGCCTGCTCTGCGGAACGGGGCCCCTGCGTGGAGATCTTTCCGGCCTCCGCAGCCAGCGCCAACGCCATTTCCAATGCATCTTGGCGCTGCATCACATGGTTCTTCAATGCCCCAGCAATGCGATCTGCTGATTCGGCCCCGGCATCGGCGGCGCGAGCGACCTCCTGACGGTCTGTCTTCGCAATACTACTGACCTTGAATACTTTGCTTAAACGGGTTTCGAGCTCCGCGGAGAGCTCCGGGTCCGTCTGTCTCGCCAGTATGCGCAGCACTGTGAAGTGAGCGGCATCCCAGGGAGGACTGCCTGCTTTTCGATTTTGGTATCCCGCCTCCTGCCGCCAACTCTTCTCCGCGCCGGTCAAACTATGGTGGCATGCATAACACTCATACTCCGCATAATCCGGCCAACTATCACTCTGGGTGCTACGGCTCAAGCGGTGCAGGGCCTCACGTAATTCAACCGCCTGGCCCACCCCCCAGGTGCGGAGGATATCCTTCGGCTCATTCTGTGGCTTCCAGTGCGGCGGCATGGCGGCGCTGTAGGACTCAAGGTCGAAGACCAGCGCGGGATGGCCTGCCGCAATCAATTCATGGTCGACTGAACGCCCTTTATCTCCCAGATGACAACTCAAGCACTTCTCTGCGCGATGAACCACATTCCAATTGTCATACATGCCGGCAGCTATCGACTTCTGCCGGGTCCAACCTCTGGTTGTGTGGTCGCCGAGCCAGGCCGAAGAGGGCCCGTGGCAACTCTCGCAACTCACACCATCATTCAAATCAAAGTTTCTCCCGCGTTGCGCTGTGGACACCGATAAAGCATGGCAGGTAAGACATCGCGGTGAGTCGTCCACCTTAGAGATGCCGATAAGCTTACCCATACGTACCGCAATCGGGGTCTGCAATGATCTGAATGCCTTGGCATGACTGTCCTGCACTACCCAAACGCTGTATTCGTTCTGCAGCACAGAAGTGGAACTCTGCGGCGCCACATTTCCATGGCAGGCGGCGGCGGCGCATGATCCGGGACCAAGATAGCGTGAGATATGGGCAGATGGTTGCGCTTCTTGAGCAAACCCGTATCCGCAAACAAGTGCCATGAGGAGCAAAGGAATCAAACGTCGAGGCCGGCTGGGTATTTTGATCATGCGGAAAGGAAGAAACCAATCAATGCGCACGTTTATACCATGTTCGCCCGATAGACGCACTGCCTTCGCTTTGGTATAGTTCGGCATCTCTCACCCTTTCTTACCCGTGTAACCCAAGGGGCCCAAGTGAGCACCACCGGAACATTGAAGATGTATGCGCTTGACGATGAGCGCAATAAATACGGCATCTATGAGGACCTCAGGGCAATCCAGGAACGCTTTGGATACCTCCCCGCTGACCAACTGAAGCATGTTGCAGAGCGCCGTCATCTTGACGTGCGGGAAGTCCACTCCGTAGCGTCTTTCTATCCCCACTTCCATATGCATCCGCCGGCGCGCGCGATTGTCGCCTTTTGTGATGACATGAGCTGTCATCTTCGCGGCTCCATGGATCTGCGCCGGACGGTAGAGACCCAGTTCACGGAAGAAGAACGTAAGGACGTGATCTTCAAAAGTGTTTCCTGCCTGGGTCGTTGCGACTCGGCTCCGGCGCTCGCCATCAATGACAGGATCTACGACGGCGCTTCGGCGCAGAATGCGGTGGGCATCATTCACCAGGCGATCGGCGGGATTCCCATCTTTGCCAATGAGCCGGCGGTCATCGCCACGCATCCCGCCTCTGACCCTTACGCGGAAGGCGAGCATTACGGTTTTCTGCGCCAACTGATCGCCACTCGAGATTTTTCCGGAGTGATCAGTGAACTTGAAAAAGCCGGACTTCGCGGCATGGGCGGAGCCGGATTCCCAGCCCACATCAAATGGAAGCTGGTGCGCGAGACCCCCGCCCCGGAAAAATTTGTTATCTGCAATGCCGATGAGAGCGAACCGGGGACCATTAAAGACCGGCACATCATGACCCAGATGCCGCATGTACTGGTGGAGGGCATGATCATTGCCGGACTCACCGTGGGTGCGCGCCGCGGATTGATCTATATTCGCCATGAATACGAACACGCAGCTGATCTTTTGCGGGAAGAGATTCAGCGCTGTTATGAGCAGCAGTTGCTCGGCTTCAGTATCGGCGGGACAGATCTGAAGTTTGATCTCGAGGTTTTTGTCAGCCCCGGCGGGTATATCTGTGGCGAAGTCAGCGCGCTTCTGGAAGCCATGGAAGGGAAACGCTCGGAGCCGCGCGACAAGCCGCCCCAGACCGGCACCCATGGCTTATGGCAATTGCCGACGCTCGCTCATAATGTGGAGAGCCTGACCGTTGCGGTCGCAATTCTGAACAAGGGCGCAGATTGGTATAAGGCGCAGGGAGTGAATGGCGCCGCGGGACTGAAGTTCATTGGCATCACCGGCCACGTAAATAATCCCGGCGCTTTTGAGGTACCTTTTGGCACTACCTATCGTGAGCTGATCAATCGATATGCGGGCGGGATCAGCGGCGGGCGTCAGCTACTCGGTTTTGCTCCCTCGGGGCCGTCTTCCGGGTATCTGCCTGCCAGCATGGTGGACCTGCCGATGGAGTGGGGCGCGGTTTCCAAGACCGGCTCGATGGTGGGATCGTGTGCCATCGTGGTGTGCGCTGAAGGCACTTGCATGCTGGACATGGCGCTCAATGCCATCCGTTTTTTCCGCAATGAATCCTGCGGGAAGTGTGTTCCTTGCCGCATCGGGACGGAAAAACTTACTCGTATGCTGGAGAACTGGTCGCGCGGCGAGTACCATCCTTCGCATATGACGGCGGTGCGGGAATTGTCAGACGCGATGAAGACCGCATCCATCTGCGGTTTAGGGCAGATCGCGCCCGTGCCAGTGCAATCTGTTCTAAAGCATTTTCCCGAACAGGTTGAGGATCACCTTCAACGCCAGAAATGCCCCAGTGGGGCTTGTTTCCAGAAGAATTGATGAAAACGCAACATCTCATCACGCTCACCATCGACGGCAAGGAAGTGACCGTGCCCACGGGGACGACCGTATTCGATGCCGCCCGGATGAATGGCATTCCCATTCCCACCCTTTGCCATCAACAGAATGAGACGCCCGTGGCGGTGTGCCGCCTCTGCGTGGTGGATACAGGGACTCGGGCCTTTTCCGCGGCATGTATCCGTCCTTGTGAGGAGGGCCTGAAGGTTGAGACGAACAATGACAAGGTGAACAATGTTCGGCGAACCATCATTGAGATGTTGATGTCAGACCATCCGTCTCCTTGTGTTCGCCAGCAGCATTCCGGTGACTGCGAACTGGAAGGCTGGGCGGATCTGTACAGCCTCGAGAACATCCGTTTCCCCCTGCGAGAACAAGCTCGCGGACAGGACGATTCCTCCCCCAGCATCCTGGTAGATCATTCGGCGTGCATCCTGTGCGACCGGTGCATTCGGGGTTGCGCGGAGATCCGCCACAACAATGTGATCGCCCGCCAGGGCAAGGGCTATGATTCCGCCATTGCTTTCGATATGAACGACCCCATGGCAGCCTCAAGCTGCGTCTCCTGCGGTGAGTGCATGGTCTCCTGCCCGACAGGCGCGCTCACAAACAAGAGGGTTGTGGGGCAACACTTGGCGGGAACCTCAGTCGAGGTGAAAGAGCTACTCTCCCTGCCGGTGTTTCATGGCGTCTCCGGGACCTTCCTGGAGCTAAACAAAGGAGCGGTCGTCAAACGGCACCTGAAGAAAGGCGAGATCATCTTCCGCGAAGGTGATTTTGGTTCCACTGCATTTTTCATGCTTGAGGGCAAAGTGGACATCTTTATCAGCAGTCCTCGCGGCCATGTGGACACTGAAGGAACAGACGAAAGCTGGTTCAAGAAACTTACCAATAAGCTGGTGGCGCGAAAAGAGCACCAGCGAGAGGGTGAGAACCTCACGCGGCAGTACATCTCGATCGACGCGCCTGTCGATCTCGCTTATGACAATCCGATTGCGCAACTCGGGCCCGGTGATCTGTTCGGAGAGATGACCTGCATGAACTTCTATCCCCGCTCCGCTACCGTGAGAGCGGCTGAAGATTGCGTCATTCTTGAGATGCTTCGCAACGTGCTGGACGTTCTGCAGAAGAACAAGACCTTTCGCGCCACACTGGAGAAAAATTACCGCGAGCGGGCCCTTGAGACCCATCTGCGGAGCGTTCCTATCTTCTCCACGCTGACGGCAGAGTTCATCCAGGGATTGCGGAACCGCGTGGAACTGGAGCGATTTGCGCCGGGCGAAGTGATCTTTCGCCAAGGAGATCCGGCGGAAGCTTTCTACCTGGTACGCATCGGTTTCGTGAAAGTCACGGAGAATTATCCCGGCGGAGAATTGGTGCTCGCCTATCTATCAAAGGGAAGCTACTTCGGCGAGATCGCATTGATCGGCAATGGCCGGCGTACGGCAACCTGCACTGCGCTGGACAATGTTGAGGTCGTTCGCATTGACGCCGAAGATTTCAACCGCATGTTGGAACACTTTCCTGAGATCGCCGCCAATCTGCGCGCAGTCTCAGAACAACGCATCCGCGAGAACCAAAACCGCTTCAAACAGACTTCGAGCGTTCCCGTGGACCAGTTCCTGGCGCAGGGTTTGATGGAGGCACAAAGCCTTCTAGTGCTCGACCTGGACCGTTGCACCCGTTGCGACCAATGCGTGAAGGCATGTGCTGATGCTCATGACGGGGTCTCCCGGCTGATCCGCGATGGCCTGCAATTTGATCGGTACCTGATCGCGACTTCCTGCCGGCAATGTCGCGATCCACTTTGCATGGTGGGCTGTCCGGTGGGAGCCATTCGGCGAAAGGGTTCGCTGGAAGTCATCATCGAGGACTGGTGCATCGGTTGCGGAGCATGCGCCAACAATTGCCCTTACGGCAATATCAACCTTCAGGACTTCGTGGTGGAAACGGCACAGCCGGACCTGGTTGCTGCCGGAGAAGCGCAGATGTCTCTCAAGAAGGCCCGGGTGGTTCGCAAGGCCACCTCCTGCAACCTTTGCCATGATCTTCCGGAACCAAGCTGCGTTTATGCATGTCCGCACGATGCCGCTCAACGAGTGAGTCCCACGCAATTTTTCGCCGAGCTTGTAGGGCAACGCAAGGATAGCGACCTGCTATGAAGATCGACCAAACGCATCAGCCGTGGGCGATCGGAACAGCCAGCGTCTTCGCTGTCGCCGCCGTCGGTTATGCAGCTTACGCCAAACTTGCGGTGAACGGGCCGGAAGGCGGCAGCGCAGTCGGTCTCCTCTTTGGCGTATTGGGATACGGTCTCATGCTGTTCGCTACTCTTTTGAGCCTGCGCAAAAAGTTCCCCGTGTGGCGCATCGGAAGAGCGAAGACTTGGATGCGGGGGCATTTGTGGCTCGGGCTGTTGAGTTATCCCATGATCCTGTTCCACGCGGGCTTCTCCTCTGGTGGCCGCCTGACGACAACCCTGCTTTGGCTGATGACTTTTGTTATCGTCAGCGGATTGTTAGGAGCAGCATTGCAACACTTTATGCCGCAATTGATCACGCAACGCGTGCCGATGGAGACCATCTATGACCAGATCAATAGCGTGCAGTCTCAATTGTTGGCTGAGGCTGATAAACTTGTCGGAAATTTTGTGGAGACCGCCGCTAAACTGGGGGTAACAGTGGCGGCCGCTGCCGCAAACGATGGCTCAACCGCATTGGCAACTTCAACCACCGCCCACAATCCCGCCGAAGAATTCCAGTCAGTCTACGCGGAGAGCATCCGCCCATTTTTAGCCACGCGCGGAATGTATGATCATCCCCTGTATGCCCGCAAGAATGCGAAAGGCATGTTTTTGCGCTTGCGCAAGCTCGTCCCCTCCGCATTGCATGAGATCATCGAGGACCTGGAAGATATCTGTGAAGAAAAACGCGATCTGGACCGGCAGTCGCGCATGCACAGGATCCTGCATGGATGGCTTTTCGTACACGTACCACTCTCGTATGCCCTGATGGTCCTGGGCACCATCCACGCAATATTGGCGTTGAGGTACTAACTTGGCGCGCTTACGCTCCGCCAAACGCCTGGGGACGCGGCACGATCTTAACTATTTCAAGCGATGGAGCACTGGCCGTAAAGTTCGCACCGCGCTTCTGTTTATCGTGCCGGTGCTGTTTCTTTTTTGGTCCTTCGCTCCGGGGACGGGGAGCATAGCGCAATCTGCCAGCAGCGGACCCTTGTCCCGCGCGCATTCTTTTTTTGGCAACGACTGCGCGAAATGCCACAGCCAGACCATTGCGGGATTTCGCATTACTGCTTTTAAGGCCCATGCAAGTGACGAGGCTTGCCTTTCCTGCCATGCTGCCCCCGTCCATCATTCCAACCAGACGGAGACCCCGAGTTGCGCCTCCTGCCACACCGAACATAAGGGCTCGATTCATCTCACCCAGGTTGCGGAGCGCAGTTGCACCGCCTGCCATGCGGACTTGAAAACAGCCTCAGGCAATGCAAGTTTTGCGCGCGCCATCCATTCTTTCAATGGCGACCATCCGGAGTTCTCCGCAGTCAAGGCAAACAAGGATCCGGGAACCATCGCCTTCAACCATGCAGTCCATATGGCATCACTGATCGGGCCAGATAACAAACGGGTGCGGCTTGAATGCGAAGATTGCCACCGTCCTGCTGCCGATGCGGGCCGCCCCTGGCGCTATGCTTCTGCGGAATGGCAACCTCCCGCGAACAGCGGAGACCGCACCACCATTCTGCCTCCCACATATGCTGCCTCCTGCGCGGCTTGTCACGACCTTCGGTTCGATCCACAATCGCGGCAATCCGCCCCCCATGACAAGCCCCAGATAGTACGGGCATTCCTGCAAAAGACCTATGCCGGATCGGTGGCCTATGCCCCACCCTCTGCTCCGGTGCGGTTCTCGCCTTTGAATACTGCCTTCCGGAATGCGGGAGGTCCCGCTCAACGCTTGCAGGCAGCAGAGCGCTTGTTGTGGGGCAAGACCTGTAAGCAGTGTCATGAATCAAGCTTCGGACAAGAGGTAGCGGGCTCACTGCCAATTGTCGCAAAGGCCGATATCACAACTGCATGGCTGCCCCATGCAAAGTTCAACCATGACGCTCACCGCACTTTTGACTGCGTAAGTTGTCACCAGGCGGCAACGTCAAGCCAGAATAATTCAGACGTTTTAATACCCAGCATCGCTACCTGCAAGACCTGCCACAATGGGGATCCACGAAAAAGTGGACACGCCGAGAATAGCTGCTATGAATGCCACAGCTATCACGATTGGAAGCAGCAGACTGGATTTAGAGGCAGATTCAACATCCAGCAACCACGCGGGACTGACTGAGTTTTAGCGGTCCTTCAGCGGCGCATCTGAGACCGTGTAGGGCTGGCTGTTACGCAGAAACAGGCGTTGCATCTCTTCCAGGTTGAACGGCCTGGCTCCGCGCCTGCCAAACACTGACAACTGGTT
>JBBSFV010000027.1:0-38389 GCA_038254775.1 Terriglobales bacterium | reverse complement strand
CTGGATGATGAACTGCGAGAAGGAGAGATAGGTGTACAGCATGACAAAAGCCAGTAGCAGATTGCCGTTGTCATGAAGCTCCGTCTTGCGTAGCAGCGTGCGCATGGGCTCATATTTAGCGAGCATTACCAGCACCACGATACTGAATGCGAATGCGCCCAATGCCTGTCCCGAAAGATACAGCAGGCCCCAGATGTGGGAGAACCAGACCGCATCCAGTGACATGACCCAGTCAACCGATGCGAAGGTGATGGTCAACGCGTAAAAAACCAGCCCTCCGCCGCCCAGCCGCATGAAGCGGATGCGCAGATTGTTGGCTTCTTCAAACGATGCGGGCTTCACATCCTGCAGTAGCGACCAGCGATTGAACAGCCAGATGAACAGCCCCCATCCCAGAAAATAAATGGCCGCGCGGATAAGGAAAAATGTGTGGTTCAGATACTTCGCCTGCCGCCACGCGATCGCCGCGTCAGCATGGTCTCCGAGGGGATACGGAAAGTGATGCATCCATGGGTATAGATACTTCATTCCGACGATCACCGGAATGAACATCACTGCCACTAGCGGAAGATTGCGGGTGCTCGCTTCCAGGATGCGCCGGATCACCAGTCCCCACTTGCCTCCGACCACGTGATGCAACATCAGCACTGCCATAGAGCCAAGAGTCAAGCCCAGGCAGAACATGAAGCCCACCAGATACGCGCGATAAAAATATTGGTTCGACTCGAAAGTGTGCCCGGTGATCGCCAACACCCACGCTGCCACCAACCCGGCTCCCAACACCAGGCCGGCGATGGTCCAGCGCTGCTGCAGATGACGCACCACCCAGGGGGCGCGCAACGATTCATTGGTCAGGGTCGCGGGAAGTCCCGCCTTGTGATCCGTAGTCATCTCCATTTAGCGGACCCCTCCCTGGTTGTTCTTTGCAGCGGGTTTTTTAAGTTGTGGCCTTTCTGATTCCGGCTTCTGGTCCACCGGCGGCACTCCAGTGCCCTGATGCATGTTCGGCTGCGGCTGTAAGGTCTGTTTTGGTGTAGGGCTATTGTTTGTCGCCGCATCCTGGTCCGTCATCTGCAGGTTCGGTATGTGGCCCGCCTGCATCAGATCGGCGCTTAGAATATGATCCCGCTGCTCAGCCGGAACGTCGCCCATAGTTCCATCCTGGCTTAATTGCAGCGCACGTATATAGGTTGCAATGGCCCAGCGGTCCTGGGGCTGGACCTGGGCCTTGTAATTCAACATGGCGCCAAAGCCATTGGTCATCACGTCAAAGAAGTATCCCAATGGAACTTTTTTCAGGCGGTCTTCATGGTAAGAAGGCGGATGTTTCATGCCCCGCTGCACGATCATGCCGTTGCCATCGCCCAAGCGGGAGTGGCAGGGGGTGCAGTAGATATTGAAGCGCTCTTGCCCGCGATGCACCAGGGCGTTCATGTCAGCAAATCTTTCCGGGATCAGGCCGTTCGGCAAGGTGTTCCCTGCCACTCCGTTATTTTTGCCGGTATAGAAATATTGGTCTTCGCGGAGATTTCCCCGCGAGATCGTGTGCTCCACCGGCAACCGCGCCGAGCGTCCATCGCTGTAGAAATCGCTGGCGCGAAGAGGAATGTACTTCGGCTGGTTATGCATGTCCTGCCGGCAGCCGGAGACCGCCAGCGCAGCCAGCGCCAGCATCCCCAGGAAAATAGCCCGTTGTAGAGAAAGAGAGGCCACGTTAGTTCGGGACCTCCCACACGCCTGCGGCGTTCAGCGAGGTCATAAAACTCTGCGCTTCGGCTGACTTGAATTTAGGATCCTTGGCCTCGATCAGCAGATAAAACCTGTCATTCTGCCCGTGATCCACAAAGTTCTGGATGTTGAATACCGGGTGGTAAGGCTGCGGCAATCCATTCAATGCCAGCATGCCGACGACTGCCGCAATGGACGCTCCCAGCACCGTCGTCTCAAACCAGATAGGGATGAAATTCGGCCAGGAGTGCAATGGCTTGCCACCGATCACTAATGGATAGGCGATCACCTGCGTCCAGTATTCCAGCCCGTATCCCGCGGCGCCTCCCAGGATGCCGCCGGCGAAGACGATCCACGGCAGGATGGTGTGCGGGATCCCAATCGCCTCGTCCAGCGCTTCAATGGGGAAAGGCGAATATGCGTCCATGCGCCGATAGCCCTCCGCGTACGCGCGGCGGCCCGCCGCCACCAATTCGTCGGCGGTATTGAACTCGGCCATCACTCCGTGGATGCCAACCGGTTTCATCTAGTGCTTCACCTTTGCCTGCGGCAGCAAAGTCCGCATCTCGAAGATGGCGATCATCGGCAACACCCGAATGAACAGGAAGAACAGCGTCATGAACAATCCCATGGTCCCGAAGAAGGTCATCCAGTCCCACTTTGTGGGGTGATACATGCCCCAGGAGGATGGCAGGAAGTCGCGGTGCAAGCTGGTGATCACGATCACAAAACGCTCCAGCCACATGCCTACGTTCACCACCAGCGAGATCAGAAAGAGCACCGGCACATTGGAACGTACCTTCTTGAACCATAGCGACTGCGGGATAGCGATATTACATAAGATCAGGAACCAGTACATCGGCCCATAGGGGCCGAACATTCGGTTCTGGATCATGAAGAACTCGAACTTATTGGCGCTATACCAGCCGAAGAATGCCTCGGTCGCATAGCCGTATGCCACGATCATTCCCGTTCCCAACATCACCTTCGCCATGTTGTTCAAGTGGCGGTCGGTGATGAAATCTTTCATGTTGAATGCTTCGCGGATAGGAATGGCGAGCGTCAATACCATCGCAAATCCGGAATAGATCGCGCCGGCAACAAAATACGGTGGGAAGATCGTCGCATGCCACCCCGGAACCACGGAGACAGCGAAATCCCAGCTCACAACGGTGTGCACGGAAAGCACCAGCGGCGTTGAGAGGCCCGCCAAAAGCAAGTACGCCGTCTCATACCTGTGCCAGTGGCGGGCGGAACCGCGCCAGCCCATGGACAGTATCCCGTAGAACAACTTGGCGATCGGGTTCTTTGCCCGGTCGCGCAGGGCGGCAACGTCGGGGATCAATCCCGTATACCAGAACAGCAATGAAACGATGGCATAGGTGGAGACCGCAAATACGTCCCAGATGAGCGGGCTGCGGAACTGCGGCCATACCTTCATGGTATTGGGATACGGAAAGAGCCAATAGGCAGCCAGCCAGGGACGTCCGGTATGGATCAGCGGAAACAACCCGGCGCAGGCAACTGCGAACAATGTCATCGCTTCAGCGAAACGGTTGATGGAGGTGCGCCAACTCTGCTTCAGCAGCAATAGGATCGCCGAGATCAATGTTCCCGCATGGCCGATGCCGATCCACCACACAAAATTGACGATGGCGAATCCCCAGCCCACCGGGATATTGATCCCCCAGATCCCGGTCCCTTTGACAAAGAGGTACCCCACCGCTCCCAGCAGGAGGTTCATGATCCCAAAGGCGATGATGAAGACTCCGAACCATCCCAACTTGATCTTCGTTGTAAGGATGACGTTCGCAATCTTCGCCGTGACCTGTTCAAGGTTATAGCCGGGCGCGATCACCGGAGTGCTGTATCCGGGGCGGGTCAGATCAACAGGCCGGTTGTCAGGAAGTGTGGCCATGGTCCTCCGGGGTCACTGCGATCTCTGGATTCGGGTTGCGGATCTCTGCAACGTATGAAGTGCGCGGGCGAGTGTTCAACTCCGCTAAGAGCGTGTAATTGCGTTCATTACTCTTCATGCGCGTCACTCGGCTGTTCTTGTCAGTAATGTCGCCGAAGGTGATGGCATCGGTCGGGCATGTCTGCTGGCAGGCGGTCACGATCTCGCCATCCCGCACCTTGCGGGTCTCTTTTTCCGCATGGATGCGCGCGCTGGTGATGCGCTGCACGCAGTATGTGCACTTCTCCATCACACCCCGGCTGCGCACCGTTACATCAGGATTGTTGCGCGATTTATAAGACTCGGTATCGAAATCTGCGAAAAGCAGGAAATTGAACCGCCGGACTTTATAGGGGCAATTATTCGAACAATACCGCGTGCCCACGCAGCGGTTATAAACCATATTGTTCAGCCCTTCAGGGCTGTGGACGGTGGCGCCCACCGGGCATACCGGCTCGCAGGGCGCGTTCTCGCACTGCATGCAGGGGATAGGCTGGAAAAATGCGCGGGGATTTGAAACGTCATTCGTGTTCGGGGTGGTGAAGTAGGTATCGATGCGCAGCCACAACATCTCGCGGCCCGCAAGCACCTGCTCTTTGCCCACCACCGGAATGTTGTTCTCAGACTGGCACGCGACTACGCACGCGTTGCAGCCGATACATGAATTCATATCGATCGCCATGCCCCATTGGTGCGCGGCGTTCTTTGCCGGGTCGTCCACCCAGCTCTTGTATCCGTCTTCGCCATAGAGCGTCAGGTCGCGGGATGGAGCCTGGTGTTCGCCCTCATTGGCAAAGCCCGGTGTCCTGCGCCACTCTTCAAATGTCGCGCTGCGCACCAGGTCACGGGATGCCGCTTCATTGCCGACCTGTGAGCTGCCGACAACGTCTTCTTTCCACTTCTTGGTCTCGATCAGGTGATGGTGCTGCGTGAGAGCCAATCTCCACCGCTCGCCTGATTTCGCGGTTACTTTCACCCCCGCCGCATAGTTCGATCTTTCAGCGGTGCGCAGAAGGAATGCGTTGAACCCGGTACCGGTGCCGACAGACCCCACCGTCGTGCGGCCATAACCGTAGTGCGCAGTGATGGTTTTGTCAGGATGTCCTGGCACCACCAGGACGGGCGCATCCACTTTTGCGCCGTTCAACTCGAGAGTCACAACATCTTCATCTTTTACGCCGAGTTGTTTCGCGGTGTTAAAGCTCATGATGGCGGCGTTATCCCACGTGAGCTTTGTGATCGGCTTAGACAGCTCCTGCAGCCAACCGTTGTTGATGTAGCGGCCGTCATGGATCGTAGGGTCCGGACGGAACACGATCTCCAGCTCATCATTCACGGGTGCAAGGGCGCTTGCTGCCGGGCGTGCGCTGGCTGGGCGCGCTGGTGACGCCGTATTCGGCATGAACCCGTCATGCAAAGCGCGGTTCCAGAACGGCTCGAAGGTCGCGCCTTTGTTCTGCGCCTTCCAGTAGGACTGCACCGCATCGTAGGCGGTGACTCCCGGGTTCTCGGAAAAGACCGCCACCACTTCGTGTGCGCTCCTGCCGTTGTACAGCGGCTCGATCAACGGCTGCACGATGCTGACAGTGCCGTCATACGCACGCGTGTCGCTCCAGCTTTCCAGATAATGCGTCATTGGCACGTGCCAATGGCTGAGGCGTGAAGTCTCGTCGTGATAAATGCCAACGTGGGCGCGAAGAGCGACTTTCTCAAAAGCGTCGGCGAATTTCAGGTCGCTCGGCGCGTCAAACACGGGATTCACCCCGATCATCACCAGCAATGTGACTTTGCCGGCGTTCATATCGGCAACCAACTCTTTCAATCCCGCAGCCTGCTCCGTGGGAACGATCTCCACTGGCTCGGTGTATAGGACCGTCTTGCCGGCATTCCCAAGGGTGCTATTCATCGCCGCCGCCAGTGCATGCACTGTGGGCGATTGCTGCTCGCCGGGGATGATCACCGAGCGGCCACGAGTGGCTTGCAGGTCTTTCACTAGCGCGTTGAGGAAAGTCTTTGCGTGATCATCTTTTACCGTGCCATTCGAGCCACCCACACCCAGCGCGTTTGCCAGCGCTCCAGCAAATTGCTCCACGTCGCAGGCTCGCATCGGCAGGCGATCGTCTGCCTTGCCGCCGGTGGTGCTCGCCTGGCTTTCTATCACGTACAGGCGATTCATCTTCGCAGCTTCGCCTTCACCGCCTGCAAGATCCAGCTTGCGCTTACTGATGAAATCGCGTGACATCGCCAGGAATCCCGGGAAGTGCGAGCCGGAAAGGAAATCCGCGTCCAGCGAGACCACAACGTCCGCTTCCGCCAGCCGATATTGCGCGTCCACATATTGTCCAAACGCCAGCTTTGCGCCGGTGCGGGCGTTGTCGCGGTTCATCGCGTCCCACTGGTACCACTTTGCCTGCGGATTCGCCTGCAATACGCTTTTTATCTGCGCTGCCAGCGTGGGTGAGGTCACGGTGTCGGTCAGAATGCGTAGTCCAGCTCCACCTCGTCCGCGCTCGGCGCCGAATGCATCCCGAATGGCGCCCACGAATGTGCCCCAGGTCCGCGTATCGCCGCGGAAGGTCACGTTCTGCGAACGTTCGGGGTTGTAAAGATCGAGGACGGAAGCCTGCGATTGCGCATCCGTCACACCCCAACGCAACTCAGCCGGGTAGGAGCCCTGCGGAATTGATTTGCTCGCGGGATGGTCCGGATTGCCTTCGATCTTGACCGGACGGAATTCATGCGAACGTACCAGCAACGGATAGGCCCCGTTCGGAGTGGGCCGCGCGGTGGCAAAATAGATGGGCTTGCCGGGGATCAGCTCTTCCGGCTGCTGCACATAGGGCACGATCGGCTCAAATGGCTGCTTGGTGCAGGCAGAGAGTCCCGCGAGTGCCATCGAAGCTGACATCAGTTTGAGGAAACCGCGGCGAGAGACCGGGTCCGTCCATTCAGATGCATGGCGCGGGAACTCCCGCTCCATCATGGCGTCGAATTCGGGGTCCTCGGTCAGCTCTTGCAGGCTGCGCCAATATTGCGGCCCGCGAGCGCCTGAGAGTTTCTCCCGAGCGTGTTCGGCCGTCAGACCAAGGTCCTTCTTTGTCGTCTGGATCCGCACTAGATCGTTTTCGCTGTCTTGAGCCATCGGTTCTTCAGTTTTCTCTAGCGGTGACACGTCTCGCAGCTTTGCAGTTCAAATGCTTTGCGGATCCCGTAGGCCTTCTGTATCGCATGGCCCAGGTCCATTTGCTTGGTGTACTTTTGCCCTTCAAAGACCACCGGAGTCCCCGGTGCGGGCTCCTGATATCTCATATTGAATACTTGCTCCCTCGGACGCAGCACTGAAGCGGTATCGCGATGGCACTCCAGGCACCACTCCATCTGCAAGGAAGCATGCTGATAGGTGAGCGGCATCTCGTCGATGGGACCGTGGCACGTCTTGCAGCCCACGCCTTTATTCACGTGGATCTCATGGCTGAAATAAACGTAGTCCGGCAGATCGTGAACGCGCGTCCAGACCAGCGACTTGTCATTCCGGTAACTCGCTCGCACCGGCTCCAGGATGGGAGCGTTCGTCCAAATCTGTGAGTGGCAGTTCATGCAGGTCTTGGTGGGCGGGATGCCTGCAAAGCTCGAGGTCTCCACCGAGGTGTGGCAATAACGGCAATCGATCCCTAATCCGGAGACGTGATGCTGATGGCTGAACGGGACCGGCTGCTCCGGACGGATGCCCTGATTAGTCACATAAGGAGACCGTTGCAACCGGTCACCCATCAGGCCCAGCCCCGCGAGCAGCACGCCGACCAGCACCATGCTGGTACGAGCGTATGCGTTTGCGCTGTGAGGAAAGAATTGCGCCATCTACCGGTTTTCCTGTCTCGACGGAACCCTTATGAGTGCTGCTAAAAAAATATGCCCGCCTTGCAACAACATCGTGCAGTCAGATTGCTTTAATAAACGCACGATTATAGCAAGTGACTTTTTTTTGCATAGTGGTTGCGAAAATTTCTTGCGGAAAACTTTTCGCGAGCCGTCCGGCGCGCTAGCAAACCGACATTCAGCGCAGATGCACCTGCAATGATTTTCCGCTCGTCGTCACCCGCAGATCAGAACAGTTGTCCACAATTAGGTCGGCGCCGGCTTCCAGCACCTGTTGCTCCGCATAGGTCGTCCGCAATCCGATCACGCGCATCCCCGCCGCCTTCGCGGATTGGATCCCGATCGGCGCATCTTCGACCACCACGCAATATTCCGGATCCGCGCCCAGCATCTTCGCCCCCGCGAGATAGGGGTCCGGCTTGGGCTTCCCGAACCTCACTCGCTCGGAGGTCACCAATAACTGCGGGATCGGTAGCCCGGCAGCCTCCAGCCGCACTCGCGCCAGGCGCTCAGGGCATGAGGTCACCACCGTCCAGCGATGCTGCGGCAGTGAAAGCAGCAGCTCACGCGCGCCCGGCATGGGGTGGATGCCATCGCGCTCCAACACCTCACGGTCAGTGACAATGTCGGCTTCAACCTGCGCATCTAGCTGCGGTGCCATCATCGCCACGCTCTCCACGGACCGCCGGCCGTGGATCGTCTTCAACACCAGTTCAGCGTCGATTCCGCGCTCCTTCGCCCACCACAGCCACACATTCTCCGCGCAGGCGGTGGAGTCGGTCAGTACACCGTCAAGATCGAACAGCAGAGCGGCGCAGAGGATGCTCAGTTGCTGCGCCGGCATCAGCTCGTCCCCTGGTCCATGACCAGGATCTTCATTTCCGTCATGTCTTCAATGGAGTAGCGCACACCTTCTCTGCCAAGTCCGGAGTCTTTCACCCCGCCATAGGGCATGTGGTCCATGCGGAAGGTTGGAACATCGTTGATCATGACGCCACCCACTTCGAGCTTTTCATAGGCTGCGAAGATCCGCCGTGAATCGTACGTAAACACTCCCGCCTGCAAACCGTATCGGGATGAGTTCACCCGGGCCATTGCTTCGTCAAAAATGGTATAGGGCTCCACTGTGACCAGGGGAGCAAATATCTCCTCGCAGTTCACCAGTTGATCAGGCCTGGTGCCGGTCAGCACCGTGGGTGAGAGCAGATTTCCCTCGCGCGTGCCTCCGCATAAGATCCTCGCGCCCTGTGAAGTTGCCTGCGAGATCCATTGCTCCACTCGATCGGCATCTGCATTGCGGATCAATGGGCCAACATCCGTCGACTCATCCAGCGGGTCGCCCATCTTCAGGATTTGCACCTTCGGGAGAAAAACATCCAAAAATTCATCCAGCGATTCCCGCTGAACGAAGATGCGCTGCACGGAGATGCAACTCTGTCCCGCATAGGTAAATCCGCCGATGGCGCACCGCTTCGCGGCATGGCCAAGGTCAGCGTCATTGTGGATGATGACGCCCGCGTTCCCGCCGAGTTCGAGCACCACTCGCTTCTTGCCGGAGCGGGCCTTCAATGCCCATCCCACCTTTGCGCTGCCGGTAAAGCTCAGCAGCTTCAGGCGGTCATCTTCCACGAGTGCTGCAGCATCTGCATCTGCAAGAGGGAGAACATTCAGCCCACCCGCCGGCCAGCCCGCCTCGGTAATGATCTTTCCCAACTCCAATGCTGAGAGTGGGGTTTGCGGCGCCGGTTTCAGTACCACGCTGCAGCCCGCTGCCATGGCAGGTGCCACTTTGTGAGCAACCAGATTCAGCGGGAAATTAAAAGGCGTGATCGCGGCCACCGGCCCTATCGGGAATCGCCGCACCAGCGCCCACTTGCCTTTGCCGGATTCTTGAATCTCCATCGGCAGGTATTCCCCACCGATGCGCGTGCTCTCTTCGGCTGCGATTTCAAAGGTAAGGACCGCGCGTTCCACCTCGGTGCGCGCCGTCTTGATCGGCTTGCCCGCTTCCAATGCAATGGTCCTTGCCAGCTCTTCTTTGCGGCCCGCAAGTGCAGCCGCCACCTTACGCAGGATCCGTTGCCGCTCATAGCACGGCATTGAGCGGGTCACCTCGAACGCGTCCACAGCGGCGCTGATCGCCCGCTCCAGGTGCTCCTGTGAGGCCTCCCATACCCTCGCAATGAGCTGGTTCTGATACGGCGAGTAGCGCTCCTGTAGCTTGCCTTCATGGAGCCATTGGCCCGCTAGCAGGAAGGGAAGTTCTTTTGGAGACATGCTTCTCAGAATGCCACCTGCCTCCCGTTGTTGTCACCTTTCATGCAGAGTAGCCACTTGGGACCGGTACTGAGCATCCTAACTAGTGCGCGCTACTCTGGCCACCTTATCCATGGACCGTTACATCTGTATTCATGCCCACTTCTACCAGCCTCCGCGGGAGAATCCCTGGCTGGAGACGATTGAGGCCCAGCCTTCGGCCCACCCCTATCACGATTGGAATGAGCGGGTTACTGCCGAATGCTATGCCCCCAATGGCGCCGCCCGCATCGTGGATGAAGCCGGACGAATCCAGCAGATCGTCAATAATTACTCCAAGATCAGCTTCAACTTCGGCCCCACCCTGCTCTCCTGGCTCGAAGCAAAATCGCCGGATGTCTACCAGACCATCCTCGAAGCAGACCAGCAGAGCCAACGCAACTTCTCCGGCCACGGCTCGGCCATCGCCCAGGCTTACAACCACATGATCCTGCCGCTGGCGCACAGCCGCGACAAGCAGACGCAGATCATTTGGGGTATCCATGATTTTGAGCGTCGCTTTGGCCGCATGCCGGAGGGTATGTGGCTGGCGGAGACCGCGGTGGATACTGAATCGCTGGAGATCATGGCTGCCGAAGGCCTGAAGTTCACCATTCTCTCTCCTTTTCAGGCGGCAAGGACCCGTCGCGCCGGCGCCAAGTGGCGGGAGGTGAGTGGCGGCAAGGTCGATCCAACACGCCCTTACAACTGCATTCTGCCCTCCGGGAATTCGATCGCCCTGTTTTTTTATGACGGCCCCATCTCCCAGGCTGTCGCATTTGAAAAACTTCTGAACAGCGGGCCGCAATTTGCGGAGCGTCTGGTAAGCGGATTCTCTGACGAGCGCGACTGGCCGCAGATCATGCATATCGCCACAGATGGCGAATCCTATGGCCACCACCACCCGCATGGCGATATGGCGCTCGCCTATGCCCTGAAACACATTGAACAGAACGGCCTCGCCAAGCTCACGAATTATGGCGAATACCTGGAAAAGCATCCCCCGGAGTTGGAAGCGCAGATCCTCGAGCAATCTTCATGGAGCTGCTGCCATGGCGTGCAACGCTGGCATGCGGATTGTGGCTGCCGCTCAGGTGGCAATGGCTGGAACCAGAAGTGGCGGGGGCCCCTTCGCGCAGCTCTTGATTGGCTCCGTGATGCCGTCTCGCCGCTGTATGAGCAGGCTGCCGGTGAACTTGTGAAAGACCCCTGGCAGGCTCGCGACCAATATATAGATGTAGTGCTCGATCGATCCGCCGAGAACGTTTCCGCGTTTTTTCTCCAGCAGTCCGGCCGGGAGATCAGCGCGGATGATCGCATCCGCGCTCTGAAACTGCTTGAGTTACAACGCCACGCGATGCTCATGTACACAAGTTGCGGCTGGTTCTTTGATGAGCTCTCCGGCATTGAGACCATAAAGGTCATCGAGTATGCAGGCCGGGTGATCCAACTCGCTCAGGATCTTTTCGGCGAAGAGGCAGCTTTCCTGGAGCCGGAGTTCCTCGATCGGCTTGCCCTCGCCAAGAGCAACGTGAAAGAGCATGGTGAAGGCGCCAGGCTCTTCCGCAAATGGGTGAAGCCTGCGGTGATTGGGCTGAAAGAGGTTGCCGCACACTATGCCATCAGCTCCATGTTCGAGCGAAACCCGGAAGACGTGCCCATCTATTGCTACGAAGTGGAGCGCCGTGACTTTCATACCGTCGAGTCCGGCAAAGCCCGCATGGGTGTCGGCCGCGCCATGGTGTGCAGCAAGATCACGAATGAATGTGTTGACGTCGTCTTCGGCGTCCTGCACCTGGGGGACCATAACATCAGCGCTGGTGTCCGTGATTTTCAGAGTGAACGCGCATATCGCGCATTCGTCCATGAAGTGACAGCGGCTTTTAAATGTGCTGACCTGCCGCAAGCCATCCGCGCCTTGGACCGGCATTTCGGTGGTACCACCTATTCCCTGCAATCGTTATTTGCAGATGAGCGCAGCAAGATCATGGACATCTTGCTGGGCTCCACTCTGCGCGAAGCCGAAGCCACTTATCGTGCCATCTATGACCATCATGCTCCTCTGTTGCGCTTCCTCACCGCCCGTCGCCTGGAGAAACCCCGCATCCTCGCGCTTACCTCGGAGTTCGTGATCAATGCAGGCTTGAAGCGGGAGTTCTCCCGTCAGGAGCTTGATGTTGATCGCATAGACTTGCTGGTGGATCAGGCCATGGAAGAGGAGATCCGCATCGACCGCGAGGAGCTCGGGTATCGCCTGAAAAGAACGCTGAACATTCTGATGGAACGTTTGATGAGCGAGCCTGACCAGATGGATATGCTGAAGAAGATCGGTCAGGTGGTTGGCGCAGCATCCACGCTCGGTGTCATCGTCAATCTGTGGCGGGTGCAAAACCTCTATTTCGAGATCGCGCGATCGGTGCTGCCGGGCATGCGGGCCCTCGGCAATGACAAGGCTGATCAATGGTGCACGGAATTCCTGAAGCTGGGCAAAAAAATAAATATTGATACCGCCCAGTTCATCGCTCGCCCCCGGGATCTCATCGCGATGGCGGGCTAAGTTGCGACCGGCTACATCACCGGCGAAGTGTTCACGCTGCTGGAAAAAAATCCCCGCAGCATAGGAGATTTATATGGAAGCACTTTTAGGCCGTGGGGGCCCCAACCCACCTGACCAGGATCCGCCGATCCCCGTAGTAGAGCCGCCGGATGCGCCGGCCACTGAACCAAATGCTCCAGTCCAGGAGCCTGACCCGACCCCGCCGGAGAGGAAATAATGTCTAGCGGATGCGGTGAAGCTTGCCATTGTTCAAAGTGAAGGTGTCACCGCGCCAAACGATCGTGTTCCCGAACAAACTGGCAACCCAGATCATCGGCGATAGCAGGTCGCGGATCGCCAGCAACCAGGCACTGCGCCAGGTGCGGCGATCGCCTGCAACCCGATAGCTCACAAAGTACACCGACGCCAGTCGAGCCAGAACAAAGACTCCCATGGCGATCCATGCCCACTCATGACCGCCCGTCGCGACCAGCAATACCAGCGACCAAAGCAAGCCGAACATTGGGAGGAACCCGATGTAGCTCGCGGGACGCGAGACCCGGACCGCGCGTCCCCAGCGCAACTGATGGTCTAGAAATCCTCGGAATGTGTAGTCCGTCACAAAGGTGTCCACTACAGTCTTCGCCAGCTCTGTCTTGTGGCCCATGCGCAGCAATGCGGCACTCAATTCATAATCGTCGGCAAGATGATCCACCAGGGTGATCAATCCACCGATCGCTCGCTCCGCCTGGCGGGTGAACGCGAGCGTCGAGCCCAATCCGAAGTGCACGCCGCGCTCCACAAATCGCCCGGCCAGGCAGGCGGGCGTAAAATCCGCGCCCACTCCCAGCGCCTCAAGCTTTGACCATAGGTTATTCGTCGGGATTCCGCGATAGAGACACGTGACCAGCGCCACGCGTTGCTCAGCGCCGCCAACCAGCGTGGAGATCACCTCCCGCAGATAGCCACTCGGAACACGGATATCACTGTCATTCACCACAACATGTTCGTGCTTGGCTGCCGCGAGCATCTGCACCACATTGCTTACTTTGCGATTCGGCCCGAGCACTTTATCGCAAACCATCAGCTTGATGTTGTGTGCTGGAAACTCGCGTTGCAACCGCTGCACCAATGGGATCGCCTCGTCCGCGGAGTCATTCACGCCGAATATCAGCTCGTACTCGCCGAAATCCTGGATGCAATGCGAACGAAAACTTTCATACATCTGCGGGTCGCAGCCTTTCAGCGGCTTCAGGACGGAGACCGGAGGAAGCTCTGCGATCGGCAGCAGTGGGCGCCGCTCCCGCGAGAAATTCCATCCCGCAACAATGGTGAGCAGGTTGTAAGCGATGGAGCTGGCGCAAAGCGCCGAGATCATCAGAATAAAGGGATGGCGCAACACCAGGTAAGTCTATGGGTGATTTGTGATTTCTAATTTCTAATTTCTAATCAAGATCGCCACTTTACCCATTACAAATTACCCATTACAAATTTCTTCACTCGTAGCGCAGGGCGTCGATGGGATCCAGGTTTGCCGCTTTGTAAGCGGGATAGATTCCAAAGATCAGCCCGATCGCGCAGGAGATGGTAAGAGCGATTGCCACCCAGAACGCTGACACCTGTGCCGGCAGCGCAGGCACTAGAACACGGATCAATACCGCGATCGCGCTGCCCACCAGCACGCCCACAAACCCGCCGATCACAGTCAGCGTCATGGCTTCCAGCGAGAATTGCAGCAAAACGTCTTTCTTGGTGGCGCCGATCGCCTTGCGCACTCCGATCTCTTTTGTCCGCTCCGTGACTGATACCAGCATGATGTTCATTACGCCCACGCCGCCCACGATCAAGCCAACGCTTGATACCGTGAACATGAAGATGAACACGGCTCCAGTGAGCTGATTCCAGAGGTCGGAGAGCGCCTCCTGGCTAAAGATGGCAAAGTTGTCCGGCTGGTTGAAGCGCACATGGCGGCGGCGACGGAAAAGCTCGCGCATCTCATCCATCACCACCGGCATGTTCTCATGGCTGTCAGCTTTTACGCTGACCCAGATATCTTTCAGTTCAGGGTGAAGCTTGCGGAAGGTGGGTAAGGGAAACAGCACGATGTTGTCATCGGGGTTCTTTCCGCTTCCGATGCCGCCTTTGCGCTTCTCAAATACCCCGATCACGGTGAACAATTGGCCTTCGATGTTGATCTCTTTGCCCAGCGCGGAATCCGCGCCGAAGAGCTCGTCCGCTGTGTCATATCCAAGAACGATCACATTGGCCCGGTTCGCCTCGTCGATCCGGCTGAAAGCGCGGCCATCTTTCAGCACCAGGTCATAGACCTCCTTGATGGAAGCCGTATCGCCCTCCAGGATGGTGTTCTTCACTTTCTTGCTGCCATATTTCACTGAGTAGGACCCTACCCCGAACTGAGGGTTAAAAAACCGGATTCCGGCAGAAACCGCCTGCACATGCGCCAGATCTTTCACCGCCATGGCGTCTTCATACGTCAGCTCTTTGCGCGTCAGCAATTCAGTGGCAGGCCTGCCGAAGGTGAACACATCGAACTTGAATGCCCATATGATGTTCGATCCCATCGACGTGACCTGCTCGCTGATGCGGGAGTTCAACCCGCTCACGATCGCGGATATCACGATCACCGTCATCACGCCGATCACGATGCCCAGGATCGTCAAGCCGGAGCGCAGCTTGTTCTTCCAGATGGTGTCCATGGACATGTTGATGATCTCGTTGAATCCGCCGCGCCTCAACATGCTATAGCTCCGATCTCAGCGCCACGATGGGGTCAAGGTCAGCCGCTTTTCTTGCCGGATACACTCCGAAGAAGATTCCCACGCTTGCCGAGACGAACAGCGCTGCCAGTACTGACCACAATTCGATCCGCGACGGCATGCCTATGATCGCCGTGACCCCTTTTGCCACTCCCACCCCGAACAGTATGCCGATCGCCCCGCCGATCACCGCCATGGTGCCGGATTCGATCAGGAACTGTTTCAGGATGTCACTCTTCTTTGCTCCCAGCGCCTTGCGCACGCCGATCTCGCGCGTCCGTTCCGTCACGGAGACCAGCATGATGTTCATGATCACGATGCCGCCCACCAGTAATGCGATCGATGCGATGCCGATCGTCACCGCGAAAAAGCTGCTGCTGATGCTGGACCATATGCTCAGGAAGGATTGATTGGTGTCTTGTTCAAAACTGTCTTTCTGGCCCGGCAGATCATGCCGGCGTGAGCGCAGGATCACCCGCGTCTCATCCATTGCATTGATCAGCGCTTGCCCCACATCACGGGCTTTCACCCAGATCCGGATACTGGTGTTCGCCTCTCCATACTGCCGGAAGTAAGCTGAGACGGAGAGCATCACCCAGTTGTCGCGGCTTTGGCCCAGGGTCTTTCCCTGCTTCTTGCCCACTCCGATCACTCGATAGACGCGGCCGTCCACGCGGATCTCGCGATTGATCGGGTCCACGCCTTTGAGCAAATTGTCAAAAATGTCATAGCCGATCACTATCACATTGGACCCTGAGTTCATGTCCGCTTCCGTGATAGCTCGTCCTGAGATCAAGTCCAGGTCAGCGATGCGCGCCATCGAAGGCGTCCAACCGCGCACGGCAGTATCTGAACTGGATTCCGTGCCGTACTTGATGTTGCCTCGCTGGCCCCCCACCGTCGCGCCCACCACCATGCAATCGCGGCAGTCATCGATCACCGCGCGATAGTCGTCCATCTTCAGGTTCTTGCGCTTCTGCCCCTCCAGGAACTGGTCTACGTTGGTGATCACGTTGGGCTGCTTGCTGATAATGAAGACATCGGCGCCCAGATTGAAGATCTTCTCCGCCACATAACCATTGATGCCGTTCACGAAGGTGACCACCGCGATCACTGAAGCGATCCCGATCACCACACCCAGCAGGGTGAGGACAGACCGCAACTTGTTCGCCCAAAGCGAGCCCAGGGCGATGCGCAAAGCTTCAATGAATGACTGCATAAGTGAGAGTTACAGTGTAGCTATACGGCATGGAAAGTGGATAAGTTTCGCTGATCAACAGCCGCATACCCATGTGTTCGAGGTCCGCCGAGCCGGGTGCCCACACAATGCGCCTCTCGTGGCCGGGTGCACCATTCAAGCCCGCTTTTGGCTTGAGTGGGAAAATTACAGGGTCGCCGGGTGCCCCATTCTTGATGAGCGAAGCGAATCAAGGGTGGGTTTAAGAGTCGCGAGCGCAGCGAGCTCTCCACCAGTAATCTAAAACCAATGGGTGGCCCACTCGAGCCGCTTTGCTTGAGTGGGGAAATTACAGGGTGGCCGGGTCCCCCATTCTTGATGAGCGCAGCGAATCAAGGGTGGGTTTAAAAGTCGCGAGCGCAGCGAGCTCTCCACCAGTAATCGGGGATATATATACCCCTGTTGAGCGGGTTGGTGATTTACCGGCTGTTCTGGGCGCTACGCTCCACGCCGGCGAGCATGTCGTCTAAAGTGGCGCGGTCCAGCAGCCGTCCGCGGATGATCACTGCCCGAATAGATTGCGTATTGCGGATGTCTTCCAGCGGATTCTTGTCCAGCACAATCACGCTGGCGACTTTGCCCGGAGTGACGCTGCCTTCATTGCGTCTTCCCAGAAATTCCGCCCGGACCTGCGGTGGCGGCACGAAGGGCTTGCATGGGCGTGAGTCCGGCCTGCACCAGCAGACCAAGTTCGTCATGCAGGCTGAACCCGGGGACGGCGTAAGGGCCGAATGAATCAGTGCCGGCAAGGATGCGGACGCCCACCCGATTCATCTCGCCCACGATGGTCAATTCTTTGGCATAGACGCGCTTCTGTTCCGCGATGTACTCCGGGGTACGATATCGCGCGAAGAAATCTTTCTTAGGATCGCCTTCTTCCACCACCGCCTTCGGCACATATTTCATGCGCGAATCGGGCTTGCCGAAGAGATCGTCGATGTAAGTGCGGTTCCTTTTAACGATCAGCGTGGGGTCCATCCATGTGCCGTTGCGCTTGAATGTGGCAAACAGCTCCGCGGCACGGGCATCACTGTAAGTCTCAAGCTCAGCGTGATAGCGCTTGGCGATGCGTGCAGGCATGGCGGCCTGGCCCTTTTCTTCATCCAGCGGCTCTTGAGAGATTTTCATCAGCGCATCAGGGTCTGACGAGCAGGCTTCGATGACTCCGGTCAGGTGCTCAATGCTTCTCTGCCCCGCGTCAGAAGCCTCTTTCGCCGTGACGGAATTGGGTACGTGTCCGACGACGGGAAGATGGCGCTTCTTCGCCTCGTCGATGATGGCGAAATACACATCCCGCGAGCCCGTCATAGGTCTTAAGAAAATTTGCGCCCGCTGCGGCACGTTGCTGCACGATCTTGCGCGCCTGGTCGACGGTTGTTACGGGAATCGCGTGCTGGGGATCGGCGGGAAGCTCGCCGTCCAGGATGAGCCCGCTGATCACCATCTGCGGTCCGAGTAATTGACCCGCTTTGATCTGCTCCCACCAGCGCAGAAGGTCATCAAGGTTGCCGCCCATATCGCGGACGCCGAGTACGCCATTCGCTATGAAGAGAGGAAAACTGCGGTCCAGTTCCTGCACATGAACGTGCATGTCCCACAGACCGGGGATCAGGAATTTGCCGCGTCCGTCCACCACCTCCGCGCCATCCGGCTTTATCAAGCGACGGGGTGAGACTTGCTGGATGCGGTCGCCAACGATCAGCACATCCTGGTCCGCTCGGATGGAACTCCAGGCGCTGGCACCCGTGGTATCGATCACGGAGATCTGCGAGATCAGGATGATGTGGTCGGGCGCAGCTTGCGCAAGGGCAATGCTGCTCAGGAACAGTATGAAAGCAAAAGAAAGGATCAAGCGCATGCGCGTAAGGACACCCAGGAAAGTAGAAAGTTAAAGATAGAAAGTAGAAAGTTAAAGAAAGAAAAGTAGAAAGTGAAATTGCTTTGCACATTCTACTTTTTAATTTGCACATAAAGGATGAAGCCCTTCCACTCGGGTCACGAGATGGAAGGGCACAGTAGCAGGAGGACCTGTAAGCCGAATTTTGTACGCGCTTGCGCGCGTGACGATCATTCCTCTAGGCCCGGCATTGCTGACGGGCTCAAGCGACCTACCCGGAGGTTGTGGCGCGCCGAGCCGGCACGCATCGTTCTTGCGACCGCTTCCCTCCCTATTTGGTCTTGCTCCGTGTGGGGTTTGCCATGCCCCCGGCATCACTGCCGGAGCGGTGCGCTCTTACCGCACCTTTTCACCCTTACCGCTCGCTTCTCGAAAGAAACAGGCGGCGGTATCTTCTCTGTGGCACTTTCCGTCGACTGGCCTTGACGCCAGCCTCCCGGACGTTATCCGGCACACTGCTCTATGGAGTTCGGACTTTCCTCTCCCGCCCTGCGGCGGCAGTGATCATCCAGCCCACCTGCTAACGTGTTGATTATAACAAGCGGTGAGCCGCCAGCAGCTCCGCCGGGGTGCGCAGATGGCAAAGAAGCAAAGAGGCAAAGAAGGTGATGAAAGGAATTTGTGGGATATCTGGCTAGGCTCTAGATCTACTGAATGTCAGTGGCTGGCAGCGAAGCGGCGTGATCTGTAGGACGCAGGAGTCACGTTCGCCAGAGTCGGTTTGGCGGAAACAGTGACTTCCGCCAGCGATTCACTGGGCACCACTTCATCGCGCGAGACCATGGTAAACAATCCAACGATCCGCAGATTCGCTTTTGCAACCGATGAATTCTGCAGCCACATTCCGCCATTCTCGGCGAAGGTGATCACCAGATGCACACTGCGGACCCACCAGGAAGGTGTCTTCCCAGGCTCGCCTTCCACACGGCGAACCAGGTAGTTCGATTTGTCCACCCAGATCTTGCCCTTGAGCAACTCCTTGGTTTCGCGGCGCGGCGCAATGCCCAGCACATAGGAGGTCACGCCATCATTGGTCTCTTCACCGATCAGGCTGAAATCATAATTCTCACCGTTCATGGCGGTGATGGAAGGATCTTTGGAGAGTTCGACTTCTTTTTCCAGCGCCTTGCGCACCACGTTCTCCGCGGTGCCTCCGCTACTCTTATCAATGGTGTAGCTTTTGCGATTCGGGGGCAGGAACTGGATATTCGCGGTCACTTCCGATTTCGATTTTTCATGCTCGCCATGCCCGAAGACTTGATAGGTACGGTTCACCATGTAGGGATGCATGCGTGCGCGGTTTTCCGCCTGAGCCCGAACCATGCGCGCCACGATGGTGGCAACATTCGGAGCAGAAGCATCCGGCGTGTCCTCCAGCGCGAGAGCGCTCACCGGGGCAAGCGCGGCGAGGAGCGCGATCACAAAGATTAAAAATATCGGGTCCTGGGGTCTTTGACGCACAGCAATCACTCCGGCCTGCCAACTTCAGCCTGCTTAGTTAGAAGCTGATTAACACTTTCGGGAGGGCTGCTCAGTAAGATTTTTTCTGGGCGGCTACACGGGCCAGAGAGCCTGGATTCGCAGCCTTCTCATACACAGCTAGTATGATGCGCGCGGTGCGGTCCCAGGAGTACTTGGTTGCCTGCATATATCCGCGGACTTTGAGTTCATCTCTGAGTCTCTGGTCCAGCAGCACACGGTGCATGGCGTGCATGATCTCGAAAACGTTCTCAGGATGCACCAGCACCGCGGCATTGCCCACGACTTCCGGGATGGAAGAGGTATTGGAGGTCACCACCGGGGTGCCGTGCGCCATGGCTTCCAGAGGCGGCAGCCCAAAGCCCTCATACAACGAGGGGAAGACGAAGATCTTGGCGAGATCGTAAAAGATGCGCAAGGTCTCGACGGGGACAAAGCCGAGAAAGCGGACGTCATTTTGTACGCCGCTGCGGATGACCGTGCGGCGCAGGTCCGGATGTTGAGAGACCTCATCGCCGATGATGATCAGCCGCAGGTCAGGATATTGATCGGTCTTTTTCAGTTCCGCCTTGAGCGCGGAAAACGCTTCGATCACGCGGCTGACGTTCTTGTGTGGCTTCACATTGCCGGCATAGAGAAGGAATGGATAGTTCACCTGATAACGTTCCCCGATGAACTGGCGATCCTCGGCAGAGGCATGCCCGGACTGAAAACGCTCGTCGATGGCGTTGTATGCAACTTCCACGCGCTCGGGACGGACTCGGAAGACACGCTGGACATCCGTCTTGGTGGAATTCGATACCGCAAGGATGCGGGATGCCCCGCGCAAAGCATACTTTGCCAGTTCAAAGCGCATCCGGCTTTGCGACCGTGTCTGCTTTGCGTCTCGATAGAGGAAGCCGAGCAGATCATGCACCGTCACCACATACGGGCAGGGGGCGAAGCGAGGGGTTTTGAACATATGCGGAACGTGCAGCAAATCACAGTTATGCCGCTGGAGCAGATGCCGGAAGGCGATTGCATTCCGCAGCGAGATTGCCTCCCCAGCGAAGGGCTGAAGGACGAATTTCTTGGGATATTCGCGGTAGTCACCCAGGCGCTCCGGGTCACCGATCAGGATGTAGCGATTCGCATCATTCTCAATGCGGGAAATGGCGCGAAGGACATTGCGCACATAGGTGGCGACACCGAAGTCAATGTGCCGCCGCATGTCAATGGCAATGTTCATGGGAGGATTCTAACCACACGCACGAAGGGGATGAGAAACAACTTGGTTGAAAACGTTGAGTTTTTTCAATCGCTTCAGGGGACTCTAATATTAAACAGGGCGCTAACCCAGGACTTGGTTCAGGGCCGCAAAACTATTGCCGCCGGGCGCCTAAACCTTGTCAAACCGCAGCATGGGAGCGGCGCTTGGCATAGAGTGGGAACTGCTCCGCCAAGCCGACTACCTGCTTGTTGATGCGCTGCAGCATCGTTTGGTTATTGCGGTTGTTAAGCGCCTCCGCGATCCACTTCCCAATGGTACGCATCTCGGCTTCTTTCATCCCTCGGGTGGTGAGCGCCGGAGTGCCGATGCGGATGCCACTGGGCTTCATGGGAGGATTCTGGTCAAAGGGGATAGCATTCTTGTTGACCGTAATGCCTGCCGCGCCAAGGGCGTTCTCCGCTTCACTGCCGAACATTCCCTTTGCAAAAACATCCACCAGCATCAAGTGCGTATCGGTGCCGCCGGAAATGATGCGAAAGCCTTCCTGCTGCAATACTTCCGCCAGGGCCTTTGCATTCGTGACGATCTGCTGGGCGTAATCCTTGAATCCAGGGCGCAATGCTTCAGCGAAGCAGACCGCCTTGGCAGCGATGATATGCACCAATGGGCCGCCCTGCGCGCCGGGGAAGACGTATTTGTCGATGTCTTTTGCGTACTTCTCTTTCGATAAGATGAGACCCGCGCGAGGACCGCGCAAGGTCTTGTGCGTCGTGGTGGTCACGATGTCAGCGTGCGGCACGGGCGATGGATGAGCTCCGCCGGCGACCAGTCCAGCGAAGTGTGCCATGTCAACCAGGAAAAGCGCGCCCACCTTATCCGCGATCTGCCGCATGCGGGGGAAATCAAAGGTGCGGGGATATGCGCTGCCGCCGCCGATGATCATCTTCGGCCGCTCGCGCTCGGCGATCTGCTCTAGCTCGTCGTAATCAATTGTCTCTGTCTCGCGGTTTACGCCATAGGCCGCCACTTTATAAGTCTTGCCGGAAAAATTCAGCGGATGTCCATGCGTAAGATGGCCACCGTGCGCCAGGTTGAGTCCGAGAATGGTATCGCCGGGCCTGAGGACGGCAGCGTACGCTTCCATGTTGGCGGAAGACCCGGAATGTGGCTGAACGTTGGCATGCTCAGCGCCAAAGAGCTGCCGGGCGCGGTCGCGGGCCAGGTTCTCCACCACATCCGCGTATTCGCATCCTCCGTAATAACGCTTGCCGGGATAGCCCTCCGCGTACTTGTTAGTAAAGACGGATCCGGCCGCTTCCAGTATCGCCTCACTCACAAAGTTTTCTGAGGCGATCATCTCCAGGCCTTCATGTTGGCGAAGCACTTCATGCTCAATGGCGGCGGCGATCTCCGGATCAACGGCGGAGAGAGGCAGGTTCATGCGGTCTTGGCTCATGGTTCCCTTCAGCATTTATTTGGCGGTATTTTGATCTGCTTCTTCGCGCTCAATGGCGGATATCTTTTCCACCCGGGTGGAGTGGCGCCCGTGGGCGAAAGCGCTGCGTAAAAATGTGTCGACGATCTTTTGCGCCTCTTCCGGCTGGAGAAGCCGCGCCCCGAGCGCGATGATGTTGGCGTCATTGTGTTCGCGGCTGAGTTGCGCCTCTTGTGCAGAGGTGACATTGGCGGCGCGCACCCCGGCGACTTTATTGGCGGCGATCGCCATCCCGATGCCGCTGCCGCACACCAGCAATCCGAAGTCAGCGCGCTGCTGGGCAACGTCATGCGCAACCTTGCGGGCAAAATCAGGATAATCGACCGAGGTATTGTCCGCGGTGCCCTCGTCCAGAAGGTCATAGCCTTCCGTCTCCAGATGGTGCTTCAACTTCTCTTTTAATTCGAACCCGGCGTGGTCAGCGCCTAAAGCGATCCTCATGGAAAGGATTCTAAACCCACGCCCCGACCCTGATTCTCTTGTTTGGCAGGAGGATTCAGCGGATAATCACGGTTTCCCGAAACATTTTCCCGAAACATTTAGAGGTGGACCCATGGCAACTTCCGTAGAAGGCCCGTCGGGCGCGGCCCCTGGCTTTCGATATATCCAGTTTGACGCCAGCACGTATGTAGCGCGCATCGTGCTCAATCAGCCGCCCTACAACGTGCTGAGCGTACCCATGATGGGAGAGATTGCGACCGCAATCGAAGGGCTGACCTCGCGCAGTGACATCAAGGCGGTCTTGATCACGTCCTCTTCTCCCAAGATGTTCTCTGCCGGGATCTCACTGGAGGATTCGAAATCCGACCGGGTCTTTCAAACGCTCGATGCCTTCAACCGGATCTTCAATGCGATCCGCGAAGTGTCGAAGCCTTTGATCGCAGTGGTGAACGGCCCGGCGATCGGAGCGGGATCTGAGCTGGTGGCATTCGCTGACATGGTCATTGCCACGCCGAACGCGAAATTTGCTCAGCCGGAGGTGAAGTTGGGAGTGTTTCCCCCGTTTGCGGCGGTCATGCTGCCGCAAGTCATCGGCCCGAAAAAGACTTACGAATTGATCCTGACAGGCGAGGCGCTGAGCGCTGAGGAGGCACAACAGCTCGGATTCGTGAATCGAGTGGTCCCGGAAGACAAGCTAGAGGAGTACGTAAATAGCATCCTGGCGAAGATCGGCGAATTCAGCGGTCCGGTGCTTGAGATGACGAAGAAAGTGATCAGTTCGAGCCAAGGCCTACCCATTGCGGAGGCAATGAAGAAGTCTCAAGATATTTATTTGAACCAGCTGCAATCGCTTGAGGATGTGCAGGAAGGCATCCGGGCGGTGCTCGAAAAGCGTAAGCCCGTGTGGAAAAATCGATAAATAAATTTGTGATTTCTGATTTGTGATTTGTAATGTGAACAGCGGATCCCAATTGCAAATTACAAATTGTTCAGGCAGCTTCGGCTTGGGAGCGGCTTGCCGGGTACTCTGACCTGCAGAGCGCGCAGGTAAGTAAAGTGCTTCCCTGGTGCTGACGCTTCCGGTTCTCCGGCAGGCGCTCCTCCCAGTTAAAACTGAAGCAGTCCGGACACTGGTGTCCGCGGGTTGCAGCCAGCGGCTTCATCTTATTGCGCATCAGGAGTAGGTTCGATTGTGGCATGACAACCAGTTGGATGCAGAGTTGAAGCTGATGGATAGCTCAGGCAGCCCGTGGCGCCACGGTGATGACGCTCTTGATCATGTCATAGGCTGCATCAGGGACAACTCGGCGCCCGATGAGGTCGATCTTGTTCGCGTAGGGCCGGTTCTCAACGATGCGAGCCGCGAAGACCTCTCCAATGCCTTTGAGCTGCAATAACTCTTTTTCTGAGGCGGAGTTCAAGTCAAGGAGCCTGATGGCATTCCCGCCGCGACCGCGTTTCATCAGAAAGCTGGCAGCAACGATGCCATAACCAAGTGCACTCAGGAAGATGATTGCTCGTTTCATAGTAAAGATGGGATGAGTGGCACGGCGTGATAGTTGGCTGACGGTTCGCGAGTTAAAGAGAGCGCTTCAAAAATTTTCCGATATGCCACCCATCCATGTACTTGAAGGGAGTCTCTCCCGTCGAGTAATGGCCGCAGGGCAGGACCTTCACATCACAATCAATGTTGTGTTCCTGGAATTTTTCAACCACCTGTTTTGAATACTCCGGCAGAAAAGTCAGGTCATAGGTGGCATAGATCACCAGGATCTTCTTTTGCTTGCCCGCAAATTTGGGAAAGTAATTGATGGGGCTGATCGCATCCCAGGCGCTGCGCAGCCGTTGCAGATCGAGTTCGGCTTCCACTCCGGCGCGCACGTGTCGGGTGGATTGCCCGGTCCAGACAACATCTGCGAAATGGGTTGAGGCATGGTTGAATGCGTTGACCTTCACTCGCGCATCGTGAGCACTGGCAAGGAACGCATAACAGGAACCTAAGCTGGTACCTACGATCCCAAGGCGGCCATACCCCTGCTGCTCCAGCCAATCAAAGCAGGACCGGGTATCAATCACGGCCTGGCGGGTAGCATCGATGGTGCGGCAGACGTTTGCCGAGACCGCATAATCCGAGCGCTGGGTCTCCGAAGGCAGCCGCGAATCATGGTAAGGCAGGCTCATGCGCAATGTGGAGATACCTAACTTCGCCAGGATGCGGCAAAGCGCCAGGTAACTCTGAGGCCTGGAATTCCAATGCGGCAGCAGAACCACTGCCCTGCCGCTGGGATTCTGCGCCGGATACCATCGCGCAGTCACGGTGTTGTTGTTGGGGTGCGGCGTGCGAACGTAGGAGGTGAACCTCAGCCACTGCGAGGGTCGCTTCTCAGCCGGGACCATGCGCTCGATCAGGCTGAAATCCTGCGGGGTGTCGTAGGAGAAGAACTCGTCGCTGGACTTGACGATCTGGGAGTTAAGCCATCCCATATAACTTTCCTGGGTCTCAGGCGCGGAATCCGTGCCGGGGAAATTGCCATTCACACCGGGCCACTGCCGCGCCCAATCCAAGCCCCAATCAAACAGACGGACCACGCGATTGCTGTCACGCGTGGTCATCCGCGTCTCCCAACCGTGCATGAATTTTCCGTAGATGCGCCGCATGAAGTGTGTCTCAAGGATAACAAAGCGAGCAGGCGAGGGTTTTTGGATCACTCCACGTAAATACGCGGGACCCGGGCAGAGATATTGCACAAGATCTCATAGGGGATGGTAAGTGCGTGGCTCGCGTGCTCCCAGGCAGAGATGCTCTTCTTCCCTTGAGCACCGATGAGGACGACCTCGTCGCCCACATCCACTCCGGGCATTCCGGTCACGTCGATAAGGGTTACGTCCATGGAGATATTTCCCACGATACTGGCGAAATCTCCGCGCACCAGGACCCGGCCACGCGAGGAGAGTTGCCGGCTCAGGCCGTCACCATAACCGACGGGCAATGCCGCCAAACGTGCCGGAGCCTGGGTCACGTATCCTCCGTTGTATCCCACCGGTTGATGGGCAGACACATCGCGGATAGCGATGATCCGGGTCTTCCAGGAGAGGACGGGGATCACGGGCAACTCGAGCGATGCATCGGGAGAGCCGCTGACCACGGACATGAAGGGCAGATAGTAGCCGTAAAGCGAGATGCCGGGACGCACTAAATTCTTCCAGCTTCTTTCACGGCTCACGATGGCCGCACTGTTCGCGATGTGAAAGTAAGTGGGTGACAGCCCCGCCTCTGAGACAACGGCGATGGCATCGTCAAAGCGGACCATCTGTGCTTCCACGTCCGGCGCGTCCACAACTTCCGCAGAAGCAAGATGTGACAACATGCCCTCAAGATGAACCGCATTCGCAGACTGCAAAGCGCGGACCATCTCCGGCAATTCCCGCAGGTCCACCCCCAGCCGCGACATTCCGGTATCCACTTTGAGATGAACAGCCACCGATTGAGGGGCGCGATCCAGCTTCTCGGCCGCATCTTCCAGCAATTCAATGTGGTCCCAATCCCAGACGATGGGAGTCAGATTATTTTCTACGATCGCGTCTTCTTCTCCGTGCCAGAAGCCGCTCAGCAGGAGTATGCGGCCGGAGATACCAGCCTTGCGCAGTTCGAGGCCCTCCTCCGCGCAGGTGACCCCGAACCACTTAGCGCCCTCCTGCTGCAAGGCTTTAGCGCAGGGAACGGCGCCGTGCCCGTAAGCATTGCATTTCACCACGGCGCAAACACCCGCATCCGGCGCGACAAAATCGCGAATGGTCGCGAAGTTGTGTTGCAGAGCGGTCAGCGACACTTCAGCCCATGTGGGACGGGTATTCATGGGAGACCTGGGGAAGAGAGCCAGCGATTATACCCGCGAAGGGCTAGTACTCATTGCCGGCCGGACCACTGTCTCCGGCGAGATTCTCAAAACGTGTGCTCTTCTTGAGGAATGCCAACCTGATTGTGTCAGTTGGTCCGTTACGCTGCTTGGCGATGATGATCTCAGCGAGCCCTTCAAGATCAGGATCGTCTTTCTTGTAAACCTCTTCGCGGAAGATGAATGCCACCACGTCCGCATCCTGCTCGATGGCGCCCGATTCACGCAGGTCAGAGAGCTGCGGGCGATTGTTCCCGGTGCGCCCCTCCGGAGAGCGGCTCAACTGCGAGAGCGCCACCACCGGGCACTGCATCTCCTTGGCCAACGCCTTCAGCCCGCGGGAGATGGCTGAGACTTCCTGGGTGCGATTCTCATAACGCTTTCCGCCGCCGGGAGGGGTGGCGGTCATGAGCTGGAGATAATCCACAACGATCATGTCCAGACGGTTCTGCTGCCCCTTTTTCAGGCGACGGCATTTGGCGCGCATCTCATTGAGCGAGATACCCGGCGTGTCATCGATGAATACCGGGGATTGTGCCAGCGCTTCAAGCGCGGCGTTCAATTTCTGGCGATCGTCTTTTCCTAAGACGCCGGTACGCAGCTTGTTGGCATCGACTCTTGCCTGTGAGCACAACATGCGCAGCAGGAGCGATTCGCGGGACATTTCGAGCGAGAAGACGCCGACGACCTTCTGGTCCATCACCGCAGCGTTCTCAGCGATGTTCATTGCGAAAGACGTTTTTCCCATGGAAGGACGCGCGGCGATGATGATCAAGTCTGACTTCTGGAAGCCGCCGGTCATCTCATCCAGCTTTTCGTAATGCGTTTCCAGTCCGGTGATGCGCTGGCCGCGATCATAAAGTTTGTCTATGGATCCGAAGGAGCTTTTGACGATCGCCGGTATGCCGACAAAACCCTGGTTGATGCGCTCTTCCGCAACCGCGAAGATGGCAGACTCGGCGGCGTCAATGATCTCGTGCGCGGGATCGCTTTGCTCCAGGGCGCGGGCAATCGCATTGTTGGAAGCATGGATCAGGTTGCGCAACTGCGATTTGTCTTTGACGATGTGGATGTACTGCTCGATGGTGGGCTGGTGGGGCACGCCGTCGATCAGCGAGGAGATGTATGCCACCCCGCCCACGGCTTCCACTTCCCGCTTGCGGCTGAGCTCCTCGGAAAGAGTGATGATGTCAATGGCCTGGCCACGCCCGCTGAGCGCTTCCATGCTGGCAAAGATGCGGCGGTGCGCGTCGAGGTAGAAGTCCTCCGCTTTGATCGCTTCAGAGGCTTCATTGCAGGCCTGATTGTCGAGAAGGATGGCGCCGAGAATCGTCTTCTCAGCTTCTATGCTTGCAGGAAGTCCACGATCGAGTTTGTATTCAACGGTTGCCACGGTTTGTCTCTGCTGTTGTAAACCAGTGGCGGTACGATCCGTGGTCAGAATCGCAGCTCTGCTTGTGGACAAGGTTAGTTTCTTGTGCAGGCCTGTGAATTAGTGGGTAAAAACTCATGGAAGTATTATGGCGAAAGAAAGACGAAGCAGCAATCAGGAAAGGCAATGACTTAAGTTGCAGGATTGAAGCGGCGATCAGAAGTGGCGTTCAGTAGAGGTTGAAATTCACTTCCACATTGATGCCTACGGCGACCGCACGGCCATCTTTCTTGGCAGGTTCGAATCGCCACTGGCGCACGGCTTCAATGGCTTTTTCGTCCAGGCCCATGCCGAGTGAGCGTGCCACGCGAATATCCCGAGAGCGGCCGTCAGGGCCCACGATCAGAAATAGAACCACTGTCCCCTGGTACTTTGCCTTACGTGCCTCTTCTGAATACTCCGGATCGGGGGAGAATGTTGGTTTAGGAGGACTGACCCCGCCGCCGACCCTGAAGATACCGTCGCCGGTCCCAGCACCGCTTCCCGGGCCAAGCCCGCGTCCGCTGCCACTGCCGACCCCGCCCCCGTATCCCACGCCGATCCCGGAGCCCGCTCCGGTCCCATTGGAAAGCACCAGCCCCTTCGAGAGCGGGTCACCCGCTTGCAGGCTGGTGGGAATCTTCACGTTCGGGACTGCGATGCTCTGGTCGACTGCAAGCTTGGGATCAGGATTCCGCACCACCACGGTGGGAGGCGTGATCTGATTCATGTCCAGTCTGGGTGGCTTCCCTTGCGATGCCAGAAGCTTGTCCCGATCACCGCCACCGCCGCCACCCCCTACAACCGTGGTTGAGGGCGGAAGATCGATCTCACTGGGAGCAACCAGCGTGATCACCGAGCGCTTGATCTCTTCTTTATGGGAGACAAAATAATGCGTGAGGATCAGGATCGCCGCCACCGCAAGCGTGTGCAGCAAAAATGAGAAGATGAAATTTGTGGGCCGGGCATCATAGTTGCCGTATCCGATCCCCTGCAAAGTAGGCAGGATCACTGGCTCTTGCGGTTTTAACGGCTCGGGTACGGTTGAAACAGAGGTAACCATGGATTCCCTCAAATTATAGACGCGCGGCCCGCCAATAAGTCTCGGGAAATCAGCCTTAGCCCTAAACTTCCGCCTCTTTGCACGATAGGCCCTTTACCTTACTATTCCTTCATGCGAATGCCGTTACTTTTCTTAGTACTGGGCCTTTCAATCGCCGTCCGGTCGCAAACGACCGATTTGATGGAGAAAGCTCGCCAAAAAAGTGACATCTATTCGGCAGGGCATTTCCGAATGGAAGGCAAGACCTCTTATAAAACCGGCAGAGGACTTTGGCAGGGGGTCTATGTTCTTGAATTCGTTGACCAGGAGAACTGGCGAGAACTGCTGATCATTGGACCTTTCCAGCAACTCCGCACCGCTGAGAAGGGGCAAATAGCTATCACCAGGAATGATGAATATTCGAGTGCTGCGTCCAATATTCTTAGTCTCCCAGATTGGCTGTCCGTTCTACAGATCGATCCCACTTCTGAAAAATCGACCAAATCCAAATTCCAAAAGGTAAATGGAACCCAGGCCACTTGTTTTTCCATTGCTCAGAGCAGCAATAAAGAACAGGTTCGGGAGGTATGTGTCAGCACGGAATCGGGCCTTTACATCGGGGATCGGGAAGGCGGAGTGAGATATTCGGATTACCGTCCGTTCGGAACATTCCTTGTTCCCTTCAAGATGTCAGATGGAGACTTCAGTGAGTTAACTGTTACTTCCATTGGGCCTTTACGGGGCTTCACTTTGAATAAAACCACCCCAATGAAAATAATGCGAGGCTGTTTTACTCCCCGACACTCGCTGCTCTTGCGAAAAGTCAGTCCTGATTATCCAGCTACGGCGGTGATGGCGCGAATGAGCGGGCAAGTGCAATTTAATGCTGTCATAAATGAGAGCGGAGCATTGGCCGAAATCTCTCCAACAAAGGACTCCAATAAATTCCTTCTTGGCTCGGCTCTCAACGCTGTGAAGCAATGGAAATACAGGCCTGCTAGCTGTGGCGGAACACCTGTTGCATTTGAGACTTTCATCACTGTCAACTTCGACATGTCCAGGATGCATTCAGCCAAATAACCCGCCGAAGATCTTCTGATACCAGTGCCTTTTCGGCTTTGGCGGAGGCAGCGCCTTGGGAACCAGGAAGGGTGGCAGGCTGGCAGCAGCCAAGGTTTTGTGCACGGCTTGGGGCGCCGGCGGAGGCGCTTCTTCCCCGCGGAAGACAATGGGTGCGTCCACTTGAGTGATGGGCTGTGGTGCTTGCAATTCCGTTTCCGGCAGGATGGGTAGTGGAAGTTGTGCCGGTTTGCCGATGGAGATTGCAGCCGCAGCGGTCTTGGATTCATCTTCCGGAAAGCCGAGATCTTTTGCGATCGGCACCGGTGGGTGTGGCGCTGGGCATCCGCAGCTGGCGGAGGTGGGCGACGCATCCGCAACCCGACCCGCCCTGAAGAGGACCGATTCGCCGGTCCGCACCTGATAAGAGGCGTCACCCATCAGTTCAGAGACAACGACCGAAGCGGAGTCTCCGGCAAGTGACTGCACGCAGGTATCGCCCTGCTGATTGACTTTTACCGCCAGGTGAAAATCTCCGGGGCCGGGCAGCAGGATACGGAAATCCGGGGTCATCAGTGAATCGGAATTTGAGTGTAAAGAATAATGGGTCTCAATGCTGCCGCCGCCCAGCGCGAGCATGATGTCCCTGCCATTCAGGCTCGCGGTCACGGTCAGGTTGCTACCCGAGCAGACGCGCACTTCTCCGCCGCGATCGAGTCTCAAGGTGGCTGTGGTTGCTCCAGCCGCGATCTGGGTGCCACTCATAATGGCGGCGCCACCCTGGTTGAGGGTGACGGAGCCTCGAACGCTTGCGTCTAAGGAATTGACCTCGCCCACGCGGGCCTGTCCAAAGGCGCATGCGGAAAGCGCGGCGATCCCGAGTAGTTTGCGGAGCACGCAGCGAGTTTAGCCGAAGCGCTCAGGATTTGGCATCCGCGGCAAGCGCATGCACCTGGAAATCCGCTACCAGCGGAAGATGGTCTGACGCCATCCGGGCCAGCTTGGTCCGGACAACTTCAAAATGCTTCAGTTCGAACAAGGGGTCGGAATAGATGTGATCCAGGTGCAGCAATGGAAAAATGCCGGGGTACGTCTTCCGCCGCTTGCCGAACTTGCTGAGCTCGACCGAGACCATGTGGGCGCGGAGCAATTGAGTCGCCAGCCCAGTGGTCCATTCGTTGAAATCACCCACCAGCAATCGGGACCCGAGAAATTTGGGATTGTTCAACACTTTTTCGCTGACCAGCATGCGGCCTTGTTTGCGACGCTCCATGTATCCGGTGCCAAGGTGCGCATTAAAGACGTGCAGGACCCGTTTGTTCTTCCACTGGATATCAGCGCGAAGGCAGCCGCGAGCTTCGCGAACACTGGCGGTGATGTCATACGATTGCGTACCGACGATGGGGAAACGGCTCAGGATGGCATTGCCATAGGGGGCTTCCGTGGTACGCAGTGTGCGGGTTTGGCCGAACGACAGACTGCAGCCAAGCGCATCGGCAATGACTTTCGCCTGATCACCCTCGGGACCGTCTTCAGGGTGGCGCACCACCTCTTGCAGTGCGATGACGTCTGCGTCAAGCTTGCGCAAAACGTCTACGATGCGCGAGGGCAGGACCCGACCGTCCATCCCGCTGCACTTATGGATGTTGTAGGTCACCACTCGGAGCATAGCGATCACTGCTGGCTTTGGATCAGTCCGCCGAAGGCTTCCGTGAATCGCTCCCACACCGGGCGGTGCTTCCATTGCCCATATGTGAGTTCTTTGCTGTGCTGCAGGTCGCTCTGAAAATCCTGGGTCAGGCGCTTGGCGAACTGCGGTGCAAAGGCAGCGAGATTCACTTCGTCGTTCAGGCGGAAGGAGCGCGCATCCAGATTGGTGGAGCCGATGGCTGCCCACTGGTCGTCCACGATCATGATCTTGGCGTGGATCATGGCAGGCTGATATTCAAAGATCTGGATGCCGCTCTTCAACAGGTCTCCCATAAGCCTGCGGCTGGAACTGCGGGTCACCGCATGATCACTCCTCTTACTGGGAGTGATGATGCGCACGTCCACACCGCGTTCCTTGGCGCGGATGAGCTCGTCGCGCATCGGTTCGTCAGGAAGAAAATACGGAGTGGAAATGTAAAGCGTGTGCTGCGCGCTGGCGATCAGCTCCTGAAACAAAACCCGGGCGCGGGTGGAGCCGCCGCTGGTGGGAGAGCTATCGATCACCAGTACGGTGGAAGGGCCGACCGCGGGGATGATGGGAAAGTATTTCGGGTTTGAAAGCACTTCCCCGCTCGATTCCAGCCAATTCTCAATGAACGTGCTCTGCACGCTTTCCACCGCCGGGCCTTGCACCATTACCATGGTGTCTCTCCAGCGCGGCTGGTCCGGCTTCTCCGCTTTCAACCAGTGGTCGGCGATGCCGGCGCCGCCCATGAATGCCTTCTGCCCATCAATGACCATCAGCTCGCGGTGAGTGCGATTGTTGATGCGATCAAAGTTGTACCAACGCAGCGGGTGATACCACTCGACTTTTCCCCCGGCATCCAGCAGAGGCTCAAATACGCCTTTGCGGGTGGAGAAGCTGCCGGCAGCGTCTACCACCATCTTTACTTCCACACCGGCGCGGGCCCGTTCGGCAAGCGCATCCACAAACTTCTTTGAGACTTCGCCCTTCTCGACGATGTATGCCTCGATATTGACCGTCTGTTTGGCATGCTGGATCGCCTCAAGTTCGGCGGCGTAAAAGTTCTCGCCATTGGTGAGTACCTGAAGATCGCTGCCGCCCTGAAGATGCGAACCCGTCATGCCTTCGACCATCCGCGCATATTCCTGAGTGTCCAGCCCCACGCTCGGGGATTGCACTTTGTAAAGTAATGGCGGGCGGAAAAGAGTGATGAGGAACAGCGAAGCCACGAAGATGAGTGCCAGTATGGCGAATATTCGCAGAACCTTGGAACGCCTAAATTGATCTTTCATAAGCCCCTGGCATCCGCCCCGGAGGGATGCGCATGCTTCCAAAAAATGTGGCCAAGTGCCTGCTTTGAGATGCGACTCTGGCGAGGTATGCTGTCTCTGCCATGGCCCACGCGCAAAGCAACCATGCTTTACAAGAGCTATTCGCGGCGATCAAGGCCGGTGACGCCGCCACGGCGAGAACTATACTCTCCGGCGATCCCAGCCTCGGCGATGCCCGCGATGAGAAGGGCGTCTCCGCGCTGCTGGCCGCTCTGTACCACCGGCAGACAGAGATCGCCGGGCTGATACGTTCACGCCGGGAGACCCTGGACATCTTTGAGGCAGCATCCGTCAGCGATCAGAAAAAACTGGAACAGATCCTGCAGCAAGCGCCGGAGCGGGTGCACGCGTATTCCGCCGATGGTTGGACAGCACTGCATCTGGCAGCGTTCTTCGGTGAGGCAGATTCGGTGCGAGCGCTGCTTTCAGCGGGAGCGGCGGTGGATGCGCGCAGCAACAATCCTATGCAGAACACAGCACTCCACGCGGCACAGGTCTTCAACCAGGTAGAAGCATCGCGGCTGTTGTTGGATGCCGGCGCGGATGTAAATGCAAAACAGCACGGCGGATTCACCGCGTTGCACGCCGCCGCCGGCAATGGATGCGAAGCGATGGTGGACTTAATGTTGAGCCGCGGGGCGAACAAGACGTTGCGTGATGACTCGGGAAAAAGCGCTGCCGATCTGGCGGCAAAACATCCCCAACTCGCGGAGAGACTGCGGTAGCCGCGCCAAAAAATCTCTGCAACCATCCGGCTGCCTTTTTGGTAGAGATTATCGTCCGGCGGCTGCGCTCGCTTGGAGCGCTAATATCTGCTTCACCAGCGCGGCGGCTCGATCCACCGCTTTGATCACCTCACGCAATTCCGCCTGGACCACGGGATTTTCACCTACCTGGTCCTGCATCAACTCGCTGTAACCCTTCACCACTGCCAGCAGGTTGTGAAAGTCAATGGCGACCGCGCTCAGCATTCCGGCAAAGCTCTCAAAGCTCTGAGCCTCCCGCAGGCGGCCTTCCATCTGCACTCGCTCGGCTTGCTCCAGTGTCAATCGTGTCTGTAATCCAGCGCATTCGATGTTGCGGGTGTGCAATGCTTTTTCGAGTTCATGATATTGGCTGCGCAGCGCTTCCAGGTCGTGATGCATCAAGGGCATGGTTCTTTCCGTCTCGTTCAAGATTTCCGCTCCGGCCTGGATCTGGGCAACTACCTATGATGAACTTTGGGCCACGTCTGGCACGGACAATCGCCGGTGGGCACCGTACCCGGTAATGACATTGTTGGTTCCTGCCGCCGATCACTTCGCCGACCACTTGTTATGAGATCGGCCTGGTCTGAGTTCCACGAATGGGCGGGGAAGCGTGGTGGTTATTCCCATTTTTTGCAATTCGAGTAATGTTGAACATTCACTATGGCTATTGATTACGATCTTTTGGTGATCGGGAGCGGCCCTGCCGGACAAAAGGCAGCGATCGCTGCCGCCAAGATGCAGAAGCGCGTTGCCCTGGTTGAGCGCAAAGGTATGACGGGTGGAGCGTGCGTCCATACCGGCACCATTCCCAGTAAGACATTTCGGGAAGCGGTGCTCTATCTGACGGGCTTCAGCCAGCGAGCGTTCTACGGCCGGGATTATGCGGTCAAGGAAGACATAAGCATGCAGGACCTACTCTTTCGGGTGAACTCCGTGATCTCCCGGGAGACGGAGGTGATCCATAACCAGTTGCGGCGCAACCGGGTTCAGCTCATCCAGGGATCAGCGCGATTTGTGGATGCTCATACGCTGGAAGTAACGGATGGCGTGGGGACGCAGTGCCAGCAGATCGGCGCAGCCAATGTTGTGATTGCCTGCGGCACCCGTCCGGCGCACAGCAGCACCATCGCGCTGGATGGCAAACGCACCTTCGATTCTGACCAATTGAGCGGGATGGAGGCGATTCCCCGTGAACTGCTGGTGGTGGGTGGCGGCGTGATTGGATTGGAATATGCCTCGATGTTCGCGGCCATGAACATCGAAGTCACCTTGATCGACCAACGCCCGACACTGCTCGATTTCGCCGACCGCGAGGTGATCGAATCGCTGCTTTATCAATTAAGGCAGCGGGGGATGATCTTCCGCCTGGGCGAAAAAGTGGAAAGCGTGAGTGTCGATGCGGAGCGTGGCCGGGTAAGCGCGAAGATGGAAAGTGGCAAGACCATTAGCGGTGACGCGCTTCTTTATACCGTGGGCCGGCAGGCGAATACGGATGCTTTGAATCTAGCTGCTGCCGGCATTGAGGCAGATGCACGCGGGCTGCTGCATGTGAATGAGTTCTTCCAGACCACTGTGCCACATGTTTATGCTGCCGGGGACGTGATCGGCTTCCCCGCCCTCACCAGCACATCCATGGAGCAGGGTCGCCTGGCTGCAAATCACATGTTCGGCAAGACGATCGTGTGGAATCCGGATGTGCTGCCGTACGGGATCTATACCATTCCGGAGATCTCGATGGTGGGCAAGTCAGAGGAATACCTCACGGCCAACAAGATCAATTACGAGGTTGGAATCGCTAAATATGAGGAGCTTGCCAAAGCGCAGATGATCGGGGACGCCCACGGCATGCTGAAGCTTCTGTTCTCTCCGGAGACGCTGAAGCTGCTTGGCGTCCATGCGATCGGCGATCGGGCGGCGGAGATCATTCACATTGGCCAGGCGGTGATGACGCTGAATGCGCCCATCACTTATTTCCGCGATACTGTGTTCAACTATCCCACGCTCGCCGAGGCATATAAAGTGGCGGCGCTTGACGGGCTCAACAAGGTTTAGCTGGCTGCAACATAGTAATGTCTAGATCGCTGCAACCCAGTTCGAGGGCATCTCATGTTCACACGACGTAATCTTCTGAAAATAGGCGCCGCCGCTGCGGGCGCATCGCTGGTCCCGGAATCTCTGATCGCCGCGGATACAACCGCGGAAGATCTACCACCGAGCATTGCCAAACTGGAGTCGATGCGCTCGTTGGCGAAGCCCATCACCAGAGAAGAACGCGGGGCGCGGCTGGAGAAGGCGCGCCAGTTGATGGCACAGAACAAACTCGATGCCATTATGGTGGGCGGTGGCACATCGCTGGTTTATTTCACCGGGATCCACTGGTGGACAAGCGAGCGCATGTTCGTGATGGTGCTGCCGGCAAAGGGCGCGCCATTCTTTGTTTGTCCCGGCTTTGAAGAAGATCGAGCGATGGAGCAGATCACCGCCGGCCCTTTTGCGGGCACGCCGGACATCCGCATCTGGCAGGAGGATGAAAGCCCCTACCAAAGGGTGTTGCAAGGGTTGAAGGACCGCGGGATCGCCGCGGGCAACATAGGAGTGGAGGAGCGGATGGGCTTCGTCTTCGCGGACGGGGTCGCACAGGTCGCGCCACAGGCGCGAATGGTAAGCGCCACGCCGGTGACAGCAGGATGCCGCATGGTGAAGTCACCCCATGAGATAGACCTGATGCGCCTGGCGGCTCACGTCACATTGCAGGCGTATGCGTCCGCATATCGTGCAATCTTTGAGAGCAAGAAGGAAGGCATCACCCAGAACCAGTTTGCGGCGTGGGTGGCTGCCGCGCACGACAAGCTCGGTTTCCCAGGTGATGCGGGCGTGCAGGTGGGCGAGTATTCGGCGCTACCGCATGGCTCCATCCAACCGCAAGCGTTGCGCGAAGGCAGCATCCTGTTGATGGATGGCGGCTGCTCGGTGGAAGGATATGTCTCTGACATCAGCCGGACTTTCGTGATCGGCAAGCCCACGGATAAGATGAAGAAGGTCTTTGACATTGTGCATCGTGCCCAAACGGTGGCGCTGGCGGCTGCGAAACCTGGAGTGGAATGCGGCGCCGTGGATGCCGCAGCGCGCAAAGTCATTACCGATGCCGGCTTTGGACCGGACTACAAGTACTTCTCGCATCGTGTGGGCCATGGCATGGGAATGGATGGCCACGAGTGGCCCTACCTGGTGCGGGGCAACAAACTGGCGCTGGTTCCGCACATGACCTTCAGCGACGAGCCGGGTATTTATATTCGCGGCGAATTCGGCGTCCGGCTGGAAGACGACATGCACATCACTGAAAATGGCTCTGAGCTGTTTACCCCGCAGAGCGAGTCGCTGGAAAAACCTTTTTAAGTCGCCAGGAAAAGAAAGGCGCAGCCTGAGCCGCGCCTCTCGGGGAGAGCACAAGTTCTACCAGTAATTCAGGCTTACCTTATCCAGCCACACAGAGTAGTTGGTGGGGTAGTAGTTCTGGTCCATCTGGAAAGCTACGTTGATCTCATAAGCATTGCTGACGGGACGAGCATAGAAGTATCGGTTCACGTACGACTTTGCGCCGTTCAGAGTGACGGCAACGAATTCTGTCTGGGAACCGACCCTTTTGAATTCCCAAGTCACGTGATTCCAGGTGTAAGCCGCCGGCTTTGGACATCCGATGCCACTGTTCACCCACTTCGCGTTCTTGGTGTCCCAGATGCGCCAGGTGCCGGTCTGCTTGTAGTTGCATTCGGTCCCGAAGATGTACTTCAGGCCATTCACTGATTGGTTGACGTCGAATTCGAGCGCTTGGGGAGCGTTGGGGTCCTTTACGTAGAAATAAAGGTCATACACAAAGTTGTAAGCGCTGCTGTTTCCGCCAAGCTGCTTCCACCACAATGCTTGAGCATAAGGAGTAGTGCCACCGATCCAAAACTGTGCGGTCTTGCCGTCCATGGAGGGATTTGAGATCCATTGGGCCAAGGAGTAAGGTGCCGATGGACCGGAGCCCCCGGCGCCGGCGCAAGCATCACAGCTCGCCCAGCCTGACTTTGCTTGGATATCAGAATACTTCGGCGCGCTGGTGGTGGTGGTGGAGGAGGTCGAGCTGGAGCTGGTGGTGGTGGTGCCGGTTACGTTGAAGCTGATGGGCGCAGATTTGTAATAGTTCCCATAGTTGTCCCAGCCTTGCACTTGCATATATCGCGTACCGGAAGCCATTGAAAGCTGTGTGTTCACCACGTTCCCGGAAGTGGTATATGCCAGAGAGCCATCTATAT
>JBBSFV010000026.1:0-40800 GCA_038254775.1 Terriglobales bacterium | reverse complement strand
CGAGAAAAATGCGTTACCCAACATGTACGTGCAGCCGGAGACGAAGCTCTATACCGTTGCCGACCTGTCCACGGTGTGGGTATACGCGAACGTGTTTCAGACCGATCTCGGCAAAATCAAGCCTGGTAACACCGCGGAGGTCACTGTGGACTCTTATCCCGGCAAGACATTTTCGGGAAGAGTGGACCAGATATTGCCTCAAGTAGACATGAGCACTCGCACGGCGCGAGTGCGTTTGGTGTTGCCAAATCCAGGACTAAAACTTTCCCCCGGCATGTACGTGAACGTCGTACTGAAAGTCCCCATGGGTCGGCAACTGGTAGTCCCATCAGGTGCGCTTTTCCAGTCTGGGAACAGACAGCTGATATTTGTAAATCAAGGAGAAGGAAACATCGAGCCGCGAGAAGTGCAAGTTGGTTCGCGCGTCGGTGACGATGCGATCATCACGAAAGGTTTGAAAGCAAAAGAATCTATTGTTACTTCCGCGAATTTCCTGATTGATTCAGAAGCGCAGCTCCAAGCTGCCGCCGGCTCCTATGCGCCGCCCCCTCCGGGGGCCGGCGCGGCCGCTTCGATGAATGCTCCAGCGGGAGCGCCTCAAGCAGCTATGGAACTATCCAGCGAGCCCTCGCCACCCCACAAAGGCAGCAACATATTCCGGGTGAAGCTTACAGGAGCTAACGGAGCTCCAATCGCAGGCGCGCAGCTGACGGCCACCTTTTATATGCCTGCCATGGCCGCAATGGGCATGGCTGCGATGAAGAACAGCGTAACTCTTACCGACAAGGGCGCTGGAATGTATGAGGGTAAGGGAGACTTGGGGTCTGGTGGTACCTGGCAAGTGACTTTGACCGCCGTTCAGAATGGCCAAACAATCGGCACCAAACATCTCACGGTTAATGCTGAAGGAGGAATGTAAGCATGATCTCTTTCATCATTGATTGGTGCGCACGGAACCGTTTTCTGGTCTTCACCGGGGTTCTGCTGTTGTTCCTGGCGGGAATCTGGGCAATGGGGCACATCCCGCTCGATGCGCTGCCGGATATCTCCGACGTGCAGGTCATAATCCATACCAACTGGGAAGGCCAGCCGCCGAACATCATCGAAGATCAGGTCACATATCCCATAGTCACAAGAATGCTGGCAGCTCCGCATGTAAAAGCCGTGCGCGCGCAGACCATGTTCAATGATTCCTATGTGTTTGTTGTCTTTGAAGATGGCACCGACATTTATTGGGCACGCTCACGAGTGCTTGAATACATGCAGCAGGTTTCGGGTCGTCTGCCTTCCGGTGTTCATCCGGCAATCGGCCCAGACGCGACCGGCGCTGGTTGGGTTTATGAATACGCCCTAGTGGATCATAGCCATAAACACAGCCTGGCTGATTTACGCGCGTTGCAAGACTGGCATCTGCGCTATCAACTGGAAACGGTTCCGGGCGTGGCCGAAGTCGCAACGATTGGCGGCTTTGTTCGCCAATATCAGGTAAAGCTCGACCCCAACAAGCTCCGTGCTTATGGCATCCCGCTCTCAACCGTCATTGATAGAGTGAAATCCAGTACGAATGAGGTGGGTGGCCGGGTCCTCGAATTGAGCGGCACACGGTACATGATCCGGGGGCTCGGGTATTTGCGCTCGATTGCTGACTTAGAGAACGTTTCCGTCATGGCCAAGAACGGAACCCCTGTCACGCTCAAAGACTTGGGCACGGTATCGTTCGGCCCAGACATTCGCGATGGCGTTGCGGAGTGGCAAGGGGAGGGCGAAACCGTCGGGGGAATTGTTGTCATGCGTTACGGGCTTAACGCCCTAAACGTGATCAACGGGGTCAAGAAGAGATTGGCAGAAATAAAGCCATCCTTACCAGAAGGGGTCGAAATAGTTTCTGGTTATGACCGCGCTGGACTCATTGAAGAATCAATCGCAACATTGCAACGAGACCTGATTGAAGAAGCGATCATCGTCAGTATCGTCATCATCGTCTTCCTGTTTCATTTTCGCTCTGCGCTGATCCCAATAATCGCCTTGCCGATCACCGTAGTTGCATCCTTTCTGCCCATGTACTACTTGCACGTGAGCTCAAACATCATGTCGCTGGGAGGACTAGCACTTGCCATCGGCGTCCTGGTAGATGCTGCAATCGTGATGGTGGAAAACGGATATCGCCACCTATCAGAGCGCCAGACAACGCCCCAACACCGTGAAGCGGCAGAAGGCGAAACGGTTCCTGATGAACCGCCTGCGGAGATCAGCGACAAAGATCGACGCCGCATCTTAATCGATGCAGCCAAGCAAGTTGGCCCCGCGCTCTTTTTCTCGCTGATCATCATCGTTGTTTCCTTTTTGCCGGTTTTCTTGCTTGAAGCGCAAGAGGGACGCATGTTCATCCCGCTGGCTTGGACGAAGACACTTGCGGTTGGCTTTTCGTCGCTGCTAGCTATAACGCTAGTTCCGGTGCTGATGGTCATGTTTATCCGCGGCAAGCTGCGGCCCGAATCGGCCAACCCCTTATCTCGGTTCACACAAGCGCTGTATCTACCAATCCTGCGCCTGTGTCTCAAGTTCCGAAAGTCGACGCTCATCCTGAACCTCCTATTCCTGCTGGTGACCTTTCCCTTGATGTTCAGGTTAGGCAGCCAGTTCATGCCAGCGTTGTTTGAGGGATCAACGCTCTACATGCCGACCGCACTGCCTGGAATCGGAATTACTCAGGCTTCCCAACTGCTCCAGGAGCAAGACCGAATCATTCGAACTTTTCCCGAGGTAGAGACGGTTTTCGGCGTGGTCGGCCGTTCTGATAGCCCCACGGACAATGCGCCTCTCGATATGTACGACACCACCATCATGCTCAAGCCCCGTAAGAAGTGGCGGCCCGGAATGACATACGAAAAACTCATTCGGGAGATGGACGAAAAACTGCAATTTCCCGGGCTCTCAAATACTTGGACCATGCCTGTCGAAAACCGTCTCGATATGGCACTCACAGGAATCAAAACGCCAGTTGGGATGAAAATCCAGGGCCCGAATGTCGAAGGCATTCAAGAGATGGGTTCCCAGATCCAGCAGATCCTTTCCGGTCTGCCGAATGTGCGGTCGGTTTTCGCGGAGCATGTTTCGCAAGGCTTTTACGTCAATATCGAGGTGAATCGTCCCGAAGCAGCTAAGTACGGGCTGACGGTCGCAGACATCCAGCAGTCAGTCTCGTCAGGTATCGGAGGCATGAACATCGCCGAAAACATCGAGGGCCGCGAACGTTTTCCCATAAATGTTCGCTACGAACGTGACTTCCGCGACAACGTGGATGACCTACGTCGGGTGCTCATCGCGACCCCTGCTGGGGCGCAGATACCGATTGAGCAGGTGGCTAAAATTTCCTTTTCACATGGGCCTGCCATGATTCGTGACGAAGATGGGCAGCTAACCGGGTACGTATACATCGATTTGAATACCAACAATTATGGCGGGTTCGTGAATGATGCCACCAAGATGCTGCACGACAAACTGAAAGTCAAGCCAGGTTATGTTTTTCAGTGGTCGGGCGAATACGAGTTTGAGCTTCGCGCAAAGCAGCGGTTGAAGCTCATTCTGCCTATAGTCTTTGTTGTGATTTTCATGTTGCTGTACATGATCTTCCATAACGCAACGGAAGCCATGGTTCTGATTTTCCCAACGTTTTACGCCATGACGGGCGGTCTGATATTGCAATGGATCCTTGGCTACAACTTCAGCGTCGCTGTTTGGGTGGGATATATAGCCCTCTTCGGAATCGCAGTCGAAACTGGGGTGGTAATGGTGGTGTACTTGCACGAAGCTCTTGATCACCGCCTCTCATCGGGCCGTGAACTGACCAATGAGGATATCGAAAAAGCCGCTATCGAAGGGGCCGTGCAACGGCTTCGCCCCAAACTAATGACCGTCACCGCAGTTCTCGCCAGTTTGATTCCAATTCTCTGGGAGAGCGGAATCGGTTCCGACGTGATGAAACCAATTGCGGCACCAATCGTAGGAGGAATGATCACTTCCACCATTCACGTTCTCATACTCGTGCCGGTGTTCTTCGTGTTGATGAAGGAACGCGCGCTCCGCAAGGGAACTCTCCAGCGCAAGGAAACGCAAACTGATTTGTGAGTAGTCATATGAAATCCAAGAAGAGAAGCGAAAATGAACGCAAAGCTACCAGGTATGTCACGGCGCTGATCGTTGTTGTTGCGCTGTTCTACGTGGCGGTTGCAATAGTTGCGACGCGCAGGGACAAGACACAGGCAGCGAAGCAGCAGACGACAGGAATGATTCCACCATTTTTTGCCAGCTTGGCCCTGGCGCAGCCCTTGCCAGCCACGCTACCTCCTGAACGATTTCAAGTGACTGCTGTTCGAAAGGCCTATCAGGCAGCCAAGACGATTCCTGGAACGCTGGCGCAGCAGCCGTGCTATTGCGGATGTCAGCGCACAGGCCATCGCAGCCTCTTGCACTGCTTCACTGACGCGCATGCAGCTAGCTGCTCGATTTGCATTCGAGAAGCAATCTACGCACAACAAAAGCAGTCGCATGGCAGCACACCTGAAAAGATTCGCGATGGCATCATTCGGGGTGACTGGAAACAGATCAACATGGATACGTCTGAAGCGCCGAAATGAACGTTGGCCCGGCTATCGAAGTCATCCTCAGATTCTCTTTCAAAAAGCAGGCGGAGAATCACCTATTCCCGGGTCCTGCCGTCCTTGCCCGCCTTTTTCCGTTTTGCCAGTTCGAGCCTGAGGGCTTCCTTATATAGTGGGGAAGGGCGGCGTGGATGCCGCGGAGTTCGGCGTCGAGCGCGGGGTCATTCCAATTGGCGAGGGCGTTGATCTTCTTAATAGAAGAATGAGTGTTCAGGTCTTCGCTGGCTGCTTCTCTCTTAGTGCGATCTACATTCCCCTCGCGCATTCCTTTTAGAAAAAACAAACGAGAGCCTGATTTCAGCTCTCGTGAGTCTGCCGCTCAGCTCTTAATGAACGGCTTCACAATTGCCAGCACCTGTTCTTTGGTAAGAGGCTCATCAAACGCCTCAGTGATGGCGGAAGCAGGCACCCCCGGCAATCCGGCCAAGTCTTTGCCGCCTTGCATGGTGTTGTCTTCACCATCATAGATGGCTTGCGTGGCCGCTGGTAACGTCCCGCGCGAGCTGCCTGTGATCCAACCCTTTTCCTGTCGAATGCGCCGAATCTCACATGCGTGGCGCGCTTCCACGGAATGGATCTGCAGCGCAACCGTCAACAGCTTCTTATTGGACATCAAATTCCCAGCCTGCCCCTCGTAGGCGCGTACGCCGGTGTCTTCGAATGCTTGCGACAGGGCTAGATAGGTTTGGTAGTTAGAAAGAGCATCGGGAAACGCTCCTCCGGCGGTCGGATCCAGATTGGGCGCTGCTACGGCGCTGCCGCCAAGCACTGATTTCAATGTCTTCACGTGGTCGGATTCGTGCTTGCTGATGGTCTCGAATACTTTGCGGTCGCTATCCGGGATCATCTTCGTTCCCAGTCCGGCTTTGTAATGAGCGTCTTCCAAGTATTCCAGCGTGAGCGCAAAATTCAGCACGTCCGTGATGTCCTGCGGCAGGTCAGCGCCGAATACGCTGTTGGAAAGTACTGCCACTGCGATTGGAACAGACGCATATTTCACCCCCATGCCGATCGCTTTGGCGAAAAGATCCCTCCTTGGAGTCAGCCGGCTTTGAAGCTCCGGATCCAGTTGTGCAAGAATCGATTCGTTTGTCATAGTGTTCCTCACTTTTCCCCCGGCAGATTTTTGGCATTGATTTTCTTGCTGTCTTTGATGAATGGACCGGCTGCCTTCAAAACGTCGTCCGGTTCCTTGGCTCCGTCCATGGCGTCTGGGGCAAAGTTGTCGCTTCGCGGTTTCAAGAGGTCGCGTATGGCAGCCGAATGTCGGGCCTCTACTGATACGATTTTTCCCGCCAGCAATAAAAAATCTCCGCTAGTGAGTAGTTGGCCTGCCCCGTTGTATGCTGATACGCCAAGATCTTCAAACGTCTGCGCGGTCGTCAGCACCGACATCCGGTCATTGAAATGGATCTTTTTGAAATCCGGCTTCAATCCAGGAATAGCGTTAGCACCCAGAGCCGCCTTGAAGAACTCGCGATGAACAATCTCGTGGTCACGGATGTCCGTGAGGATTCGGTTCTCATCTGAACTCATAGTCTTATAGGGATGGGTCATTACCTGGGTGTAAAAGGCAGCTTCCAATTGCTCCAGAGCATAAGCATAGTTAAGGATTCCCGTGTCTCCGCTTCCCAAGTCCACCTTATCCTTATCGCCCATTCCGATGGGAATGCTGAACAGGTCAACGGGGCCTACAGCCGCAAACCCCAGTACTGCTAATGCGGAACCGGACATCCGCAAGAACGTCCTGCGATTACTCGACCACACAGAGCACTCCGGCTGATGCTTTCGTGTATTTATCGATACCGACATACTTTCTCCCCTTTGAATAATTTTGTGAACTGCCGAACATGTGATCCCAATCTTCTGGACTATTTCTCTGGAACCACGCCTAGTTAACGTAAGAAATCCGGGAACAGATTGGAAGATTTATAGATCATTTTCTCGCACACACGCCTTCACTCGAAATTGCTTGCGTGAAAGGGCAGACATGAGAACAAAATATCTGATCTGCAATCCTAGAAACCTACAGATGATCGAATCTCACGTCTGTGCAGAAGTGAACACCTCGCTCATCCGAGACTACCTCCAATGTCGCTCTGCATGGGGGGACGTCTGACGATTCGAAACAACATTGATGAATCACCACATCAATCCGGAAGTGCGGCAGGCTGGTTGCCAGAAACCGGCGGCACAATAATCTCGTGAGAACAGCGATGTGCGAGTTCTACGACCATAAGAGCCAATCTCGAAGAGGAAGCTCCGACAAATGCACTGCACGAAACGCAGGTGCAAACGAGCGCCTCCTCCCCCATCGCGATAGTCGGGGGCAAAGGGCTAAGAGCCATGTAACAACCATGTAACAGAACGCGGTTCTTGCCAGCCCTTATGAGGATTCCAGGAGCCATCCGCATCCTTTAAGTTATTGATTTAACTACTTAGCTTCGCCCTGTCACGGCAGAGGTCGCGGGTTCGAGTCCCGTCGTCCCCGCCATATCCTTAATTTCAGCTAGTGATTTCAGTGGCTCTCCTCGACCTCGCTCATTCGTTTTAGGATGCCTCGTTTCATTTCACGAGGTTCGTGCAGCCACCAGATAAAGCATCAGCGCAAGCGCGAACAGAGCCGATAAGCCCGCCACAAACCAAATGAGGCCGTAATGAGTAGAAAAGGTTCCTGTTTCCAGTTGCCGCTTGGTCCGATGGAAGCGGGCGAGAGCTGCAAAGATGACGGAAATGCCGAAGATGATAGCAAGATTTCCGAGCCACAATGAAATGCCGCTGGCAGGGATATCTTTTCCCTGGGCGCCTGCCAGTTGCCGGATCGCCAAAGAGAACCGAGCGATGGCAAAGCCGAAAACCACGATACCCATGGCGGTGCGCAACCATGCGAGAAAAGTACGCTCGTTGGCGAGGTGATCCCGAACGCGTTCCTGGTCTGGGTTCACAGCTTCTGGAATAGTCTAATGCCGTTCGCTACTCTCAAAAGTTTTATCCAAAGAATTTTACCCTCAAGAATATGAACTGGCTGAGGCTCAAATGAAAAAAACTAAAAACCGGATTCATCCCCGCATTGGTTGCGATCACAGTGAATAGTTGTGTTTAAATCAGCGCGATCCCTGGAATCACCGCCGCGAGCGGCGGTCTGCTCGAGTTGCATGAGATCTATCTGGGGCCCGGGTAGTGACGACAACGAAGAAACGGGAGCGCCACCAAGGAGATTCCTGGTCGCCGCTGCGGGCGATATGCCGGGAGTCCCATTGCTTGTGCGGGTGCAATGAGACGCTGTGGGCTTCAGGAAATAACGAGACCGCGAGTGGCCGCACCGAGGCCCTTACGATAGTTTTCCCGATTTGGAACAGGGTTCCGTTTCGGACAAACTTTGGTAAGCCCAATGAACACAGCGCGAAAACATCATTTGCCGTTGCCGTGGTCCCGATTCCGCACGTTGTCGATCATTGCCAAAGTACCGCAGTGAACCTGTAAGCCGAAGTTTCCTATAGTGGTTCTGGCGTTTTTGTTGCTTGGCATCCCGCTTGCATACCCATCAGTGGGGGAATTCCGAAAATGGGAACAGCACAAACGCCACCGCGAGCAGACCAGCATGGGATCGCCATCACATTGCTTGATCGCAATCGCGAGAGTTGTGAGCGGGTACGCTCCGCGCTGGCCGGGCTGGGATTCCGCGTGACCGCCGTCCATTCCGAGGCTCTGGCGTTGCAAGCCGCTACCAGCGCAGTGATAGTGATCAGCGGAGGGCCCTGTGAGGGGCATATTTACAGCACGCGGCAGATGATGGGCGAGATGCCGCAGGCGGTGATCGTGGTGCTGGGCGGTGAGGGTGATGCCCGCACCGCGGTCGAGGTGATGAAGGCGGGTGCCATCGACTACTTGACGCAGCCGTACAGTATGGAACAATTGCGACGCACCTTGATCCATGCCTCGGAGCGTTGCAACGCCACCGCGGCGCTGGAAGAGATCCGGCGGAGTTTCGCGATGAAAGCGCAGATGCGGTTGGAAGGCATGGTGGCCCACTCTCCAGCGATGGAGAAGCTGTTCCGCATCATTCCCAAGGTTTCAAACAGCGACCATCCGGCGCTGATCCTGGGCGAGAGCGGCACCGGCAAGGAGCTGGTGGCGCGCGCGATCCATAAATTAGGCCCGCGGCGGGACTATCCTTTTGTGGCGGTGGATTGCGGCTCGCTGGTGCCGACCCTGATAGAGAGCGAACTCTTCGGCCACGTGAAAGGCGCTTTCACTGGCGCCATGCGCGCCAAGGACGGGCTGCTGAGCTGCGCCAATGGAGGCACCGTCTTCCTGGACGAGATCGGCGAATTGCCACTGGAGATGCAGGCAAAACTGTTGCGCGCGCTGCAGGAAAAAGAAGTGCGGCCGGTAGGAAGTAATCGTCCGGTGCCTTTTCAGGCGCGCATCCTGGCCGCAACCAATCGTGAATTGGAGCAAGCGGTGCAGCAGGGAAATTTTCGCCGCGATCTTTTCTATCGCATCAACGTGGTGACCTTGCGCATCCCGCCACTGCGTGACCGCAAGGAAGATATTGCTTTGCTGGCGAAGCACTTTCTGGAACTGGCAGACGTCTCGCGCGGCATCGAACGTGACTTTACGGACGAAGCGATGCGGCTGCTGCTGAGTTATGAATGGCCGGGCAACGTCCGCGAGCTGGAGAACACCGTCAATCGCGCCGCCGCATTCAACACTGACCAGAACATCGAGCCGCTCGACCTGCCCAGCCCTCTGCTGGTGCAGCAGGATGCCCGCGCGGCGATGCCGGTGGTGGAGGGAATGCTTCCCATCGCCGAGATGGAAAAGCGGGCGATCCTTGCCACCCTCACCCGATTGAATGGCGACAAACTAAAGACCGCCCGGGCGCTGGGCATCGGCAAAACCACTCTCTATCGCATCTGCCCCATACTCTTTAAGTTTGCGTAAGAGAAGTGTTTGTCTAGGCGACACTGTCTGTCTGGGCGACGCTTTCCTGGGTAACCTGCCTCGCCCTGCATCACTCTGCAATCAGCCCTGCATCAGCCCTGAGCGGCTTGTCAGCGAGAACTGGAGACGGCCAACCGCTGAAGGCGGCCGCATGCATTTAAAAGATCGCTCTCCGTCTTGGCAAAACAAAAACGCAATAGTCCGGCGCCTGCATTGCTGACTTCTTGATTTCCATCCTTGGTGTTCTCGACATTTGTATGAAAGAAGGCTTCTCCGGGCACCGCCGCCACTCCTGTCTCCTGCAGCAATGCCATGGCGCGCTGCTTGCTGTTCGTCCCGGGGAGCGCGCCCGCCTCGGCGAGCACGTAATAGGATCCCTGGGGAACGTAGGGCTTCATGCCGATCTCGCGGAGGGTTTCACAGAGCAGTCTTCGTTTTGTGGCATATTCGCTGCTCATCTCGCGATAGAAACTCTCCGGCAACTCTTCCAGCCCGCGTGCCACGCCCACCTGCAAAGCGGAGGGCGCGCAGATGAAGGCCAGGTCGTGGAAGTATCCCAGCGCCGGCTTCCACCGCGCCGAACACACGGCGTATCCGATGCGCCATCCGGTGATGCTATAGGTCTTGGAGAATCCGGAGATGGTGATGGTGCGCTCCGCCATTCCGGGCAGAGTGGCGATGCTGATGTGCTCGCGCCCGTCATAAAGGAAGTATTCGTAGATCTCATCCGTAAAGACGAACAGATCGTGTCTGCGCGCCAGCTCCGCGATGGATTCAAGCTCCTGCCGGTCGAAGACTTTTCCCGAAGGATTGCCGGGTGAATTGATGACGATGGCCTTGGTCCTGGGGGAGATGGCCCGGGTAAGCTCATCCAGAGAAAATCCCCAATCCGGCGGCCGCAAGGTAACGTAGACCGGCCGCGCGCCGCATGCCAGAAGGGTATTCACGTGGTAGCCGTAATACGGTTCGAAGACGATGACTTCATCGTCCGGGTCGAGCAGCGCGAAACATGCTGAGAGGAAAGCCCCCGTGGAGCCGGAGCTGACGAGGATCTCGGTGTCAGGGTCGGCGGTGATGTGATTGTCGCGCTCCAGCTTCCGCGCGATCGCCTGGCGCAACTCCGCAATGCCATCCAGCCGAACATAAGAGTTGCGTCCCGCGCGCATCGCCTCCTCGGCGCCACGGATCACCGGCTCGGGCACGGGAGTGTCGCAGATTCCCTGGGCCAGATTGATGCCGCGCACCTTCTCGCACTCGATGCTCATGATGCGAATCTCCGACTGAACGATCCCGCCGGCTGCTTTACTGAATGAGATCATTTTTATGCCTCGCGTGGATTGTAGTCGCAGAGCAATAAGAAGGGCACCGCTCAGGATCGGTGCCCCTCTGACGCCCGCGACCGGCCGAAGCCGTCGCGGACAAGCGGTCGTAATGGCGGTCAATCGTTTCCGGCAGCCGCCAGCATCGAAGCGGTATCAGCCGCGCAAAAGCCGTGCGTGAGTGCGGCTGACATCACCTGCTCATAGTCACTCGCGCAGGTGGCGCTCATCAGTTCGCAATCGTGATATAGACGTACTTGCCACTCTTGCGAGGCTTTGTGAAACGCCACGCAGATGCTGAGGTCGCTGGGAATAGTACGCAGGTACAACAACTGCGCGGTACGCTGGTCTTCCACAAAACTGGCAAGGTCCGGCCAGAAGGTGAGCGGCAGCGGTCCAACGTCCGGTGAATCAATGCGAAGCCGATGAAAAGTGAAACATCGGGGGAAAGGCGCGAGCCTGGTGCCGAGCTGGTGGTGCCAGTCGGCGGGGAAGCGAGATGGGATCTCTATGTGCATGATGCATGCTCCTTGGCATGCATCAGGAGTTCCGCCCAAAACACGAAAACCGCCCCTCGGTAAAGCATCAGGGCGGCCACCTTTTTGATCCGGGAGACATTTGGTTTAGAGCTTTCGCTCCCACATCGAACGCTTTCACGTTCTAAGCACCGAGGCGTCTCAACCCCGGTTGCTGGACTCTCTCGAGTCTCTCCTGATGCGAGGAGAATTATAAACAGAGGACAGCAAGAGCGTCAACAGGGACTCTGATCAGTGTGTCGAGAACTCTGATCAGCGTGCTCGAGGCGTCGACGCGCGAGGCTATTTAGACCCACCCTTGCTTGCTAGCGCTGCGCAAGAATGGGGCACCCGCACTGGGAATGGCGAGTGTTTGTGTCCAAAGGGATCCTTCGCTGCGCTCAGGATGACAAATGCGAGTTTCTAGGGAAAGCAGATTCCTCGCTGCGCTCGGAATGACAAGTGCGAGTTTCTGGGAAAAGCAGATTCCTCGCTGCGCTCGGAATGACAAGTGCGAGTTTCTGGGAAAAGCAGATTCTTTGCTGCGCTCGGAATGGCCGGGCCAAGAAGGCTCGCTAAGCTCGCCACATTTCTTGAAAATTACGACGAGCAGCGGTGCCTGCATTCATCGCAACGCCTCGGTCATCCATCCCAGATACCGCTCGCTGCCACCCTGCACCTCCAGCCAGATACACTCCGGCAGTTCATAGGAGTGCAATGCTTGCAGCGCCACTTCAATCGCTGCCACGCGAGAGGCTTCGGATTTGACGATGAGGAGCCACTCCTGCGCGCTCTCGACTTTACCTTGCCAGCGATAGATGGAGTGCACTTGCGGCACCACATTCACGCACGCGGCGAGCTTGCGCTCGACGAGAGCCGTGGCAATCCTGCAAGCCTCTTCCTGGGAGCCTGCGGTGGTCAGCAAGATCCGAAACCCTGTTCCCGCCATGACAACAAGATACCTGATTGCAACGATCACGAGCTCCCAACCACCATGTAAACTTCTTCTTCATGGCGAAGGCGCAGATCAAGTTCGGCACCTCAGGATGGCGCGCAATCGTGGCGGACGAATTCACCGTGGGGAACATTCGCCGCGCGGTGAGCGGGATCTCCGGTTATGTGATTGCCCAGAAGCCGCAGCAGGGAAGCAGGCATCGGGTGATCGTCGGCCGCGATCCACGCTTTATGGGTGAGAAGTTCGTGGAGATCGCCGCCGAAGTTCTTTCGCGGCACGGCATCACGCCGCTGGTGGTCCTGGAGCCCGCACCCACTCCCGCAATCTCATATGAGATCATCCGCACCAAGGCCGATGGCGCGATCAACTTTACCGCATCGCATAATCCCCCAGAATATAACGGCATCAAGTTCAACTCCGCAGACGGGGCGCCTGCTTTGCCGGAGGTGACCAAAGCTATTGAGGCTGCGGTGCTGAAGGCGGATGACAATGAGACCTTGCCATCGGGTTCGCTCGATCCCGTAGAGCAGTTGGCGGAAGAGATCGACGTAAAAGCCAAATATTTATCGCGGCTGAAAGAAATCGTGAATCTGGCGGCTATCAAACGATCTGGCCTGAAGTTGGTGTACGACTCATTTTGGGGTGCGGGGCGCGGCTATCCCGATTCTCTGCTTCGCGATGCCGGGATCCCAGTCACCAGCGTCCACGACTATCGCGATGTGCTCTTTGGGGGGCATGCTCCGGAGCCCGAGGGCGAACTGCTGGACGAGATGCGCGCAGCCATGCGCAGCACGGGAGCAAAGATCGGGATCGCGACCGATGGCGATGCGGATCGTTTCGGCATCGTGGACGAAGACGGGACTTTTGTGCAACCCAATTACGTGATCGCGCTGCTCTTCGACTACCTTGTGGAGACGCGCGGCTGGAAGAACGGTGTCGCCAAGTCTGTTGCCACCACCAATATGATCAACGCGCTGGCAAAGTTTCATGGTGTGGAACTGCATGAGACCCCGGTGGGTTTCAAGTACATTGGAGAATTGATCAAGGCGGACAAGATCGCCATTGGCGGAGAAGAGAGCGCGGGTATGTCCATCCGCCATCATGTTCCCGAGAAGGACGGCATCATCGCCGGGCTACTCTGTTGCGAGGCGGTCGCGGTGCGCGGGAAGAGCTTGCAACAGCAATTGCGCGATCTATTTGTCAAAGTTGGTTCGTTTTATCCACTTCGAGAGAACTTCCGCTTGACTCCGGAAGTAAAATCGCAGTTCACTGATAAGTTGAGGTCTGAGCCAGGGGATTTTGCCGGACGCAAAGTGTCACAAGTGGTGCGCACGGACGGTTTAAAGCTGGTGCTGGATGACGGCTCCTGGGTCTGTTATCGGCTCTCAGGGACGGAACCGGTCGTCCGGGTCTATTCGGAGGCAGCTTCGGAGAAAGAATCGCTGAGATTGAGCGCTGCCGCAAAGGATTGGGTTCTTCACGCATAAGATGATCGCGCTCTTTCAGCAAATTCCGGACCGGCTCTTTGAATGGCGGAGGCGCATCGCCACTGCCGTGGTTTTTGCGGTCGCCTGCGGGATCGCCTTCCACATCATTTTTGGGGCCAACGGCATGGTGGTATACCGCGATAAGCGCGCGGAATACAAACATCTCCAGCAAGAGATACAGGCCATGCAACAAGAAAATGAGCAGATGGACCGCAATATCAAGGCATTGAAGACCGATCCTAAGACCATTGAAAAAGAAGCCCGGGAGCAGCTCCGGTATGCGCGTCCGGGTGAGGTGGTTTATACCGTGCCTGAGCCAGTCCCCGCCCAGGCAGCGGCGGCTACCGCGAAAAAGTAGGCGGGTTTGCCATTTCGCGTAACCTTTCCGCAACAATCAAATCGAATATCCAAGAAAGCCGGCAGATCCCGAAAGCTGACACTTTCCTGGTGACAAAGCGGTTAGGTTCCCTATAATCGGCGACACACCAAGGCTCCCTTCGTTGGGCTTAATACTGCGCCTCGGCGCAGATCTTTCAAGCGGCACTGCCGCGATTCTCAGGAGAAAAAACATGAAGAAGTTGATGATGGTTGCAGTGGCGTTCGCCATGATGTCTACGGCGTTCGCTCATGACAAAAAGGCAGATGCCGCTAAGAAAGATATGGGCAAAATGGTCACCGTGGCCGGTATTGTCACCGACCCGATGTGCGCCAAGAGCGGCGACAAGGCGAAGATGATGGACTCCGACTGCGCGAAGAAGTGCGCTGCTGACGGCAAGCTCGCGTTTGTTGCCGACAGCGATGGCAAGGTGTGGACGGTCTCCAACCCCGAAGCCCTGAAGGGCCATGAAGGCCACCACGTGAAGGTAAAAGGCCATGTGAATGCCGCCGACAGCACCGTGACCGTGGAAAGCGCCACGATGATGAAAGACAAGACGAAAAAAGCCAAAAAGAGCTAGCTCACTCTGCTCTCCACAAAGTACAAGGGCGGCCGAAAGGTCGCCCTTATCTTTTCCGCGGATGCTTTACTGGTTTGTCCGCAGAAACTTTGCTAGTTTCGGTGAATCACTCCATCCATTGGTGAGCTGGCAGTGGCATACAGTTTGCGGGGCATTCGTCCGGCGAGATATGCCATGCGCCCGGCGATCACGGCATGCTTCATCGCCTCTGCCATTGCCACCGGCTGTTGCGCGCCGGCAATCGCAGTGTTCATCAACACCGCATCCGCGCCCAACTCCATGGCAATGGTGGCGTCAGATGCAGTACCCACTCCGGCATCGACGATCAAGGGGACGCTGGTGATCATCTCCCGCAGGATGCGGATGGTCGCCAGATTTTGGATCCCCATTCCGCTGCCGATGGGCGCGCCAAGCGGCATGATGGCGGCGGCGCCGGCATCCACCAGCTTCTTCGCCACCACGATATCGTCGGTGGTGTACGGCAGGACGGTAAAACCTTCTTTTACCAACACCCTGGTGGCTTCGATGGTGGCCTGTACATCCGGGTAAAGAGTCTTGTCATCGCCAATGACTTCGATCTTGACCCAATCCGACAGACCCACTTCACGACCCAGCCGTGCTGCGCGAATGGCATCGTCCGCGGTGTGGCATCCCGCGGTATTGGGAAGCAGAAAGTATTTTTTCGCGTCGATGAAGTCCAGCAGGGATTCCTTGCTGCGATCCAGATTCACACGGCGAACGGCAACCGTCACCATTTCAGCCCCACTGGCCGCGATTGCGCGGGCGGTCTCCTCCCCAGACTTATATTTGCCGGTACCGACGATCAGACGGGAATGAAAACTCTTTCCTGCAATCACCAAGGGGTTCATCCCCTCATTGTAAATAACCTGAGCACGACTTTTGCTCCCCTTTACCTTCTTCAATGCATAGCGCAGGGGGGTAAAACTTTCGTTTAGCTTGGAAAGATTTGGGGAATAAAGTCGCGAAAAGCAAGGCTATAATCTTGCGCACGCATGACAATCCCCAGCGGCACTCGGATGGGCGCTTACGAGATCCTCGCGTCAATTGGCGCCGGTGGCATGGGAGAGGTCTATCGCGCCCGCGATACCCGTTTGGATCGAGTAGTGGCGATCAAGTTGATCCGCGGTGACATGTCTTTGCAGCCTGAGGCATTGCGCCGGTTTGAGCGTGAGGCGCGTCTTGTTTCCAGCCTGACGCACCCCCATATTTGCACGCTCTATGACGTAGGCCGCGAGGATGGCGTGGAATACCTGGTGATGGAGTATCTGCAGGGCGAGACCCTGGCAGAGTGCCTTCTCCGCGAAGGCGGATTGGCATTGAGCACAGCCATCGGGATCGCGATCGATGTGGCGGAAGCCCTGGACAAAGCGCACCGGCACGGAGTGATCCATCGCGACCTGAAGCCGGGGAACATCATGCTCTCTGATAACGGGACGAAGCTGCTTGATTTTGGGCTGGCGAAAAGTGCGGAAGTAGTCACCGAACCCTCGAACGCCACTTCCGCGCCTACTACGGCAGGCTTCCGGTCAGAGGGCGGGATGATCCTGGGAACACATTTTTATATGTCTCCGGAACAGGCGCGAGGCAAGCCGGCAGATGAGCGCAGCGATATCTGGAGCCTGGGCGTGGTGTTGTACCAGATGTTGACGGGTGAATTGCCTTTTGATGGCCCGAGCCGCAGCGATGTGATCGCGCAGATCCTGCTGGGAAATTTTTCAATGCTCACGCTGCATCGCCGATCGGTGCCGGAGCGGGTTGGAGAGATGCTGCAAAGAGCGCTTGCCAAAGCACCCGAAGAGCGCTATCAGATGGCGCGTGATCTGCTGCTCGACCTGAAGCAGTTTCGGCAGCGATTGGAAGCGCGGACGGAACTGGAGCGCATGGGCTCAGGGGCAGGCCTTGCTGCGCTCGATTCTGACTGGACGCGCGCAGACTCAGCAGCGAGTCCGCTGAATCCACAGATCTCAGGCCCTACGAGCCAAGCGCGGATGGATCCGATCTGGGTGCGATGGGCAGTGCTCGCAGCCATAACCGGCATCGCCCTTGGGGCGGCTGTGTTCCATCTGTGGCTTGTGGTGGCAATCGCAATGGTGGCGGGGGGCATTACGGTCTATCCCCTGTTCTCGCGGACGGAATCGATCGCCGTGATGCCGTTCACTTACTCCACCGCAGACTCTGCGCTATTGCGCCAGGTGGACAAGGAATATCTGGCGGAAGGCATCACGGAAAGCATCATCAACAGTTTGTCGCACTTCGGAGACCTGAAGGTGATCTCACGAAGTTCGGTGTACCGCTACAAGCATCTACCTTTTGATCCCAGCAAACTTTCCCGCGAACTAGGAGTTCGAAATCTTCTGGTGGGGCGCATCACGCAGCGGGGCAGCAGCCTGGTGATCAGCGTTCAACTTGAGGACGCCCAGCAGCAGAAACATCTGTGGGGTGAACAATATGAGCGAGACATTGCTGATCTGGTGAGGATCCCGGCAGACATCTCAGCCGAGGTGTGCCATAACCTGCGGGCGCGCTGGGCACCAGGGGAGCTGCGCGCGGATGAATATCCCCGGAACAGTGCGGCATACCAGTCTTATCTCAAGGGACGGTTTTTCTGGAACAAGCGCACAGCCGGCGATCTGCGAACGGCGATCGGGCATTTTGAGGAAGCCATCCGGCTGGAGCCGAAATATGTTCTTGCCCATGCCGGGATCGCTGATTGCTACATTGTGCTGAGCTATTTTGGCAGCGATCCCGGGGTGAAGGAATGCTATGCACAGGGACGGTTTGCAGCGGAAAAAGCGCTGGAGATCAATCCTGAGTCGGCTGAAGCTCGGGTTTCGCTGGCGGTGATCAAGGCCGGAGACGAATGGGACATTGATGGGGCGCTGGTGGAGTTCGCCCGGGCGATCAAGGCAAATCCGAACTATGCCACCGCGCACCAATGGTATGGCGAACACCTGGTATGCGTACGCAAAGACCATCTGGCCATCGCGGAGATGAAACGCGCAGTCGAACTTGATCCCGTCTCAACCATCACTTGGACTTCCTGCAGCATGGTAATGCTCCAGGCTGGGGAGATACAGGAAGCCCTGCATACCGCAAAGGCTGCCGCAGAGATGGACCGCAACTTCTATTTTCCGCACCGGGTACTGCGGGATATTTACATTGAAATGGGTGATTTTCCCCGCGCCATCGAGGAACATGGTGTGGCGACAGTACTGGCGGGCGAACCCGCGGATGCCTCCGCCGAACGCACTCGAAAGTTGCAGGCAGGTCTGAGTAGTGGGGGCCCGGCCGGATACTGGCGCGCCCGGCTTGAAATGGCTGAGATCGGGAGTTCAGTGGAATTGCCGTATGACCTGGCGGACGCCTCTCCTTATTGGAAGGCCCGGCTGCAGGCCCGCCTGGGGGAAAAAGCGAAGGCCCTTGCTTTTCTCGAGACTGCGCTTGAGACCCGGGATTATGGGGTGCTCTATCTTCGCACCGAGCCGGCATTCCGAACCATCGCGAATGATGACCAGTTCGTGAATGTGATGCGACGTGCCGGACTTTAGCAGTTGACCAGGTTCGAGACTCACTGGATGATGTGAGGCGCAGTTCACTTGATGCGAACGAAGGAGCGAAACGATGGCTGTACCTGGAGATAGAGATGACGCAGACGACATGATGAAGTCAGGCAAACCTGCGGCAAAGAGGAAAACAACAGCGACGAAAAAATCGGCCGCAAAGAAGAAATCAGTCGGCACGAAGAAGCCGAGCGGCAAGAAGAAATCGGGCGCCAAGAAGAAATCGGGCGCGGCAAAGAAGAAGAGCTCAAGCAAGAAGAAAGGCTCAGGAAAGAAAAAGAAGTGAAAGATGTCCGGGGCGAAAGCCCCGGATTTCTTTTGCCTCTGACTTTTGCCTCTGGCCCCGGAGCAACCAAGTTCTTCATAGCAGGCCTGCGGCCGGCTAGCTGATGGATGCTTGAGAAGGTGCATGCAACGTAAGATAGAGCCATGCGCCGCGTGTATATGGATAGCAATGCCACCACCCCTCTTTTGCCGGAGGTGAGGGAGGCGATGCGTCCATACTATGAAGAGCAGTTCGGAAATGCTTCATCCATCCATCATTATGGACAGCATTCGCGAGCGGCGATCGAGCGGGCACGCGAATCCGTGGCTGCATTGCTGGGATGCCGCGCAGCAGAGATCGTTTTCACCAGTGGTGGCACGGAGAGTGACAACCTCGCGGTTTTTGGCATATTGAAGGCGGGCGACCACGTCGTCACTTCAAACATCGAACACCATGCCATCTTGAATGCCGTAGGGGAGCTGGAGAAGCGGGGCGTCCATGCGACCTATGTCGCGGTGGACGGCCGCGGTCGGCTGGATCCCGATGATGTAAGAAAAATCATCCGGCCGAACACCCGAATGATCAGCATCATGGCGGCGAACAATGAGACCGGAGTTCTGCAGCCGATCGATGAGATCGGGCATATCTCGCAGGATGCGGACCTTTATTTCCATACCGATGCAGTGCAGGCGGCGGCAAAGATCCCACTCGATGTGAAGCGCATCGGCTGCGATCTGCTGTCTATTTCAGGGCACAAGATGCATGCCCCGCAGGGTACGGGCGCGTTGTATGTTCGGCGGGGCACGCTTCTCTCCGCAATGTTCTACGGTGGCAACCATGAGCGGCAGCGCAGGGCGGGCACGGAGAACCTGGCGGGAATCGTAGGACTTGGCAAAGCGGCAGAGATCGCGCGCCAGGGTTTTTCGGACGGAAGCACGGAGCGTATGGCCGCGCTGCGCGATCGCCTGGAGCGAGCGCTGCTGCTGATTGGCGAGACAACCGTGAATGGAGCGGGAGTGCCGCGCGTTCCGAACACTACGAATATCCGGGTGGGCCACGTTGAGGGCGAGGCGATGATCATCGCTCTCGACCTGAAGGGCCTCGCCGTTTCAACCGGGGCAGCGTGTTCGTCGGGTGCGATCGAGCCTTCGCATGTATTGACGGCAATGGGACTATCTCCGGAGCAGGCGCGGGGCAGCATCCGTTTTAGTTTGGGGAAGCACAACACCGCTGAAGACGTGGACTTCGCGGCGGAGCTGGTTCCACAGGTAGTAAGCCGATTGCGCGAGCTGAGTCCGGTATACAAGGTGAACCGCTAGCGTCCCGCCGGAGTCGCTGAGACCAAAAAACGCGGCAAAAATTCAGGGGCAGATGCCCAAAGAATTTTCGAGCCGAAGACCTTAGAAAAATTTCGTCGGGAAGGAATTTTCACCTTAACCCCATGAATCACGTCCCAGGTCGCGAGTATCCTGATGGAAGGTAAAACAAGGGTCTCTGAATGACAAAGCATCCGGTATTGCACTCCGTTCATATTTACGATGAACCCTCCGCGCTCATTAATCGTCTTTGCGGGATCGTGAAATCCGCATTGGAGATGGGGAATTCAGTGTTGATCGTGGCGACGGCTTCTCATCGGAATGACCTGGTGCAGGAGTTGGGCCATGCCGGAGTAAATGTTAGGGACCGTGCCCGTGATGGTCGCTTTGCCATGTATGACGCGAAGGAGACACTGGCTAGTTTTATGCTGAAGGGCAGGCCCGACCGCGATTTATTCCTTGGCTCCGTAGGAAAGCTGCTGGATGAGTCCAAGAAGAACGCGCGCAGCGCGGAAAAGGGTTTAACGGTATTTGGCGAGATGGTGGCGGTCCTTTGGGATGAAGGCAATAAAGAGGGAGCCTTGGAACTGGAGTCGCTGTGGAATGATGTATTGAACGATCGCGCTTTCCACCTGCATTGCGCATATCCCCGCTGGACTTTCATCAATGACGGCGACGATAGCGGGCTGGCTGCTGTGTGCCATGCGCATTCGCACGTTCTGGTGCAATGATCCGGACCTGATAATGATCAAAAACCCGCCATTGGCGGGTTTTTCTTTGCCTCGCATCGTTGCGCTACAACCGAGGCAGCTCCGGATTCAGAAAAACGCCTGGCTACCGCTCAGGCTTACTTCAAGGCTTTTTCTTCGGAGCATGAGCCGCGGGCAGCTTTTCTTTTGCCAGTTGTACCGGTGGCAGGTCTGCCTTTCCAGAATATCTCTGCTTTGCGGCGACCATGTCTGCCATGGCTGCGTTGGGCTTGCTGTAATCGTTGCGCGCGTTCCAAAGCAAGAAGCCGGTACCGCCATGATTCTTTGCCGAAAGGACCTGCACCTTGATGTACTCCGGCGAATAGGTTTTAGTCTTCCACGCGAATGCCTGCAACCACGGGCGCAAGGTGACCCCGGATCCATTCGTGATCGTGCGAAAGCGTTCCATGGAAGTGCCGATGAAATGATCGGGCGCGTCTCCCGGGAGGGCATATCCATCCATGCCAAAAAAGTGTGAGGGATAGATCATGGGTGAGAGCACGTCACAGTGTTTCGCCATGAGCACAATGTCCTGGCCGGTATGCGCCAAGTCAACATTGCGCTGCCAAGCCATCACCCCAAAGACGTCAAGAGAAAGAAGGACGCCTTGCGGATGGAGCTCCGCATAGGCATGGTCGAGAAAGTTAGCGATCACATCGCGGCGTTCAAGGGGCTTGCCATCCGCAGCCTTTTGCGACTGGAAATAGAACTGAGCGTCGTGCTGGTCGCCTTCGGCGGGAAAGCGGACATAATCGAATTGCACCTCATCGACACCGGATTCGGCGACATGTTTCGCGATGGCGATGTTATAAGCCTGCACCTGGGGATTCGAGGTGTCAGTCCAAACTAGTTTGCCTTTTTCCGTCCAAGGTTTGCCGGTTGCGCGCGATCTCACTGCGAGATCGGAATGGTGTTGTGCGATGTGGTCATCGCGAAAGAGAGCGATGCGCGCGATGGCATGCATGTCCATGGAGTGCAGCCAGCGCACATATTTCGGAAGATTCGGGATGGATCGGCTGTTATGCGGTGCTAAGGGGTGGTCAAACGGTATGCTGAGGCTTCCATCGCTGTCCTTAATGTCAAAAACGATGGCATTGCCGCCAAGCTCATGCCAGCGCCTCACTTTCTCCATCCCGTTATGGCTGCCCGCCATGGTTCCGGTGAGATAGATGGCACGAAAGTCCGTTTCTTTCGCGAGGGTTCGAGGCTTTTCGACCACAGGTTGTTGCTCCAGGGTGGGGATGGTGATGGTTTTTCCCACCGGCAGTGCGGAACCCCTTAGCCCGTTGGTCTTACGGATCGCTTCGTCCAGTTCGGAGACCGTCATTAACGACGACTGCGAGAGGTATTTGCGGGCCAGAGAAGTAGAGGTCTCGCCGCGCTTCGGGGTGTAGGCGCTTCCATTCGAAGCAGTTTGTGTTACCGGGGATGGTGCAATCGCCCCGGAGGTTTGTTCAGTGTTTGGCGTCTGGGCTGAAGCGATGTTGCCTTTGCTGGTGCACCCTAAGGAAGCATAAGCGGTGACAAAAAGAAGGAAGATGAGGGGAAGACGGGTATTAAAGTTGTGCATGGCCGGGATTGATGATGGTAGCACGCAGGTCTAGGGGTGAAAATCAGGGGTGAGAATCTGGGTAAAAAGTCAAAAGATGGACATTGCCGAGTGGCATAAAATGTCAGTCCGTTGGGCAATCGCAAATCATCCAATAGAAAAGTTGCGCGGAGCGTGCAAAGATCTTCTAAGGGGTGAGTAGCTGATTTTCACGCACTTACAACTCTTAGGGCAGGTAAATCCATCTCAGTCAGAGACTAAGTCATCCTCTCTCGAAGGGGGTTACTGGCCGATAACTAATACAAAGGCCACGGCAATCAAATGAAAACTGGCTTGAATACCGCGCTCGACCCGACTATCCGCAGCCGCGACTCACAGGATTTTGAGGCGTCACTGCGCCGGAAAATCGTAGGCCAAGATACAGCGCTTGAGAAAGTGGCCGAGATCTACCAGATGTTCCTGGCGGGATTGAACGCCCCCGGGCGCCCGGTGGGAAATTTCCTCTTCCTGGGGCCGACAGGCTCGGGAAAAACGCGCGTGGTGGAAGCAATGGCGGAGACGCTATTCGGTGATCCTCGCGCCGTGATCAAGATCGATTGCGCGGAGTTCCAACATAGCCATGAGATCGCGAAGTTGATCGGCTCCCCTCCGGGATATCTGGGACACAGAGAGACCCACCCCTTGCTGACGCAAGAGGCGCTCAATCAGTTCCACACCGAGAAGATCAAACTCTCACTGTTGCTGTTCGATGAGATCGAAAAAGCCAGCGACGCATTGTGGCAGTTGCTGCTCGGCATCCTGGACAAAGCGACGCTCACTCTCGGTGACAACCGGCGTGTTGACCTCTCGCAATGCATGATCTTCATGACTTCCAATCTGGGTGCCGGCGAGATGAGCGAGATCATCCACGGTGGACTTGGATTCGCGCAGAAGCCGGATGTGATCGATAACAAGATGGACGAGAAGCTCACTCGTACGGCAGTGGACGCGGCACGGAGAAAGTTCTCGCCGGAATTCATGAACCGCATCGATAAGACAGTGGTCTTCCGCATGTTGCGTCCCGAGCACTTGGAGCAGATCCTGGAGATCGAGCTTGGCATGGTGCAGCAACGCATCCTCCAGGCAACGGGGAACAATCAGTTCGTGTTCTCCTGCACGCCGGAGGTAAAACTCTTCCTCTTGGAAGAGGGCACGGACGCGAAGTATGGCGCACGCCACTTGAAACGCTCGATCGAGAAGAACGTTGTCTTTCCGTTAGCGAACCTGGTTGCCACGGGACAGGTGAAGCTCGGCGATTTCATCCGCATCGATCGGGTGGACAAAAAATTGACATTCACCAAAGAAGCGGAGGGCGCTCTCGTTCCTGTGCTGCTGGAGAAGTATGGGCAGGAGGCGGCGGCAACGTCGGCGGGCGCCCAGAAGAGCCGGTCGCCACAGCAAAACGAGAATCGAAGGCGTGACAATCCTTTCGGCCCTACGCCGGCTGTGGACAAGATCGGATAAACAAGAACACAAGCATGCAGCAGAAGAAGCCCGGGGCTAATGCCCCGGTTTTTTATGAAACGCAAGCTTGCAGGCAGGGTCGAACCGTAACCACCCGAGAAGCGCATCTAAGTAACGGAGTCAGGGTTTAAGAACACAGAGTTGTTTAGAACACAGGGTTTAAGCCGGAACGAAATGCGCATGGGATTTTTGTATTTTGTAACGTGAGAAAGAGAGATGCATGAAACGAATCACGGATAAACGAGTTTGGCAGAAACGAGCTTTACATCAGGTGGGCGCTTTTTTGCTTGTGATGGTGCTCGCGGGGCCGCAGGCCTTCGCGCGCTACAACCCGAAACCAGCTTCTCCGAATTTTTTCTCAGTGCAGCAGGAGGTGGATGCCGGGAAGCAGGCGCAAGCTGAAGTGGAAAAACAGATGCCGGTTCTGCACGATGCGCAGTTGAATGCCTACATCCAGCGCTTAGGCGCACGGCTGGCGGCGCATGCCCCGGGAACTCAGTATCCTTATACGTTTCACATCGTGAACCAGAAAGAGATCAATGCATTTGCGCTGCCGGGGGGGCCGGTATACGTGAATCTGGGAACCATCCAGGCCGCGGGCAATGAAGCCCAACTGGCTGGCGTGATGGCGCACGAGATCTCTCATATCGTTATGCGGGACTCCACCCATCAGGCAAGCCAGCAGATGATGGCCCAATTGCCGCTCTCGGTCCTGGGAGGACTGCTGGGCAACGGTATTGGCGGACAGATAGCAAAGATGGGCATCGGTTTTGGCGCGGGTTCATTGTTCATGAAATATTCGCGCCAGGCGGAGAGCCATGCGGACCTGATCGGCGCCGACATCATGCATGACTCCGGGTACAACCCCCAAGCAATGGCGGACTTCTTCCGCAAACTTGAAGAGCAGGGTGGCGCAGGCGGCCCGCAATTCTTGAGCGATCACCCAAATCCGGGCAATCGTGCCGAAGCAGTTGCGCAGGAGATCCGGTCATTGCCCCGGGGAAATTATCAGCAGGATAGCGCCGAGTTTCGGCAGATCAAGTCCCGAGTCGGCGGCATGCACGCTCTGACTGCGCAGGAGATCCAGCAAGGGCAAGGAAGAACGAATGCTGGCGGCAATGGCAGCGGCACCTCCAATGGAACGCTTGGCAGCATTCGGCCGAGCGGGTCCATGAAGACGCTTCAACATAGTGCCTTCTCCGTGCAGTATCCCGATAATTGGCAGGCATACGGCGACCAGAATTCAGCGGTGACTATTGCTCCCCAGGGCGGCGTTTCTCAGGATGCCGTTGCCTATGGCGTGATGATCAATGGATTTCAACCGGAGAATGGGAACACCGTGGATAGCGCGACGCATGAGTTAGTGGCTCAGTTGCGGCAATCAAACCCTGATATGCGGCAGGTGGGGCAGGACGAGAATGTGCGAGTAGCGGGGCTACCGGGGAAAGCGGTCATCCTGATCGGCCGGTCTCCACTGCAGACGCAGAGCGGACAAGCATTGCAGGAGCGTGACACTCTGGTGACGGTGCAACGTCAGGACGGGACCCTCCTGTATCTGGTATTCATCGCTCCAGAACAGGACTACCGATCATTGCAGCCGGCGTTTGACCGGATGATGAGAAGTTTCAGAGTGAAGTGAGCACTTTTATCTAGATGAGATCGATGATCCAGGGCTATGGCCCTGGATTTTCTTTGCGGCGCGCCTGCCCGCAGATCAAAAGGGATTCTTCGCTACGCTCAGAATGACAATCGCATGCTGATGGGATTGTTGCGAGACATTGGTCAGATGACATACCAACCAGCACCTATATCAGCTGACATGTCAGATATTGTGTGCTGCCGATAGGGGTCCCTCGCTGGCGCTCGGGATGGTTATCACGCTGCGTGCAAGATTCAGTAATAGGGGTCCCTCGCTGGCGCTCGGGATGTTTATCACGCTGCGTGCAAGACTCAGTAACGGAAGGTAGTGATCCGCGGCGCGATCCTGTCCCGATACCAGCGTACTGTCTCAGTAAGGCCCTGTTGAAACTGCACCAGAGGTTCGTAACCCATGGCTTCACGGGCGCGTGAGATATCGGCAAGAGAATGTTTCACGTCGCCGGCGCGCGCTGGGCCATAAAGGATCTCGCCGTCATAACCGGTCAACTCGCGGAGCATTTTCACTGTTTCATTCACGGTGACGCGGCGTCCGGTGGCGATGTTGAATGCCTTGCCCGAGACCTTCTCCGCAGGCGCGGTACATGCCAGCAGGTTGGCGCTGACGCTATTGGCGATGTAACTGAAGTCGCGGCTCTGGCTGCCGTCGCCATCGATGGTGGGGGTTTCACCGCGCAACATCATTCCCGTAAACCTCGCCAGCACTCCTGAGTACATAGAGGCCGGATCCTGAAAGGGCCCGAAGACATTGAAGTAACGGAGTGAGACCGTTTCCAAGCTGTATACGTGATGAAAAACGTGCATGTACTGTTCCGCCGCGAGCTTCTGTACCGCATAGGGGGACATTGGATGGGGAATCATGTCTTCCCGCTTGGGCAACGAGGGCGTATCGCCATACACGGAGGACGACGAGGCATAGACGACGCGCTTCACTCCGGCGTCTCGCGCCGCGAGGAGCACATTCAGAGTGCCTTCTGCATTGATGCGATGACTTGTGACTGGATCCTGGATCGACCGCGGCACCGAGGCGAGCGCAGCTTGATGCAGAACATAATCAACATCCCGCGTGATCTCCGCAAGGGCAGATGTATCCAGGATGTCAGCTTCACGAAAATCGATGAGGTGCTCGAGATCGGAGATGTTCTCGCGATGCCCGGTGCTGAAATTGTCGATTCCGCGCACCTCGTCGCCTTGGGCGAGGATCGCCCGGCAAAGAGAGGAGCCGATAAAACCGGCAGCACCGGTCACCAGATATGTAGCCATGTCACTCCGAAGGAATTGGTTGGGTTTCAAGTCTAAATGCTGCTAACGTCGCCGCCAAACTCAGCAGCAACACCAGTGACTCACGAAAGCTGACAACCCCCGAATGTCACCAGGTTACTAAATAGTAACGAGCCCCTGGTAAGGATCGGAGTAGATATGCGGAAGGGATTCTACGCAGGGGTGGTCTTTCTACTGGCTGTAGCGGCTTCGGGCCAGTCATCACGTCTGATGGCGCACGACAACAGCAATAACCAAGAGTGGACGCAGGAGCGGTCTCAACGTGTGGAGATCGCCAGGCTCTCCTTTGAAGCTGAGCAGTTGAATCAAAGTTCGGCCAATCTTTTGAGCTCCAGAAACAATACCAGCGACATCGCTGCTGATTGGGGCCATCCCATCTATTTGCAGTCCAAACAAGGCGTGCCCACCGCCCGCGAACCTAAATGGCCCAGCGTACCGCTGTCGGCGATCCCGAAGGTGGGCCAGACGGAGTTGAGAGCCGGTGACCTCCGCGAACAGCGCGCCAAGGTCGAATCACGGCTCAAGTCCCTGCGCTAGCAGAAGAGTATCCGCGAGCCAGCGCAACCTTTCACGGCTAAGTTCATTACGCAATCCAACAAGCGAACGCCTGGACGCGGCGATGTGGCGCAGCGCTTGCCTCCGGCAACTTTCGAGCGCGCCTGATTCCACGATGATCGCTGTTACCGTGGAAAGTTCGCCCGCAGTGGGTGGTTGTTTGCCTTTCAGGAAGCTTCGCAGTCTTGCCACTCCAGAGGGCTTGGCTTGGCGGAGGGCGAAGATCATGGGCAGCCGCATGCGGCGCTGCATCAGGTCGCTTCCAGCTACAAGGTGGAGGCGCTTCGGCTTGGCTTCGATATCCAAAATGTCATCGGTTATGAAAACCGCCATCCCGTAATGGTATCCAAAGGATGTCAGGGCTTTTACCTCCGCGGGATCCTTGCCGGCGAGGAGCGCACCGCATTGGGCAACGTGTCCGTAGTAACGTCCTACCCCAAGTGCGATCACCCGGTGGTACTCCCGCATTGTGATGGCGATATTGCCGCTATGAAAGACATCAAGGTATTGCCCGATGTACAGCTCGCGGATGATCCGATTCAAGATCAACATGACTTCCAGATGATTTGAGAACCTGCCTTTTCTGAGTTCGGCACTGATGACTTCGAGGGCGATCGACTGCATCATTTGTGCCGCGATAATGGCCTTGGTCACGCCGAAACGCACGTGCACGGCAGGTGCACCATAGCGGAAAGGGGAGTGGTCAAAGATGTCGTCGGTGATGAAGCCGGAGGATTGCAGCAGATGAATGGCAGCGCTAAGGACTGTGATGCGCTTGGCATCGGCCTCCTTACGGCTGAAGGCATAGCGGAAGACGAAAGGGTAATCCGAGGTGGTCTGCTTGCGGATGCAGTAGTCCATCACGGGGCGCAAATCACCATCCTGCCTGCTGATGTGGCTACGCAGGAGATTCCGCGAGAGCTGGTGGGCCGCAGCGAAGGTCTGATTCAGGGCGGCTAGGTGATTCATCTAGCGAATGTAACAAAAACAGGTACTCTGCACTGTCATATCGCTGACCCACGGTGCGTTGCCGTTTCAATGCAGGCGGAGGGAAAAGAGAGGGATTTACCGAGACAGATGCAGGTGGATCGCGATTATCTGCGGGATTAAGCAACGATGGGACTGGCTTTTGGCACCGACCTTTGTTAGTGTTCCCACCGACTTCCGGGCTTGATTCGGGAAGCACGCGCGCCAAGAGTTTTCCACGGCGCATTCTGCATGTTCAGCAAACGACAAAATCCGGCATTCGGTGCACCTGGCATGCAGCCGCGGTGGACTCGTGGCGCCAAGGACGGGGTCGGAACCGCATATTCCACCGCCAGCAAGATCTGGTTCACCATGGTGGACGGATGCTTGACCGAGGTTTATTACCCGACGGTGGATTCACCGCAGATCCGTGACCTGCAATTTCTCATCACCGATGGCAAAACCTTCTTTCATGAAGAGCGCCGCGACCTTGAAGCTCAACTGACCGCGCTTCCGGATGCCGCGCTTGGAGTGAAAGCGATCACCAGCGACCCCGCGGGGCGCTATCGCTTCGTGAAAGAGATCATCTGCGATCCCCACCAGAACACGTTGCTGATGAACGTAATGCTTGAGGGGGAGGATGAAAGATTCCTGAAGACTCTCAGGGTGTATGTGTTGTGCGCTCCGCACCTTTGCGTGGGCGGATGGCACAACAATGCGGAAGTGATCCGCACCAGCGGACAGGATCTGTTGCTGGCGCACCGCGAAAATACTTTCTGCGTGATGGGCGCGAGCGTGCCGTTCAAAGCCGCGTCTGTCGGGTATGTGGGTACCAGCGACGGATGGCAAGACCTGGCGGAGGATTTGAGCCTGGATTGGCGTTTTGACCATGCCTTGGATGGCAATGTGTCGATGATCGGAGAGCTCGATCTGGCAGCAACACGCAACATCAGCGTGGCGATCGGGTTTGGTGACTCGCAGCATAACGCGGTGAGCACCCTGATCCAGTCGCTGAGTATTCCGTTCGACCGGATGCGCAACACATTTGTGAACCAATGGAAGCGCACCAGTAAACGACTGATGGGCTCAGATCCAAACCATGTTCATTCCGCGGAGTTTTTTGCCCGCAGCATCAACCTGATCCTGGCCCATGAAGACAAGACCTACCCCGGCGCAATGATCGCATCTCTCAGCATCCCTTGGGGTGAGGTGAAGGGCGACGAAGAATTAGGCGGATACCACCTGGTATGGTGTCGTGATCTATATCAGGCGGCGAGTGCATTGCTCTCGGTCGGTGACAAAGGAACGCCGGTCCGTACCCTTATTTATCTGGCCATATCGCAGCGAGAGAATGGGGGCTTCTCGCAGAACTTTTGGATCGACGGTCGTCCTTACTGGACAGGTGTGCAACTTGATGAAGTGGCTTTCCCCATCATGCTGGCGTGGCGGTTGTGGGACGCCGGTGCGCTGGAGAACTTTGACCCGTTCCCGATGGTCAAGACCGGGACTGCATTCCTTATGCGGGAGGGGCCCATCACTGCGCAGGAGCGTTGGGAGGAGGCTTCAGGATATTCACCATCGACCCTCGCTTCAAACATCACCGCGCTCATTTGCGGAGCTAGTTTCTTCCGCTCCCGGGGCGATGAAGCCTCCGCCGAGTTCATTGAAGATTATGCCGACTTCCTGGAATCACATATCGACGATTGGACAGTCACTACTCAAGGCAACATGGTGCCGGGGATCACTCGGCATTTCATCCGCGTGACCCCGGTGGGAATGGATGACGAGGGGAACCAACTTGAAGACCCCAACAGCGGGGACATCGTTTTAAACAACAAAGCTCCCGGCGAGCAATATAAGTTTCCTGCTCGAGACATTATCGACGCGGGCTTCCTGGAATTTGTACGATATGGCGTGCGCGCCGCGGATTCGCAATTAATGCAGGATTCGCTCAAGGTGGTGGACGCTCTCCTCAAGGTAGAGACGCCGAAGGGGCCGTGCTGGCGCCGCTACAACAATGACGGTTACGGACAAAAAGCAGACGGCTCCGGCTACGACGGCTGTGGTGTGGGCCGTGCCTGGCCATTGCTGACCGGAGAGCGCGGACACTATGAAGTGGCTGCGGGACGATCTGCCAAGCAACATGTGCAAGCCATGGAGAATTTCTCCACTGGTATTGGCCTGATCCCCGAACAGATCTGGGATACGAAGGACTCTCCGAACAAATTCCTGACGCTGGGAGCTTCCACCGGCGCAGCCGTGCCCCTGTTATGGGCGCACGCGGAATACATCAAATTAGTGCAATCGGAGGCCATGGGCAAACCCTTTGACCGCTTTGAGCCGGTGTATCAACGGTATGTTGTCAACCGCAGATCGCGGCCACTGGAGATATGGAACTTCAAGCGCAAGCCACGGGAGATCGTTGCGGGCGTACCATTGCGTATCATTGCGGGAGCGCCGTTCGAATTACGGTGGTCGGACGATGGTTGGGCCACCGCAAAGACAGCGCTTTCAATATCCACCGCACTCGAACTCTTCTACGTGGACCTGGTCACCACGAATAAACAATCGCTTCCCCTGACTTTCACGTTCTATTGGCCTGAGTCAGACTCATGGGAAGGCAAGGATTATGTTGTAAGGCTGCGGGCATCCGCAGCGGCAAAGGCGCGATGAACAAAGACGACTTCCGGAGAGATGATGGAAACTAAAACTCAAATAGATATCGACCAGCTTTCCATCAACACCATCCGCACGCTCGCCATGGATGCGGTGCAGAAGGCAAACAGCGGACATCCCGGAACACCGATGGCGCTTGCTCCGGTGGCGTATGTGCTGTGGCAAAAATTTTTGCGGTTCAACCCCAAGAATCCCGCATGGCCGAATCGTGACCGCTTTATCCTTTCGAATGGACATGCGTCCATGCTGCTCTACTCCCTGCTGCATCTGCATGGGTACGACCTGGGGCTGGAAGAGTTAAAGAATTTTCGCCAGTGGGGATCGCGCACGCCTGGCCATCCGGAGTTCGGCCTCACGCCGGGCGTTGAGACCACCACCGGGCCGTTGGGGCAGGGGATCGCCAATTCTGTAGGAATGGCGATCGCAGAACGCTGGTTGGAAACACACTTCAATACCGAAACCCAGCGGATGGTGGACTATCGTGTTTACGCGGTCTGCGGCGATGGAGACCTGATGGAAGGTATTTCCCATGAAGCTGCGTCCCTTGCCGGCCACTTGGGATTATCGAATTTGATTTGGATCTACGACAACAACCACATCACCATTGAAGGCAACACTTCTCTGGCCTTTACCGAAGATGTGGCGGCGCGATTCATGGCGTATGGCTGGCACGTTCAGCGAGTTTCTGACGCTAACGATCTTGAGATGCTGCAACACGCGTTTGAGAATGCGCAGCTGGAGAAGGCTCGCCCTTCCATGATCGTGGTGGATAGCCACATCGCATGGGGTTCTCCGAATAAGCATGACACCGCCGGCGCTCACGGTGAACCGCTGGGTGAAGAAGAGATACGGCTTACGAAGGAACAGTACGGCTGGCCCGCTGACGCCAAATTCCTGGTGCCCGAAGAAGTGCGCACTCACATGAGCAAAGCTGTGCAGCGTGGAGTGCACCTGGAAGCGGAGTGGGAGAAATTGCTGCAGCAATTCCGCAAGGCTTCGCCCGATCTAGCCAGGCAATGGCAGACCATGCAGGATGGGAATCTTCCGGAGGGATGGGACAAAGAGATCCCCACATTCCCGCCGGACGCCAAAGGTGTAGCCGGCCGCGATGCCAGCGCGAAGGCGCTGAACGCGATCGCTAAAAACGTACCCTGGCTGCTGGGAGGAGCCGCGGATCTGGCTCCTTCGACGAAGACGCGCCTTACATTCGAAGGCGCTGGTGACTTCGAGAAAGACAATTATGCGGGACGTAACTTCCACTTTGGGATCCGCGAGCACGCGATGGGCGCGATCTTGAATGGGATGGTTCTCTCTAAGCTGCGTCCATATGGTTCCGGCTTCTTGATCTTTTCTGATTACATGCGCGCTCCGATCCGGCTCTCCGCGCTTATGGACATTCCCACTATTTACATTTTCACGCATGACTCGATCGGCGTTGGTGAAGATGGGCCGACCCACCAGCCTATCGAGCAACTGATGTCCTTGCGCGCGATCCCGAGGTTGAACGTGATCCGCCCAGCAGACGCGAATGAGGTTGCTGAGGCGTGGCGCATCATCATGGATACCAAGCAAGAACCTTTAGTCCTGATCTTGAGTCGCCAGGCCCTTCCCACTATCGACCGTACCAAGTACGGCTCGGCGGAAGGAGTTCGGCAGGGCGCATACATACTTGCCGATTGTGAAGGTGAACCCGAGGTCATCCTGATGGGCACGGGTTCTGAGGTGCAGCTTTGCGTGGCCGCGTATGAGCAGCTGAAAACTGAAGGGACTCGCGCCCGCGTGATCAGCATGCCTTCCTGGGAGATGTTTGAAAAACAATCCCAGGAATATAAGGAGAAATTGTTGCCGCCCAATGTTCGAGCCCGGGTTGCGGTGGAAGCAGGGACCACGTTAGGCTGGCGTGAGTACACTGGCCTGGAGGGCAAGGTGATCGCGCGCCGTGACTTTGGGGCTTCTGCCCCGATCAAAGAACTGCTGTCACATTTTGGGTTCACCACCGAGCATGTGGTGGCAGCAGCCAAGTCTGCCATGGCAAACAGCAAGCGTTGCGAATAACAGGTTGCGAATAACAGGGAGAAACGTTGAAAGTCGCCATTGGCTCTGATCATGCAGGTTTCCAGCTTAAGCAGGAGCTTGTTCCGTTCGTCCGCGGTCTGGGCCATGAGCTGATCGATGTGGGCACGGACGGTCCCGCACCTGTGGATTATCCGGATATCGCTCTCGCCGTAAGCACTGAGGTTGTGAATGGCCGCGCGCGACGCGGTGTTCTCCTTTGCGGATCGGGCGTGGGGGCTTCGGTGGCGGCCAATAAGATGCATGGCATCCGAGCTGGATTGTGTCATGACACATATTCCGCGCACCAAGGCGTGGAACACGATGACACGAACGTGCTGGTATTAGGGGCACGCATCATCGGATTTGAGGTGGCAAAAGAACTTGTTTCCGCATTCCTAAAAGCGGAATTCACCCACGAAGAGCGCCACGAACGGCGCTTGAAGAAAGTATTAGCAATGGAGGCACGCGCATGAGCACCATCAAGCTACAACCTTCCGCCCAGACGGGATCCAAAATGGGTGAGACACTCGCGCTCGGACAATCGATCTGGCTGGATTTCATCCGCCGCAAGTTCATCCTCAGCGGTGAGCTGAAGAAGTTGATTGACCAGGGATTGCGTGGCGTGACTTCCAACCCTGCGATCTTTGAGAAGGCGATCGGCGGCAGTGACGATTATTCCGACTTCCTGGACTCCTTCGGCAGCGAGAACATCTCAGTGGCGGAGGCTTATGAGCGCCTTGCGGTGCGCGATATCCAGGATGCGACCGACGCCTTCGCTGAGGTATACCGCAGCAGTAACTTCCGTGATGGTTATGTGAGCCTGGAAGTCTCTCCTAAACTCGCCCGCGATACCCAGGGGACGATCGCAGAAGCGCGTCGTCTCTGGAGCGAGGTCGGCCGCCCCAATCTGATGGTCAAAGTGCCGGGCACGCCGGAGGGCATGGGCGCGATCGAAGAGCTGATCGGTGATGGCATCAATGTGAACGTGACGCTGCTCTTCGCTATTGAGGCGTATGAGAATGCGGCGAAGGCGTATGTGCGCGGCCTGGAAAAGTATGCCGCGAAAGGTGGAGACTTAAAGAAGATGGCAAGCGTTGCCAGCTTCTTTGTAAGCCGCATCGATTCCGCCGTAGACACTCTTCTTGATGCGAAGCTAAAAGACGCGAAAAGCGATGAAGAGCGCAATCGCATACAGGGGCTTTACGGCAAGACGGCGATCGCTAACGCCAAGCTGGCATACCAGAGCTATGAAAAGCTGATCGCCGGCGACCAGTGGAAGAGGCTCGCCGCCAAAGGCGCACAGAGCCAGCGTCTGCTGTGGGCAAGCACCGGAACGAAGAATCCGAAATATTCTGATGTGCTTTACCTCGATTCTCTGATCGGCGCCGATACCATCAACACTGTGCCTCCTGCAACACTGGATGCATTTTTCGCGCATGGAACGGTGAAGGACACACTGAGTGGCGATCCCACGGATGCAAAGGCGGTATTCGCGGAGCTGGAGAAGGCCGGAATCTCTCTCAAGCAGGTCACTGACAAACTGCTGGATGATGGGCTGAAACTTTTTGATGAAGCCTTTGACAAAATGCTGGGTGCGGTGGCGAAGCATAAACCAGAGTCCGGATCCAAGGCTCCCGCTACAGCCGCACTCCCCAATGCACAGCAATCCTCACAGGACGCTGCGTTGGCGGACTGGACAACCAACAAGAAAGTCTCGCGCTTCTGGCAGCATGACGCGTCACTCTGGACGAATGCCGACGAATCCAAATGGATGGGATGGCTCACCGCGACCGACTATCAGGCGGCGCACCTCGATCAATTGCTCGCGATCCAGCGTGAAGCCAAGGACAGAGGATATAAACACGCGTTGCTGCTTGGTATGGGTGGATCGAGCCTATGCCCTGAGGTGACGGCGATGACCTTCGGCAAGCAGGAAGGCTATCCGGAGCTTCTGATCCTGGATTCCACGGATCCGGCGCAGGTGAAGACCGTTGAACGCAAGATCAGTTATGCCAATACGATCTTTATTGTGGCGAGTAAATCAGGAAGCACGCTCGAGCCGAACATCTTCAAGCAGTATTTCTTTGAGCGCTGCAAAGCGCAGCTGGGCGCGCATGAGACTGCGAAACGTTTTATCGCCATCACGGATCCTGGCTCAAAGATGCAGCAGGTAGCGGAGCAAGATAAGTTTTCGCATATCTTTGCCGGTGACCCCAGCATCGGGGGCCGATATTCAGCACTTTCGAATTTCGGTATGGTCCCGTTGGCGATTGCCGGCGTGGATGTACGCAAATTCCTGGATCGCGCGCAAAAGATGGTACAAGCATGCAAGACGGAGGACGCGAAACAGAATCCCGGAGTTTTGTTGGGAGCGACCATCGGCACGCTCGCCAAACAAGGGCGAGACAAGCTGACGATCTTCGCATCACCGGAGGTCCAGGAGCTGGGCGCGTGGCTCGAACAATTGATCGCGGAGAGTACCGGAAAGATCGGCAAGGGGATCATCCCGGTGGATCGCGAGACCATCGCGGCGCCGGAGTTCTATGGCAATGACCGCATCTTTGTGTACGTGCGGCTGACTGGATCGCAAGATTCGGCCCTTGCAGATCAGGTCACAAAGCTGGAGCACGCGGGGCATCCGGTGATCCGTATCGAACTCGCTGATATCTATGACCTGGGCGCGGAATACTTCCGCTGGGAAGTAGCGACTGCAGTGGCTGGATCCATCCTCGGTATTAATCCGTTCGATCAACCCGATGTGGAAGCGAGCAAGATCGTGACCAAGGCGCTGACCGCCGAATACGAGAAGAACGGTTCGCTTCCTGAAGAGAAGCCGGTGTTTGAAGAGAATGGGATCCGGCTGTACACGGATGAACCCAACTGGAGCGCGCTGCAATCGGCGGCGAAAGAAAAGTCATTGACGGGGATCCTGCGTGCACATCTTGGACGCATTGGAACAGGCGATTATTTTGCGCTGCTCGCCTATGTCGAGATGGATGCCGAACACGAGACCGCGCTGCAGAAGACGCGTCTGCGAGTGCGCGATGCCAAAAAGGCTGCGACCTGCCTCGGATTCGGCCCTCGTTTCCTGCACTCGACTGGCCAAGCATATAAAGGTGGACCGAACAGCGGTGTGGTATTGCAGGTCACCTGTGACGATGCGCAGGATGTCCAGGTGCCGGGACAGAAATTCACTTTTGGGACCGTGAAATCCGCACAAGCTCGCGGGGACTTTACGGTACTTGCCGAACGTAAACGTCGGGCATTGCGCGTCCACCTGCCTGCGGACGTCAAGACTGGGCTGAAGAACTTGGATGCTGCGATCACCGCAGCGCTGAAATAGGAGAACTGATGCAATTAGGAATGGTGGGACTGGGAAAGATGGGCGCGAATATGGTGCGCCGTCTGCTTCGCGGCAAACATGAACTGTTCGTAACCGACCTGAATCCGGCGAATGTGGATTCACTGGTCAAAGACGGCGCAAAAGGTGCGTCATCATTGCCGGACCTGGTCAATAAGATGACCGCGCCCCGCACCGTTTGGATCATGGTTCCGGCCGGCGACGCGACGGAACAGACCGTCACACAACTTGCGGGATTGCTGCAAAAGGGTGACGCCATCATTGATGGAGGGAACTCAAACTTCAAGGATGATGTTCGCCGTTCCAAGGCGCTGGCTGCGAAGGGAATCGACTATATAGATGTAGGAACCAGTGGCGGAGTCTGGGGACTGGAGCGCGGTTATTGCATGATGATCGGCGGCCCTAAAGCCGCGGTCGAGCGTCTAGACCCGATCTTCCGCACTCTGGCGCCCGGTATGGGAGATACTCCCCGCACTCCAGGACGCGACAAGATCCCCGGCACCGCAGAGCAGGGATACATCCATTCTGGTCCCGCAGGTGCCGGCCACTTTGTGAAGATGGTACATAATGGGATCGAGTACGGTCTGATGCAGGCGTATGCCGAGGGTTTTGATATCTTCCGCAACGCAAATTCAAAAGAGGTAGCCGAAGAACATCGGTATGACCTGAATCTGGGCGATATCGCCGAAGTCTGGCGGCGAGGCAGCGTGGTCTCTTCCTGGTTGCTGGATCTGACCGCCATGGCGCTCACTGAGAACCCCACCCTCTCTGAGTACACGGGTTTTGTACAGGATTCGGGGGAGGGCCGCTGGACCATTCAGGCTGCCATCGACGAAGCGGTGCCGGCAGAGGTGCTCTCTGCCGCCCTCTACACAAGATTCCGTTCGCGGCAGGAGCACACCTTTGCGGAGAAGATCTTGAGTGCGATGCGCCAGAAGTTTGGTGGGCACGTGGAACAATCCGCCGCAAAACAGGGAAGCAGCAAATAGGAGAATCGAAGATGAATCCTCCCGCAACGGGACCCGCAAAAGAGAATCTGCTGGAACATCAACCGCAAAGTAAACCGGCAGGCCCTTGCGTGATGGTGTTGTTTGGCGCGACCGGCGACTTGACCGCCCGCAAGCTGGTGCCGGCACTTTATAACCTGCTGAGCAACAAGCTGCTTTCAGACGAGTTTGCCGTGATGGGTGTTGGCCGTGAGCCGCAAACCACGGAGAAATTCCGGCAGACGATCATGGAGAAGTTGCAAAAATTCGCCACTGCGGAATTGACTGATGAGAAACGCGATTGGCTGCTGCAACGCGTTTTTTATTCGCAAGGAAATTTCGACGATCCAGCGACTTATAAGAATCTCTCTGACAATCTGAAAAAGGTGGATGAGCAATATCACACCGGTGGGAACTACTTCTTTTACCTGGCTACCAGCGCGGGGTTGTTTGTGGAGGTCACGAACCAATTGGGAGCGGCTGGTCTGGTGCAAAAGCAGAACGGAAACTGGCGCCGGGTGGTATATGAAAAGCCTTTTGGAACGGACCTTCCCAGTGCCAGAGCGCTGAATACCTCGATCAAGAAGATCCTTGAAGAAGACCAGATCTACCGCATTGACCATTACCTGGGCAAAGAGACGGTCCAGAACATGTTGGTGTTCCGCTTCGGCAACGGCATTTTTGAGCCGATCTGGAACCGCCAGTTCATAGATCACGTGCAGATCACCGCCGCTGAAACAGTAGGGGTGGAACGGCGTGGCGGGTATTTTGAACAGGCCGGCACGCTGCGGGACATGGTACCGAACCACATCATGCAGCTCATCAGCCTTACAGCCATGGAGCCGCCCATCTCATTTGGCGCGGACGCGGTGCGCGATGAACAGGCCAAGACCGTCCACGCCATCGTGCCTTTTACCGAGGAGGGAGTGCTGACCCGCACGGTCCGTGGGCAATACGACCAAGGCGAGATCGACGGCAAGGGGGTTCCGGGTTACCGCACGGAAGATGGTGTGAACCCGCAGTCCAAGACTGAGACTTTTGCCGCCATGAAGCTGAGTATCGACAATTGGCGCTGGGCGGGAGTGCCGTTCTACATCCGCACAGGCAAAAGAATGGCGGTGCGGCACACTGAGGTTGCGATCCAATTCAAGCGCGCGCCATTCATCCTCTTCCGCGATACCCCAGTAGAAAAATTGCGCCATAATTTTCTGGTGATGCATATTGCTCCCGATGAAGGGATCTCAATGCACTTCAGCGCGAAAATTCCCGGGCCGCAGATGCGCTTGGGCGGAGTAGACATGAAGTTCAACTACTCTGACTATTTTGGCGTGGCCCCCAACACTGGATATGAGGTGCTGCTGTATGACGGCATGATCGGCGACCAGACGCTTTTCCAGCGCGCGGATATGGTGGAAGCGGGCTGGGCAGTGGTGGACCCATTGCTCGATCTATGGAAAGCGCTTCCTGCCCGAAACTTTCCTAATTATCGCGCCGGCTCCTGGGGACCGAAGGAGAGTGATGACCTGTTGGCCCAGGACGGTCGCCACTGGCGCAATGAGGCAAAATAGTCAGGAACCTTTTTATGAGTAGCGGAACCGGCACCAAACCTTTGCGCGCACTGGAGAAGAACGGTGCGCGCATCAGCATTTTTAGCAACACTGAGCTGTTATTTTCGGCCGCCAGGGATGAGATCCTGCGCGTGCTGGCGGATGCCTTGGCGAAACGCGGAACATGCCATGTTGCGCTTGCCGGAGGTTCTACGCCCAAGTCCGTGTATGCGTTGATCCGGAGATCGGTTGAAGATCACACCGCGCCCCTTATCAATTGGTCCGCCGTTCATTTTTACTTTGGCGACGAACGTTGCGTCCCGCCCAACCATGTGGATAGCAATTACAAGATGGCGATGGAGTCACTCTTTGCGGGCGGCGCGATCCCGCAGGCTAACATCCACCGGGTGCAGGCGGAGCTTTCTCCGGCGCAAGCCGCAGAGCAATACGAGAAAGAGCTTCGCGCACAATTTGGCAAGTCGCTTCCCGCATTCGACCTTATCCTTCTGGGAATGGGGCCAGACGGACATGCTGCTTCGCTTTTTCCGGGAACCCAGGCGCTTACCGAAAAGCAGCGCTGGGTAACGGACAATTGGGTGCCGAAGTTCGATGCATCTCGCATCACCTTCACTCTGCCCGTATTGAACAATGCCCGCGAAGTCCTTTTCCTGGCCGCGGGGGCGGAAAAACAGCCGGCAATCGCACAAGTGTTCTCGAGTGAACCCTCGGTGCCTGCGGGATGGGTGCATCCCTTGCATGGTGAACTACTCTGGATGCTGACGGAAGATGCTGCCGCGCCTCTCTTCCAGAGCTGAATCCTTGAGCAAAGGATAAAATCATTGGGATGAAATGCTTTGCATCTGCCGGCCTGCTCTGCTTTTTATACGTCAGTGCTATCCCTGCGCACTCTCAGAACAATGTCTTAAAAGGGAAACAGGCTATGACGGACTGGAGCGCCGATGCTCCTGGAGTTCGCCGCATCATCACCCCCGCGGATCTGCCTCCGCCCTTCGCAACGTCGTCCGTGGACGAAGGCCCACGAAGGGTCGAGCGTCCGGCGTCAGCCTGGCCCAAAGCCCCCGCTGGATTCAAGGTAGAGCAACTTGCCAGTGGGTTTGATGAACCTCGAGTGGTGGTCACCGCGCCGAACGGCGATTTGTTCCTTTCCGAGAGCCATGCGGGTCGCGTGACGGTATTGCGATTGAGTGCGGATGGAAAAGTCCAGTCGAAGCAGGCATTTGCCGGAAATCTACGCCAGCCATTTGGCATAGCGTTCTACCCTGCGGGCCCGAATCCGAAATATGTGTATGTCGCTGAAACACACCAGGTGGTGCGCTTTCCCTACAGGTCTGGAGACATGAAGGCGAGCGGAGCCGCGGAACACATTGCCGATCTCTCCGGTGGTGGCAGGCTTCGCGGGGGCGGACACTGGACGCGCGACATTGTTTTTTCCGCCGATGGCAAGAAGATGTACGTCTCCATCGGATCGCGCAGCAACGTCTCTGACAATGACGACGAAAAACTTCGCGCCAATATCCTTGAGTTCGATCCTGATGGGAAAAACATGCGCATCTTTGGATCGGGCATACGCAACGCAGTAGGCATCACCATCAATCCGACCACCGGGGAACTGTGGGCATCAACCAATGAACGCGATGGACTTGGCGACGACCTGCCGCCCGATTACATCACCCACGTAGAAGAAGGCGCTTTCTTTGGGTGGCCGTGGTATTACATCGGCGGCAACCAGGACCCCCGCCACAAAGGCGCTCATCCGGAACTGCGCAACAAGATAAAAGTACCGGATGTGCTGCTACAGCCACACTCGGCTACCTTGATCATGAAGTTCTATGCCGGAACGCAGTTCCCAACTGAGTATCGGGGCGACGCATTCTCCGCGCTCCACGGTTCATG
>JBBSFV010000025.1:0-44768 GCA_038254775.1 Terriglobales bacterium | reverse complement strand
ATTCGCTGGCGGCAACGCTGTGGTTCAACATCGCGCACTATGCGGTGCGTCCATGGCCGTGGATCCTTACCGCGCTGGTCGCGGTGGTTCTTTTCCCCGCACAGAAGGACCCCGAGGTGGGATACATCCAGGTAATGGTCACGCATCTGCCTGCATATTTGCGTGGACTGATGCTGGCGGGCTTTGCGGCGGCGTATATGTCCACCATGGCGACGCACATCAACCTGGGCGCAAGTTACATGATCAACGATTTTTATCGGCGATTCTGGAAAAAGAACTCCAGCGAAAGGCATTACGTGATGGCCTCGCGGGTGGCGACCGTCCTGGTCACTCTTCTGGCCGCAGTGGCTTCGCTGTACATGCAATCGATCGAAGGAGCATGGAAGTTCCTGATGTCGATCGGCGCAGGCGCGGGGCTGGTGTTTATGCTGCGCTGGTTCTGGTGGCGCATCAATGCCTGGTCAGAGATCGGGGCGATGTCGGCAGCGGGAGTCTCGTCGTTGTTTTTGCAATCGCCTGCCGCCGCGGGCATTGTCAGCGCGCTGCGGGGCATTGATCCCAAGCTGGCGATGCCGGTGGGACACGGGCTGGACGCGGGCGATCCTCACGGCTTTGCCTGGCTGATGATCCTGACCACTTCCTTCACCACCATTTCATGGCTGGCTGTGACTTTTCTTACTCAGCCTGAGCCGGAGGCAAAACTGCGCAGTTTCTATCAGTTGGTGCATCCCTCATCCGCGGGATGGGGCCCCATAGCAAAGGGAGAGACTGATGCTCCCGCGCAAAGCCTGAAGGTGGCGACACTGCATTGGGTCGCGGGCTGCGTCCTGATCTACTTCTCGCTCTTCGGCATTGGCAAGCTCATCTTTGGCCACGCCGCGCTCGGCCTTGCGATGCTGGTGGGAGCTGCCTTCTGTGGCTGGTTCCTGTTCTGGGACTTGAATCGCCGCGGCTGGGAGAGCCTGACGTAAGCTCAAGGAATGCTCGTCTTCTGGATCGCATTCAACCTCTTTGTGTTGGCGATGCTGGCAATGGACTTAGGACTATTCCATCGCCGGGCGCGCGCCGTGCGCTTCAAAGAGGCGCTCGCATGGAGCGCATTCTGGGTGGTGCTGGCCGTGATCTTTGCCGGGATCGTGTATCAATGGCGCGGGCCGGAGCAGGCATTGCAGTTTGCCACGGGATACATTGTTGAACAGTCACTCAGTGTCGATAATCTTTTCGTATTCCTGCTGTTGTTCTCCTTCTTTAAGGTCCCGCGAGAGCACCAACATAAAGTGCTGTTCTGGGGAATCCTGGGCGCGCTGATCATGCGCCTGGTGTTCATTTTGGCGGGCGTGGCGCTCATCAACCAGTTCCACTGGATCATTTATGCCTTCGGTGCGCTGCTGATCTATAGCGGCGTAAAGCTGATTTTCAGTAAGGCCGAATTCGACGCCGAGAACTCAACCACGCTCATGCTGGTGCGACGCTACATCCCTTTGACGGAAAATTTCGAGGGCGACCGCTTTTTTGTGCGCCGCGGAGCTCGCCGCTTTGCCACTCCATTGCTCGCCGTGCTGATCGTGGTGGAAGTCACTGATGTACTGTTCGCGGTGGATTCGATCCCCGCAGTGCTGGCGATCTCCAGCGATCCGTTCATCGTTTACACCTCGAATGTCTTCGCCATTCTTGGGCTGCGGACGATGTTTTTCGCGGTATCCGGATTGATCGAACTATTTGAGTACCTGAATTACGGTTTGGCGGCGGTGCTGGTCTTTATCGGCGCCAAAATGCTGCTCAGCAATAAAAATTTTCATATAGAGATCCCGATCGCGGTCACGCTTATTGTGATCGGCGGCATCCTGGCGCTGTCGATCGGGGCTTCTCTGGCCTTCGGGAGGCGCAAAAAGACGCAAAGTGGAGGTTCTAAAGCAGGTTAAGATAAAAAATCCTATGAAAAACCCCACCAGCTACTCTGGATGCATCTAATCTCTCGCAATGGGGAGGACCCCTATGGCCCGTTTTGCCACTGCAACAGCACCTAAACGACAAGAAACAGCCCTCGACACCGCCACCGTCAACTTTCGGCGAGCAGCCGCGCATCTCAATCTGACCGCTGATATGCAGACTTTGCTGTCAACGCCTTTGCGGGAGATGCGTGTGGAAATCCCGCTGCGCCGCGATAATGGAGAGCTGCAAGTATTTACCGGATACCGGATCCAACACAATGGCGTGCGCGGCCCGGTCTGCGGAGGCTTCCGCCTGCATCCCAAGAGCGATCTGGATGAGATGCGCGCGCTTGCCGCCGCCACCACATGGAAAGCCGCGGTATTAAACCTTCCGTTTGGAGGCGCCCAAGGCTGCATCATCTGCGACCCTGCGACTTTGTCACGGACGGAACTGGAACGGCTGACGCGCAAATACGTCTCCCGGGTGCACATGATGTTGGGGCCGTATCGTGATGTGCCCGCCCCCGACGTGAACACTGACTCAGAAGTGATGGGATGGGTCTTCGACCAATTTTCCAGCGCTCATGGCTACACCCCGGCTTGTACCTCAGGGAAGCCGCAAGCAATGGGCGGATCGCTGGCAAGCGAGAGGGCGACCGGTACCGGACTCGCCATTGTGCTGCGCGAAGCTTGCAAGGACCTGGGCATGAAACTGGAAGGATTGCGGGTTGCTATCCAAGGGTTCGGTTTTGTGGGACACGCCACGGCGGATGCTCTGCAGAAGCTGGGATGCAAAGTGGTGGCCATCCCTGATTCAAAAGGCGGGGTGCGTAACTACCAGGGCCTGAACGTGGAGGCGTTATCAAAGCACGTGGAGGAGTCGGGAACCGTGGCGGGATTCGCAGGCTCAGAAAAGATCACCAATGACACGCTGCTGGAGAGCGATTGCGATGTGCTGATCCCCGCCGCCACTGATTCCATGCTGACCGGATCGAACGCTGCCCGCACCCGGGCAAAGATCATCCTGGAGGGCGCGAACCTTCCCACAACGCCATCCGCGGACGCTGTATTTGAGAGGTTAGGCGTGACCGTGGTGCCGGACATCCTGGCGAATGCCGGTGGCATGGCATCTTCCTACTTCGAGTGGACGCAGAACTTGCAGCAGATTTTCTGGGACGAGGAGCATGTGAACCGGGAACTTGAGAAAGTGCTTTGCCATGCGTATGAGACCGTCTCCGCAAGGGCGAGGCAGGACAAGAGTTCACTGCGCACGGCTGCCTATTGCGTGGGCATTGAGCGGGTGGCACGTGCGGAGAGCCTTCGCCCGGTTTAACTTAGTTATATCCTCCCTCCGGCGCGGCTTCGGTCGCGCCGTTTATTTTTGGGTAAGTGCCGCGCGGATGCGCTGCGCGATCTCCTCCATTTCCGCTTCAGAGCTATATTTTGTGCGTGGCCAGAAAAATCCTTTTAAGCCGTCACCTTTGGTGCGGGGAACTATATGCACGTGAAGATGCGGCACGCTCTGGCTGACAATGTTATTAAGCGCAACGAAGGTGCCTTGAGAGCCACACGCCTGCTGGACAGCAGCCGCCAGCTTCTGCGCCCGTTCGAACAGCGCACCCACCTCCGCAGGGGGCGCGTGGAGCAGGGTTTCGTGATGTTGGCGAGGAACGAGCAGAGTGTGGCCGGGGAAGAGTGGGGTCTTATCCAAGAATGCGAGGTGTCGATCATCCTGATAAACGATGGTGGCCCGCGATATGCCGCTGACGATGTCACAGAAGATACAGGGCACAGGCTAACGCTTCGCCAACTCGTCCGATAGCAGGTGTGCTTTCAGCGCCAGATTATGAGCGCGCACCAAGTCGCCATCTTTGCTCGCGGCGTGAGATTGCGCGACGAAAGCTCGGATGGTTCCCACAGTGGATTGTTCGTCTTCCGTAAGAACGCGAGTCACGGAGCGCAGATTGGCCTCAGTACTTTGCAGTAATTCAGAGGTGCTGCGGCGGTCGTCAGTACTCTGGCTGTGCGGGATCGAAGATGAGATGCTGCCTTCCGGATCCGGCAGGCTGCCGGGCTCCACCGTGATGCGCGGGGCTGGAGTGATGTTCCGTGCAACCGTGGTGCTACCAGCGGGGGTGGTGGGCTTTACCGTGCTCGCGTTCGAGGGGTTGTGCCTGGGGGTACCGGGCCTCGGTTTTGATCTCGGCTTGTTCGCCTTGGCGATCGGCTTGGCCGGGGCCTCAGTCTGTACCGGTCGGGGTTGCGGCTTGGCTGGAGTTTGCGGCGGTTGTGTTGCCGTGCCGGGAGTGACAGTGGTACTGGGCTGGATGGAAGGCGCGGGCGGGGGCGCCGGCAGCTGCTTCTTTTTTTTGCAGCCGGCAATGCTCAACGCACAGAGTGCGAGCACAACCACGATCTTGTTGTTCCGCATCACCCTTCCACTGTACTCCTCTCGCGAATCATCAGCGGCTCGCGGGCGGCCTCAACAATGGGGAAGCGCAAGAGGAAGGTTGTACCTTCGCCCATGATCGAATCGAAGCGCATCTCGCCGTTGTGTAATTGCACCACGCGATAGGTCATCGGCAGGCCGATCCCACTGCCTCCCTTTTTAGTGGTGAAGTAAAGATTAAAGATCTTCTCGCGAACTTCAGGAGGTATGCCGCCACCCTGGTCAGTGATGGCGATCTCCGCCATCCCATCTTTGCGATGCGCGCGGATCCATATGGTGCCGCGGTCGCCCATGGCCTGCAAGCCGTTGATCACCACATTAAAGACCGCTTGTTTCACCAGGTCAGAATCGATTTTCACGGGCAGGGGTTCATCGGTGACATCCTGGACGACATGGACGCCATGTTTTTCCGCGTCCGGTGAAGCCAGCATGACCACATCCTCCACCACTTTGCGCAGGTCCGTGGGCTGAAGCCGGAGCTCCATGGGCCGGGTGAAGTCCACCAGCGTCTGCACCACGCGGTCGAGCCTGCGGATCTCCGAGCCGATCACATCAATGTGCCGCTTTGCGTCGGGCTCAAGCACGCCGAGCTTCTGGCGCAGGACCTCAAGGTGGACCACGATCGCATTGATGGGATTCTTGACCTCATGCGCCACGCCGGAAGTAAGGCGTCCCACGGCCGCCATGCGGCGAGACAGTTCAAGCTCGTCCTCAATGCGATGGACGGATTCAGCGTCCCGCAACGTGATCAGCGCTCCGATGCGTTCGCCATCTTCTTCAATGAAATCAAGAGAGAGCTGCACCCGGGCGGAGCCGGTCCCATCGCGCTGGCCGTCCGCAAGGACTTCAACATTAGAGATGGGCTGATGAGTAGCGAAGGCGTCCAGCACGATGCGTCCGATACGCGGGCGGTCCGCGAATATCTCTTCCACGTCACAGCCCAGGAGTTCAGCACGCGACTTATGAAGAAAAGACTCGACGGATGCACTGACCAGGATGGCTTTATTCTCCCGCGAGAAAAGCACTACCCCATCCTGCAGGTTGGCCATGATCTGGTCGATGTTCTCTTTCAGGGCAGAGAAGACCTCTTTCACGTCTTTCATCTGTTTGCCCAGGCGATCGATCTTGGTGCTGACCACGCCGAATTCGTCCGTGTCGCCTTTGGGCGCGAGAGGTTGCGCGGCGGCGCCGCTCATCTCATCCAGCCGGCTGCTGATCGCTTCCAGGGGACGGAGTGCGAGGTTTGAAAGGAACGCTGCCAACATCATCGCCAGCAGTATGGCAATGCCGGAGAGAAAGAGGGCATTCACAAGCTGGGGACGGATGGCGCGACGCAGAAAAATGGTTGAAACCCCCACGCGCACGACTGCAAACGGCGAGCCATTGCGTTGCATGGGGAGTCGCACTTCATACACGCTGGGCGCGCCGTAGACCATGCTCAGTTGCCGCCACATGCCGCCATTGCGGACGCGCACCAGGTCTTCACGCTGCGGCACGGTCTTATCGATCTGCCCGGCATCGGTATGGACGATTGCTTTGCCGGAGACGTCCGTGATGGCAACGTCATAGATCGTGGGCGAGTATCCGACAACCGATTGCAGCAGTGAATTCAATCCGGGATCGGATTGCAGACTTTCCCTGATGAACCGTTGCTGAAATGCCGGAGAGGTCACGTCACCGCGGGCATTCGTGAAATCTGAAGAGAGCGCCTCGCGAGAGCTATCAAAGACCTCCAAAGCAACAAATTCACCGCTCTGAAAGGTGTAGTCCACCTGCTGCTTCAATATCTGCGAGATGTAAAGCGAAGACAGGACCGCGACCACTGCAGCCACCATGCTAGTGGCGGCAATGACGAGCTTCGTCTTCAAGCGCAGCGTGGGAAACATACTGCTTAGGAGGCGCCAGCCACGGATCCAGCGCTCACCTGCTGCCCCGCATATTCTTTCAATTTGTTATGCAAAGTTTTTAGGCTGATGCCAAGGATCTCAGCGGCGCGGGTCTTATTATTGTGGGTCGATTCCAAGGTCTTATAAATGAGTTGCCGCTCCGCCTCTTCCACGGTGGTCCCCACGGAGAGTTGAATCCCGGGTCCGGAGAACGATGATCCCAACGCCATAGTACTAGCGCCGAAATTCGGCGGTAGATGTTTTGGCTCCACCAGAGGGCCGTCGCAGATGATGACCGCGCGTTCCAGAACATTGCGCAACTCCCGGACGTTTCCCGGCCAATTGAACTCATGGAAACGATGAAGCACCGCCTCGCTCAAGCTGCTGACGCTTCGTCCATGCTTCTGATTCATGTCCGCAAGCAGGTGCTCGGCGATGGCGGGGATGTCCTCTTTGTGCTCGCGCAACGCCGGCATATGGATATTGAAGACGTTCAAGCGATAGTAGAGATCATTGCGTAAATAGCCGCCGGCAACCGCTTCTTCAGGAACCTTGTTGGTGGCGGCGATCACGCGCACATCCACATCTGTCTCTGACTTGCTTCCCAGGCGGCGAAGCTTGTGGTCTTCGAGGACGCGCAACAGTTTTGCCTGGGTATTGATGGGCATCTCCCCGATCTCATCCAGCAAAAGCGTTCCATCCTCCGCCAGCTCAAAGCAACCGGCGCGGCGTTCAATGGCTCCGGTGAATGCTCCTTTTTCATGGCCAAAGATCTCACTCTCGATCAATGTTTCCGGTATCGCCGAGCAGTTGATTCCCACAAATGGCTTGTTCTTGCGCGGGCTCAGATTGTGGACAGTGCGAGCCACCATCTCCTTGCCGGTCCCACTCTCTCCGGTGACGAGAACCGACGCTGAGCTGGGCGCCACCATCTCAATGAGCGAGAAGATCTCCTGCATTTTTTTTGATGACCCCACCAGCGACCCGAGTATGCCGGTGTTGCGCAGGCTTTTGCGCGTGACCTCCAGTTCGCGCTCGGTACCGCGTTGCCGCGAGGCATTGGTGAGGATGTTCCGCAGCCGGTTGAAATCCACTGGCTTGGTCAGGAAGTCATAGGCGCCGATCTTCATAGCATCCACGGCGACATCAATGGTGCCTTGGGCGGTGAGCAGCACCACCGCGATCGGATTGGGTTGGTCGGAGAGTCGCTCCAAGAGCTCGAGGCCATCCATCCGGGGCATTTTAAGATCGGTGAGAACAATGCCGGGGGACCATGCGGTCACTTTGTCGAGAGCCTCCAAACCGTCTTTGGCGGTATCGGTGCGATACCCCCAGGAAGAGATCATCTCCGCTAAGCCTGTCCTTGCGTTCTCTTCATCCTCAACGATCAATACTTTTTCTTGCATGGGCGCACATCCTGGCAAGCGGGATTAGAAGCGACAAATCAATAGGTGAGATGCTGGTGCCTCCCGTCCCAGTCGCTCGCACCTTGTAAATTTTACCTGCTTCCGGGAATGATTTGATGGCGGAGAGGAGAGGATGCAAAGCCAGCAGCTCGGATTGCATCCAAAAACAGTTCGGCACCTAGCAGCTCACTTCGTCAATATCCCAAAAGGAAGACTTTCCCATGAAAAGATTTGTGACTTCTATTTTTTTCGGAGCGATCGCGGTTTCCTTCGCGCTTGCCCAATCCAACACCGGAGCCCAGAGCTCCGGTTCGCTCAATACAAACACATCGATGGGAGCAGGCCAGACCAACGGTCAGGTTTCAGGCTCGGCATCGACCCAGGGATCGGTCTCCGCGGGACAGTCCGGGGCGAGCGCACAGAGTGGGACGTCTCAGGGCGCGAACGCCGATGCCCCGAAGGGCACCAAGAATTCCGGAAGCGAGCAGGGTTCTGCTTCGGGAAACTCGAAGACATCGGCAAGTGGCTCAATGGCTGGGCTGCCTTCGGGCACAGCGATCGGCGCGGTGCTGAACAAGAGCGTGGACGCGAAGAAGAGCAAGCCCGGGGATGAGGTCACCGCGAAGACGATGTCAGACGTGGTCGCGAATGGGCAAGTCATCATCCCTCGCGGCTCGAAGCTGATCGGACATGTCACGGAAGCGCGTCCAAAGGGTGACAAGAAGAAAAACAAGGGCTCTGAAAACGCGGGCGGCACCTCTGCAGCCGCTGGAGCAGCGGGAGAGATGGATTCCGCTCTGGGAATCGTTTTTGATAAGGCGATGTTGAAGAACGGTCAGACGGTAAATCTGAATGCGACCATTCAGGCAGTGGCGGCCCCGGCCCAGGCCGCAGCCGGCAGCGCGCTTTCCTCGGATGACAGCAGCGGCGGCGGTATCGGCGCTGGTCCAAGGGGTGGCGCGGGGGGTGGCACTGGGGGTGGCGCTCTGGGCGGAGTTGGTTCCACAGTCGGTGGCGTAGGCGGCGCAGCAGGCGGAGTGGTGGGCGGCGCGGCAAATACCTCAGCCGACATCGCGGGAACCGCCGGTTCGGCAGTGGGCGGAGCTGCAACTGGAACAGCCGATGCAGCAGCGGGCACCGCGCGCGGAGCCACGGGAGCCGCCAATGCAGGCCTCACTTCAAGCAGCACCGGCGTGATAGGGATGAAGGACCTGCAATTGACCCAAGCAGTAGCAGGCAGCACAAATGGCAGCGTGATCACCTCCAGCACGCGCAACGTAAAGCTGGAGAGTGGAACCCAAATGGTGCTTAAGGTAGCCGGATCCACTTCCGGAACCACGCCCAAGTAATCTCTTGGAGCGCCGGAGATAAATCGTTTACTATTAACGTGTTTTCCGGCGCTCTGAATGAGTTACAATCTTTTGCGGCTAGTGCGTTCACCTTACTGGCCACCTTTTTCTAATCGTGTTGAGGTATTGAAAGTTTCGGAGGAATTGCGCATGTCACCTAGCACCAAAGCATTTAGAGGCGTTTTTTCAGTGCTGGCACTGTTTGGACTGAGCGCTGTTGCAATCGCCCAAGATCGGCAGCCATCAAAGGTTGACGTTTTTGCCGGTTACTCATGGCTGGATCCGGGCGGCCGGGTCAACGGACAAAAACTGCGGTCGATCTCCAAGGGATACACCGTCGGCACCACGTACTGGCTGAATCGCTACGGCGGGATCGAACTCGATTCCTCTGGTCACTTCGGAAACTCGAAGATCAGCACCATCGAGGGAGGGCCCACAGTTCGTTTTCCGATGGAAAACACGACTCTGTTCGGTCACGCTTTGATCGGGTCACACCTGCTCAATCTGCCTGCGCGTAACAGCAGTTGGGGCGTTGGGCTTACGGCCGGCGGCGGCATGGACATTGACTTTTCACGCCTGGTCAGCATTCGCGTGTTTCAAGCCGATTACGAATATGCGCACCACAATACCGGCCCTGGCCCTGCGATCCGCGTGAACAATAGCGGCGCAAAGCTGAGCACGGGATTGGTCTTCAAGTTCGGAACCATTGGACCTCCTCCTCCTCCTCCGACCGCTGCCTGCTCCGTGCAGCCCACAGAAGTGTTTGAAGGCGAGCCGGTCACCGCGACCGCAACCGGATCGAACTTCAATCCGAAGCGCACCGTCACCTATGCCTGGAGCGGAACTGGAGTCACTGTTTCCGGAACCAATCAGAGCGCGCAGGTGGAGACCAAAGGGTTGCAGCCGGGCCAGTACACGGTGGCTTCCCATTTGACTGACGGCAAGAAAGCATTTGCAGACTGCAACGCCAGCTTTACGGTGAAGGCGCCGCTGCCTCCGACGATCTCCTGCAGCGCGAATCCTTCCACGGTTGAAGCGGGTGGATCTTGCGCCATCACTTGCAATGCCAGCAGCCCGCAAGGCCGCAACGTAACAGTCACGCACTCCGCGAGTGCCGGCACTGTGAGCGGGACCGGTTCGAGCGTGAACCTGACAACGCAGGGAGCAGCTCCGGGTCCGATCACTGTCACCAGCACGGCGACGGATGATCGCAATCTTACGGCGACTGCCACCAGCACTTGCACGGTGAACAATCCGCCACCTCCGCCACCGCCGCCGGCAGCAGCCAGCCAGCTCAATTCCATCAACTTTAAAAAGAACAGCCCGCGCGTCGATAACGCCGCCAAGGCCGTTCTTGATGAAGTTGCGCTGCGCTTGCAGCGCGATGCCGATTCCAAGATCGTGATCCTGGGCGGCAATGATGCGAGTGAGAAGGGAAAGAACCTGGCAGCACAGCGCGCAGCCAACACCAAAGCCTATCTTGTGACTGAGAAGGGCATTGATGCGAGCCGCATCTCGATCCGTTCTGGCGGTGAAGGTATGACCGCTTCGATCTGGATCGTGCCTGCGGGCGCCACTGCTCCAACCGAAGGCACGGAAGTGGACGAGAGTACTTTGTCTAAGGCGAAGGCTCCAGCACACCACCGTCGTAAACACTAGAAACAGGCGTACATGTACTCTTCGGCCGATCGCGTTTTGCGGTCGGCCGAAATTTTTGTACTCGAGTAACTTGATTACGCGAATCTATTGAGGCACTCTCTTGTTGCGCGCGGGCATCTTATAGTAGTGAGTACGCAGTTCCCGCGCGGCAGCTTCGTCGGGATCCGAACTTTCTTCTGGCCCAGGTGCATTCAAAAGATGAGAAAACTCGCAGTCTTCGTTTTTGTGATCCTCGCAACAGTGCTCAACGCTCAGGAGCGGTGGAAGCCGCTTGGGCCGGATGGCGGCGACGTACGCAGCCTGGCCGCCGATCCGCAAACGCCGGGCCGGGTGTTGCTGGGAACCAGCGCCGGGCAGATCTATGAATCGCTTGATAACGGCGCGTCATGGTCGCGGTTTGTGCATCTTGGCGAGCGCAATGATTACGTCCTGGACACCATCATCTTTGCTCCCAATCAGCCTAAAGTGGTTTATGTAGCCGCCTGGAGCGTGGAGAACAATGGGGGCGATCTCTTCCGCAGTGACGATGGCGGCAAGAGTTGGTCGCAGATGAAAGAGATGAAAGGGAAGTCCATCCGCGCGTTCGCGATGGCCCCCTCGAACGAAAAAACCCTGGTGGTGGGAGCGCTGGATGGCGTTTTCCGCAGCAACGATGGCGGCGAACATTGGACGCGCATCTCTCCGGAGAACAATGCTGAGATCCGCAACATCGAATCGATCGCGATCGACCCCAAGAATCCTGACATCGTTTACGCCGGCACCTGGCACCTGCCGTGGAAGACCAGCGATGGCGGCGCGACCTGGAAGAACATCAAGAATGGCATGATCGATGACTCAGATGTGTTCTCGATCATTGTTGATCCGGTGAACCCCTCAGTGGTCTATGTGAGCGCTTGCTCCGGCATCTACAAGAGCGAGAACGGCGCAGATCAGTTTCGCAAGATACAGGGCATTCCCGCGACCGCGCGCAGGACTCGCGTGCTGATGCAGGACCCCGCGCATACCAACGTTGTTTATGCCGGAACTACCGAAGGACTGTGGAAGACCACCGACTCCGGGCATACCTGGCTCAGAATGACGGGCGCGAACATCATTGTGAATGACGTGCTGATCGACAGCGGCAGTCCCAATCATGTCCTGCTCGCCACCGACCGTAGCGGCGTTCTGGCCAGCAATAATTCGGCGCTCAGTTTTGTTGCTTCGAACCGCGGCTTTGCGCATCGGCAAGTGGCGACGCTGCTGGTGGATAAAAATGATAGCCAATCGATCTATGCCGGCATCATCAATGACAAAGAATTCGGAGGGGTCTTCGCCACGCATGATGGTGGCAGCTCCTGGCAGCAGATGAGCCAGGGGATCGGCGGCCTGGACATCTTTACCCTTCGCCAAACCAGCAAAGGCGAGCTGCTGGCAGGAACCAACAGGGGCATTCTGGAATATAAAGGCGCGAAGTGGACCCCGATCAATGATGTGCTGAACGTGGTGGAGACGACCCGGGTCGCCAAGAAAAAGAAAGCCAAGCCGATCGTCACCCGCAAGATCATCAAGAGCGTGCTGAACGCGCGAGTGAACCAGATCGACCTGACGCCCGCGAAATGGTATGCCGCGACCACGGCCGGCATCTACATGAGCAATGATGAAGGCCGTTCCTGGCACGGTGGGCCACAAACCGGCGAAAGCGATTTTGTGGCGGTGCACGCCGCACAAGCAATGGTTCTGGCGGCTTCCCGCAAGGCGCTGCTCATCTCCATGGATAGCGGTAATCAGTGGACCAGCATAGTCTTGCCGAAAGAGATCACCGCGATCACTGATGTCACCACCGATGATTCGTCCAACATCTTCCTGGCAGCCCGCGAAGGCGCCTATAGAAGCTCGGACGGCGGCGCCACGTGGGAGCATCTACGGCGGTTGCCGGTGAATGATCTGGCTTCGGTCCTATATGACGCCGAGTCACACCGCCTGATCACCACTTCGAACACCTCTACCAAGATGTTCGAATCAATGGATGCGGGACGCACCTGGCACGAGTCCGAGTCAGGATGGTTGCTGCGCAATGTTCGACCCACAAATGGCAGAGTGATCGCCACCACGGCGTTTGACGGCATTGTGGTACAGCCGGACGCTTTGCCGAAGGCGGCACAGGCGGGGGCCTCAGCGGCGAATCCCGGGAGACCGTAAAGTTAAGGAGCTGCTTGCTCGGACTCATCCTCCAGAGCAAGCAGCACCTCATCATGTACGTCCCATTTCTTCAGCAAGCTCAGGATGGTCCCGGTGCGGAACCCAGCGCGGACCAGGGTGCGAAAGATGCGTGCCGTCTCCCGCTGAAAGCGTTTTTGTCCGTCCAAGTCGCCACGTTTTGCCGGCGGCGGCTGTTTCAAGCGCTTTTTCGCCGCGTACTCGCGCGCCAGTTGCTCTTCATTCTCTTCGCCATACGTAGAGCGTATTGCGGTCTCGATCACATCCCCATGCACGCCCTTGGTCTTGAGATCAATGATCACGCGCTGTTTGCCGAACTTGTTGTTCTCCTTTCGGCTGGAGGAAAAACTGGCAGCGTACTGCGTGTCATTGAGCAGGCGCTGCTCTTTTAGGCGAGCCACTACCGCTTCGATGACCGCGTCCTTGTCACCGGCGATGTTCTTCTGGCGCAGCAACCGCTTCATCTCCGCCACCGTGCGCATGCGCCTGCCCAGCGCGCCCAGGGCATAGTCATACAGCGAAGCTTCGTCATGGACTTTCTTACTGCGAGGGAAGGGCACAGCGGGATTAAATCATGGATGCGGCAAAGTAAAAAGGCATGGCCGCCTTTCGGGGAGACCATGCCTTCTTAAAGTGAGTTCCTGCCTAAACGCCGAACTTGCCGGTGGCGCCCATCTCACGCGCAGCGTCGGAGGTAGATCCGATGCCCTGTACCTTGAGCTTGAAATCGTCCGGATTGGTGGCGTTCTCAAGAGCAACTTCATAACTGATCAGTCCCTGGGTATAGAGGTCATACATGGACTGGTCAAAGCTCTGCATTCCGTATTGAGTGCCGCCCTGGGCGATCGTCTCATGGATCAGGCGTGTCTTCTCCGGGGTGATAATGCACTCCCGCACGTATGCGGTTGAGACCAGGATCTCGACCGCGGGCACGCGGCCTGCGCCGTCAGCTTTTTTAACCAGTCGTTGGGAGATGACCGCTTTGATCGTGGTCGCGAGCTGCAAGCGGACTTGCTTCTGCTCCGGCGGCGGGAAGACGGAGATGATGCGGTTGATGGTCTCGACTGCGTCCAGCGTGTGCAAGGTGGAGAAGACCAAGTGTCCGGTCTCGGCGGCGTGCAGCGCTGTGCTGATGGTCTCCAGGTCGCGCATCTCACCCACCAGGATAACGTCCGGGTCCTGGCGCAGAGCGGCACGCAGTGCGGAGCCGAAGGAGGGGGTGTCTACTTCAACCTCGCGCTGGTTGACGAAGCCCTTTTTATCGCGATGCAGGAACTCGATCGGATCCTCAATGGTCATGATGTGCTCAGGACGCGTCGAGTTGATGCGGTCGAGCATTGCGGCAAGAGTGGTTGATTTGCCGGAGCCGGTCACGCCAGTCACCAGAACCAATCCGCGGGAGGCTTCACAGATCTCCTCAATGATCTTGGGCATGAAGAGCTCTTCCAGCGCCTTGATCTTGGTGGGGATCACGCGAAGGACAAGTCCTACGTTGCCGCGTTGCTGGAAGACGTTCACGCGGAAGCGTCCCAGCCCGGCGACGCCGTACGCCATGTCTAGCTCGGCGGTCTCTTTAAATTTCTGCTTTTGCCGGTTGGACATCATACTGAACGCCATGTTCAGCATGTCCTCCGCGGTGATGCGGGGCTGATCGGCGATGGGGAGCAGTTCACCGTCTACGCGGCAGTGGGGGAAATTGCCGACCTTCAAATGGAGATCAGAGGCCTTGCGCTCCATCGCGATGCGGAGCAGATCATCAATATGCATGGGATACCTGAGTAGCCGAAAGTGCCTGAAAAGTAGCACGTTTAGCGCGGGGAAGCAATCAGGCGCGCTGCCTAAGAATCTGCGCCGCCAGCCTTGACCGGCGTGCCGGGCTGGGCATAGCCTTTGCGCAGAGGTCTTATGCATAAATCACTTAGCTGGATGATCTTAGGGGCTTCGTTACTCTCGCCGCTGGCAGCGCAACAGGCCAAGACCCAGGATGCCAAAGCGGCACAAAAACAGGATGTCCCGGCTGAACCACGGATCAAAGTGGGGGATGCCGCGCCTGATTTCAAGCTGCTGGACCAGAACCGGAAAGAAGTCCACCTGGCGGACTTCCGCGGCAAGAAGAATGTGGTGGTGGCATTCTTCGTCTTTGCCTTTACCGGTGGTTGAACCAAGGAGATGCAGGCTTACCAGCAGAAGATCAAAGAGCTGGAAGCCGCAGATACCCAGGTCCTGGGTGTAAGCATGGATAGCACCTTTTCAAACGCCGCGTTCGCGGAGAAGATCGGCGTGAGCTTTCCCATCCTGAGCGACTGGGGCGGCGATGTCACTAAGGATTATGGTATTTACAATCCCAAGTACAAGGCAGCCCGGCGGGTCACCTATCTGATCGATAAAAAAGGCAGGGTAGAAGAGATGAAGACAGACAGCGAGGCGATCGACCCTGCCGCCATCGTGACCGCCTGCAAGCGCCCTAAAATGAAAGAGTGAGCTGCCCGATTTGAGGCAACAGCACGCCTCCAGCCTATTTCTAATGAATCTGGAATGGCGGAAGCAGTGAAGCAGCCATTCTGCGGAGATCAGAATGGACAACATGAATATTGACAATCTTAAGAACCAGAACTGGATGAAGATGGTGATGATCGGCTCGTTCAGCGCCGCTGCATTCTTGCTCATCACCGGACGCCGTCCGGCGGCAATGGCACTCGCGGGAATCGGTATGGCGACTTTGGCTGCTGAGCACCCGGAAAAGTTTGAAGAGCTTTGGAACAATGCCCCGCAGTATCTGGACCAGGGAACGCGGCTCCTGCATGGTGTGGGGCAGTTCGTGGACAAACTAAGCGAGCAGGGTGGAAAGTTCCAGCAGATGCGGGGAGCGGCAGGCGACCGTCCGGCATATAACGCGTAATAAATAGATCGCTAGCAGACGAAGGCCGGAGTGATCTGGCCTTTTCTTTTTATGCCTCAATGCCGAGCTGTTCGCGGGCGGCAGGGCTCAAACGCTCGGGCGTCCATTGCGGAGTCCAGATGAAGTTCACAGTCGCGAACTGGATGCCGGGAAGCGCTTCCACCGTGCGTTTTACGTCTGCTCCGATGGTGACGTGGGAAGGGCAGCCGGGAGAGGTCAGCGTCATATCGATCTCAACGTCGCTCAGTGGTTGCGGTGGCGGCGGCGCAAGTTCGCTCGCAAGAAGCATTGCGGGCTTGAGCCGTACTTCGTATACCAATCCCAGATCCACGATGTTGACCGGGATCTCAGGATCAAAAACTGCCTTGAGGGACTCAACGATCTCTTCCTGGGTGACTGCCATCTAATACAGTCTACAGAATATCCGGGCGCAAACAGAAATCCCTAATGCCGTTTAGCACCAGGGATTTTTGCACCATCTGATCTCGCTTCCTCTTCCGTATCGTTTCCCCCAGGATTTTGATACGTCCGATTTGGCGAGGTTCTTTTGGCTTGGGTTAAGGTGAGCAAAGTATGCGGCCGATCCTCTGCGCGCGATACGCACAAGAACACCTAAAACCCTACCGATTACGCCTTAATCCTCTTACTGTGCCGGTTTCTTGAATACCGCCGCGTCCACCGGCGGATTGATGGTGATCTCTTTGACCGTGGTCTGGGCTGCGACTTCGCCGTTATCGCGGGTTATCCGTTTGAACGCGAAGCGGATCCCGTTCACGTCTCGATAATCGCTGTAGTCGACCTGTCTTTCGACCGGGCCTTGCATGCCGCCGCTCTTAAATTCCGCGCGCAGCAGTTCGCCCTTCGCGGGATCCACGTACCAGCGCGAGGCAGCGCCGTCCGCGTTGATGTCCAGCACGGCGGCATTCGTGTCATCGACCTTCGCCGTGCCATTCGCAGTAAATATGTATTTGGGATCACCTGCATGCTGTGCAACCCAGAGCGGCTCACGCTTCATGTCCTTCAGAGCCTCTTCTTTCGCGCCGCCGGGCATATCACTCGCGGGGCGGCCGGGAAAGCTCATAAAAGATGCTTCCGGTGAGATCACGATCTTCACTTCACCGAATGGAGTGCCCATGGTAACGGCGGTCTTGTCCGGATACACAGAGAGCGTCTGGAGGTCAGCCTGCATATCCCCCTGCGGGCCCTTGCGGGTCTGGTCTGCTTTGCTGGCGACCGCCTTCACGGTTTGCAGCTTCTCCGCTCCACCCATTGCGGCGACGATCTTCGCGATGAGCGCTTTTCCCTCAGGATTCGAAGCAGTCGGAAGTGCTGCGGAAGCAGCGGGGGCGCCTGCTTTGGCATCTTGGGCGGGAGATGAAGAGCCAGGGGAGTCTTTGATCGTGATGTCAATGGGATGCACTGGTCCAAATGCAGAGAGTGGCTTGTCAAACTCTTTGTCATTGCCGACGACCAAGGTCGCAAACTGCTTTCCCGCCACATATTTCTGCACCACGCGGGCTATATCCGCGGGCGTGATCTTCTCTACGCCTGCGCGATATTGTTCGATGAAGTCTGGAGGGTATCCGTAAAACTCGTACGCAATGCGCTCCTGCAGGATCTTCTCCTTCGAATCGAATTCAAAGACGAAGCCGCTCAGGATGTTGTCTTTCGCGCGCTGCACCTCCTCGGCGCTTCCGGGATCTTTGATCAGATCGCTGATCTCAGTCTGCAACGCGGTGATCGCCTCCGCCGTACTCTGGCTCTTGGTGCTCATGGCAAGACGGAAGAGCCCGGGATGATCGAAGTCTGTACCGATGCCCCCGCCAACGGAGTACGCAAGCCCCTTGCGTGAGCGGATGTTGGAGAACAGCCGGGAGGAGAAGCCGCCGCCGAACAGCTCATTCATGACGCTGATGGCGAAATAGTCAGGATTGTTGCGGGTGGTCCCCAGCGTGATCAACTGGATGGCGCTTTGGTTTACATCCTCCTTCGGGGCGAAATAAACCCCTGCTGGAGGCGCCTTGAAATCGATCTTCGTCGGAGTGAACGCCGGGCCCTTCGGCCAAGAGCCGAAAGCGGAGCGCAGCTTTTTTTCCATCTGGACGGAATCGAAGTCACCCACGATCCCGATAATGATGTTGTTGGGGTGCACGTGGGTCTTGTGCCATGCCAACAGATCTTCGCGCGTGGTGGCGGCTACGGTCCAGTACTCCGGCACACGGGCGTAAGGATTGTCAGAACCATAGCCGATCTTGCGGGCTTCGCGGCTGGCGATCTCATTGATCTCATCATTCCGACGGGAGATGCTGGTGCTGAGGTTCCGCTTTGCCAGATCGACTTTGTCCTGGCGGAATTCAGGTCCACGCAGCAGCTCGACAAAAACATTGAAGACATCGTCAATGTCGCCTTTGAGCGCGGAAAAAGAGATGTTAGTGGAGTCACCTGAGCCGCCGGTCTCCACCTTCGCCGCTCGCGCTTCCAGGAAGTCATCGAGATGGTCGCCGGTCCTGGACTTGGTGCCGCCCGTGCGCCAGCTTGAACCGTACACGCTCATCATGCCGGCTTTTTCCGCCGGGACATCACGACCGCCGCCTCGAATACGCGCTGAGCCATCAATCAACGGAAGCTCGTGGTCCTCTTGTAGAAAGATCACCAAGCCATTGTCGAGCTGGATGCGTTTGGGCTGCTGGGGATGAAAAGCGTGAAGTTGTGGAATCTTTATCTGGCTCAGGCTGCCGGCGACTGCACCCGCCTTCGCCGGAGTACTGGTTCTAGCAGCAGGTTGCTTTTGCGCGAAAGTGTTGATCACTAAAAGTGAAGTCACGAGCAATATCGATAGCTTTCGCATTACTTGCCTCCCTTGGAGGCTGAAGCCTTCGGTGGAGCAGCCGGCTTGATGGTCTCAATCATTCCCACGGTCCTATTCGAATCCACAAAAGTTTTATTCGCCACCCTGCGGATGTCCGCCTTGGTGACTTTTTCAATGCGATCCACGTTGCGGAAGAGCTCTCGCCAATCGCCGTACCGCGCTTGCGTGGTGCCCAGTTGCAGCGCCAGGCCTTCATTGTCTGCAAGGCTACGGATCAATCCCGCCTTAGCGCGGGTTTTAAGCATCTTCAACTCTTCATCCGAAACGTCAGTTGTTTTTAAGCGCTCGATCTCTTCGTGGATGGCGGCCGCCAGGTCCTGCGGTGTCTTGCCTTGCGACGGCACCGAATAAAAAAGATACAACTGGGGATACTTGGTTCCTGGGAATCCGCTCTCTCCGCCGGCGAAGAGCGCGATCTTTTTGTCGCGCACCAGTGAGCGATAGAGCCGGCTGGTGCGGCCGTTGGCCATCAGGTCAGAGATGGCGTCATAGGTGGCATCGTCGGGATCAGCAAAACTGGGCCGGTGATATGCCTCGATATACCAGGGCTGGCCCTGTTCGCGAAGGACCACGGTCCGTTCACTCTTCTGTTGCGGCTCTTCAGTGGCAAGATCGATCGGTTTGTCTCCCTTGGGGAGGCGGCCAAAATAGCGTTCCAATAACGGCATAGCTTCTGAAGCCTTCACATCGCCGCCGACCGCAACCACCATGTTTGCCGGCGTGTAATAGTGCTTATAGAAATCTGCGGCCTCAGTGGCGGTCACATTCATGATGTCACTGGGCCATCCCACCCCGGAACGCTGGTACGGATGCGCCGTGAATGCCGCAGCGGCGACCTGTTCCACCAATCTGCCGATGGGGCTGCTGTCCACCCGCATGCGCCGCTCTTCCACCACCACGTCCCGTTCTTTGTAGAACTCGCGGAAAACAGGATGCACGAAGCGCTCTGATTCCAGGTACGCCCACATCTCCAATCGATTGGAAGGCATGGAATAGTAATAGCCGGTCTCGTCCATGCTGGTGAAGGCGTTCATGCCTACGCCACCATTGCGTTCCACGATGGTGCCGAACTCGTTCACCTTCACAAATTTCTGGGCTTGCTCCGCGATCGATTTCCACGCTTTATCCAACTCGGCAAGTTTTTTCTTATCTTGCCCGGTGGTCTTGCGGAACTCTAACTCGTAATCGCGATAAGCGGTCTCAAGTTTCTGCAGCAGCACCCTCTCAACGGCAAAGTCAGTGGTCCCGATCTTGTCCGTTCCCTTGAAGGCCATGTGCTCGAACATATGCGCCAGTCCGGACTGCCCCATCGGATCCTGGGAGGAGCCCGCGTCCACGTGGGTGAAAAAGGAGAAGACCGGAGCTTCGGGACGCTCCAGAACGAGCAGCGTGAGACCGTTCGGCAGCGTCTTGGTAGTGATCCGTTTTTCAAAGGAAGCCAGGTCCTGCGCGAGAGCCGCGGAGCAGAGGGTCAGAAGTAGACACACCAGGACTGCCGGGAGTAAGTGCTTTGATTTCATCGTAACTCCATTATCGTTCAACCGGGACGGGTAACTTGGAAAGCTACGCCGTGGTTTGGCGCACTGTCAAATCGCACTTAAAGCGGACTTTTGAGGTCAGGCGGCGGGATGGAAAAACCGTACGATCAGGAAGCACACAGCCGCTACGCTGCCTGCTGCGGGAATGGTGAGCACCCAAGCCCAGACGATCCGCTGTGCCACGCCCCAGCGCACCGCGGAGAGCCGCTGCGTGGAACCGACCCCAATGATGGCTCCGGTAATGGTGTGAGTCGTGCTGACCGGGATGCCGAGATGGGTGGCGAGAAATAGGGTGACGGCGCCGGCGGCCTCAGCGCAGAAGCCGCCCACCGGCTTCAGCTTGGTGATCTTCGAACCCATGGTATGCACAATGCGCCAGCCGCCAAAATAGGTTCCGAGCGAGATGGCACCCAGCGCTCCCACAATGATAGGCCAGTGAAAGCGCCCCCAATCGCCGGTGAGTTCCTGGCTGGTGATAAATTTACCGGCATAGAGCGCCCCTGCCATAATGCCCATGGTCTTTTGCGCGTCATTGCCGCCGTGTCCCAATGAATAGGAGGCGGCTGAGAGCAGTTGCAATCGGCGGAACCAGGAATCTACCTGCCGCGGCCCTTTGTCCTTGAATATCCAGGAGACCGCCACCATTAATGCCAGGCCCAGCACCAAACCCATAAGCGGGGCCACCACGATGAAGATCAAGGTCTTCGTCCAACCTGACCAGAGGATCACGCCCATACCCGCGCGGGCGATGGCCGCCCCCGCTAAACCGCCCATGAGCGCGTGGGAAGATGAAGTAGGCAGCCCCCACCACCAGGTGAGCAGGTTCCAAATGATGGCGCCCATCAACCCGCTCAGGATCACGAATTGCGTGACCTGGCTGAGGTCAAGGATCCCGCTACCGATAGTCTTTGCCACCTTGGTGCCCATAAAGACGGCTAGGAAGTTGAATACCGCCGCCCATATGACTGCCACCTTCGGCGTAAGCACGCGGGTGGAGACGACGGTAGCAATACTGTTGGCCGCATCATGGAAGCCATTGATGAAGTCAAAGATCAATGCGGCCACGATGGTGATGAGAACCAGGAGCGTTGCAGTTTCCACGGGAGAGATCTCTTTCGCTAGAAGGGAATCACTGCTTACGCGCTCTTCAGTACCACTGATTCCAGCACGTTGGCGGCATCTTCCGCCTTGTCCGTGGCTGTCTCCAGCACTTCGATCAGCTCTTTGATCTTAATGAGCGTAATGGGATCCTTCTCGCGCTCAAAAAGATCAGCAAGAGCATGCCTGCCGATCCGGTCAGCCTCATTCTCCAGGCGATTGATCTCCACGCAGACCTCCAGGACACGCTCATGCTGGTCCAGGTGAGAGACCGCTTTTTCCAACTGCTCACACTGCCGAATGATCACGCCCGCAAGCTCCACCACGGCCGAGGGCGCGCTCTGGATCTTATACATCACCAGGCGCTCGCCGGCGGCATGCATATAGTCAATCACATCATCCATGGCGGAGGCCAGGTGATGGATGTCCTCGCGGTCGAGTGGGGTGATGAATGTCTGGTTGAGCTTGACCAGGACGCTGTGGGTCATCTCATCGCCTTTGTGTTCCAGGTCATGGAGTTGTTGCACGCGTGCCTCCACATTTTGAAAATCCTTCAGGATATTCTGAAGGAGATAGGCACCTTCGGTGAGGTTCCTTGCCATGTCTTCAAACATGTCAAAGAACTTGGTGTCTTTGGGCAAAAGGCGGACCATGCAGGCTGACTCCTCAGGTATTCTGGCTTACGGTGACGAACCAATATCGCATGCAGGGTTGTCACGGTCAATCCGGAGAGTCCGAAGAGCAGTAAAGACGTCTTATGCAGCCTGTTGCGGCGACTGCAATTCTTGCAATCTACGTGAAGCGCCGCGGAATAGCCGCCTCATTGCCCGAATCACCCAACGTACGGCAAAGAAGGTGATCACCACCAGCAATACGGTCAGGGATGCCGCCGCATAGGGGTGCGTGGTGGCGAACCAGGTGAGTCCGATGGCGGCAACATCTTCTCCCATGCTTAATGCGATATTCGAGACCGGCTCCGGTGAGGGAGTGATCGCCGCGCGTACCGCCATCTTGCCTCCGTGGGAAGCAAATGCGATTCCACTCGCCATGATCGCGCTCAATATCTGCGCCTTTGGGGAAAGCTGTGCCGTGGCGCCGTACGCCATCAGCGCGGCGATGGGGATGCGGATGAAGGTGTGCATCGCATTCCAGATCAGGTCGAATGCCGGGATCTTGTCGGCAAAAAACTCGATCACAAACATTCCCAACGCCAGAGCTATCACCCACCAGCTTTCCAGCAGAGTGAGATGTGGGGGAAGCTGCAGGACATGGAACCTTCCCAGCAAACCCAGGGTACCGACGGTTGCATAGACGTTGAGTCCGGCGGCAAAGCTTGCGCCCGCCATCATCGCCACGATCTCCTGGTTGCTCATATGCATTCTTTTTAAGATGCTTCCAGCGCTCGCGCGGACAAGACCGAGCTGCAAAGCGAAAAGGCCGCCACGCGGCGGCCCTCCCGGAAAGTTGCTGCTTTACAGCGTTGATTCGATATCAAAGCCCCAGGCTTCCAAGAGCGGTTCTGGGATGTACTTTGAATTCTTATTGCGGCGTGCCCATTCGCGCAGACGGGTGGACCGGATGTATTGGTCAGGAGTCAGCTTGAACTCCTTTACCGCCTGCTCGAAGGATGTCACCGTGGGCACTATCGGGCCAATCGGCTCCGGCTTGCCCCAATTGGGATTTCCACGACGCTTTGCCATATCTTGTTTCCTACCTTTAAATGCGGATAATGTTTAGATTCAACAGCTTGGTTATAGATTCACGAACCCAAACCAGATTGGGCCGCCTGCTACCCTAAAAACCGTTGATTGTATGAAGTTTCGCCGCCAGACGCAACATAAAACAATACAAAATCTAATACTTAACCCCTTCGTGTTATCCACAATTTGGTAGAGAAGGAAGCCAGCCTTCATTATTTTTCATAGACTTACAGGATATCTGTACTGAAAGAGATACGACTGAGAGAAGACCGATGGCGTAGGGTTGATTCGTCCTTAAACAAATCGGGTGGGAAGTTGTTTTTGGTGCCCGGGGTGGGAATTGAACCCACACGATCGTTGCCGGTCTCGGGATTTAATTTGAGGCGCTGAGCAGGCGTGAGCGAAGCGGGAGCCTGCTGCCGAAATCCCGAGCAAAGTTGAGGGATCTTTTAAGTGGTGCCCGGGGTGGGAATTGAACCCACACGACCGTTGCCGGTCTCGGGATTTTAAGTTGAGGCGCTGAGCAGGCGTGAGGTGAAGCGGGAGCCTGCTGCCGAAATCCTGAGCGAAGCCGAGGGATCTCTTAAGTGGTGCCCGGGGTGGGAATTGAACCCACACGACCGTTGCCGGTCTCGGGATTTTAAGTCCCGTGCGTCTGCCAATTTCGCCACCCGGGCAGGCTGTGCTTTCAATAGCTTAGCAGCATACAAAACTTCAATGCTGATTTGCTGTAGTGGAAACTGTAGGGACACCTGCCGGATTATCCCCCTGGTAGTTCCCCTGCTCCAGTTTATCGAAGGCCATCTCTAGCGTCTCCGGCGTGGGATGCACATACCGCTGCGATACGGAAACGGAGGAGTGCCCCGCGAGCTTCATAATAGTGAATACATCAACGCCGCGCTCTCCCATGCGCGTCAGCATCGTGTGCCGGAAGGAGTGGATCACGAAGTCAGCAGGGTGCTTGAGCAGCTTTCTTACACGGATGTGCTGGTGTCCGAGCGTGATCCGTGAGAGCGGGGTGATTCCATCGTCTTTCGTAAATACGTACTCCCCCTTGCTGTGCTCTTGTAGCGACTCGAGCAGCGCTCTGGCGGGCTCACTAAGTGGAATGTTCCGAGTCGCATTCTGCGATTTGCCGCTCGCAACGTGAACGTATCCCCGCCGCGCATCGCCTACCGGCTTGAGCTTCACATCCTCCCACCTGAGCGCTAGCACCTCGCCCAGGCGCATCCCTGTTTCAAGATTGAACCGCGCAAGGGTCGCCAGGGGTTCGGGGCATAATGCTAAGTGGTTTAGCTGGGTGACTGAAGTTTTGATCCTCAGGCTTGCAAATGCAACGACGTTGGGGCATCATTCATCTACTCTCACGTATGTACCTCGTCCCAACCCCCAGACGAGAAGGCCACTTTATGATGAATGTCGACATTTCTCACACCTCGCAAGCTGGCATGTTCCAATCGTATTGCGGCTCATGCCAACGGACCATTGGACGCAGCGCATCTGAGGCCCTCCTGGTTGTTGTAGACAAAGCTCACCGCAGCTTTCACGCCAGTCTCCAAGTTTTCAATCGTCGAAAATCTGACGTGCTGCAACGCAAGACTGAGGAGCTTGAAACTCGCATTGGGCAGATCTGTGCCAACGAAGGCGCGGGCCAATGCAATGACGCCGAGCTTCGCGCTGTTAAAGCATCGTTGCGGCGCCACAGGAATGAGCTTGCCTGGGAGCTTACGAGAAAACGCTCACCTGAACGCCGTGGCTAACCGGCTAAATGTTTCCCGTATGGAATGTCTTTAGCGGTATCGCTGAAGTTTTCATCGTCGCGTAACCAGCCTTGCCGAGCGTGGGTGGAATATGGGGCTTGTTCAAATCGGACATTTTCGCCGCACGACGCGCAGGCCGGGAAGTAAAGGGTTCCCACTCTCACCAGATGTGAGGTTCGATGCTGGTAATGGTGAACCCAGTACAAGCCCGTGGTCTGGACCTCAGCGCCGGGTTTAAAGCCTTTACGAATACTCATTAGCCACCGCAGGCAAAGAGTACTTCAGCGAAAGCCCCGCCCGTCTCGAAAAAATGCCTTACGTTGTTGTCTAATTGGTGACGGGTCTTTTGTAACTCGCGTCATGGCGCGCCCTCGCTGCGGCACCGCTCGCGCCATCACAAACCGATGGCACTCACGTTGCTGGCAGCTTCGGGTGAGGCGTCACCCATGCGCAGTGGCACACCGAGAGTGATGGCGTAAATAATAAGGAACGCGGCTCGCCCATCGCATGTCTCATGCCAGCAAACGGCGCTGTCTCCGGGCACATCTGAAGGTGCTTGCGTTGCTGCCCCACGGCCGCGAACCTTAGGATTCCTCAGTGTTTTGCCCTCCCCGCCCCTGCCGAGAAGCTCGGAATAGCGCCGTTAGGAACAAGGGAGAATCAACGCCCGTCCCAACAGCGTCCCAACGGCTCACGTTTGAAAACGGCTTAGATTTTTCAAAATTTCAATGAGACCGACTGTGCTACGGCGGAAGGGTGCCTACCTCTTCACGCGTGCGGGGGCGGGGGGTGTTGTAACCCCGGCCCATGTTTCGGTTCCATCTAGCGAGTAAAAGCAGAGATCGCTACGGTGGTAAGGTGACGGAATCCGGTAACGCTACGGCGAACGCGGCTGCTGAATTATTGCTAAGATTGGGACTATGGGTGGAAACAGGGAATTCACTGTGCTAGTGATCTCGCACGACGAGCACTTAGGGGACGTTCGGAAAGCCGCACTCGAGAGTGCCGGAATGGATGTTGTCTCTGCCATTAATGTTGTGGAGTTGCAAGAAGCATTCAGAAAACATGAGTTTGGCGCGATCCTGATCGGATATTCACTGCCGCCACCAGAAAAACGTCAAGCGTGGGAGATTGCGCGCGCCTCCTGTGACGTGCCGCTCCTGGAGATCAGCCGCGATGGAAAGACGGAGCTGATGGAGAGGAACCAGCACCTGAGCGATACTGCCGAAGAAGCACATTTTTTGGATGCTGTGAAAGCCGAGGCGCATCGGTATTTGGCGAAGAAGAAGCAGAAAGCGGCGGGGTAGCCCTATGGCAAGGTTATCTGGTTTCGCGCACATCGCCTACCTGAGATCAGGCACAATAACAAGCTAAACCGCCTCTGCTCCTGCCTCTAGCTGCTTGGGGTGGCTCAGCACCTGGTCCGGTCGCCCACCGCAGATCGCGGGCGTACTTGTCTCATAACTCCTCCCCAGCCTTCGCGACCTACCGCCAACTCTAGTGGAAAATGTAGGGAGTGCCCTATTCGATAGCTTGGTAGGGTTAGCAGCCACCGCACGGTAACCCCCATTTTTACTGGGAAATAAAAACGGCAGCAAAGCGGTATAAAACACCACGGCAGTATTTTAAGTCCCGTGCGTCTGCCAATTTCGCCACCCGGGCGCCGTTCGATCCAGCACCTGAAGTTTCAGTGGGGCCTTGGGATACACAGGTGGGATTATATCGAGTGGCGGATGTTTTCGCGAAAGTGGGAGAAAATGCAAAAGGCACAGCAGGGAGAGACCGCTGTGCCTTTTTTTTTGCGCAGGGAGCGTGATTATTTACCAGTAATTCAGGCTCACTTTATCCAGCCAGACTGAGTAGTCCGTGGAGTATTTGTTCTTGTCCATTTGGAATGCGACGTTCACTTCGTTCGCACTGCTTGCTTTGGCATAGTAGTACTTGTTCAGGTAGCTCTTCTGGCCATTGAGCGTGACCGAGATATAGCGGACCTGGGTGCCCACGCGCTGCATCTCCCAGGTAAGGTGGTTCCAACTGTATGCCAGGGGCTTGGCGCAGGTTACGCCCGAGTTCACCCAGGTAGCGGCTTTGGGATCCCAGATGCGCCACGGGCTGCCGGTCTGTTTCAAGCTGCATTCCGTGCCGAAGATGTACTTGTAGCCGCCGGTGGACTGGTTCACGTCGAATTCCAGTGCCTGCGGAACGTTCGGATCTTTCACATAAAAGTACAGGTCATAGACAAAATTCTTGACGGCGCTATTGCTGCCAAGCTGCTTCCACCACAATGCCTGGGAGTAGGCGGTGTCTCCTCCAACATAGAACTGCGCTGACTTGCCGTCCATGGAAGGAGTGCTGATCAATTGTGTCATAGAGTAAGGGATGGTCGGACCGGTCCCGCCGGGGCCCGCGCATGAATCGCAGCTCTGCCAACCGGTCATCTGTTCGATATCAGAGTATTTAGGGGCGGTAGTGGTGGTGGTCGTGGTGGTGCTGGTGGTCGTGGTGGTGGTGCCACTCACACTGATGGTGAGCGCGCTTTTCTGGACAGCTCCGGCGGAGTCCCATGACTGGATGACGACACTGTGTGTGCCGGATGCCATGCTCACATAGGTGTCGATCTTGGCTGACTTGGTGGAGTAAGCGAGGTTGTTGTCTACATAGACCTTCATTGAGGCGATAGGGTTGGTGGAAACCACGGTAGCGACCACGTGCACCGGGGAACCCACGCTGGTACCGCTGACAGGTGAGCTGACGCTGATTCCGGCGAATGACGCTGAAACCAAGAATAGGACGCTGCTGGCGAGCTTGAAAAACTGATTATTCAAAACTGGCGATACTCCCTCGTCTATTTTTGTTGGACTTTCGTCAACGCGCCCACTGGGTGGTTCGAAGCATCGTCTGACTTTTTAAGAGTACGAAAGCATCTACTCTGCCTGTATGCGCGAAATACCTTAAGTGCGCCGCCTAATTGTTATTAGTCCTTTTAAGACAAAATGGTGACAAAGCAGTGGGAATCCGTGGCTTTAAAAAGCAAATCGTCTCTTTGCCGCGCCACATCCTTATCGGAAGATTGCATCCAACTACTTACCGCTTCGGAATTTAGACGGAGGATTTTGTATGAGATTCAAGCTAACTTCTCTATTGACCTTGTTGTGCGCTCTTTCACTGAACGCCTTCGCCGCGGGCAAGCCGGTGACCATCACTGACGGTCCACGCGTGGAATTCACTAATGCTTCTTCTGCCGTGATCGCCTGGTCCACCAGCGCGCCCTCCAGCTCAGTGGTCCGCTATGGGACCAATGGCTCGAACCTGGATAAGGCCGCGCGTTCGCCCTATACCGCCGGCACGCACCGGGTGACCATCCGCGGACTTCGGCCTGGCTCCACGTATTCGTTCATGGTGGATTCGGGGCAAGCCCGGGGAACGGGATCCGAGGCGAAAAGCGGACTTATGACATTTGCCACCAAGGCCTCAGGAACCGGAGTCGGCGGAGTTCGCCAAGATCGTGATGCTGATCGAGACAAGAGACACGACGGCGACCATGATGCCGACAACACAGACCGGGATCACGATGGCGACCATGATGGAGATAAAGATCACCAGGACAAAGGCAAGCACAAGGGTTGGAAGAAGGGTAAGCACAACCCGCATAAAGATGGCGACCATGATGCCGACGATAAGAAGTAGATCTGAATCGGCATAGCTCGTAAATAGGAAAGCCCTCCGGAGTGGGGGCTTTCTTTTTGTCATGAAGGCGCAAAAAACCGGAGTTGCGTTGTTGCAACTCCGGTGGTGGATGGGCTTCAGGTGAAACTAGAAGTTAAGTTTCAGTCCGAATTGGATGTTGCGGGGATCGCGCGCGCTGACCACCTTGCCAAAGGTGGAAGCAACCCCCGTGGTGGTTCCCACGGCGTCCAAGTTGGTGTGGTTCAAGGCATTGAATGTCTCCGCGCGGAATTGCAGACCGACCCGCTCGGTGAAATTGAAGTTCTTGAACAAGGACAGATCGGTGCGCCAGAATCCAGGCCCATTGACCACGCCACGACGCTCATTGCCAGGCCTTGCCTGACCGGCAGGCACGTTGGTGAAGGCGGCAGTGTTGAACCATTGCAGGATCGTCTTGGGTCCGTTGGGATCAGCGACCAGGTCAGGGCGTACGCTGCATGCGCTTGGGCCTCTGCAACCCTGGCCGGCAGGATCAGCGGAACCGCCGGCGAAGATCGTAAGTGGCAGCCCGGAATTCGCAGCCAATATCCCAGAAACCTCCCAACCGCCGAGCACATGACCGGCTAAGCCTTTCCCGTCACGAAGCCAGGGAAGCTCGTATACAAAATTGGTGTTGAAGATATGCGTACGGTCGAGCGCGGTGCGCCCGTATTCTCCAGCAATGTTGTAGGTGTTCTGCGCAGCGGAGCTGCGGTCAGACTGGGCATCGGTCAATGCCTTTGACCAGGTGTAATTGATGCCGATGCTGGATCTGCCCGCAAAGCGTTTTTGCGCGCTTACTTGAAGCGAGTTGTAGTTGGCGTTGAAAAGCGGCTGGATGGTGTTGATGGGCCCATAGCCCTTGTACGGACGGATGGTATTCAGTGAAGCCGGCGAACCGGAAAGAGCACCCGCCGCAGCCAGTCCCGCCGTGACATACGCGCCCACTTGCGGCTGATTGATGTCGATGATACCGATCAGGTGCGTGCTCTTGGAGCCGTAGAATCCAACGTCAAAGATGGTTCCTCCCCAAATCTGCCGTTGCACGTCCAAGCTCCACTGCTGGGTATTGGGAGTCCGGCTTTTCACAGGCGTGCCGCGAAGAGTCTTGGGCACCAGGCTCACATTCGGAGCCGCAGCCGTGGCGTTTTCAAAACGCGTATTGCTGATGCTGATGTTATTCACGAAGGGCGGATTGGAGAAGATGTTCTGTTCGTAGATGCCGAAGAGGGAGGCGTCATAGAACAAGCCGTAACCCGTGCGCACAGAGGTTTTACCGTCGCCGAACGGGTCCCAGACCAAGCCCAGGCGCGGAGCGATGTTGCTGTAATTCTGTGAACTCACGTTCTTGCCGTATGGAGAATTCTGTCCATTGATGATGATCCCGTTCAGCGGATCGCCCGTTCCCGCAACTATCAGGCCGCCCGCGGTCAGGGTGGGAGCTTTGGCGGGGTCATATTTGCTGGAGTCGAAATTGGTCAGCTCCTTCTTTTCATCAAAGGGCGCGCCAAAGAAGGAGTAGCGGAGGCCATAAGTCAGATTCACGTTGCGGCTGATCTTCCATTCGTCCTGCGCGTATGCCTCCCATTGCTGGGTGCGAATATCAGGAGTGAGATCAAGAGATGCCTGGGAGAAGGAGACGGCATTGCCCAGCAAGAAATTCGCCCAGGCCTGCTCGAAGTCCGTGGCTCCCCCCGCCGGCTTGCCTTGGTTGGAGAAGGAGAAGCTGCCGGCGTTCGGACCGCCATTGTTCTCCGTCTTCTGATAGTGATGGAAAGAACCGCCCCACTTGAAGGTATGGCGGCCGGAGACCTTGGTGGCATTCGCGAAAGCGTTGTGGTCACGGTTGAAATCGCGATACGGCCCGAATCCGGCGATGCCTGAACCAGCAGTAAAGCCGATGGAGGGTACGCGCCCGAGGGTCGAAGCGAAGGGAAGAGCGACATTGATGGGCGAGAGCTTGGAGCTGATCAAGCCGATGGGATCACTGGTGATGGCCCCGTAAGAGTGAGCATAGCCGCCATCGATCAATAGAGTGGGGCTATAGGTATAGGTGCCATGGGCGAGCCAGCTGCGTCCCGGCGAGTTGGTCCTGGTGGTAGATACACCGGGCAAGACCGCACCGGTAAAAAGACCGCCGGGCTCTTCGGTCGGGATCACATCATTGATGTAACGGCCGAAGATGGAGAATTTTGAATTAAAAGTGTGGTCGATACGCAGCAGTTCCTGGCGATGGTTGAAAATATTGCGCCGTGCCGTGCTCAGCAGATTGTTGGCGCCCGGTTCAGCAATCTTCGAAAAGATGTTCTGGATATAAGCCGCGGCGACCGGATTGATGTTCGAGATTTGTGTTCCGGTAGTGGCACAGGCATTTGTGTTATCCCCTGCCGCGCGCACCACCAGACACACCGGGTGAGCAAAAGTGCCGGTCTTCATTGCCGCGGTGGCTACCGTTGCCGTTGCTGAGCCATAGGTGATGATGCGGCGAAATTCCTGAGAGAAGAAAAAGAAAGTCTTATCCTTGAAGATCGGTCCGCCGACGGTGTATCCGAAGTTGTTGTAGCGAAGCGGAGGCCGCTTCACGTTTGCGGCGGGATTAAAGGCATTCGGTTTATTGAAATAATTGTTGGCGTTGAGCTTGTCATTACGGAAGAACTCATAGGCGCCACCATGGAATCCATTGCTGCCGGATTTGGTCACCACGTTGATCTGGCCTGCGGCAGCGCGGCCAAACTCCGGGCTGTAGAGCCCGCGCAGGACTTTAAATTCCGCGATCGCATCCACGCTGGGGTAATTCAATAAGGTCAGGTTCGAGCCGCGATCCACGTTGTCGGCGCCATCCACCGTCCAGTTGTTGGCGCTGTTGCGCTGGCCATTGATGGAGAAGCTGACCACATTGGTCTGTCCGGAGGGGTTGGTGGTACCGATAAATAACTGGTCGCCGCCGCCGTAGGCTACGCCGGGCATCAAGTTCACCAGTTGCTCATAATTCCGGTTATTCAGCGAGAGCTCACGGATCTGGGTTCCGGTGATCAGGTTGGATGCGGTCGCGCTCTGCAGTTGGACCTGTTGCGCATCGGCTGTGACCGTGACCACATCACCGCCGCTACCTACTTGCATCGCCGTATTTTCTGTCAGCTTGTCATTGACGTTCAGTTCGACATTCTTGATATCAACGCGCTTGAACCCGGAGGCCTCAATGCTGACCTGGTAGTGTCCAATGGGCAGCAGAGGAAAGGTGTAATGGCCGCTGTTGTCCGAGGTTGCGGTGCGGGCGATGTTCGTTTCCACTTGGGTGGCGGTCACTTTGGCATTCGGGACCACCGCGCCAGAGGCGTCTGTCACCTGGCCGGAGATCGAGCCGCTGATATTTTGAGCATAAGCCGCTACTGCCAGGACTAAGATCGCCACGATAAGGCGCATTTTGTGCAACATAAGGAATTGCCTCCAAAAAATACATCAGGGTTAAATTGTGAGTAGGAGCGACGAGTATCTTATCAATAACTGCTTTGGAGTCAATCACAATCGTCCCTATCTGGGCCCGCGCTGAGCTTTCATGACGAAAGTTCCTTCTATCGCGGGGCTTAAGCCGCTAGTCTAAAGACCAGCCTTCATGACCAGCCGGAAACGCATACTCATAGTGGATGACCAGGATGACATCCGGGAGATCGCCGCGATGAGCCTTGAATCCGCCGCCAACTGGGAGATCCTCAGCGTGGCATCGGGAGCCGAGGCGATCGAGGTCGCAGCTGCGGAAATCCTGGACGCCATCCTGCTGGATGTGATGATGCCGGGGATGGATGGTCCCCAGACGCTCAAGCAACTGCGCAACCAGCCAAACACTCGCGAAACACCCGTATTGTTCCTGACCGCGAAGATCCGCATCGGAGACGCTGAAGCGGTGGCCCAGTTAGGTGCGCAGGGAGTCATCTTTAAACCCTTTGATCCACTGACGCTGGCAGACCGGGTCGCAGAGGCGCTGGGATGGTTGAGCAAGGAAGCTGCTGGAGCATAGTTCTTTTGCCAGCTTCATCGTCTAGGATGATGGACATTCATGTTCGCCTCCCGCACTGGCTGGAACCTGCAACCAAATCGTTTTACACAAACGCTGGAGCGCTTGCGCAACTCTGGATCCGAGCTATTGGACCTTTCCGCGTCCAATCCCACCCTATCCGGCTTTCACTATGACGGATCAAGGATCCTCTCCGCGCTTGCTTCGCCGCAAGGACTGCAGTATCAGCCGGTTCCGTTCGGCATGGAATCTGCCCGTAACGCGGTGGCGGAATATTACTTGGAGAATGGCTCGCGGATCAGCCCGTCGCAGATCGTACTCACTACCAGCACCAGTGAGGCTTATACCTATTGTTTCCGGCTGCTATGCGATCCCGGCGACGATGTCCTGATCGCGCGGCCGAGTTATCCGCTGTTTGATCTGCTGGCGGGAATCCAGGATGTGAACCTCAGATCGTTCAGCCTGATCTATGACCATGGCTGGCAGATCGACTTCCACTCTCTGGAGCAGGCAATCACCTCGCGTACCCGGGCGATCGTACTGGTGCATCCCAACAATCCCACTGGCTCTTTTGTGAAGCCCGACGAGCTCGAGCAATTAAACCGGATCTGCGAACGCCATGACCTTGCGCTGATCTGCGATGAAGTATTCCTCGATTACGCGCCCGGGCCGGCGCGGAAGTCTTTTTCAGGGAACGACCGGGCGCTTACATTCACGCTGAGTGGTCTCTCCAAGATCGCGGGGCTTCCGCAGATGAAAGCTGCTTGGATCGTGGTGACCGGCCGGGAGGAGGTGAAACAAGCGGCGATCGCCCGGCTGGAAGTCATCGCCGATACTTATCTTTCAATGAACGCGCCGGTGCAACATGCGCTCTCCGCCATGCTTGAGTCCCGCCATGCATTGCAGCGCCAGATGATGGAGCGCATTCAGATCAACCTCGCCGAACTCGACCGGCAATTGCTGGACAATCCCCAGTGCGTGCGACTCACGCTGGAAGGCGGATGGTACGCCGTGCTGCGCATCCCGGCGCATGGCTCCGACGAAGATTTTGTCGTGCGCCTGCTGGAGGAACACGGGGTGATCGCGCATCCCGGACACTTCTTTGATTTTGAAGCCGACGGCTATCTGATCTTGAGCCTGATCACGCCGCAAAATGAATTCAGGGAAGGCGTGCGCCGTATCCTGACGAGTGTGAGCTAACTTTCCTGCAGTCTCGGCTTATATCGTTTATCTGTAATGAATGGATTGGTCGCGCGCTCTTCGCCGATCGTGGTTTGTGGCCCATGCCCCGGAATAATCACCACTTCATCGGGCAGCGCCATGAGCTCGGTGTGCAGGGATGACATCAGCTTCTCAAAGTTGCCGCCGGGAAGGTCCGTCCTGCCAATGCTTCCGGCAAAGATCGTGTCTCCGGCAATGAGCCGCTGCTGGGCAGGGAAATAGAGGCAGGAGCTGCCTTCCGTATGTCCGGGCGTGTGCATCACTGTAGCTTCCAGAAAACCAACTTTGATCTGGTCGGAATCCCGCGTTGCCTGATCGATCTCCACCTTTCCCGGCGACTCCACCCCGATCCATGCTGCCTGCATATCCAATAACTGGATCTGCTGCTGGTCCTCAGCGTTCATATAGATGGGGGCGCCGGTGGCGGCTTTCAGCTTTGCCGCTCCGCCAATATGGTCAATGTGACCGTGCGTGATCACGATCGCTTTGACCGTGAGTCCTAACTCGCGGATGCGGCGCAGGAGACCTTCAACCTCATCGCCGGGATCGATCACGAAGGCTTCGCGCGTGGTCTCATCGCCGATGATCGAGCAGTTGCACTGCAACGGCCCGACCGGAGTGACTTCGTGGATCATCGATTTAGTTTAAACAGAAAAGCCCCCGCAAGCGGAGGCTTTGATGGAACGAGAAAAGTTACCTCTTGGGTTTTGGCGCATCCTGCGCGTTCTGGCTTGCGCCACCGCTGGTCGCGGGGGTAGCAGCATTGTTCGCGGGGTTCGTCGCCGGCGCGATCGGCGTTGGATTGGCAGGCGTGGCTTGCTTCGGTGCCGTCTCCTTACCCAGGACAGACCCGACCGCTGCACTGCGCCGTGATGACAAGATGGAGAGCGAAAGCGCGGTGATCATGAACATGATGGCCGCGGTTGTGGTCGCTTTGGAGAGTAAGGTGGCTGCGCCGCGCGGGCCGAAGGCGGTCTGGCTGCCGACTCCGCCGAAGGTGCCGGCGATATCCGCGCTCTTGCCGCTTTGCAGCAGCACCACAATGATCAGGAAGACGCAGACAACCACATGAATTATCGATAAAAGAGCTAACATTTCGCTGGATGAGACCTTTACACGGAGATTTGGTGCGGAAGAGGGGACTTGAACCCCTATGCCTCTCGGCGCCACCCCCTCAAGATGGTGTGTCTGCCAATTTCACCACTTCCGCACTAGCTATGGCGTTCTTGGAGAGGGGAACCAGCCGATTATATCAGAGCAGGACAACGCGCTTAGTACTTCACGATCGCCGCAAATGACTTCGCGTCCAGGCTGGCGCCGCCCACCAGGGCGCCATCGATCTCCGCTTGCGACATAAGATCTTTCGCATTCTCCGGCTTCACGCTGCCGCCGTAAAGAATGCGAAGGCCTTGTGCCAGATCATCTCCGAACGCCTTGGCCGCCTCAGCCCGGATGGTTGCGTGCGCGTCATCCGCCATCTTCGGGGTCGCGGTCCTTCCGGTCCCGATCGCCCACACCGGCTCATATGCCACGGTCAGCAGCCGGGCCTTTTGTCCGGAGATGCCGCGGAAGGCGTATGTACACTGGCGCCGAAGCACTTCGTCGGTGAGCCCGGCTTCGCGCTCTTCTATCTCTTCACCCACGCAGACCACCGGAACAAGTCCGGCTTCGAGGGCGGCTTCCAGCTTTTTATTGACACTTGCATCGGTCTCGCCAAAATATTGCCGCCGCTCGGAGTGCCCGATGATCACATGGGTGCAGCCGATATCGGTGAGCATACGCGCGGAGACTTCGCCGGTGAACGCGCCTTCTTTTTCCCAGTGCATGTTCTGAGCGCCCACTCCGATGCCCGCGCTCCTGGCCGGGCCGAGCACGGCGCTGATGCAGACGTAAGAAGGGCAGATCGCGATCTCATCGCGGGAATGGCCACTCACCAGCGGCAGGAACGCATCCATGAAATGCTGCGCCTGCGTGGTCGTCTTGAACATCTTCCAGTTAGCAACGATCAATTTCTTCCGGGCCATTTATTTATTCGTGAGCGCCTCAACGCCGGGCAATTTTTTTCCTTCAAGGAATTCAAGCGAAGCCCCACCTCCGGTGGAGATGTGGGTGATCTTGTCACTCACGCCGGCTGCCTGCACCGCAGCCACAGAATCTCCCCCGCCAACGATTGAAGTCGCATCTGTATTTTTCGCGATCGCCCGGGCCACGCCCATCGTCCCCTTGGCAAATGGGGCGGTCTCAAAAACACCCATGGGCCCGTTCCATACGATCGTCCTGGCTCTGGCGATTTCCGCGGAAAACAGTTCGATGGTCTTGGGTCCAATGTCTAATCCCATCTGGCCCGCGGGGATCGGTTCGTCGCCGGCGACCACCCGGGTGGCGGCGTCATGATCGATCTTCGCGGCGATCACGTGATCCACCGGCAACAAGAGGCGAACGTGTTTCGATCTTGCCTCTTCGACCAGTTCTTTGGCGAGCGCCACTTTGTCTGCTTCCACCAGCGACTTGCCGGTCTCCTTACCCTGCGATCTCAGAAATGTGTACCCCATTGCCCCGCCGATGAGCAATGCGTCCACTTTACCCAGCAGGTTGCGGACCACTTCGATCTTGTCTGAAACCTTCGCACCGCCAATGATGGCGATGAATGGCTTTGCCGGATCTTGCAGCGCCTTGCCCAGATACTTCAGCTCTTTTTCCATCAGGAGCCCGGCGGCGGAACTCTGCACAAAGTGGGTGATGCCTTCCGTGGAAGCATGTGCGCGGTGCGCGCTGCCGAATGCGTCGTTCACATAGAAGTCGCACAGGGAAGCGAGTTTCTTGGCGAATTCCGGATCATTCTTTTCTTCTTCCGCGTGGAAGCGGAGATTTTCCAGCAGCAGCGTTTGCCCCGACTCCAGCTTTCCCACCATCTCTTCCACCTGCACGCCAATGCAATCCGTAGCAAATGCCACATTGCAGTCCCGTGAGAAGGTATGGTCCAGCAACATGCGCAGGCGCTCGGCGGCAGGTTTCAAGCTCATCGCCGGGACGGGTTTACCTTTGGGGCGTCCCAGGTGGGAAGCCAATATCAGTTTTGCGCCATGCCGCAGGGCCCACTCGATGGTAGGAAGGGTTTCACGGATGCGAGTGTCATCGGTCACGTGCCCGGCGTCGTCAAGCGGCACATTGAAATCGACGCGCATGAATACACGCTTGCCTTGCACAGGAAGGTCGCGGATGGAGAGCTTGTTCATAGAGTTTTGAAAGAGAGCGCCGACGGGATTCACCGGCAACCCGGTGCAAACAGTTAAAGGCCCTTTTCGCCCATGAACTTGATAAGGTCGCGGACGCGGCACGAGTATCCCCACTCATTGTCATACCAGGCGACGACCTTGACGCAATTGCCCGCCACCACAATGGTGGACTTTGCATCTACGATCGACGAGCGCGAATCGCCGCGGAAGTCGATCGACACCAGTTCCGCCTCTTCAAACCCGAGATACCCTTTCAGCCGGCCTGATTCACTGGCCTGCTTCAGAGCATGGTTCACTTCTTCAACAGAAGTTTTTTTCTCCACAAATACCGTCAGGTCCACCACGGAAACGTTCGGCGTGGGCACACGCATTGCGAAACCATCCAGCTTTCCCGCCAGCTCCGGGATCACCAGCTTCAATGCCTTCGCCGCGCCGGTCGAGGTGGGGATCATGGAAAGCGCGGCTGCACGCGCGCGGCGCAAATCCTTATGGGGAAAATCCAGAAGGACCTGATCATTGGTATAGGAATGGATGGTGGTCATGGTGCCCGCCTGCACCTTGAAAGTGTCATTGACCACCTTCGCGATAGGTGCCAGGCAGTTGGTGGTGCAGGAGGCATTGGAAACGATGTGGTGCTTCGCCGCGTCGTACTTATCTTCATTCACGCCGAGTACCAGGGTGATGTCCTCATTCTTGGCGGGCGCTGAGATGATGACTTTTTTCACCGTACCGTGCAGGTGCCCCTTGGCCTTGTCAGCTTCCGTGAATCTTCCCGTTGATTCCACCACCACCTGGGCGCCCACGCTCGACCAATCGAGCTTGGCAGGATCTTTTTCCGCGAATACCTCGATCCGCTTACCGTCAATGTCAATGTAATCCGCCCCGGCGGTGATGTTGTGGTGCAGATTGCCCAGGATGGAGTCATATTTCAAGAGATGGGCGAGGGTCGCCGGATCGGTCAGGTCATTGACCGCAACAAATTCAAGCTCGTTATTGCCCAAAGCCGTCCGCAGCACATTGCGGCCGATGCGCCCAAAACCATTAATGCCAACTTTGATTGCCATTTTGCCTCCGGCAGGAATGCGAATCTTATAAATAGGTCCAGCCGTACAGAGATTGCACGGGAACTGGTGTAAAACCTTGAATCCTAACATACGGAAAAGCGCCGTATGAGTGAAGAAGGACGCGGCTTTTTCGTAAAAAGAACCAAGAGTATCCACAGCCACGCGCGTGACGGATGCTGCTGGTATGTGTTACAAGTCCTCTATGCGCAAATGGATGCGCGAGCGCATGAAGCGCCGTAAAAAACCCTCTTCTGAAAATCCCGCTGAGTCCACTGGAAGGATCGGTCAGCCGATCGATTTCACGAAACCCACACCCCTGATCCCCAGTTATCTGGATGCAGGCGCTCCTGCGTCGGTCGAACCGGAAGCACAGGAGAAGGCACCGGCGCCACCCGCTACGCGCGCGCCGCAGCGTCGTGGCCGCTCTCGCGCAGCCGAAAAGCCCCGCGTCTCGCCACCCGACGCTCAGGCGAAAGGTCGCGTGGAGATTGAGACACAGCCCGATTCGCCCAGCGATCCACCTGCATCCCCGGATGCGGCGACCGGCAAGCAGCAACTCAAGCGTGAACCGCGCGGCGTGGTGGTTTTGACCATCGGCCTTCCCGGATCCGGCAAGACTACCTGGTACAAGCGGCGTGGTGTCACTCCACTTTCAAGCGATCTGTTGCGCACCATCTTGTTCGACAACATCACCGAGCAACGCTACCAAGGCCTGGTCTTCTCCACCCTGCGATCATTATTGCGGGCGCGCTTGATCGCCAAGATGCCGTGGAATTATGTGGATGCGACGAATCTTTCACCGCATGAAAGGCGGCAATGGATCAAGATGGCGCGAGGCTTTGGTTATGAGGTCCACGCCGTTTTCTTTGACGTTCCTCTTGAAGTCTGCCTGGAGCGCAATAGCAAGCGCGAGCGCCAGGTAGCTGAAGAGGTGATGCGCACCATGTCGCAGCGGCTCAAAGCACCCACTTTCAAGGAAGGTTTTTCCAAGATCGTGATGGTGCGGGTAAAGAGCAGTGCCGAACCGGCATAAAGCTGTGCCACTCTCAATATAGTTATTCTTCATCGGGCTGTGCGTGAATGGTTATTTCCGCTGGAAGCGCCCGGTTGTACGCAGCCTTACCATCAATAAGGGTAAGCGGGGGAATAGCGTAGCCTCGTCCGTAAAGGTTGGGCTCCGCTGAAACTTTCAGAGAGTTCACAGAGGGCGACTTTACCGAATCATGCCTAGCCCTGGACCACGATTTCAAGCAGACGATAGAAGCTGTATTGCAGGTGAGCATTCAGCGCCAGGGAAAGCGCGAAAGCTGCCGGCAATGCGATTGCCACGCTATCAAAGAACAACTCAAAATGCAGCCGGGTCTTGGGTTGGAAGTTGACCAGCCGATGCACCCGGTCCGTCAGCAAGGATTCGGAATGAGTAGCCGCAAAGGCGGAAGCCAGGAGACCGCTTTGGCTGGAAGAGATATGCGCGACCTTAAGCAGTGCTGAGGCGAGTAGCAAGGCAGCATCCGCGCTGGTCGCGGCCGATTCATCCGCCGCAAGCTCGGTATAACGCAACCTCTCAGAACGCATTGCGCCCAGTTTTGCAGCCGAGGGCACAAGCCGTTCCAGCACCCGGGAGATGAACAGCCGCAAGTTATCCTGCCGGGTTACGTGCGCTCTTTCATGTTCCAGGACACATTCAAGCTCAGCGCCATCCAAAACGTTCGCTGCCTCTGAAGAGACCAGCACCTGCGGGCGGATAGATCCCAACACGGCGATAAAAGCACCTCGAACAGCCGATTCACGGGTCCGCCGCAGGTCGATCAAAGCTAAGATCAGGCTGCGTGAAAAAACGATGAGCGCGAAACCGGCGATCGCCACAACGAACCAAGGGATAGATTCCGCCGAGTGGCGCGGCTCCCAAGTGGCGAATCCCGGAAGCACAAAGAAACACACCGCCATCATTGCGGCGATGCAGGGCAGCAGCTCCAATAAAAAAAGCAGGTCCGCCGCAAGTGCGGATGAGATCCTTTGCAGCGGTCGCTCCAGGATCCGGAAGAAGAGCGGCAGCGCAAAGGTCACGACCCACATCACCAGAAAGCCTGTGAATATGCTTAGGAATAGGGGCAGCATCATTTTTTTCGCAGCTCCTTGCGCTTGCGGGCTATCAACTGCTGCAACGCATCCAGTGTCGTCTGGTCATAACTGCTGATCGTATCCACGAAGCAGGAAAGGATCGGGCTGGCATCGCTGCAGTCATTCAACAGCGAATGGAAGTAATGGAGGCTTTTCTGCTCCTGCAGTGCTACCCGGTCAAATGCAGCGTTGTAGAGGAACACCCGCCCGGAACGACGCCGCTGCACCAGTCCTTTCTTGTAGAGCCGGTCGAGTGTCGTCATCACAGTGGTGTAAGCCCGCCCCAGGCCCAGGCATGCCACAACGTCTTTCACGGAGCCTTCCTTGATCTCCCAAAGACACTGCATGACCCGCGTTTCCAAAATCCCGAGTTCTGATGATGACTTCATGAGCAAAGCAAGTTTAGAGGACTCTCACAACTACTACCAGAAGTAGTAACTGCTTTTTGATCGACCAAAAGGATAACCCGACCAGGCGAAACCTTCACAGGCGAAGACCTTCAATGGATCGGCTGATCATTCTTACAAAAGAGAAGAGACGCAGCTTACTGCGTCTCTTCTCCATGGGCGGCTATGAAACTACTAAATGGTTTCCGTCTGCAAGGTGGCAGGCGCCCGCTTGGGAGGTACCTGCAATTCGGGCATCGGCTTCACCCGAAACAGTTTGATGCAAGGTTTTGCCAGCATCCTTGCCATGCGGTTCGCGCGATTGCGCCGTGCGCTATCCGTGGCAATGCCGGTGCTTGCATACATCTGCCGATAAAGCTTGGAGATGAAGATGAATGACAATCTTGCGCGCAGCGTCCCTGTACATTTTGCCCGCGGCCAGATCGATCCAAAGCTGTAGAAACGGTCCCAGACCGTCTGGGTGCGGGTGCGCATCTCCTCTGAACTCATGGTGGGATGCGGCATGAACATCTTGGGGCGCTTGTCCGGCGGGATCAGCCAATAACGGGTGATGGGCACGCCTTCCACTTTTTTCACGTCGATGCCCTGCGCGGTCTCCCATCTCTCGAAGTCAACAGTGCCGGGAAATGGCGTGAGCATCACAAACTGTGCGAAGGTCAGCTCCGCGCGTTGTGCCAGGTCGAGCGTGGCGTCAAAGGTGTCGGCGCGGTCCGTAGGCAAGCCAAAGATGAATGAACCAAGGATGTGTACGCCGTGTTTGCGGAATTGCTTCAGGCGTTCAACCAGTTTTTCTCCCGAGCAGTTGAAGTCTTTATAAACCGCCTTCAACCCTTCCGGAGTGACCGCTTCCACGCCCACCAATGCGCCTTTAATGTTTGCAGCTTTCATTGCCATGAGGAACTGCGGGTCCTCGGCAGACTCCATGGTGATCTGGGTAAAGAAGACCATGTCCTTAGGCAGGTCCGCCAGCCGGGACATCAATTCGAAGCGTTCCGCGCGTATGCGTTTCAGCTCCGCAATCCGCTCCACGTTCTTCTGCTTCTCCGCCAGTTCGATATCGGTCATCGATACCGGATAAAAATTGTCATCGGCAAGTGCGATGAACCGGAAGCCCAGCCGCCGCAATTGCACAATCTCATCGATCACCGGATCGGATGCGCGCTGCCGCGGCTTTTGTCCGTCAGTCCTCCATACCGAACAGAACGAGCAGTGCTTGGGGCAGCCCCGCACGGTCTGCACGGAAGCCCACATATAACCGCCCTCGGGAAGCAGGTCCCAGCGCGCTCGCTTGAACTGCTCCGCCGGGATGCGGCCGCCTTCATATCTCTTTTTCAGCTCGCCTTTTTTGATATCGCACAGCACCTGTTCCCAGATCACGTCGCCATCTCCGCGGACAACCGCGTGCGCGCCGCCACGTTCGAAGGCTTCGTCGGGATAAAGCGTTGGCTGGACTCCACCGAAGACCACGGTTGCCCCGCGTTCACGCGCGATCTTTCCTACCTCATAACCTCGTAATGCATTGCCGGTATGGATGCCGATTCCTACAACATCGCCGGCGGAGATCCGCTTAGGGTCCAGATGTTCTAAGGTCTCGTCACAAATCTCGGGATCGCCGAAGTCCTCTGGGGTAGCACCGGCAAGTACAAAGAGCCAGCGCGGAGTAATGACCGCAGTTCCAAACGAAGCGTCGCTCGGATTAATGAGGTGAACCTTCATCAGCCTTATTCCTTTACTTCAAAGAATCGATTGCAATCGCGGGAGGAACAGGGCCAGCACCGCTCACGAGAGTCTCAGTCTACACCGTTAGATGTCGTTTGTTAGGTAGCTGACAGAATTGCAGAGTATTTTGCCGTACGTTCGCCTCACCCTCAACCATTCGATCTCGGAAAACGAGAAACGAGGAACCGGAAACGAGAAACTGGCTTTTATGGTTGCCCCCCAGGGATTCGAACTTGAGCCGGTCTGCGGGCGTCCGAGCCCGCAGGCGAAATCCCGAGCGCAGCGAGGGACCTCTACATGAATAGAGAGCGCGGAAAAAGCTTGGTTGCCCCCCAGGGATTCGAACCCCGATACTCTGCTCCAGAGGCAGATGTCCTACCATTGAACGAGGGGGCAATGCCGGTCTAAAAAATCGCGTCAAACGGGCGTCTGACGCACCTTGATTGTAAGTGGCGGCTCGTCGAGCGGTCAACCTTCCGTTGAGGCGGGAAGTCTCCGAGCAGTCACTAAGCCAAAAACACTTCCTTGGTCCTTAACTCCCGTACTCGGTCGCGCAGCTTGGCGGCTTTCTCAAACTCGAATTGTTTTGCCGCCTCGCGCATGTCGCTCTCCAGGTTCGCAATGTATGCGTCTAACTCTTCCTGCGAGTCGAAATCCGGCACGCCTTCCGCTTCTGAGGTCAGGTCGGTGTAATCGGCGGCAACGATTCCGGCAAGTGTCATGTCGATGGGCCGCAGTATGCTCTGCGGAGTGATGCCGTGCTCCAGGTTGTAGGCCTCCTGGATGGCGCGCCGCCGGTCCGTCTCATTCAGCGCTTTCCGCATCGAGTCCGTCATGCGGTCAGCATAAAGGATCGCCCGGCCGTTCAGATTGCGCGCGCATCTTCCCACGGTTTGAATGAGCGATCCCGCGGAGCGCAGAAATCCTTCCTTGTCCGCGTCCAGGATCGCCACTAAAGATACCTCTGGAAGGTCAAGCCCCTCGCGCAGTAGATTGATCCCGATCAGCACATCGAACTCTCCCTTGCGCAATCCGCGGATGATCTTGATGCGCTCCAGTGTCTCGATCTCCGAGTGCATGTAGCGGCACTTCACGCCAACCTCGCTGTAATATTCCGCCAGATCTTCCGCCATGCGCTTTGTCAGCGTGGTCACCAGGACCCGCTCGCCGATCTCCGCCCGTTTGCGGATCTCATGCAACAGATCGTCGATCTGCCCTTTGACCGGGCGCACCTCGACTGGAGGGTCCACCAGTCCGGTGGGGCGAATGATCTGTTCCACCACTACACCCGCGGCCTTGGTCAGCTCATACGGCCCCGGCGTTGCGGAAACGTAGATCGCCTGATTCACGCGCCGCTCAAATTCCTCAAAGCTCAGCGGGCGATTATCCATCGCAGAGGGCAAGCGGAATCCATATTCAACCAGGTTCGCTTTGCGCGACCGATCGCCATGCCACATGCCGTGCAACTGCGGGACCGTCTGGTGGCTTTCGTCGATGAATAAAAGAAAATCGCGTGGCACATAGTCCAGCAGCGTTGGCGGAGGTTCGCCCGGGAGCCGACCGCTGAAGTGCCGCGAATAATTCTCAATACCGTGGCAATAGCCCATGCTCTTGATCATCTCCAGATCAAAGCGCGTGCGCTGATGCACTCTTTGCGACTCCACCAGGCGGCCCTGCTTCTCCATCTCTACTTCCCACCAGGCAAGCTCTTCCAGGATGGTGTGAACGGCTTTGTCCTTTCGCTCCTGCGGCATCACGTAGTGACTTTTGGGATAGATGGGCAACCGGGTGTACTTCTGTTTCACTGTGCCGAAGAGCGTATCGATCTGTGAGAGCGAGTCGATCTCATCGCCGAACAGCTCGATGCGGTACGCCATATCGTCATAGGTGGGGAAGACCTCGATCACGTCACCCCGCACGCGAAAGGTACCGCGGCGAAAGTCCACATCATTCCGCTCGTACAGGATCTCCACCAGGCGGCGCACAATGTCTTCGCGCTTGATGCGCTGTCCTTTTTCCAGGAAAAGCAACATCCCGTAATACGCTTCCGGAGAACCCAGGCCGTAGATGCAACTCACCGAAGAGACAATGATGCAGTCGCGACGCTCGAATAATGACTTCGTCGCCGACAACCGCAGCTTGTCCAACTCATCATTGATCGTCGCTTCTTTTTCTATATAGACGTCGCCGGAGGGGATATACGCCTCGGGCTGGTAATAGTCGTAATATGAGACGAAGTACTCGACCGCGTTGTGCGGAAAGAAGCTCTTGAATTCGTGATAAAGTTGCGCCGCCAGGACCTTATTGTGCGCCATCACCAGCGTAGGCTTCTGTGTCTGCTCAATGATCTTTGCCATGGAGTAGGTTTTGCCGGAGCCGGTCACTCCCAGCAATACCTGATGTTTTTCGCCCGCAGTCAGCCCCTTGGTGAGCTCATGGATGGCGCGCCCCTGGTCTCCTGCGGGTTGATAACTGGAGATTAGTTTGAAGTCCATAAAAACCTAAAATCGTGTGGCACAGCCGCCCTCGGCTGTGCCTTTTTT